>JAQSYQ010000003.1 GCA_029256015.1 Gammaproteobacteria bacterium | reverse complement strand
GATTGATCAGGGTGCACCATAAATAACACTTCATAATGACGCATTGATAAAAACTCCTTATGGATTATCGGTTTATGATAAGCCTTCCACGCTTCTACATTGGGTAAAGGCAAGGAGAGCGGGCGCTATTCTATTAAAATACCCCGCTCAATGCAAGGAAAATATTGAAAAATACTGAATTACAAGCAGATTGCGGCCAGCAACTAGCAGGCCTATGATTAGCCTGTGGCAAGATGGCTACACCTAATAAGAAGGAGAACTGGATATGACAAATGGATTACTTGTACTAATGACTTTAATTACATCCGTTTTTGCCAGAGGCAATGCTTATGGGCCCGAGATTACCGGAATAGGCAACTTTAGCTTGGGAGAGCAGCCCCGCAAAGGAGTGGCTTGGGCAACTGAAAGATGTGGAATTATTGGACCGGTCGACGAAGTGTTTGTCAGAACAAATGGCAAAATTGGATTACCTCTAGGCACTTGGAGTAAATTTAACCCCCATATTAGGCTAAGCAGCGACAAGGAGGGTCATTTTGATGCTAACGACTTTTGCCGCTCATTAGTTGAACCGGTTGCTAAGTCCAAAGAGCCTCTTATGGTCGGAGTTAGAGCTTGCTACAAAGGAGACTGCACACCAGAAGCTATCGTCTATGGCACGACTGTTACCGCTCTAAAAGACAATATGAATACAGAGCAAGGAGGCAATAAAGCACAAGCAAGCTATAAGCCCTCCTACGATCGCGAGCTTTAAGCCCTCCTACAATCGCGAGTTTTAAGCCCAGCATGCCTGGGCTTTTTTGTGATCGGCTTTAAGCTAACTCCTTAGATTGTTATTATAAAAGCTTGGCAATTTTGCCAAATCCAATCAATAAGGAGAATAGTTATGCGGAATAAGAAAGCATCTGTGAACCCTTCATTGCTGAAGCTATTAACTGTGGCTGCTGTTGCAACTGCGAGCAAGGCAGACGGTCCAACTATTAATGGAATTTATCCTAATTTTAGTGTGAGCTACATGCAACCAAGTACCTGGGCAGGCCTCAATTGCAGCATTTCAGGAGAGGTAGACTATGCTGCTATTAATGCAACAGGCACTGGTTATGCCATCGGAAATGCTGACGCCTGGGTCCCCACCCCTATTTGGATTAGTCAAGGCAACTCTGATCCAAAGGTGCTAAGTGACTTAGTTTGCCATTCAGCTGCAAAGGCGATCACTCATAATCCATCAGAAAACCTTCAATTGAAAATCTTTGCTTGTTTTCAAGGAAATTGTGGCCCTGTCGTGAGTAGCATAGGCCATCCTATTGATGCCACCCCTTTTAACCAAGCCCATTCTCATTTAAGAAACCCAGACCATTCCCCTGCTATGGAACAGGGTTAAGCAAACAAGAAACCGCTTTGTGCCAGCCTTGATACAAGCGGTTTCTTTTTTCTGAATCCATATCAGACTGAAAATCTTTATCTTTTTGCCAAAGTTTGGTGATATCGTCTAAATCCTTAAAAATCCCGACTTGAAGGCCAGCCAAATAAGCCGCTCCCAATGCAGTGGTTTCAATGATTTTAGGGCGTTCCACTTCAATATCTAACATATCAGCTAAAAATTGACAGAGCCAGTCATTCGCCACCATTCCTCCATCTACTCTAAGCTTAGCGCTTTCAACTCCACCCTCTTCTAACATGGCGGAAAGCAAATCTTTGGTTTGATAGCAAACCGACTCCAAGGCAGCTCTTGTGATATGGGCGATATTGCTTTCGCGGGTTAAGCCCATAATCGCACCTCTCACATTTGGCTCCCAATATGGCGCACCAAGACCCGTAAATGCCGGAATAAAATAGACCCCATGAGTATCGGGCACAGATTCTGCCAAAGCCTGACTGTCTTTGGATTCTTTGAACATATGAATGTTATCACGCAGCCACTGCATCACTGCGCCCGCAACAAATATGCTGCCCTCCAGCGCATAAGTAGGCTTGTTGTTAAACCGATAAGCTACTGTCGTTAATAGTCTTTGCGTGGACTGAATTGCCTTTTCACCGGTATTCAATACGATAAAGGCTCCTGTGCCATAGGTACTTTTTATCATACCTGGTTTAAAACAGGCCTGGCCTATGGTTGCTGCCTGCTGATCTCCCGCGATTCCTGTAATGGGAACTTCAGACCCTAGCAAATCCTTTTGACTTAAGCCAAAGTTATCGCTGCAATTCTTCACCGTAGGCAACATAGATTCCGGAATATCGAAAATCTTTAATAGCTCTTTATCCCAAGCCTGAGTATGAATATTAAATAATAAGGTTCGAGAAGCATTGGTAGCATCTGTGGCATGCACTTTGCCACCTGTTAATCTCCACAACAAGAAACAATCAATCGTACCAAAAGCCAGCTCGCCCTTTTCAGCTTGCTCACGCGCGCCTTTTACGTTTTCCAGTATCCATCGAACTTTAGTGGCTGAAAAATAAGAATCTAGCAATAGCCCCGTTTTCGCCTGTACGCTTTGCTCCAAGCCTTGGCTTTTTAAGTTCTGGCAAAACTCAGCACATCGTCTGTCCTGCCAGACTATCGCAGGGTAAATGGCTTTTCCTGTTTTACGCTCCCAAACTATACTGGTTTCACGTTGATTGGTAATGCCAATTCCTTTTATTTGGCCGGCTTCTAAATTGCAGTGAAACAAAGCATCTCGGCATACACTGACCACATCGCGCCATATTGTTTCAGGATCATGCTCGACCCAACCATCTTTAGGAAAATAGTTAGGCAAGGCTTTTTGAGACTGGCCTACCGCATTACCCTTATCATCAAACACAATTGCCCTGGTGCTTGTGGTACCCTGATCAATTGCCAGCAAATATTCCGCCATACTTTGTATCCCACATACATTTCTATTAAAAACATTCTAATATATAAAGAATAAAAAGATTAGGGAATCTCATGACAAAGCAGGTTTATGATTTATTTATTATAGGCGGAGGAGTTAATGGCTGCGGCATTGCTGCCGATGCTGCCGGAAGAAAGCTTTCGGTTGCGCTTTGCGAGCAGGACGATTTGGCCAGCCACACCTCATCCAGCAGCAGCAAATTAATTCATGGCGGCCTTCGCTATTTAGAATACTATGAATTTCGCTTAGTCAGAGAAGCCTTGATTGAGCGTGATGTTTTACTAAAAGTTGCACCCCAGCTTGTGCATCCCCTGCGATTTATTATGCCCCATAACGAATTCTTAAGACCGGCCTGGATGATAAGACTTGGTTTGTTTTTATATGACCATTTAAATATCAAGCAAAGCCTACCTAAATCAAAAGCGCTTCGGTTGTCTGATCATCCTAACAATCCGTTAAAACCGAAGTATAAAAAAGCCTTTGAATATTCCGATGCCAGAGTGGATGATGCCAGGTTAGTGGTTGCTAACGCCTTGCAGGCCAAAGCCAATGGCGCCGCAATTTTAACTAGGCATAAAGTGATTAGCGCTAGCCAAGAACAAGACTGCTGGTTAATTAAAGTGATGGATCAACATAATCAAGAAAAGAGTTTTTATGCCAAAGCCCTTATCAATGCTTCAGGCCCCTGGGTCGATAAAATTATCCAAGACTTTAGTCTGGAAACTCGCCATCATGTCCGCTTGGTAAAAGGCAGCCATATCGTTGCGCCCAAAATTTATGAAGGCGATCAGGCCTATATTTTGCAGAACAGTGATAATCGAGTGATTTTCGTTATTCCTTATCAGAATCAATTTAGCCTAATTGGCACAACCGATATTGACTATCAAGGGGACCCAAGCCAGTTATCCTGTAGCCCTGAAGAACAAGATTATCTTTGCAATGCCGTCAATGCGTATTTTCAATACTCAATTTCTCCCAAGCAAATTATTTGGAGCTATGCTGGAGTCAGGCCATTGCAAAGCGATATGCATGGCGACCCCAAAAAGGTCACCCGAGACTATAGTCTTGAAGTCCATGATAAAGAAGGCAAGCTGCCCGTGCTTTCTATATTTGGAGGCAAGGTCACCACATACCGGAAATTGGCTGAGCACGCCTTAGAGCAACTACAGCTCTATTTCCCTAAAATGGGCAAAGCTTGGACTGCATACAGCCCACTGCCCGGCGGAGACTGCGGCAACTTTAACGCATTTTGCTCTCAGCTTGAAAAAGCTTATCCCTGGCTCCCTAAAGACCTAGTAAATCGCTTGGCTAATGCTTATGGCTCTCGCTGTCATGAGCTTTTAAAGCATGCTCAATCTTTACAAGACTTAGGCCTGCATTTTGGAGCCGGACTGTATGAAAAAGAAGTGAGGTTTATGATAGAGACCGAATGGGCCCGCACTTTGGATGATATTATTTGGCGTCGCAGCAAATTAGGGTTATTCTTATCGCCACAAGAAAAGGACAAGTTAAACAATTGGTTAAATCAGCAGCCAATTAAGGAGTAAATAAATATGGCATTTGTCGTGACTGAATCCTGTATCAAATGCAGATACACCGACTGTGTAGAAGTCTGCCCGGTCAACTGTTTTTATGAAGGCCCCAATATGCTGGCCATTAACCCTGATGAATGCATAGACTGCGCTCTATGCGAGCCGGAATGCCCAGTTAACGCCATTATGTCGGCTGACGATGTGCCTACCGAGCAAGAACAGCTTTTAAAGATTAATGATGAGATGTCAAAAGTCTGGCCCAATATCACTTTGAAAAAAGATGCCCCGGCTGATGCTGATGAGTGGAAAGATGTTCCCGGGAAAATTCAATATTTAGAGAAATAATAAAACCATTGTCACTTTTATCAGAAAGGCCCGTTTCTTTTAACGGGCCGTCTATCTACTATGGCGTCAACCCATTAAAATTAAGGTTTCGGCTCGACAACTTCCATAGGTTCTTGGCGAGCTTGGCCGATTACCAATGCTGTGCCAGCTGCTGCGCGAGGCCCATCTCCAATCAGCAAGCCCATCCTACGCATCTCAGCTTCAACAACTGCTAACTGTTGGCGGAATACAGCTAGTCGCTCTGGGGTCATAATATCAATGTTACTCTGCACAAGGTTGAATAAATTATGCATTTCTTGCCGAGCAGTGTAAGCCTCATGCTCATTTGCTGCCGCCTCAGTTTGTGCATTCGGCCTAAGATGATCGCTGGTTTCTTGTAAAACCCTTAAGGCTTGCTTATAAAAAGGGGCTTTTTCAGAATCAGCATCAACCAGGTTAACTCTGCGTATCTCTTCAGTAGTGAGAGCATCTAAGGCCTCAACAGCATCCAGGCAAGATAGAAACATTGTCTGCAAATTTGATTTTCGGCGTTCTGGCAAGCTTGATAATTTTACACTCAAGTTCTTGGGTGATATGAGTTGATCAAACCAGCCTTTTAATAGAGGCGATTGCACAAATTCCATAAAGCAGGCCTTGTACCAAATTGCCAGATTAAAATAAGCCCCGCAAAAAGCTTTATAGCGCTTTGACAGCTCCAGCAAATTATTTTGAGCCATCATATCCTGAAGTACTTTAGAGATAACTTCGCCCCTAATTTCTTTTATCTTTTGATAGTTCAATGCATTTACTACGGCCAAGTCCTCTTTCTTTATTTGGCTTGTGAATGTCGTCACTACATCAGTTAAGTGATGGAATAGTCCTTTTTTGGGTTCATTATGCACTACCGGTACGTATGCCCAGTACTCATTCCAATATAATCCACCACCGCGGCTTTCACACTTGAATTCAGGGGTAAGGCTTTCAGCAAATTTTCCGCCGGTCCACATATACCATAGACCTTCAGCAGGTGAACGAGGATAATATATTCCTACATCCACTCCAAGTTCTAATTGGCAAAGTTGAATTACGGTTTCTTTTGGGGTCAGCATTTCTAAAGCTGCTGCAATCTCTGCCAAAGGCTGTACTGTCAATAAATTAAAATGACTCATCCTATCAGTATGAAAACCATGAATAATTTGACCATTTGGCTCTAAGGGGATATGACTGGCAACCAAATCCAAATGATTCCTGGCTTGCTCCGATGCTTTCCAGAGATAAAGCGTGATCCTTTTGGCTTTGGCATACAAAGTAGCGCTTTTATAGCCGAGCCATGTACGCTCTACAGGATCACGCAGCCTATTAGCATAAGCAATAAACACATCCTCTCTTTTTGCATAGTTTTCAAATGCCGTCGTTTCTACAGCCAAATCAGAATGCAACCTTCTTAAGTGAGAAGCTTCCTCGTTTTTGCCATTTGCATCAAGCCAGGTTAAGGCGCTTTCTAATGTAGATTCTGCAATGTCAGGAAAAGCGTGGCGAACTTGAACGATATTATTCTGCAAATCAGCCCCTAAAGCCTGCATAGCTGCAAAATGAGCCTTCCCCTCATTAGATGGTCCTTCCCACGGCTCTGTTGCCAGATACTCTTGGATTTCCTCCATTAACATCTCTCTTGCAGCAGGATCTTCAGCTAAACTTATTAAAATATCGGCCACTTCATCTCGGCTTGCGCCTAATGTGACAAAACCGCAATTGCCATCACGAATGACTTGATGCTCATTAAAATATAATGGAGCATCACTATCAGGCAAATACCCTACTAAACCTGGCTGCTGTGCTCTTTTAAATTTATTCGAACTGATTTGCTTTTGATTATCTTTTATAAATTGAAAGTTGATACGCATTGACTTTGACTCAAAATCAATCTCGTAAGTGCATTTTAATTTGCCCTCACCTAAACGATCAGCAAGGTAATACTTCTTTAAACCAGGCTCTTTCTCTAAAATGAAAGTTAAGATATTAGCAGGTAAAGGCAGCATAGGAAGCTTTGGATTAGACATAAATAATAAATAGGGTTTAGCAGAATGATCATTTCCAAATAAACTCAAGTTAAATTCGGTTAACGCACCATCAGCAAGGCTTGTACGCCGCTCATCAACTAGCCTTGTCCTAAAATCGCTGACTTGTTCAAGCTGGCGCTTCTTATAGGCCGCTTCTTCAGCAATGCTATAATGGGTTCTGTCAGCAAATTTAAAACCTGGCCCGCCCAAATGTCTTGGGAAACTTGACCTGCTGTGTTTAAACCATCCTCCGCTGTAATTATGCACACCCTTATTTTGTTGAAGATGAAAACTATCAAACCAGGAGCGGTATGGCCCTTGATCTGTTTTCAACTCATCGCAGAAGTCAGTGTAGATAGAAAGCTCTTGATTAAACTCTTTTAATTCTATTTTAAGCCGGTCTTGATCAGCTTGATTAAGAGAAAACCCCAATGCTTTTACTTTATTGCGCATTTCTTCAGTAAGTGCTAAATCCAAAGCTTCCATAACATCAGTAAGGCTGCGTTTATAGCCGGTAATTAAATCTGAATAAGGCAGCTGAGATAAGCCGGCAAAAAAATCTTGCAGATTCAAACCTGATCTCAAAATTTCTTGCAGATTAGTCCAGCTCGCATAGGAAACTCTTTGGTTACCTTTATAAACTTCCTTGTAAAAAACAGCTGTTGCCAAAGCCATATAGCTCCATAGCAAAGGATTGGCTAAGCTCTCACCCTCTACAGCATGTGGGTTCAGTCGCGATAAATGGCTGATGAAATAATCTATTGGCAAATCTTCAACTCGGGAAATATCAACCACTTCACCTTTGTGAACCATTAGGCGGGTTCGAATATGCGCAGCGATTTCCTGTAAATCGCCAAAAACAATGCTTTCTTTGTGCAGAAGCTTGTCAATCGGCTCTATGCTTTTAGTATATTCTTCTTGGATCTTTGCATCCTCTATCTTTGTAGCTATTCGACGAATAGCAGCTTGTAAAGATTTCAAATATTCCGAAATATCTCTTGTAGCAGCAGCATATATCATCATACTGAGCGCATGCTGGCTTCCTGTATTAGCGCTTACTTGATCAATACTTGCCGCTAAATGGTTTAGAATTTTTCGATGCACATGTAGTTCATTTTCGATTCTATCAAAGCGCTCATGCATTTCTTGGCGAATCTGACTGATTTGATTAAAGAGCTCACCTATTGCCTCTAATAATACCAGACTCATATCTTGCGGCTTTGAGTTTAAGCTTATCAACTGATCAACCCCACTTGCAATCATTGTTGCAGCGCCTAAAGGGGAAATGACACCTGCAAGCGCACCATATCCGGCAAGCGCAGCGATACTTGTTCCTATTTTTATACCGGCATCGGCAATTGCCCTTACCTGATGAGCCTCTTTTTTATGCCCAAAAATGGATAGTAAGGACCCACTTAGATCTGCAATATTACTGGCAGCAAGTACCATACTATCAAATTCACGCCGAGCAGAAGCAACTTTTTGCTTCTGAGTGCACAAAGCGTGATAGCTATCCATTACTTCGTGAATATTTGCATCGGGTTTAGACAGGAGCTCATCAAGCTGGCTTTTTGCTCTCATTACGCCTGACTCACGCTCAAAGCCCTCAACTGAACTTTTCTCTTGAACCAAAATGCTCAGAGTTTCTCGAGATAAATCTTTTATTGCCTGAACTTGCTCGCTTAATTCCAAATTAACCGGCTTAGCTTCACTCGCTTCACTAACAGAAGCACTCTCAGCAGTAAAAAAATTCTGGACATAAAGGTCAAGGTCTTCTTTGCCTAGATGAGGCGCTAATGCTTTTACTGTTTTTTTCTTAGAATTGGCAGCTTCACCTTGGAAATACTTACCTAGGTTTTGCCCATTTTCGGTAGAAGAGGCCTGGGTTAATAAAGCCTGCTCCATTAAAGCTGCGGCCCTGGGTTCATGGATAGGCTGATAAAGCTCATTAAGTTGGCGACCCACAGCAGATTGTTGGATAAGTGCACGTGCGCTAGCTGCAATATTCTCCTCTGTCAGCACTCTCTCTCTTGAAAACTCCCATAATCCAAGCCCTATCTTAGTAATGTTCTTTCCTTCTTTTGCAGAATAAGAAATTTCGGCTGAGCCTCCTACTCGTCCTAAAACTGTATAACGGACAGAATAATCAGGACTGAGTATGGAAATACTCACGCTAGCAAGGCTGGCTTCGCCCCCAGCGCCAATATGAGTTGCATCGGCACTTGCACCCGCTTCAGCATGAGGCCCTTTAAACTGTATTGTTTCGACTATATATTTATTGAGATCGATGCCTTCTGGAAGACGGAATCCTAGTGCTGAATTTAGGCTGTTATAAAATGTATGATTGATGGTGAGTGGTTCATTATCAGCTCTTTCTACCTTTCTTGACATGATCTCGCCAACTGTTTTATTAACAGAAAACTGACATCCTCCTGATATTTCAGCCTCTACTCCAAGCCCATCAGTTCCCACCCAAGCTTTTCCCTCACCTATTGGCTTATCTGGGTAAGCTAGAGGATCATTCGCTAATGGTTGGATCATTCCGGTAAAAAATGTAATCAATGGAGATTGTATAGGAAAGCTAATGCTTTTTCTTTTAGGCCGCGGCTTTAGCACATCTTGTAGTGATGAATCAATTGATGGAGCACCTGACCCTCCAAGATGTCCTTTAACCTCAAAAGATGATCCTTCAGCTTGTTCTTCTTGCTGTGGCGCCACCTTATCTGATGCTGAAAATTCTTGTCCAGAAAATGCCATATAGTACCTCGATATGAGTAAGTGAAATACTGAATATTTTCCTCTTAAAAAAAATTAAGCCAATATGTACATCGTCATAATTTACTGATGAGATTAATCTATTTTGCGCTGGAATTGTACTGAAATGATGAATTAGCCTAAAACAGCAGCTCTGAATTGTCTTCCCCGAGCAAGCGCTTAAGTTCCCCTAAAACGCTATCCTCAAGTCTTACCATGATTTTATTGGAGCGCAGTAGCACCTCGCCTTCTTCAGTTCGGTAAATAAACTGCACAGGACAATTGCCGGGATATTGTTTCAATAAATGGTTCAAATGATTTAATAAGCCCTGCTCGGCCTGATCTCGATTTAAACGCAGGCTAAGTGACTTGACCCATTTGGCGCGGGCTTCTTCTAAAGTAAGCACTTCACGCGCTGCAACTCTCAAACCTCCTGAATACTCATCATGGTTTACCTCAGCCTCGATGACGACAATCTGATCGGTCTGAAGCAGAGCATGATACTTTTCAAATACGTCTGAAAATAAAGTGACATCGGTTTTGCCTGAGTGATCTTCTAAGGTGAGAATCATCATCATGCTGCCGCGTTTAGTTTTGATTTTGCGAATGGAGCCGATAATACCCGCTATGCGCAAAGTGCTGTTTTTAGCAGTAGGACGTAGCGCACTGATATTGTGAATTCCCATTTTACGGAATTCCTGCCGATGCTCATCTAAAGGATGCCCTGAAATAAACAGCCCCAACACCTGCTTTTCCTGTAATAAACGCTGACGCATTGAGAAATGCTTAACTTCAATGAATTGAGCTTTTTCAGCAGATTCATCCGGCATAGCAAAAGCTTGGAACAGATCATCCTGCCCGCTAGACTGGTCTCGATCATATTGGTCGGCCGCTTGCAAAGCTAAATCCAAAGAGGCCAGCAAGGATTCACGGCTAGGGCCAAGCTTGTCCATTGCTCCAGAGTAAATTAAAGCTTCCAATACCCGTCGGTTTACCTTGCGTAAATCAACTCTTCGACAAAACTCAAACAAGTCATGGAATGGGCCATTGGTTTTCCTTTCAGCCACAATCGATTCAATGGCGTTTTCACCCGCCCCTTTAACTGCGCCCAAGCCATATTGGACTATAGTGCGGTCTACCGCGGTAAATCGATAATCACTTGCATTGATATCAGGAGGCAAAACTTGAAGCTTAATTAATTCACAGTCCTCAAAAAAACTCACGACCTTATCGGTGTTGTCCATATCCGATGAGAGCACTGCCGCCATAAATGCAGCGGGATAATGCGCTTTAAGCCAGGCAGTTTGGTAGGCAACGAGAGCATAGGCCGCTGAGTGAGACTTGTTAAATCCATAGCCTGCGAACTTTTCCATCAAGTCAAAAATGCTATTAGCCAAATCCGCAGTGATATTGTTTTTAGCACAGCCATCAACAAATACTGCACGCATCTTGGCCATTTCTTCAGGCTTTTTCTTACCCATTGCACGGCGCAGCAAGTCTGCTCCGCCTAAGGTAAAGCCCGCCAAAACCTGAGGAATCAACATCACCTGCTCTTGGTACAAAATAATCCCGTAAGTAGGCTTTAAAATAGAAGCGGTATCAGGATGAGGATACTCTACTTTTGCCCTGCCGTGCTTACGGTTTATAAAGTCGTCTACCATCCCGGATTGCAAAGGCCCCGGCCTAAATAAAGCCACCAATGCCACGATGTCTTCAAAACAGTCAGGTTGCAAACGCCTAACCAGGTCTTTCATTCCTCGAGACTCTAACTGGAATACCGCGGTGGTTTCACAGCGTTTTAATAAATCAAAGGTTGGCTTATCATCCAGCGGAATAAGGTGAATATTGATAGGATCTTCGCCAACTTTTGCCCGCTGCTCATTAATCGTTTTTACGGCTGCGTCAATAATCGTGAGGTTTCTTAAGCCTAAGAAGTCAAATTTAACCAAGCCCGCTGCTTCAACATCATCTTTATCAAACTGGCTAACTAATTGGCTTGTTCCTTCTTCACAGTAAATCGGCACAAAGTCGGTTAAAAGCGAAGGACAAATAACCACCCCTCCCGCATGTTTACCGACGTTACGGACAGTTCCCTCAAGCCTCAAGGCCATATCCAATAGAGTTTTTACATCTTCTTGAGTGTCATAGCGAGACTGTAATATAGGCTCGTCTTTTAAAGCTTGCTCAAGGGTCATTCCTAAATCCAAAGGAATAAGCTTTGCAATTCCATCAACAAAGCCATAAGGCAATCCCATTACCCTTCCCACATCTCGGACTACCGCTTTAGCCGCCATACTACCAAAGGTAATAATCTGAGATACGCTGCTACGACCATACTTTTCAGCAACGTATTCAATGACCCGGTCTCGTCCGTCCATACAAAAGTCAATATCAAAGTCAGGCATCGAGACCCGCTCTGGGTTCAAAAAGCGCTCAAACAGCAAGTCATAGGGCAATGGATCTAAGTCGGTAATTTTTAAGGCATAGGCCACCAAAGAGCCCGCCCCCGATCCACGACCAGGGCCGACAGGGACGCCGTTATCTTTGGCCCACTGAATAAAGTCTGCAACAATTAAGAAGTAACCGGTGAAGCCCATTTTAATAATCACATCAAGCTCAATCGCTAAGCGCGACTCATAAGCCTGCCGTTTTTCATCAGCCTGCTCTTGAGAAAGCCCCGCTAAGATTATGTCCAAACGTCTTTCCAAGCCTTCTTTAGAAGCATGCCTGAAATAATCATCCACCGTCATCCCTTCGGGAACGGGGAAATTGGGCAAATAAACCTGGCCCAGCTTAAAGGTCACGTTGCAACGCTTGGCTATTTCAACGCTATTTATCAATGCTTCTGGAATATCAGCAAACTTTTGCTGCATTTCTTCTACTGAACATAAATACTGCTCGGCCGTGTAGGTTTTGGGCCGCTTCGGATCATCCAAGGTATAGCCATCGTGAATGGCGACTCTTACCTCATGCGCTTCAAAGTCTTCTCTTTCCAAAAACCGGACATTTTGGGTGGCGACTACAGGGATTTGCTGATCAGATGCTAACTGCAAAGCGGACTGAATGTATATTTCTTCATTAGGCTTGCCGGTTCTTTGCAATTCCAAATAGAAGCGCTGATTAGGAAAAAGTTTAGTCCAGCATGAAAGATTTTGCTCGGCGCGCGCTATGTCATTTTGTAAAATGGCATGACCGATATCCCCTTCCTGAGCTCCTGATAAAGCAATCAAACCTTCAAGGGATTCTTTGCTAAGCCATTCATATTCGATATAGGGAATACCCTGCTTGCGCTCCCCCACTAGATAGCCCTTTGAAATTAATAAAATTAAATTTTTATAGCCTGTCTGATTTTGACACAACAAGGTTAAGCGGGTTGGCGTCGTGCTGCCGTTTTTAAGACAGATATCCGCCCCAAAAATAGGCTTAATCCCTGCCTGGGTAGCTGCCTTATAGAATTTAATCGCTGCAAATAAATTGGCTTCATCGGTTAAAGCAATAGCCGGCATTGAAAGTTTTTTGGTAGTTTTTACCAATGCATCGATATTGGCCAGGCCATCAACCAATGAATACTCGGAATGCACCCGCAAATGCACAAAATCAATTGCCATAATCTTAGGAAACCTTGGAAACTTGAATGCTAATTATAGTCAGAAGCCAAGGCTTGTGAAAGTTAAATATTATACAATACGGTAGAGCCCGTGCTAAATCTTAATACATTCCTTATTCATGTGGGGCACTCACTTCAAAAGCGCTGCCCTCAATATTTCTTGTATGAGCCATAGCTGCCTGTATCCCAAGACTTGGCCTTACTACGATATGCCCAAGAATACCAGAGAATGCAGGAATTGCTTTTAGGTGCCGAGCATCTCTTATAAACCCGCCACGCACAGCTTCTACTAAACGTTGGCGGTACTGGGGATTTAGATCAGTAATAGCGTGAACAACTCCCGGTTTTCTCGTAAGACAATTATAGGCTGACATATTATAAGCGCCCGCAGAGCTTCTTGTACCAAGACCCGCCAGCAATGCACAATCAAAGGGAGTGAGGACCATCGGATCATTGCAAAAGTCGGTGTTCACTACCTCAATTTCTGCTTTTAAATCAATAGCTCTTTTCTCGCAGAGCCAGTCTAAAACCCTATCCGAGTTAGCCCAAGCTGCAACATGCAGTATGGTTTCTCCTAAATGGAGCGGATCTAATAAAGCACCCCTGTTAAAAAGCAGCTGAACCGTTGGAAGTAATCCCGCACTAACTGCCATATAAATAGGGGTTTTGCCTTGTGGGCCCGCCTCTTCCAAGCCAACCCCTAAATTAATCAAAAGCTCACAAATGTCTCGGCTATTAACCGCTGCAACATGTAAGGCAGAAAGCCCCTGGCTATTCTTAGCATTAGCATCAGCTCCTTTGTTTAATAAAAACTCACAACAAACCTGAAGCTTTAATTCAATAGCCTGAAAGAGCAATGCATTATATTCTTCAGTCTGCTGGCTTTTATAAGCCCTGACTATATTGTAAAACAGCGCCAAAGCCCGCTCTCTGGCATTTAGATCACTTCCAGAAGCCGGCATATCACGATCAAGAAATATGTAGAAAAGCTCAGTCAGCTCATCTCTCGTTACAAAATGCTGCCTGACTCTCGAAAAAACCGCCGCTATCCTTTCGCTTAAAGTGTAAGGCGCCCTGACAGCTATGGGTGCTCTTGAATAAAGCTCATGCAGTCGATCTCGTGCAATCCTTTTACACAGATTAATTTGCTCATCCAAGCTCAAACCTAGCCGATTTATTTCAGCCCGCATTCTTGCAATACCCTTGGGATAAGGCTCATGCCAAATTGCATTAATAATTTGTATCACAGATAAAGGCTGTGAACTTATTGAAGCATGCATAGGTTACTCCTTGAGATAGCATATGGCTTATATTAAACAAACCAAGTAATAGCACAAGCCTAATACAAGCGGCAAAGGCACAAAAATCTGAGCTGTTTCGCCTGGTCAATGACTTTGACAACTTGCCTGATACAAAAGTTAAAATTAGGTCTCACTGCTAATCAGTTTCTAACGCTCTTGAAAAAGTATTTTCCTTTATCCTGCCACCACTTGTGAACCACATCAATAATGCTGACAACACCGACGGCGCTTTCGTGACCTCAATGTTGTTGATGACTTTAGCCGTGAAATCAATGGCCCTCACTTCTAATCACGCGCACTACAGCCGTTTAATGGTTATTTCAGAATTTACGCTTAATTTTCGAAAGCAGAGTCATTAACTGCCATTGAACCTATTTGCATATTGGAAGACCCATCAACTAATGTGGCCAAGGCACCATCATCTATTGCGTATAAATAGCCCTTATCAGTTGAGAAATGGTAATACATTACTCCTTGAATAACATTTTGCTCTACTTCTTCATCAGGCACGATACCTTGCCCGTTATCAGCAAAATTAACAGAGGACAATAAGAAATTATATCTTTGACATAATGCTTCTATCACTCTAAGGTACCTCGGTTTATTACGCGCCCATTCTTCTTCAGCGTGTTTTTTCCGCTCTTGATAATCATGAACTATAGAAGCTAAAGCATTTTTCAATTTGCGCTGATAATCTTCATCAGGCACAATAACTAAATCATTGATTGTTGCTATATATGCGTAGTTCAAATCAACAATAGATTCTTGATCTTGGGCCGCTTGATAATAAAGCTCTGTTAACTCTTTGAGCTTTTGATGAATTGAATTATCTTGGATTTCTGCCACCGATTTTAAGGCAGTCTCGAATATAGCTTTATTCTGGTAAGCTTTTATATTAGAAAGCCCCGACAAAATAATGCTATTTATTCTTTGATCAACACCTATATTTGTAAAAAACTGAGCTATACCCCCATTTTCCACCTGGCTGTCATAATAGTCTACATAATAAACCTCTAGTGCTTGCGGTATTTCTTGGTCAAGCTCCTCATCTGTAAGCATGCCATTGATTAAATCGTTAACATAGTCAATGACCCCCTGAATGCGTGCAAGCTTGCCAGTATGATTATATTGAGAATATTTGATTAATGTTTGCATATTAGCTCTATTTGGAATGAAACTACGGACGCTAATAATGATGGCGAAAAGATAGAAATAAAGCCAGAGCTTTCTGCAACGGGTCCTCAGAGCAGAGTCAGCCCCCTTCTTAAAGTTATAGAGACCTAAAGGCATTAGTACAAGATGGACAAATGCCCATGGAGAAGACTTATGCTGCAAGCCTTATATACAGCGATGAAATCAGTTATTCTTGATGAGATGAATGGTTCACCGAAAAGTTCATCAAAGACCGAAGATAAATTATTGGGCCTAATTCGCAAAAATCCCAATATTTCCTCTACTATTCCGAGCCAAATATTAGGTATTTCAAAAAGAGCTGTTTTGAAACAAATTAGCAAGCTTAAAGCTGAAGGCAAATTGAAACGCATAGGCCCTGCAAAAGGCGGGCATTGGCAAATAACGAAAAAAACAAAGGATGAAATGAAAGCTAGGAAATACGAACTAGATGCTGAAGAAAAGGAAATTGAAGCTGCTTTTGAACTTGGTGAATATAAGCCTGTCGCAAATATGGAAGAAGAGATTGCTAGGTTTAGAAGAGCAGCTAAAGCTCACCGCAATAAAAAAACTGTTAAATGGGAGATAGGGATTTGAACCCTAGCGACGCTTTCGCGTCCCACTGATTTCGAGTCCTCTGACAACTATAAATTTTTAGTTAGCCGCCTTTCTATCATTTTTAATAAGCTCCTTTATTATAAGCGTTTGAGAGAGATTGACCCTCTCTCAAATAAACATTAACTTTTCGGGACACTTACTACCAATTTGCAGCATTATGCCTATAAGCGCATAGTTAATGCCCGCAAAATGCCCATATAGAATTTTATACTACCCAGTATCGTTACAATATTATCAATTATACGTAACTAGTATTTTTATATATTGCATGCTATAATGCACACATTGGATATAAGGCAAGGCGATGATTGAAAAACCATTTAAATGGAATGAAGAAAAAAACCGAATGCTTCAAAAAAACCGCGGCTTAAGTTTTGAAGCAATTGTGATCGCCCTAGAGAATGGGCATTTAATTGATATTTGCGATCACCCCACAAAGCCCCATCAACAAATATTTGAGATTGATATGGAAGGATACATTATAAGAGTGCCTTTTGTTGAGGATGATAAGAAAGTGTTTTTGAAAACAGCGTATCACTGTCGTAAAGCCACTAAAAAACATTTAGGGAAAAAGAACCATGACCATTAGAAAGTATAAGCTTGATAAAGAAGAACTTGAAATCGAGAAAGCTTTTGAAAAAGGTGAATATAAAAGCGTAAAAAATCTAGATAAAGAAATTGCTCGCTTTCAAAAACTCGCCAAGGCTCATGGTAATAAAGTTAAACGAGTTAATCTTCGCATGACCTCCTGGGATTATGAAAAAGCCCAAGAAAAGGCATTAATGGAAGGATTACCCTATCAGACCTTTTTAGCCAGCGTATTGCATAAATATTTAAGCGGACAGTTGATAGAGCGGAAAGCTAGTTAAACTGCTAAATGGCGGAGAGATAGGGATTTGAACCCTAGTGGGCATTTCTGCCCCCACTGATTTCGAGTCAGGGCCGTTTAGCCGCTCCGGCATCTCTCCTTCGGCCTGTATGTTAATAACTAGCTGCTAAATAGTAAAGCCTAATTGCGCAGAATCTACGCCAGAAGATGAAGCTGCGGCGGAAGCAGCAGAAGCGACAGACTCAGAATCTTTTGATTTCAGTGTTGTCACAAGCTTTTCAAACTTAGCATTAGGTTCATTTTCAATAGCATCATAATGATCACTCCCATTATAAGTAATCAATAAAGATTCTTTAGCTACTAAAGGCTTAGCTATATCTCCTTGATATATTTTATGCTTAAGACTGCTTTCTTCTTTAAATAAGGCTGAATCGAGCAGAATAATATTAAGCCCCAATGCCTCCGAAACCGCCTTAAGTGTAAATGCATCTCCAAATATCATATCCTGTGACATGACATTACAATATTCATTCACATCTTTATAATTTCTGTCTTGAGCAGGGTTAACGCCTCTGAGCCCTATTTCAGCGCTCAGAAGCTCCTCATATTCTTTAGGATTGGCTTTAATATGCTCTACTGTTAGCGCTCTTAAGCGGCGGGCCACAAGAACAGCATCTTCTAATTCGCCATCAAGCTTTTGCTGTTGGTTTCTGAGGCTTAAAAACTTAGCCGGGTCCTTTTTCTGTAATTGTACAGCTATAGCGGTAAACTGACAGTTACCATCCCCTTTCACTTTCTGCCGATTCATTCCATATTCATCAGCTAACCTCTGTAGAAATGATGGATAGCCATAAATAGCACCCAGCTTATTTTGGCTAGCACTATCAAACTTTTGCTTTTTGTTACTGTGGACCGGTGGCGCAAACGAACTTCGATCAGGCGAGCTTCCTACTTCCTCAAAGGCAAACGGATCAGCAAAGAAAAACGCATGGGAGCTGAGACTCTTTGGTGCCAAGTTCGATCCTTCCTCTAATGCAGCTTGTCGAACTAAAATTTCATCAGCCTTTCTTTTGCTGCCGGTTACTTTACTCAATTGCGAAGAATCTGATGCATTATCATCCAGATCCATCGGAGTTCCACTGCCTCTTGCTTCAGAAGCAGAGCTTAGCGCATCGACTGAAGGCATAGAGCCGGGAAATTTTTTCATCCAAAATTGCACTTCTTTTTTGCCTTTAACTACAAAAGACTTATCTTTGACAATTAGACGGCACAGCCTTTCACTATCGACTTCTATAGAATCAACCATAGACTTTAATCTTATATCAAGCTTTTTACGGCTTTCTCTAATGGAAGCTTTTACCTCTTCGCTTGAGGCCGGCTTATTAAACTCATAAGGAAGCCTTAACAGAGACGGCCATATAGGCTCATCATATTGCCTGTTTTCAAGATGATCTAACACTTTAGGCATGAAAAAGTTATAGTCCGCAATTTTTTCAGTTAATACATTAGAGATATCACGGTCATAGCCATCTTCGCGGACTTTAGTGATCCCGACTCTTTGTAAATCACTCGATTCGATTATCTTAACCCCCACCTCATACAAAATGAAAATTAAATTTTCTAGCACCCAACTTTCATCTATATGTGCAACTAATGCATTTATTGCGGCATCTCTCAACTTTAGGCCAGCCGACTTCTCTTTAATGATGGCGAACAATTTGCGCTTAAATTCAAGCTCAGTTACATTATGCTTGGCAAGAAGCTCCACTATCGCCAATGTAGAATATATTTTAGCCTTATCCATTATCTGATAGAGTTTATTGAGAACATCTTCTTGTATAAACCACAGCTTTGCTTGCGCTTCACCTGCAATTATTGGCGTAAGGCTGCTAAAAACTAACTTCTCCAAGGTATTCACAAGATGGGGAAGGGCTTCTTCTGTGGCATGATTAAGAAGCAACTGAATGAATTGGAGAACTGGTGGCTCTTTTGTACCTTTGATAAATCTAAGCGAGCTTAATCTAGTAATCAGTTCATTTTTAGTAAAATCCAGCTTAGATAAAGCCTTCATTGCCAGAGCACTAAATGAAGCCTCTTCGCTATATAAATATTTTTTAACTATATAAGTGAATACTTTATCTTTATCAGCACATATTTCGCTCAATATCTCTATGGCCTGAATGAGTTTTTTCTTAGTAGCATAGCTACTTGCGTTTGTTTGAGTCACTTTAAGAAAGTCTGACTCTATATTATTATAGAGTTCAATTTTTTCAGTCCGAAGCGCATTGATAGCCGCTGACAGTAGCTCAATATTATTTTGTTGTTTGCACCAGATTAAACAATCTTGAACTTGCCCCATTATAACATCATCATTAAGCTGTATTCTTAATAGGGTAATCGCGGTCAAAAAGCGCTGCTCGTGCTTCTTGGCATTAGCTTCTTCTTTATTAAAGACCTTAGTTAACCCTTTATTTGAAAGCCCTCTGAGATTCAAGTCTTGTTTTTTCAGTGAATTCAAAATCGGACTAAGCTTAGCCGGATCGCTCGCATACAGAGATCCTAGTAATTCAACGGCCTTATCAATTGAGCTGAGATCCAACTCTATATTCAAAGCTTGCTCAGCCCAAGCTTTAGCACGCGGATGCTCCCAAAGCTTACACACCTGCATGATATTGATAATATTTGCTGGAAGATCAGAAAGGGACGCACCCTTAATTTTGTAATCACTGATACACTCAGCAAGCTTATCTCTAAAAGCAAGCTTGGGATGAAAAGCAGACTCGGCTATATATTCAATAATTTTGTCTGAAAGTGCAGCATTCAGGCTCTCAAGACTTAGCTCTGATAAATCGCCCAACCATAATTCAAACCATCGATTAGCTAGCTCCTCGGTTTCAATTAAGCCTGATACAAAGCCCCAGACTTCTTGATAACGGAGTTCATTTTTATTTTTGACAAACCAGGCTTTAAATTCCTCAAAATTATTTTTTATTCTAGAGACAATATGTTTTGCTGCAAAATATTCGCCATAACTGGAATGAAGAAATTCTTTAGTGACGCCGCTGCCCGCATCTTCAGCATTTTGTAAAACTCCGCAGCGTATGATTTCCTTAACCCAATTGCGATCATAATTGCTTTTAAATAAAGGCTCGCTTGCTCTGATTATTTCCTCAAGTTTTACCCCAGTAGCAATTTCTTGTTCGCGCTTATCTAGAATATCAAAAGCAATTTGATAAAGAGCCGGCTCTAACTCCGCCCAATAAGTTTCTGCTGTGTAGCGGACTGCTATTGAGCCATCCTCTTCAGTGCCTTTATGGAAATAGCGCTTAGCTAAGGCTTTAACAAACACCTCATAAAGTTTGGTGTGAGAATCAATACTAGAATCTGCTGAAAAATCCATATCTCCTGAGATCGCAGCCTCACAGACCATCCTTAAATGGATAGGAATATGTACAAGCCCCCATATTCTAGGTTTGTGTAAAAACACCAATAAGGATTTAGCTTTTTCATCTGCCTGCTCTTTTTGTTTACTGCTTAGTGCTTGCCCCTTCTCAGCAACAAAAAGATCTTTATATTCATTAACCCAGTCTTCAATATCCTCGTCACCCAGGCCCTTTATTAGCACATGCGGTTTTGCATAATCTTCTTTTTTTAATGCGACTGGCCTAGTCGTCGTAAAGACATAGTCTTGTTTACGCAAGTAATCTAATACAGCCTGGGCTTTTGGATCAAGATTGGTATAAACCTCATCATAGCCATCCAACAACCATCGGACTTTTGCTTTTTTATCGAAAATTTTAGCTGCAAGCTGAGCCCTTAATGCGTCATCGACATCATTAAATTTGAAAAGAACTTTCCAAAGACAATCACAAACCTGTTCTTCAATAGTGCCACCCTTAATATCTATATGTCTTAATTTTTTAAGCGGCATAAGAATGATATAATCAAAGTCATTTGCAAATGCAGGCTCCGTGGCCCAGCGATAAGCAATATTTCTCATCAGAGTACTTTTACCCACCCCAAGCTGGCCGATGAATAATTGCTCTTTTCCATGAACCATTAGATCTTCAAGACTCACCTTATCAAGAACATCTGTCCCATCATAAGAGGATAGCTCAAGCTCAAGGAAAAAATCCTCCATGGATAATGCTGCACCTTGCTTGGCATCATCTTCATCATCTTTAAAAAGCGGAGGTAGGCTGGAAAAATTAACCTTATAAACTGTTCTTAGTTGCTCTTTAAGGTTGACTATTACGCTTGCTGTATTTTGCCCACTGGTTGTGATTTCCGGAATTTTTGTGATGCCGGTTTCTGCCAATGATTCCAAAGTGGCCTGCAAATCCAAAGTAGGGATATCTTTAAGCTCGAGCGCGCCTCCAATACCCTTTTCTTTTTTACGAATATCATCAGAATAACCTTGAAAACTCACTATACGAGTCGCCTCATGGTTAGCGTAAACGCAGTTTTCCTCTATTTGCTCAGGGGAGGCCGCATACAGCTTGTCTAGCTCATGAACATAAGGCCCGGTTAGCAGTTTCTTAGCAGGATCACTGTAGCGGTCATAATATACAGGCCTTGCCAACTTAGAACTTTGAAGAGGATAAAGCGTCTTTAATACTTCTAATAAGTAACGATACCCCGCCTCCCCTTTATCCCATGCTTTCTCATCTAATTTACCCAGCTTATAAGGAAAGCAGGTTTTTTCTTTTGGATCTTTATCATGCCAATCATTTAAATCGCCCAGATTATGAACCAATAGGTTCCACTGGCCATTATCTTTATGAATTTGTAAATATAAAGCATGGCCTTGCCAAGCTAAATAGATTACGGTGGATTCATCATCTTTTAGGGATTTAAGCCTTTCAATCAAGCCATTGACCATACTAATAATATGCGGACTCTCGCTTTCTTCAGTCAACTTCTTGAGTTCGGCTTTTTTACTAGCCAGCTGGGAAATAACGAGATCAAACTCTGATCTCTTTTTAGCAAGCTCAACTTCAAGCACTGCTACTTCAGACTCTTTAGCACTAACTTTAGCTAAAGCCTCTTCCAGCTTTGTATTTCGCTTCTTAGCCGAAAGCCTAGCAATCTTTAGCTGGTGATTTAAAGTCCTTAAATTACCTGCTAAATTATTAAGTTCTGTATTAAGCCTTTTTCTTTCAGCATCCAGCTCATCAATTTCTTGTTGCAGCTTATTTGTTAGCGGGCTTCCGACATGAACAGCTAATTTTTGATCTTTGAATATGGTCTCATTGTAATAAGCTGTTCGGGTCAACCAATAAGAACTTAATAATCCTCTAAGCTCTTGCAAAAGTTTTTGAACCAATTCTTGGCGAACTTTTTTTATATCATTATGATGCTTTGCCTTTAAGTGAGCGGGAAGCTTATCGTCGCTTTCTTTTCCTAAGTGAACATCTATTAATATTCTTAAAGTAAAAAAGATCCTCAATGGGAAAAAATACCAAGGAACAAATCCCAATAGAGGCTTACGCTCCCCACTAGCATCTTTTTCATAACCCCCCGTTTCTCGAGCATGAGCCAAATAAGAATTATGTTTGCCTTTAAGGATATCTAAAGCATCAATTCCACATAGTATAGAAGTAAAAGAGCCCGCCACCTTATTGAGTTCTTTATCACTGCTATATACCTGGCTTGCCTGTTGAATGGCATTGGCAACAAGCATTTCAAAGTAAGCTTCGTCTACCTGCAAAGATTGAGAGAGTAGACTGATGAGTATATCCAATAAGTTTTCAGTTTGTTCTTTATATTCAGCCTGTTTCTCTACGGCAGCTCTTGATCTAGCATATAGCGTATCATTTAGCAGGGAGACAACATGATCTATGGGTCCGTGCAAAATGGTATATTTACTTGTGACTGTTTTGCATCTTGGCTGAACGTCAGGTCTTATCCTAACAACCTCCGCATTAGTAATCACTTCGGTACCAACAGTCACTGGAACGGGATCTCCGTAATAAATATAAGCACTTAGCTTGAGCTTACTAACCGCCTCTTTTAAAAACTTTGGATCTCGAGCCTCTATTACATGGTACAAGATAGTAAAGCCTTCCTGGTCTCGCAAAAAGCGATCGTCTTCGCTAAAACCTGACAAATCCTTCGCTTTGATTCGCTTGATTTTATCATCTGAGAGCATTGGCATGGCCTGTCCTTTTAAGCTATTGTTTATCCTATAAATGTTGATGCCATAATATAGATAAGCACTACGCCTAACAATCTAAAAAAACATTAAATACTATAGGCCAACTGTAGAGTCGTTAAAGTATTAAAGCCCTGCTTACCAGCAGGCGGATGATTGTCATTAATGGCTTGAAACATTAACTCCATGCTAAAGTGACGGGTGATTTTGGTAGTGAGCCCTGTTGTGGAAATCGTCCTCACGTTATCCACCGTGGCTATGCTTTGTAAATTCTCACTAAATTCTAAATCAGGCCGGATGTTCCAGGCATAATCGATTCCTACCTGAGCCGATGGTCTAGTGCGAGTATTATTGTTGATATCCTGATACTGGTTAATACCGGGGCCTGCTAGCCAGTCAAGCGACATGTTATTTGGCATTTCAATGTATCGACCATAGCCTGCGCCCCAGTTAGCAATGTAGTTATAGCCCTCAAACTTGTCTTGAATATAGTTGATTTGGGTATATAAAAACTGTTTCTTATCCAAGTTATAGCGGCTTTGGCCTTGTAGAAACAATCGGTTCGCTTTCAGGCCTTCCGTACCGTTTTGCTCTCTTTGATAGTTAAGGCTTAATGCATGCATCCAATTTTTATAGCTATATTGCAACAAGCCATTTGCGGTGATATTAGAGGAATTTGTGTTACCTGTATTAATCACGGCTCCAGCTGAAGCATTGCTTCCCTTAAAAGTGCCCTCTTGTTTTTCCTCTTGAGTCACAGGAGGTTTGCGGTTTTTGGTGAGAGTGGATAAATCAGTTCCCATAAATTCTGCGTGAGCTACGTTAAAAATTAAAACCGATAAAAGAAGCCAGCGGGCAAATTTTCGCATATGGATCCTCAAAGAATTGAAGAATCAAGCTACAGCTAATCGTTTTATTGTACTTAGCCTAGAGCTTGATTAAAACTCTGTTATACTTAAACCATGCTCAAACTAAGGGTTAATTCAAAGTATGAATATTGACAGTTTACAAGCTATCTCCCCCATTGACGGGCGCTATGGCGCCAAACTTGACGCACTAAGAAACATCTCAAGCGAGTACGGTCTGATCTATTACCGAGTCACTGTTGAGCTAAGATGGCTTCAAACCCTGTCAGCTTGCCCAGAAATTGCTGAAGTCCCAGAGTTTACAGTCACTGCCAATGAATATTTAGAGCATTTGCTGCAAAGCTTCTCTTTAGAAGACGCTGAAAGAATCAAGCAAATTGAAGCAAGCACCAATCATGATGTGAAAGCCGTCGAATACTTTCTAAAAGAAAAATTTATCGACCTGCCTGAACTTAAAAAAATCAAAGAATTTCTGCATTTTGCCTGCACCTCAGAAGACATTAACAACCTAGCTTATGGACTAATGCTAAAAGAATGCCGAGAAAAAATATTGCTACCCTACTGCAAGCAAACTATTGAAGCCATCATTCATTTGGCGCATTGCTATTCGGATATTCCTATGTTATCCCGCACCCATGGCCAACCAGCTTCCCCCACCACTGTCGGTAAAGAGATGGCCAATTTTGCTGCAAGATTAAAACGCCAGTATACGCAAATCGACCAATGCGAAATTATGGGCAAAATGAACGGAGCGGTAGGCAATTACAACGCGCACTTGGCCGCCTATCCTCAGGTTAACTGGAACAAGCTGTGTGAACACTTTATTGAAAAACTTGGCCTAAGCCCAAATTCCTTTACTACCCAAATTGAACCACATGATTACATCGCTGAACTTTTTCAGGCTCTGGCAAGATTTAATTCCATTTTGCTCGACTTTAGCCGTGACATTTGGGGCTATATCTCGCTTGGCTATTTCAAACAAAAAGTGATTGCCAACGAGGTGGGTTCTTCTACCATGCCGCATAAAGTAAACCCCATCGATTTTGAGAACGCAGAAGGCAACCTGGGCCTGGCTAATGCTATTTTGCAGCATCTCGCTGAAAAACTTCCTATTTCTCGCTGGCAACGCGATCTGTCCGACTCCACCGTCTTAAGAAACCTAGGAGTAGGGATTGCTCATAGTTTAATTGCATACCAATCTTTATTAAAAGGCATCAGTAAGCTTGAGGTGAATATAGCGGCTTTGGAAGCTGATCTTGATCAAAACTGGGAAGTATTAGGAGAAGCGGTTCAAACCATTATGCGCCGCTATGGCATTGATGAGCCCTATGAGAAGCTCAAAGCATTAACTCGAGGCAAAAAATTGGATGCTAAAGCACTCAGGGATTTTATCGACAACTTAGAACTACCCGCCCAGGTAAAAAAAGAACTGAAAAAACTAAGCCCAGCATCCTATATCGGAAACGCAAATACTCAAGCAAAATCTATAAGGTAAAAACTTATACCGTCTCTATTTTTAAAGTTGCCGAGGCGCGCGAGCATAGAGCGCCCGGAGTTACCGTTAGTTGGGTAATGAGGACCGCGAATGTGAAGTGCAACGAAGGAAGGTTTATAAAAAGAGAACGGCATTACTCGTCTCTCGCCTTTAAAGCTTCCAAAGCCATTAAGGCAAGCGTATTATCTTCTTCGACCATCGCAAGGTCGTTCTCTAAAGTACGGGCTAATCTCATTGCAATTTCTATATGCAAAGTTCTACCATTTTCAGTGGCCCTTAGTGCAAGGTGTTCAACAATTTTAGAAGGAAGACGCAAAGTTACTTGAGGGTCCTTAGCATTCGCTACGAGCTTGTATCCAGTGGTCATGTCCTTCTCCTGTTATATTCAATATTGCATTACAATGTGATTTTAGACACAAAAAAGCATTTGCGCAAATAAATTAAGCTTACTCTTGATTCCCACTCGTTTCATTTCTGAGCAATTGCTATATACTTTCTAAATTCAACTTAAGGGGACTCTTATGTCTGCACACTCACAATCCCGTGTACTGGGAAGCTTTGCCATTGCCATGATCAGTATTTCCGCCATATTGAGTCTGCGCGGATTGCCAATGATGGCTAGTGTCGGCTTACAATCCCTATTTTTTTATGGATTAGCAGCACTTTGCTTTCTTATTCCAAGCGCTTTAGTTTGCGCTGAACTTGCCACCTCTCTACCTATTAACGGCGGAGTATATACTTGGACCCGTACAGCTTTTGGTGGAAAAGTGGGTTTCTTGGCTATGTGGATGGAGTGGATTAACAACGTTATCGCCTTTCCAACCACCCTATCCAGCATTGTGGCAACCATCGCTTATATTGGCTTTCCGCAACTTGCTCAAAATAAATTTTATTTATTTGCGGTAATGATGCTGGTTTATTGGGGGTGCACTTTCTTTAATATGCTAGGAATCAAAACCACGAGCCGTCTCAATATTCTGGGGGCTTTATTTGGAACAATTTTGCCTGGCGCTTTCATTATTATTTTAGGAATAGTCTGGCTAGCTCTGGGGCATCCCGTTCAAGTTTCGCTAACTCCCAAAGATGCTATTCCTCCATTTCAAATCGGTAGCTTAGTATTTTTCCTTGGAGTGCTTTCTGCTTATGCGGGAATGCAAATCACCGCCTTTCACGCCCAAGATGTACGCAATCCTCAAAAAACTTATCCTAGGGCTATGTTTTTAGCCACCATTTTAATTTTCATCATCAGCTCTATGGCAGCCATGTCGATTGCTTTTGTGGTGCCAGGAGATCAAATCAATTTATTAAATGGTCTGATTGAAAGCTTCTCAGTATTTTTCAAAGCCTTTCATATAAGTTGGTTCACCCCCATTTTGGCGGCTCTAATTGCCTTTGGCGGAGTTGCCAGCATGAGTGCCTGGCTGATTGGTCCTGCTCGCGGCTTGCGTGAAATGTCAGTGGACGGAGAATTTCCCAAAGTTTTTGCTAAATTAAATAAGTATGGAATGCCTTCTAATATTTTATTATTACAAGGTGTAATCGGCACGCTATTGGCCTGCGTATTTTTATTTATGCCAAGCTTAAAAAGTGCATTCTGGACCTTGGTAGCTTGGACCAGTCAATTTACCGTATTGATGTACATCTTATTATTCAGCGCTGCCATTAAACTTCGCTATAGCCAACCCAACTTAGAACGGCCATATCGCATTCCCGGCGGAAAGCTTGCAATTTGGCTTATCTGCGGAGTCGCCATCTTGGTCTGCATTATCGGATTTTTATTAGGATTATTCCCACCCAATCAAATCTCCATTCATAACAGCCTGCCTTATATCGGCATGATGCTTATTGGAGATGCAGTAATCTTGGCAGTGCCATTGGCAGTGATCATGTTCAAAAGAAATAAAGTGATAGCTGGGTAATAAATCCAGTGCCCCTCCTTTATCAAAGGAGGGATTTTAGACAGGAGTTTCTATAAACGCCCTGGAGCCGCTACTTTTTGCTTAACAGGAGAATCAGGCTTGCCATTTACTGGCACAGGCATGCTTGGCTGAACTGGCGGGGTAGGCGCTTGATTAACTGCTACTCCATCCGATTGAATCTGCTGTAAGACATATTCACGGTTTTGCATATAGGCATTACGAATTGCCACATAAGGGTCTAAAGCCATAGAAGTGATAAAGCGTTCTTTAGGCAAACTGTCCGATGCAGTTTGAACTCCGTTCAAGCCAACCAAACCATATTGAGTATCGGCTGGGCTGACATAGCTGATTGGATTCATCAAGTGATCAGGCACCAAACCGATTGTTCCCGTTACAGTGCTTGGCCCTAATATCGGCAAAACTAAATAAGGTGAGTTAACTATTCCCCATTTAGCCAAAGTTAGCCCAAAGCTTTGTTGGTGAGGCTGAATACCCATTTTGCTGGCAGGGTCCATAAATCCGAAGAAACCTAAAGTAGTGTTAATAAAGAACCTTGATGTATCTAGACGAGCATAGTGCCAGTTTGCTTGTAATAAGTCGTTGCCGATATCGTTAATGGTGCGGACGTTATCAAAGAAGTTTCTAACCCCGCTTCTAGCAGAATTAGGGGCGCTGTTATAAACAGTCACAACAGGCTGTAAGAAAGTATTGTTAAAGTCGGTGTCAAACTGGAACATCCCACGGTTATATGACTCATAGGGGTCTTGCGGAATTTTAGTCGCTGGATTAACTGGCACACAGCCTGCTAATAATGAAGTGGATAGAGCTGCGATCATTGCTAAATGTAATTTTTTCACAAGACACCTTGGAGTTGGATTAATTCACTTAAATGATAGCAGATGGAGGAGATTTAGCGAGGGGTTAGTGATCTGTCATCCTGGGGCTTTGACTAGAGGTCAAAGAACCCTGGATTTAATGGTGACAGATTGTATTTGCTTAATTAAAAAAGGCTGGGGTCAGAGAGCAAGGGAGCACAGGCCCTTACTTTATTACTATCTGACGAGAGAGGAATTCTAATTTAGAGATATAAGCCTTATTAAATTATTAAATGTTAAGTTGAGGCTTATTTTATACCACCATACATATCCCCATTAATTTCGGCTTTTATTATATTGATGATTTGCATTTCTAGTTTGCTGGATTAGCCTGGACTTTTGAGCGCTGGAGAAAAGGTTGAAGCCGTTGAATTGTATTATCAAAATATTTTGAAAACCAGGTCCATTTTGCTAATTCTTTTAGCTTTCCTTCATGCTCGAACCTTTCAACATTAACTCTAATTGTTTCTAAGGTTGTGGCAATAAGATTATTTAAATATTCAAAATCAACTATTCCTGTGCCATGTATGTTAAGAATTGCCAAGTTAAAATAATCTAAATAAGAAATTCCATCAAAGTCTTTTTTAATAACTGATGTATAACTATAGCGCTCAAAGTGACGAAGCAATTCTTTGGCAATTATTATTCTTGGATAATTAGCTCCTCTTTCTAGATTATAAGCATCAATAAGAGCTTTGCCTAATATAGTACCTCCCTTATGATAAAGCTTGCCTATGGTAATGCCGCCTCTTATCAAGAATCCAGCCTTTAAAGCACTTACCGCAATATCACAAACAATACTTTGGATTTGCATCAAAATTAATGTAATGTCTAAATTTGTATCTTTTTTTACTGCTTCAATGGGATAGGAAATTACAATATTGTCCGAAAAGGAACTTATAGCAGGGAAGATTCTGATTAACTTACCCTTATCTTCTCGGTGTTCAGTAATTGCCTGGTAATCTGATTTTGAATGAGATAACTTCGTAACTAATTCAAGAATTTTTTGAAAATCATGCTCAGCTTCATTAGATAACGCCTCGCTAAAACCTAATAAATCAATGAATGCTATTACATGATCCTGATACTCTGGCTGCCCCATAACATACTTCTCCTAAGGTAAGAGATTAGCTTTGCTAAAACCAAATTAATATTGCTAGATTATACCAAAAAGGCAGAAGGCTCCTTATTTACTACTATATGGAGGATAGAAAACCAGGCCTTCTATCAAACCTTATACCTTATTTGCACCACCGCCATATATATGCTTACGCAATTCAATTTGTTCCTCAGCACGTCTTCTTTCTGATGCAATCATGGCCTCTAAATCAGCAATATACTCCACGGCGAATATACGAACTTTTTCGCTTCTGTCTTTTAACCAGCCCTCTATTTCATGTTTTTTACGCTCATAAGCTTCCGCAAACCCAAACTCGCCTGTTACCACCCCAGTTCTTTGCAAAATAATTTTTACTTCAACAAGCTCATTACTCCCTTCTGGCAAAACTTCAACAAGTGCTCTGCAGGTATTATGTAAAAAAACCTCGCCTTCATAACTTTTGAGAATTTCTATGACAAAATGTAGATTTACATCTTCACCAGTTTGTATCAGCGATAAAAGCTTTTGCTCGAAGGCTTTAGGAAAATCTGGAAAAACACTCTTCAGTAAATGAGCACCCTTATAAGCAAATTCATAATCAAGAGTCTCTCGGTACCAATTGCAAACTATATCAACTGCTTGTTCTGAAATCTTTGAAAGAGGCTTACTCAATTGAGAAAACTCATAAGGAATTGCATTATACCCTCCCTTATTATGCTTACTGAAAGTTAATCGCTTACCAAAAAAGTCTATAACTCTTACAGGAATGTATTCAGCAATAGGGACTAATATCGCTTCTGCATGAAAATCTAAAGATTCCATAGGCACAAGATTATCTAGGATAATGTCGATACCTTTATGACTTAAACCAGAGAAAAATTCTGGCAGGTTTTTACGAAACCACAAACCGTTTATCCACGTAGTATTATTCAAACCTGATAACTTCTCGATGGAATTTATAAATAGCTCTTGAAGGGAAGGCTCGTTATTAGCGATGTAATTCACAACAGCAGCTGCAGGAATTTGTGTAAGAGTATCCCTGTCTTCTAAAGCCTTTGCCTTATTAAATATTCCTATTAAAACTTCTAAATCAAGATTTGTATTAAATTGATAAAGCCTGGCACATTGAAAAAGATGCTTCCCTTGCTCAATCCATTTATAAACTAATGAATATGCAGCTTCTTTAGCCTTGCTTTTAAATAAACCATCCAGCATACCCGTTAAGAATCCCTCAACCTCTACCTCATGATTTTCAACAAGTTGAGTAATAAATTCAGGCCTCGATTTAGACAGATCATTCAAAAATTTTTCAAAATAATAGAATGTGGCAAGATTATTTGAGCGTAATTGCGCCCAATCAACAATTCTTTGGCTCCAAAGATGAGCATTTTTCTCATTAATTGAATTGATATATTCCTGAATGTACCTAAGCCTGATAGGCTCATCATCTTGTATTTTATATTCGTTTTCTTCCCATATTTCAGGAAGGACACACTCATGACCTATCAGTATCTTATAAGCTAAAAACTCATCATTTTTATTTAACACATTCTTAAACTGTTGAATAGTTTCGAAAAGCTCAGCGCTTTTTCCTTTAACAGCATCTGAGAAATCGATGCCACTTATAAAGCCCTTAACCGTTCGAGATAACCAAAAAATCTTATATTCTATACTTTCAAGCAATCCATACTGCTCGGAGCTAATAATGCTTGTATAAAAATCTACGACTTTTTGTGCATCACTTAATATGATAGCAATTAGCTCATCGGTAGGTCTTACTGCTATAGGGAATTGAATGGCTGCCTGTAAAGCAGAGATTATTTCAAATTTTTCTTGCTCAGTATTATTTAAATCATATAAGTGTATGAGCAACTTAATAGCTCTTTGACGAATATCAGCCAACTCTTCCGTCACTGGGACATTGCCACGCTTCAAGATTGCAGCATTATATGTCCAAGAGGTGGACTCAAATGCTGGATTTAATGTAGCTTTACATATTGCTAACACTATTTTGTTTAGCCTAAGTAAACCCTGACTGCCCCAAGACTCTACTATTGATATTAAGACAGCTTGAATGTAAAAACCTCCTTTTTTTAAAACATCGAGATTGTAATTTGCCAGTTTTTCTACAGCTTTTGAGATTTCTTCTTCAGCAGCTTGGTCGGTGGCGTAAGTAACAAATATGTCAGATAAAATAATGAAAGTCTCTTCGATATTCATATAGCCAACATATACCAAAATGTCGAGACAAACATTCAAAATATCTAAAGTTGTTTTTCCTGCGACAAGCCCGTATGGGGTTTTTATAGGCGTAATACTGCAGCCCTTTGAAGAGGATAAAGCAACTTTAATAAGCTCTATGATATTCTCGAATTGGCAATCTATATTATCAATTTCTCCTAATGTAAAATCTTTAAATTTCTCTAAAATCTCATATCTTTTATTATTATCGTTATCAGTATTAAACTCTTTGATCAGATCATCAATATTTGCGTACTCTTTCCCTTGCATAACCCTTGCATATTCATATTGAATCTTTTGAAACTCATAGCCTGCCGGAATTAAATATTTTTCCATAATTTCTTCAGACTTTTTATTTATGATATCCATACGTCTCTTACCATAACCATCAAGCTTAAGCCCTTTGTATGTAATATCATGGCTAATTTCTGCCCAAGCATGGTCAAGGATAGTATGAACTTGAATTTCACAAAGCAAACCATCAAATTCGCTATATTCAGGGAGAGCGATTCTATTTGGCTTTAATTTAACCCAATAATGTATTCCTCTGTACTTACTTATTGATTTAGAATCAGTTTGACCGCTTACATCAGATACTTTAGGATAGTGATCTTTATAGCTAACAATTTCGAAATTCTCTCTAATTACTTCTGAATGAATAAATTTTTTAACGTCATTATTTGAGTAAAAAATTATTCTGCAGCCAGCAAGGTCTTTAATTTTAGCTTCAACCTCACCTGATGCCTGCAAGCCATCTGTAGCTAATTTTACTCTTAACGAATTGGCACCTTTAGCTCTACTTTGTATTTGCTGCAACTGATATTCTTTTGGTGAAATTAACAATTCAAGAAGGTTTTTAACTGTTAAAGCAAATCTATTATAAAGCTCACGTCCTTTGTATTCATATTCTTGTAAATTCATCTAACTCACCTCAAGATAATGTTGAATTTGGTTGTACTAAGCTGCCATCAGATTACAAAGGTGAAGGAGAAGCTCATCGTCGCTTTGCTCCGACGCTCAAAATCTGTTCCAGACGATTTTATCGAACCCAAGATGCTTCGCATAGGGTTCAAATCCCACCTTAAAGCCATAGAAATAAAAATGGGGCCCAAAGCCCCTATTTTATTTCTATGGCGAGAGAGGGATTCTAAGTTCATACTGTAAGCCTTGCTGCATAATAAAATCGCAAATTGGATTATTTTTTATACCCCCAATAATACCCCCAAAATCTACTGATTATAAAATATCTATTCGACTATATTAGGATAATGATTATTTTTTGGTTTTTTGTATTAGCTTCCTAATTCTTCTTTCCGCATAATTAACGATTTCATTTCTCTTAACAGTATTCTCACCATATAAAACTGAAATTAATTTATAAGTTAGCATTCTTGATTCGTGCATCATCCCAGGTATTGATTTATTTATCGCATGGATTGAGAAGTTCTCAATAAAAAAGGCTTTGATAATACGCAATGACCTTAACTTACCTTGGCGCTTTATTTTACTTACTTTAAGCATTATTAAAAGTGCGCAAAATAAGTCTAAAACTTGAATTTGAACGTACGGGTTAGCACGGTAGTCTGTTTTTGCGATATATTCAAGAATATCAAAAAGGCTAGAACAAAACACATCGTCATAGTTTGATATTTTTTTGATCAGATAATAATAACATATTGATATTATGCTTGGATCATTCACAAGTTCATTAAAATCAAATTTATCTGTTTCCAAATAGATTTTCAGCCAATTTGGTGGAGAATTAAGAGATAGTTGATCATTAAGATATGAGAAATCTGAACCTAAAGATTGGACGGTTAATGTCACTACAGGGTCTGAATTTCTAATAACCATTTCATTATCATTTTTTGTTAATTCAGCTTGTATTTGAGCACTTATACCTTTAGCTAGTGACGGTACATTCTTATATTCTTCAAGGCTATTTCTTGCTTTTAAGTAGAGAGAGCAATAAATAACTGGTTGCCAATTTTGCCATATAATTGTAAAAACCACTTTTGAACAAGAATCATCTACTTTCTTTATATTTCCTTGGAATTTTTCTTGTAATTCTTGATAAGCGCTCAGTGACCTACTAACACATCTTAAATTGTATTCCACGTCAGAATGTTTGAGGGCAATATTTTTAATTTTAATAAGTTCAGGAAATTGCCTATCAATGATTTGTGATAGAAGCTCTTTTGATATAGGGCATGGTATAGTTTTATCGACAACTTTTTCTTTGAAATCTTTAAATGTGGGTGCTTTTATTTTATTCTCATCACAAATAAGTAAAAAGCGGCAATTTTTTTGATGGACTAAATAGTCAATCAAGCCTAAAACTTCTCTATACATGGAGGGTTTTAATCTTTCAAAGTCATCAATTACAATAAAACATTGCTTTGGGATTAAGCTCTGTTTAAATTGAATGGAACTTTCAATAGCCAAACGAAATAATTTAAAGAAAATACTAAAATGCTCCCAAAATCCAGTTTTGTTAAGAATCTGGGTAATTAAATCACTTGTATCGCTTATCCCGAAGCTTGAAATATAAATGAGCTTATATCCTAAAATAGCACCTTTAAGTTTAAATCTTAAAAGCTTTTGGAATAGTGTTGTCTTACCACAGCCCCAGCCACCATTAAGAAGTAAAACACGGTTTCTGCTATTTGATATAGCTTCCAATAAACTAGTGTTTTCAATTTCTTTTGTTCGATCTATTAAATTTAAGCAGCTTGTGTATTCGGCGTTAACCGCTACAAAGATCTTTATTACAGTAGGGGTTAGGCAAATTATTAAGGCCAATAATATTATGCTATGGATAACGCTTACATGAAAATATTCATCAAAAAATGAAACCCTTTGAAAATATAGGCCTTTTAAGTTATCAAAGAATTTTAGTAAAATAGGGGCTAATATAAACGCAGATATAATCAACCATCCAATTGTCAAGACTGTCTTGACTCCAACGCTCGGCAGCCGAAGTTTTAAATATTGTCCTATGCTAGAAATAGTTATTAAAAACTGTTTAACGCTCATTCAGTCAGCCTTTGTAATTGAATATTACAAATACTATCATATAAAAAGGTCTGATATACTAATGGGCTGTTATGGCTTTACGCAACGTGTATAACTCCACATATTGGCTCGCCAGATTTTAAGATGGTTTGTAAAAGAGAAGTACCCAATGAGTAAAAAGCTTCAAGGATATTGGCAATTAATAAAAGCTATATATCATGCCTTTATTTATTTCCCTTGGCCTGTAAGTATGGTTTTGCTAAATGCCAAAGGGTATATTACTCTAACGTGGCAATTATTTATTCTTGGTTATATTCCATTACTTCTGTGGCTTTGGTACAAGTTATGCCGCTGGCTAGAAGAAACAGTCTATCAAAACTAGTTAGCTCAATCGCAGAGGCCATCACTTTTTACAATTAACTCTACATATTGAAAGACAGTGCTGACAGATTATCAACCGCTTAAATTGAAAATCAATGACGTATTGCTTTCCTATATTCCTGCCATTCCATAATCTCGATTTCTGACCATGCCACGCTTCTTTTACCAATAGGAATGGGTTTAGGAAATTTGCCTTCCCTAATCAGTTCATAAATGGTAGTGCGAGACAAGCCCGTGAGTTTTTTAACAGATGGTAAGCGATAATATACATCTAGCATAATAACCTCCTTCCATGGTGATTTATAAAAATGTGCGAATATCCTTTTCGCACGGCCTATTAAGCCCGGTAGGCTTAATGGATTCCTAGCTCTAGTGGACTAAAAGATTTTTCACAATGCTGTAATCAAATTTTGAGATTTCGTCCTTTGCTAAAGCCAGCGTATTTTCATCAACCTGTAAAGCAAACTTGTGTTTTTTAAGCTTTAAAAGCAAGTTAGTAAAGCTTGTGAATTGTAGAAATTCATATCCCAGCCAAATGATAGGGGCGCCGTCTTCATCTTCTACTCCCAATTGAAAGAGCAATGTCCCCATAGGCTCATCAAAACCAAAAACGCAGTTGCTATCGATTAGTTTTCCATTCTTAAAGAGATTGCAAGAATATCGACTCATGATACCTCCATTTATCATTCTATTGATTATATTATGATCAAAAATGAATTAAATTAAAACCCGAGCACACGCAAATCAGATTACTTCTATAATTAGAAAAAGATAACCGATGATCAGCTATTCATTCGATTTTAGGGCAAAGCCTAAAATCGCCAAAACTCCCGAATATTGAGCGTTAGCGAAAACTATAAGGGCGCAATATACATTGCTTTTTAGCAATGTGCTTTTTCTTCGCGCTAACATCGTTGCGGGCAACGTGATGTATAAGCGCGCACTTCAAGCTTTTGAAATGATTTAATCAAATCCGCATATTTCGATGCAGCGTGAAACAACTCATCTAATAAACCGCTATATTCTTAACTTTCCACCAATAAGGATAAGGAATATGAACAACCCTACTGCTATTGAAATGCAAACCTACTTAGATAAGCACTATTACACTTTAGCTCAACTGGCTCAGAAGTCAGGAGTAGAAGAAGCTTTTATTTTAAAATTAATAAAAAACCAGTGTGTGCCCCCACATTCTTATAGCATGCAAACTTTTACTGCTTTTACTAATTCCCTAATTCAGTATTCAGCTAGTCCTACATCTGTCTATTATTATCACCCTTCTTTATTAGGCTGGATCCATAAGGCGAGAGGTCTTTTTAAACTTTATGACCTAACCAAAACAGCGCAACTCATACGTGAGAATTTTATTGAAGAATATAACGAGACATTTGGAAATACTGCAACACCAGGCTGCAAGAATGCAGATGAAGCGTGGTCTTACCTTATGGACGGTACCTGGGGAATTTGTTTAAAGGAAATATCCATAAGTTGCATGGCTAAAAAACAGTTGTCGCGGCTTACCATTGCCAATATAGTAAAGACAGAAGCTGAACATGCTTTAAGCTTAGAAGAACGATTGGAGCTTAAAAATGCCATTGAAACCTACAAAAGCGCGGCAATGGATTTTGATCCCTATTTTGCTCCTATAAGCTCTCGATATCGCGAGGTAATCGCTGCGGAATTAAAATACAAAATATAAAGCAGGATAAAGATGGATACAGATATAGCTTGTATTGCTGGTTTAATAGGTGATAAAAGTCGCGCTGCTATTCTAGTTTCCTTAATGAATGGCAAAGCCTTAACTGCTGGGGAGTTAGCTCGGTTTGCTAATATTTCACCCCAAACTGCCAGCAATCACTTAAGCAAACTACTCGCTGCAAAGCTGATTGTGCCAGTAAAGTCATTTTCACGATACAGGTATTATAGAATTGCCTCAGCGCAAGTTGCTCAAGCTTTAGAATCCTTAAGCCTTTTAGCTGATCCATCAAAACAATGCCTGCCAGGGCATAATAAATTAGCAAAAGACATTCGTTTTGCAAGAACTTGTTATGATCACCTCGCAGGAGAGCTTGGCGTCAAAATTACTCAAAAGTTTGTTGCTCAAGGATATATACAGCAATTACAAGATAAGTTTATTCTGACCGAGAAGGGTCAGTTATACTTCAACAGCCTTGGCATCAATTGCAAGCAGCTAGCAAATTTAAAGCGTCCTCTTGCTAAGCCTTGTTTAGACTGGACTGAACGAGAACATCATCTAGCAGGCAGCCTAGGGTCTGCATTATTAGATTACTTATTCGATGAGCATCTAATTTTTTGCTCCAAACAAAAAAACCGAGTAGTCTTGCTAACCGCTAAAGGCCAAATGTGGCTATTAAATGAGTTAAAAATTGATTAGTAGCCTATATCAATATCTTATTAAGCCTTGGGGCAATTGCCATTAATCCGAGACTAATAAGAATTGTGAATGCACTAATAAATATAAAAACGCCAGTATATGCCTGAGCTGAAACAAAAACTTTTTCAGCAAATGCATGAGAAGCCATTGATAAGATACTGCTTAAATATCCTCCCAAAGCTACAACTAGAAACCAAAGCCCCATTATGCTTGTTTTAAAGCCTGCCGGGCCATTATTGCTTAAAGTCGTGTAAACTGCTGGCGTGATAATAAGGTCCCCTGCGCTCAATAAAAAGAACCCTATAATAATCCCTAGTAAAACAAGGCTTGTAAGGGAAGAAAAAGCGAAACCCAGAATACCCAAGGCAGCTACTGAAATTCCAATGGCGAATCTGATAGGAGAGGAAATTCTAATATTTTTAACTTTAAAGCTGTTCCAAAGCCATACAGATAATGGGGCTAAAACCACCACAAATACACAATATAAAGTGCTAAATACACTGGCTGGGAAGTGAGTATTAATTTTACCTATATTGATCTCCTGCTGAATAAATAAAGTTACTGTCGTCTCAACCTGCATGGTTGTGGCAAAGTAGAACATACCAAAGAAGCCCATAGTAAAAAGTGCTGCCAGCCTTTTGCGCTCAATACTTTGATATTGCTTTAATACATAAAGTAAATAGCCTATGATTCCCGCAAAGAAAATCGCCATAACGGGATTAATAATACTCGTCTTATAAAAAGGTATGCTGAGTAAAAAGCAGCTCAAAATAATTAAAAGATATATGCCCGCTACTTTAAAGGGACTATGCGATAAAGATGGCGGGGTCTCCAAAACAATATCTTTGGTAAAGATAACCCAAACTAGGCTCACAAATAAGATAAAAGCACTAAACAAAAAGCCATCACTCCACCCTGCTTTATAAACTAAAAAGCCAAATACCAATGGAGCAAAGGCAGCCCCTAAGTTGCCAAAAACATATAAAAAGGTGAACCCCATTTCTTTTCTTGGATCGTTTTCAGCATAAAGCGCCCCAATTAGGTGAGTGGAATTGCTTTTATAGAAACCAGCGCCTACAACGGATGTTGCCAAACCTAGCGAAAACCCATAACGACTATGAGACAGCAATATAAGATTGCCTATTATTGCCAAAGCCCCTGAAAAAATCATAATTTTTCGGTTTCCCAACCACTTATCAGCAATAATGCCGCCTATTAGCGGAGTGGAATAAATTAAAGCTGCATAGACCCCAAAAAGCAGATAGCTATCATCTCTTGTCATTTGAAAAATATGCATGGCATATAAAGCAAGGATGGTCATACATCCATAATAACTAAAGCCATCACAAAGATTGGCAAAGATTAATACCCATAGACGCTTTGGCTGTTCAAAATATTTCATCATGCTATTGCCTGTTTATCATTTCTGTAAGTGTAGCAGATGGCTAATCTTTTAATGTAGGCTTGCCTTCGCATCGTTTATCGATAAATGAACACTGTAACTGTTATTTTTAGCATAATATGTTTTACAATCGGTTTTTCCAATCCTGGGTTAACTATGTCAAAGTTTGATATTGAATATATTGCACCATGTACTGAAAATTCATGGGCAAATAAAAATAATATTAAGTTCTATGAGGAAATGTCCGATGAGCTTTACGATAAGCTCATCAAAAATTCGGGCATTGATAAAAACGAAGACATAAATAATGTTAAAGATTATATCCTCAACGTCCAGTCCATATTTGAAATAGGCTTATGCCGTGGCAGAGTGGTTAAAGCTTGCCGAGAAATTGGTTATCAAGGTAAGTTTTCAGGCATTGAATTTACTCCAAGCTTCTGCAAAGAGTTGGAAGCAAATTTCCCTGATCTAGTTTTATATGAAGGCGATTTTTTAGAATTTATTCCTACAGAACAGTATGACCTTGTAATGCTAATGGGATCTACTTTAAATGCGTTTACTTTTGATGAGCAGAAAAGGTGCCTAAAAAAGGCAAAAGATATTATAAAACCCAACGGCTTTTTAATTATTGATAACTACTCAGCTAATCTTAAAGCTGAAACCAACCCTGCCCTGCCCTCTTCAAATAACGGCTTTTATACATTCCAAGCTAATGGGCAATATCATGCAGGCTATATGTCTTCTATTAAAGAAATCCATCTAATAACTAATGAGGTGGGCCTTGAGCTTGTATCTGAAAGACAATATGCTGCTGGCAATGATATTTTGAGGGCAAGCTTGATATATAAATTGATAAATAAGCCTTAAAACATAGGAATTGGACAAAATTTATCCCATGGAATGGTAGTTTATGGCATTTATTTCGTTATAATAGCGTGAAATAAAATAAGCTATTTTTAATAAACCAGCTTAGGGGAAGTGATGGAAGCGGTCGAGCTTGCTTTAGATCATAGCAGCGAAAGCTCTTTTGAGAGCTGGACAAACCATGACAATAAAGAATTTTGTGAAAAATTGTCCCTACATGGGTTTTTGGACCTCCTTAGAATTTCTGGCCTTACTAATAATCCTGACGTTTCCTTAATAACTGACTACATTAACAGCGCAAACTCTATTTTGGAAATTGGTGGTGGCTATGGGCGGGTCATCAATGCTTGCCAACAAATGGGCTATGCTAAAAAACTAACGGCAATTGAATACACGCACTCCCATGCCAGCTTTATGAAGAACCATATAGGTAATTGTCAGGTTATTGAGGGTGATTTTCTAACCCAAGCTTTCGATGAAAAGTTTGATTTAATCTTGATGATGTGGCTTACGATAGCGACATTTAACCCATCAGAACAGAAGCTATGCTTAAAAAAATGCGCTAAATTATTAAAAGCTGGGGGTTATTGTATTATCGACCTTCTAATTTCTAATGCTTCAATGGAAGCCACAGCCAGAAAGCCAAAAGAATATTGTTTGCATGACCAAGAAACCGGATTGGATCAGCATGGCTATGTGCCGACAACTTTTGAAATTATCAGGGCTGCCGCAATGGCAGGGCTTGCAGTCAGACAGGTAAGGGAATATGTAGCTGGTACTGCTGCCCGTTGCCTCGTTATTTTGGGGAAATCTTAATACAAGCTTTAATAAATGTCCCTGCATGAGCCAGCTCTTGATTGTTAGGGTATTTATCTGTAATAAATCTTGGGTCAAGGCGAGGAATCTCTTTTACATCAATTAAATCAATTTCACTATAGCGCGGGTTATCTTTATAACGAAGGTAATGGAAAAACTCGACATTGCGGTTTTTTGCTACTTCGCTTAAATAGGTCGCATCACTATCAACACTGGCTTTATCTGACCTCAACACTTCAGCATATTTTTGATAGGTATATCTTACTTCTTCCATTAATTGAGCATCACTGTGGACTTTTAAAACATCATATAGATTGTCTATAGACATCATATTTACTGAGGTATAAACAGGCTTTTTATCCAAAGCGCTATAATATGCTGGCTGCATAATGGTGGGATAATAATCTGGCAGTTTATAAAGATTAATATAAGCATCTTGAATAATGGATGCCGGTAGTAAGCTGTCATCAATTGCGGGCTGAAAACCGAGGCTATCCCCATTTGCTACAGCAAAGATATTTCTAAGAATGTCTATGATTCTTAATGTGGGCTTTAGGTTTTCCTCTAAATGAATCTGAGTTAACCCTATATTGATGCTCATCAAGTTGTTCCAGTAATTTCTAAGCTTGTGCGTATAGGTTTGGTACATGTAAAGCTTGAAAGTTACCCATTCAGGCGTATGAGCGTATTTGAACCAATTTTTAGAAAAGAATAAAACTGTTGAATTCCAGTCAGAACCAAGCTTTGAGCTGATAACTCTAAATACCTCCCAATGGTCAAAAATCTCAAGAGGCTTTTTCATAACCACATTGAGCTTTTTCTCTAATCGTTTATGAGATGAGGAATAACAAATCTTAGGCAATAAAAAGGTTGATCTTGCTCCTGATGACATCGACCATACAGAGTTGCCATGGTTGCTTAATTGCAGTTCATTGCTTGGCGCGTCTTTCATGACATACCCTAAACCCATAATATCGCCAGGTCGAAGTAGAAAGTAAGGGATTGAAATGTTGTTGATGGTAATAAATAGTTCTATAGGATGGTCTAGAACAAGCAATGCCGGATAATTACCCTGGTTATAGCCAATCTCTTTTTTGATTTCATCTGGTACTTCCGGGTCTGCCAGTCTGTGTTTTCTACCGTTAAAACTTGGCAGCTGAAACACACCCTTTTGCAGGATTAAATCCCCATAGGGATAAACTGCTTTATAGAAAAAACAATCATCAGGCGGATTAAGCTTATCAATTATACTTGCAAGCTCTTGATTTAATTTAAAAAAATCAGCCTTAACGTCTCGCCAGTATAGTTTTTCTAGCTTCATAGGCATATACCTCTATTAAGAATTATAGACGGAAAACTTAAACTAAATTTAGGAAAATAAGTAAATTTTATCGAATTAGCCCCTGTGTTTAGATAGCAACATAGAAATTAAATAAGTAAATAACTAGGGGAAAGTTAAATGAAAAAGACAATAAAAGTTATCGCCGAAATGGGCAGCGAAGAAAACAGAGCCTTGTTAATAGAAATGCCCCAAGAGATGATTCAGGGCTTAAAAGTCTATGCTGATGGCACAATCGACACTAAGTGCTTATTAGGTATGTTAATGATGATGGAGCAAGAGGCTGCATTAGAAGCTGATGAAAACTCAATAGCTGTTCCAGAGCAGCTTGACCTGACTTTAAATGTCTATGATTCAGCTCGAGCAGCAGATTTCACCCATAAAGCTGCATAAGTTTCACGGAGCTGTACTGCCAAGGATGGCCAGTTTAACAGTTTGGTAGCTTGTAGAGATGCTTTTTACCCCCTCATAAAAGCAGCGCTCGCCCCGCCCTCTACAAGCGCCTTTTTTATACCAAGGAATACAAAGTGAAAAAATCTTGTGAAAAGGTTTATAGGAGACTTACGTCCAAAACAGACCCAAAAATCTGTTTAACCATGCCAAAAGAGGTTCACAGTGATCTTGAGGAATGGGCCAAAAAGAACGCGAGGACTAATGCTCAAGAAGTAGTAGCAAGGGTTATTGCAACACTAGAACAGAACGATACTTTTATGGCTAAAGATAGATTGATTAGGCTAATTATGAGCGAAAAGCTGGCTTATAAAGATAAAGCTGATAAAGGCTCAAAATGATGGCAAAAGCCGAATCATTAACAAGGAGGTTACATAAGATGAAAGTACAACTGACAACTTTAGATTTATATGCAAGCGGCCTTGCTCAAATGCTGCCTGTTTTATTGGATGCCTATAACAAGGCGAAAGCTAATCACTTAATTGATGATGAATTGAATTTACTACAGGAAGAAGCCCTTGAAACTTTGCCTTCAGATTTACACGATGTAATCGTTTCCATACGTGCCATGGCAAATTAATTGAATGCCTTAAAATAACAAGAACAAGGGGCAAGGCAATGAATGCTAAAAAATTTCTAATTGTAATGCTAGCTATTTGGCTTGTTAAAATATGTCACGCTACCCCGCTATCTGTTGTTACTGGCAATAATTTTAAATTATCACAAAGTCAGGCTAGCCAGGTTAATGTCTACCCATGCTTAATTTGTCCTAGTTCACAATTGCGTACCAATAGTAATTGCTTAACAGAAGCCATGCAAGGCGGAATTGGCATACATATTACTTTTTAGTCACTTGAGCCATTGACTGTTAGATAGTTCATCCCCATGTAATAAATGCCAATGATGGCTCAGAGGTTAATATGGAAAAGATAAAAGAACTCAAAGCTATAGTCGAACATTCAAATTACACAACTAGCGATTTATTGACAGCGAACATACTAGAGGGTGCTTCCATCTGTGTAGCACGAGTTCAAGAAGCAGTGCAGCAATTTAAGAATAAAAACCCTGATTTAGAGGAAAAAACATCCCGATTTGTTGATGGTATTGATGCTATGCTTAATACAGCTTATGATGCTATAGAAGAAGGCCATGTTGAAAAAGCTCGGCACATGCTTACTAATAGGCTAGAAAGTTGGCTGCGTTATAACGGCTTATGCCCAATCACTCCCGAAGAAATGAAAGGTTCCGGCCTAGAATCAAAGTAAAATAATAAGCCGGCTTTTTTCAAGCTGGCTTTAATGCTTTGTCTGCTTTTCTATTTAGTGAGTTTTAGGAATTTCTTGAAAACTAAATATGGCGGAGAAGAGAGGGAGAGACTCGACACATCCTGTACCTCAGCCTTCGGCTCGTCGCTTTGCCCCAACGATCAAAAATCCGAAACTGCTATCTTGCAACAATATGTGGCTTTTTTCCCATCAACGCAAAAACCTGTGCAATGGTAGCGAGAGTTAAATTGGCCTCGCCTTTGATAATTTTAGAAACTTGGCTTGGGCTTTTTCCAAGTTTTCTGACTAGTTCATTAAAACCAACATCATTTTCTGACATGTACTGTGCGATTGCCTTTGAAACATCTTCCTGCAGCATTCTTAATGCTTCATATTCCATTTTTGCAGCAGCCTCAATTTCAGCAATATCTTTTTTATTAAGCCTTTGCTCTAGAAGAGATTGAAATGCTTTGGTTTTCATTTTGTGTTTCCTCTATATCTTTTTAATAAACGCCTGGCTTTCATAATGTCATGAAGTTGGTCGCTTTTATCACCAGCATGTAAGAGTACAGCAGTTCTTTCTTGATTAAAGGCATAGTAAATCCTTAAACCAAAACCACGTTCTCTTAGTTCAAATAGCCCACCGCCTAATGTTCGACTGTGCGGCAATCGAAGCTGTGCACCAGATAATTCAAGTAATCGCATTTCTTTAGCAACAGATTTAAACTGCTCTTTGCTCAATTCGAGCAGCCAAGCTTCAACATCTTCAAGGTAAATTACTTTCCATTGCATATGCAAGGCTCCTTGATACCTTATATAGTAGTCTTTTATAATGTACTGGTCAAGTGAAAGTGGAGATTTAGCTGATAAATTAGAGTGAAACATATAGGTTGAATTTTAATCAAATTAAGGTTGGAAATCAAATAGGTCAGCAATTTTATAGGCTTAAAATGCTGTCTTAATAATTGAAAGAATAGCATCGAATAAAGGTTGGAAATTTGAAAACGCTTTTGGATCAAGGTCTATTACAGCTTTTGCAAAGTTAGTCTTTTTTTCCCCAATATTTCTTTGGAGTAAAGAAATTCAACAGGGCAATTTTTTTACTTAGCAAAACCTTCTTCAGGCACAGGCAATAAAATAGCGTAGATATTTGGATTGCTCCGAGACACATACACATGATTATTTATAAGATCAAAGTTGCCGCTCTTTACTTGTTTTAGACCTTGTTCATCATGATCAATGCTCAATATGGCGGAAGCGGTGGGATTCGAACTCACGGATGGTTGCCCATCGCTGGTTTTCAAGACCAGTGCCTTAAACCACTCGGCCACGCTTCCTAAACTTTACAACTCTTCCCTTTCAGGACTTCGATCCCGGTTCCCTTTGAGCCCCAGGAAGACAGCAACATAGTTGATGACACATTTAACTGCCGCCTAACATTTAGGTCGACTGTATTTTTAAACTGGGGCATATCATAACGAATTTTTTTCCTGAAAAAAAGCAAAAAGTGATGTAAGATACTCAAGAATTAAACAACTAGACTACGGCAAATCATGAAAACATCGACTTTTTCTCGCTTACAACCCTGGATTGTAGTTTTTTCCGCTGCTTTATTCTTCTTCTTTGAATTTATCAATATGAACAGTTTCAACTCCTTAAATGATGAGCTGAGACAGTCTTTTAATGTGACAGCACTGCAAGTCAGCAACCTATCAGCAATGTACTTTTACGCCAACGTATTATTCCTAATCCCGGCTGGGTTGATGCTTGACCGAGTCTCAACCCGCAAGATGCTGGTTGTGGCAATGGCCATCTGTATTGCCAGCACCTATATATTCGCCTTTACCCATAGCTTCAGCGTTGCCCAAGTCTGCCGCTTTGTAACCGGCATGGGCAGCACTTTGTGCTTGTTAAGCTGTGCTCAGCTCACTTCACGCTGGTTCCCGCCTAGACTTTCAGGTTTAGTGATTGGTCTAGTGGTCACCATGGCTATGCTTGGCGGAGTCGTTGCCCAGCAAATCACCTTATTAAATAATCTATTGGGAGACTGGCGTTATACTTTGGCTATGGTAGCAACAGTCGGAGTACTGTTCTGGTTGATTATTATCGCTTTTGTACGGGATTACCCTGAAAATACTGAGGCGGCTCATCACTCTGAACATCAGCTTTTGCATAACATGGGCTTTTGGAAAAGCTTTGGGCAAGCCTTAAGCAACCCTCAAACCTGGCTCGCCGGCCTATATACCAACTTGTTAAGCATTCCAGTGATTGTATTAGGCGCACTATGGGGCAAAGATTACCTGGTTCAAATTCATCATTTGCCTGCTGACCAAGCTGCCAATATCTCCTCCATGATATTTATAGGAATGATCATAGGCTCGCCTTTAAATGGCTGGATCTCAGATCGTTTAGGCCGCCGTAAAATGCCCATGCTGATTGGCGCAGTCCTAACCCTATTAACCGTGTTGATTATTCTTTACGTCCAAAGCTTGGATGATAAAAGCTTGCTGGTTTTATTTTTCTTGCTGGGCTTATTTTCAGCATCGCAGATCATCACTTATCCTTTAATTATTGAAAGCAACCCAAGCCATATTACCGCAAGTAGCGAATCACTTGGCGCGACCATTATTATGTCCTGCGGAGCTATTTTCCAACCTCTGTTTGGCTATATTTTGCAAAGAAATTGGAGCGGAGAAATTAGCAATGGAGTGGCAACTTACAGCGATGCTGCTTATCAGCATGCTATATTGATTTTGCCGATTGCTTTTGCGGTAAGCATTGTGATCGCCTTGGCCATCAAAGAAACCTACTGCAAATCCATTTATTAGGATAAAAAATGAATCGATCTATTCAAATTATTGGCAGCGCCTTAATTTTAATCGGCACTGCAATTGGTGCTGGCATGCTGGCTTTGCCGCTTATTTCAGCTCAAGCCGGATTTATTCCGGCTTTAATTTTGCTAATAGGCATCTGGCTATTAATGACATTAACCGCTTTATTGGTCTTGGAAGTCAATTTAGCCTTCCCTATTAACAAAAACAATTTTAATACTATGGCAATGGCGACCCTAGGCCCTATCGGCCAGTTTGCAGCTTGGCTGACCTGCCTATTATTGCTGTACGCCCTAACTTCTGCTTATATTGCAGGAAATGCCTCTTTGCTGGCTCAAGCTTCTCAAACCTTTTTTAATCACTCGCTGTCTTCAGATAGCGATGCCATTCTGTTTACTTTAGTTTTTGGCGGAATTGTCTTTATTAGTACAAGAAGCGTGGACATCGTCAACCGCTCTTTGATTTCTATTAAAGGCGTCACCTTAGTTTTAATTCTGATCGTACTATTGCCTCATGTGAATACCGCTCAGCTCATCCACCAAGAAGGCAGCGCTAAATATTTATGGGCAGCCGCCCCTATATTTTTAACTTCATTTGGCTTCCATACAGTGATTCCAAGCCTAAGCAGCTATTTAAACAAAGATGCCAAAGCTTTAAAAAACATTATAGTGATCGGTGCTGCCGTGCCTTTGCTGATCTACACTTTATGGCTAATTTGCGCCCTGGGGATTATTCCATTAATGGGAAGCAATAGCTTTACAGAAATTGCTGCTCAGGGTAACTCAGTCGGCAACTTCGTGGGAACTTTGGATAAAATAGTTAACAATCATTGGGTAAGCATAGGCGTTGATGGTTTTTCCAATATTGCCATGACCACCTCTTTCCTTGGGGTGACTTTGGGCTTATTTGACTTCTTGGCTGATGGGTTCAAAAGAAAAAATTCAAGAGCAGGCCGCTTACAAACCGCCTTACTCACCTTTATTCCTCCTTTAGTTTTTGCTATTTATTACCCCAAAGGTTTTATTATGGCATTAGGCTATGGCGCTATTTTTGTGGCTATTCTTGAAATTATTCTGCCGGTGTTAATGGTATATAAATTACGTCAAAGCCAAAGCTTAAGCTCTTCTTATCGAGCACCTATTGGGAATGGTTTATTGATAGTAATATTACTCTGCGGACTCATTTTAATTACCACTCAATTGTTCAATAGCTTGTAGACTTTGGTCTCAATAGAAGCAAAAGGCTTAATACTTGAACTTGGTCTTATGCTTGGACAATAAGCTATAAGCTATTGGCACGACAAATAAAGAAAAGAAAGTCCCCACAATAAGGCCTGCTACAATAACCCAACCGATTTGCTGACGTCCGTTGGCATCGGTCCCGGTAGCAAATATCAAAGGAATCGCTCCAAGCACCATGGTAGCGGTAGTCATTAAAATAGGACGCAGACGAATGCTGGCTGCTTCTATTAAAGCTTCCTTTAACTCCAAGCCTTCAGAGCGCAACTGGTTGGCAAACTGAGTGATTAATACACCATGCTTTGACACTAAGCCAATAAGAGTCACCAGACCAATTCCGGTATACATATTCAATGAGCCACCGGTTAGCTTTAAGGCAATTAAAGCCCCGGTTATACACAAAGGAATGGTGAGCAAAATAATCAATGGATCAACAAAGCTTTCAAACAAGGCAGCCAATACGAGATAAATAAACAACAAACCTAAAGCAAATATTAAATTTAAACTTTGGCTGTTTTGCAGCATATTTCTCGCATCCCCTGCAAAAACTAGCTGCATTCCATCCGGCAAGCTGCTTTTTGCTGCCGCCTGAATCACAGCAACTGCCTGTCCCATGGTATAGCCGGGATTGATATTGGCAGTTACCTGCCCTGCTCTTAACTGGTTAACATGAAAGCGACTAGGCAAATCCAAAGTGCTTTGAACAGTAACAAATCGGGACACAGGAATCAGCACCCCAGTATTACTTTTGACATAAATTTTATCCAGCACGGACAAGTCTTGTAAATTATCCTTGGGAAGCTGTAGCTGAATAGGATAGCCTTGTCCCTCAGCCTGATATTGGCTTACTAAAGTTTGCCCGCCTAACATGGTTGAAATGGTATCGGTTAGATCTCCAATGTTCACCCCAAGTTCCGCAACTAGATTGCGGTTAATGCTAAGATTATAAGACTGGCTGTTGAAGGATAGGTTATTAGTCACATTACTTAAACTAGGATTTTGATTAAGCTGGGTCACTAAATTATTAATGGCTTGGTTAATATCCTGATAACTTCCGAGTCCCGCCACATAGAAAAATAAATCGCCCTGCTGCTGGAATGAACTATTCCCATTCGCATCAAGAACAGTTGCCCCACCTGATAATGCCGGGGTTTGGGCGATAAGATTATTAACATAAGCGGCTATCTGATCATTGCTTTGATTGCGCTCATTTTGTGGCTTGAGCTGTAAAAAGTTATAGGTTTGATTGCTAGGATTGCCGCTACCACCCCCGAAGGTGAAGCTGCTTTCAATGCCAGGATTACTCGTGAGCTGGCTCATAAACTGAGAAGTCAGCCCTTCCATCATATCAGTACTGGCAGCATTAGGACCTTGTAACAGCAATTGGACATAGTTTAATTCGCTTTTTGGCAATAAATTCGAAGCTAGACTATGAAAAGTCCAAGCCCCTACAGCAAATAAAATAGCAAATAAGCCTATACAAATATTACGGTGATTCAGCACAGAAGCTAAAACAGCACGATAGCGGAGTCTTAAGCTTTCTGTAAATTGAAACAACTTTGCCTCATATCTAGAGGGTTGATGCACTTTAATCATATAAGCACACATCATAGGTGACAAAGTTAATGCCAAGAAACCTGAAATCAAAACGCATCCTGCTAAAGTAAAAGCAAACTCTTTAAAGAAAATGGCTGCAAATCCTGGCGGCATTAAGCCCACAGGCGCATACACTGCCACCAAACAAATAGTGACTCCAATAATGGCAAAACTGATTTCGTTAATCCCTTTTTTTGCGGCTTCCAGTGGGCTTAAACCCTGCTCAATATGGCGATAGCTGTTTTCCAATACCACAATAGAATCATCCACCACCATCCCAACAGCTAAGACAAGCGCTAATAAAGTCATCACATTGATGGTAAAACCTAGAGCTAACATAATCGCAAAAGCCGCAACCAAGCAGACCGGAATAGTGACAATTGGAATTAAAGTGGCTCGCCAGTTTCCTAGACAAATCCAAGTAATTAAAATGACTAGAACAACGGCTTCTAAAATGGTGATAAATACTTCATGAATGGCTTCCAGTAAGGGTTGCCCTAAATCAAATATAATTTGAGAATGCATGCTGGAAGGAAAGCCTTGGGACAGCTGTTTGATCATGGCCCTTACCCCAGCAGCGGCAGCTATTGGGTTTGCATCATCTGCCGCATCAACAAAGATATCAATGCCCGGCTTACCATTAATTTTAGTGAACCAACCTCCAATATAGTTAGAGCCAAAATTGATGCTTGCCACATCTCCCAGTCGAATTAAACGCCCATTGCTATTTCCGATCACTAAGCCCTGAAATGCGCTGATATCTGGTAAACTAATGCTCGCATTCACAGGAAGTGTTTGGCTGCCGTTAAAAATCTGCCCAGCTGAAAATGAAGTATTATTATTTTCTAAAGCTTTGTTGATATCGCTAACTGTGATTCCTAAGGCCGCCATTCTGCTTGGCTGTAAGGAAATGTTCAGGGCTGGATTGGGAGCATTGACCTCAGCTTCAACCACTCCTGGGACCTGCTGCAGGCGGTTAACAATAAAGTTATTGGCATAATCTACTAATTGAAGCAGGCTTAAATTAGGGTCTGTAATCCCTATATCGATGAGATCTCCGCCATCGCTGCTAATTTGAACCGCTGGCTTTTCTGAAGAAGCCGGAAGGTTGACCCCTGAAATTTCTTGCAGAACTTGTGACTGAGCAATAATAAACTGCTCTTCGCTTACGGTATTAAAGCTTAAAATAATCCTACTCATATTCTGTGAAGAAGTTGAGCTCATAAGGTCAAGATTGGGGGTATCAACCAGTGCATCCTCTAAAGGCTGAGTTACCGTTTGCTCAATTAATGCCGGAGAGGCCCCATGATAAAAAGTAAAAATCATTAAATGAGGGCGAAATACAAATGGCTGAAAACGTACTTCAAGCAGCTGGAAGCTCACTATCCCCATAATCATAAGGACTAAGCTTAAGACGACCGTCAGTACAGGACGAGCAATACAAATTTGAGATAATTTCATGACTGCGCCACTTTCACCACTGTACCGGGTTTCACTTTTTGCTGACCTTGCGAAATAACTTGTTGGCCTTGACTTAAGCCCGATGTAATTTCAATCCATTCATTGAATTGCTGGCCAATTTTGACATAGATTTCATCAACTTTATTATCTTTCACAATATAAACGCCATAGCCAGATAGCTCAGGAATAAGACTTATAGCAGGAATAGCAAGAATTTGATGATTAGCTTTTAGTACATGCACTACCGACATTAGCATTCCCGGGGAAAGCTTATTATCCTCGTTGATGACATGCGCTCTTAGAGTAAAAGTTCGGTTGACTGAGTCAATCTGCGGTGAAATATAATCAACACTTGCATTAAAAGTTTGATCTGGATACACATCCGTTTTAAGTTGAACAGCTTGGCCCAGTTGAGCATAAGCAAAATCTGTTTCTGGAAGCACATACTCGATTTCAAGATTTTGGCGATTAACCAGTAATACCACATTAGTGCCGACCTGAACTAAGCTACCCAAGGCCAAGCTTGTCGTTCCAAGCTTGCCGTCAAATGGCGCAGTAATTTTAGTTTCATTAAGATTTTCTTGAGCCTGGCTTAAAGCCGCCTGAGCCTGCTTATAGGTGCTGACCACAGAATCCATATCAACTTGAGCAATAATAGCGCCAGGCTCTTTGGATAAGATTTGATAACGATGATATTGGGCCTGGGCTTGTGATAAAGCAGCCTGAGCCTTTAAATATGCAGCCTGTTGTTGAGCGTCATTTAAAGTGATGAGCAAGTCCCCTTTCTTAACTTGCTGCCCACTATGAAAGTAAATGCCTGTTACCGTGCCTGCTTGCTGAGCTTGCAACATTGTAGACTGAGGAGCAATTAAAGTTCCCATGGCATAAGCTGTAATAGGAATATTTTTCATCTGAACTGAAGTAGTTGCCACTAATACGGGAGGTGCCACTGGGGTAACTTGGGGCTGATTTTGATAATAGTAATAGTACCCGCCTGCCCCGGCGAGGACAATTATAATAATAATCAGCAACCATAACTTCTTCATAACAATCTCTTAAATAAATTTTCTAAAGTATAGCTGAGCTTCTGGTTTTTTGTTCTACCAAGGCCTTCAGTAGCTTAATATGCTCACTGCTTGCATTAAGAGCTGGGATGTACTGAAAATGCTGGCCGCCATTTTCCAAAAACACGTCTCGATTTTGCATAGCAATTTCTTCTAAAGTCTCCAGGCAGTCTGCCGAAAAACCGGGGCATAGCACTTGTAAACTTTTAATACCTTGTTTGGGCAAAGCCGCTATAGTTTCCATGGTATAAGGTTTAATCCATTCTTCATAACCCACTCTAGACTGAAAGCTTAGCTGCCACTCTTCGTTGCCAAGCCCAAGCAGCTCAGCAATTTTACTTGCAGAGAATACGCACTGTTCATAGTAGGGGTCACCTTTTGTCACATAAGATTGAGGCAAGCCATGAAACGACATGAGCAGTTTGTCAGCTTTACCATGCTGGGCCCAATGTTGTTTAACGCTGTTGGCTACTGCTTGTAAATACTCAGGATGTTTATAATAGGAATCGATTGATGCAAGCTGAGCTGGTTTTTGCCAGGTTTTCAAAAAGCTTTCTACCACATCAAAAGTACTGGCTGTGGTTGTCATAGAATATTGGGGATACAGAGGCAATATAATAAGCTGGCTTAACGATAGTTTTTTAAGCCGTTCTAAAGCCTCGACTAAACTGGGTTTACCGTAGCGCATTCCAAGCTCAACATGGTATTGGGCCCCTAATGCCTGCTGCAATAATTCAGCCTGTTTTTTGCTGTAGACCAATAAAGGTGAACCCTCGGCAGTCCATATTTTCTGATAAGCATGGGCTGAACGCTTGGGGCGAACTCGAAGAATAATGCCGTGTAGTATGGGCCACCATATCCACTTAGGCTTATCGATCACCCTTCTATCGCTCAAAAACTCAGCAAGATACTTTCTGACGGCCTTTGGAGTAGGAGCATCAGGAGTGCCCAAATTGGCCAGAAGCACTCCAATTGTAGGCTTATCCATGGACTGCCTCTATTAAGCAGGCAACATGCTCAGGATTCATATCGGGGTGAATGCCATGACCTAAGTTAAAAATATGCCCGGGATAATTGCCAAATTCCTGTTTGATCCGGATCGCTTCGGCTTTAATTTTTTCTGGATCAGCATACAGCACTGCCGGATCCATATTACCCTGTAAGGCTACCTTGTTCCCAACCAGCTCACGAGCCTTGCCTACTGAAGTCATCCAATCCACTCCTAAAGCATCAGCTCCGCTATCGGCCATTTCACGAATCGAGTGAAAGCAGCCTTTGCTAAATAGAATAACAGGAATGTTCTTATGTTTAAGCTTAATATGGCTTAGTATTTTTTGCATGTAATTCAATGAAAATTGCCGATAGGCCTCTGGGCTTAATATCCCGCCCCAGGTGTCAAAAATCATGACAGCATCCACCCCGGCTTCGATTTGAGCCTGCAAATAATCCGCAACCGCTTTACTCAGTTGCTCTAACAAGGCATGTAAAATTTCAGGAGATTGGTATAGCATGGATTTCGCTAAATTGAACTCTTTACTGCTTCCCCCTTCGATCATATAAGTAGCCAAAGTCCAAGGGCTGCCGCTAAATCCGATTAAAGGCACTTTGCCATTCAGCTCTTGCTTGATTAGACGCACAGCATCTATCACATAAGCCAAATCTTCGTTAGCCTCGATTTTTTTAAGCCCCTTAATATCGGCCATGGAACGAACGGTTTTGCTAAACTTAGGGCCTTCGCCTTGAGTAAAACCAAGCCCCAATCCCATCGCATCGGGAATGGTCAATATATCGGAAAACAAAATGGCTGCATCAAGATCAAATCGCCTAATAGGCTGCAAGGTCGCTTCACAGGCAAGCTCAGGGGTTTTGCATAGATTCATAAAATGCCCGGCCTGCTCTCTTAAAGCCCGGTACTCAGGCAAGTATCGACCAGCCTGGCGCATAATCCAAATAGGAGTCCGATCCACCGGCTCTCTTCGCAAAGCTTTTAAAAATCGATCATTTTGAATGGGTTTCATTGTAAGCCTGCAATTTGTCTTATTACTTTCATTTGAATAAATTTTCTAGCAAGCAAACATTTTAATAGGAAATTGCGCAAAACACACGCAAAAGGACTTTTTAAAGTTGCCACTCTAAATAATCGGCTAGTCAGCTTAATGACTTTTTTGCCAACAGGATAACGTAGCTCGCTGTATTGATCCGTCTGCTCAGAATCAATCAGAGCCGCCAATATGCAAGCATCTTCTATGCCTAAATTCATGCCGCGGCCACCCGCCGGTGAATGAATATGGGCTGCATCTCCCATTAAAAAAACTCGGCCTTTTTGATAGCTTTGCACCTGCCTGCAACTCACTTTAAAATCAGACTGCCAAAATATCTGTTTCACTTTAGCGGCTTTTGGCAAATAACTTAATGCATCAGGATGGTTGCTTATAATCCGATAGCGGCTTTCTGCAATTCTTATAATAATTAAAGCAATTCCGTTTTTGAGCATATAAACATTGGCATCGCCTTGATCCCAATCCATTGTCACATCGGCAAGGTTCCATTGATCATCGTAAGCAAAGCCTGAGAACTCAATTTCCAGTGACTTTCTAACTTGGCTATGCGCGCCATCTGCTCCGATTAAATAATCTGCCTTAATACTTTCAATTCCATTAGCTGTATTAATTTCTGCAATAACAGATTGGCCATCTTGAGCAAAGCCAATGAACTCTTTAGCTCTTTCAATCTGTACACCAAAGCCTGCCAAAACATCGGTCAATACCTTTTCTGTGACATATTGCGGCACGGCCAACATGAACGGGTAATGATGTTTAATTAAATCAACATGAACTTCAGCCAAAACCTTCCCGTTTGCATCATGCATTCTCATACAGGGAATTTTAATGCCTTGTTCAATGAGTTTTGCACTTGCACCCGAAGCCTCAAGCAGGCTAAGCGTTTTGGGATTAATTACAATGGCCTTGCTGTAAGGGGAAGGCTCTGGATTTTTATCGATAATCCTGACTGGGTGACCTAATCTAGACAGCTCAATAGCATGCGCCAAGCCCACAGGCCCGCTACCAATAACAAGGACAGAATGCTTCATACTTAAACCTCTTTTAAAACGGACTGAACCAGCCCCAAAGCAACATCCTGTTTAATTACAGCCCGGCCTAAGCCCTCAAGCAAAATAAATCTATTAGAACTATCTGTATTCTTTTTATCAAGCTCCATGGCTTCAAGTAAAGCTTTGCTTGATAGGGCTTTGGGAAGTTCTGTTGGCAACTGCATACACTTAAGCCAATTTTGTAGCCGTTCCACTAGGTGATAATGGATCAGAGCTAATTTTTCAGACAAGCGCAAAGCCAAAACCATACCGATTGCCACCGCTTCTCCATGCAAAAGCTCGCCATAGCCTGCTATCGCTTCAATGGCATGAGCAAAAGTATGGCCAAAATTTAAAATCATCCTAAGGCCTAAATCCTTTTCATCTTGAGCCACAATGTCCGCTTTAATTTGGCAGCAGCGCGTAATCATTTCGGACAATATATTTATATCTCGAGCATAAATTTCTTGAGCATTCTGCTCCAACCATTCAAAAAAATGGGCATCGTAAATCAGCCCGTACTTTATAACCTCAGCCAAACCTGAGGCAAATTCTCTTTGAGCCAAGGTGCTTAACGTATTTACATCAATTATCACGGCTTTAGGCTGATAAAAGGCGCCGATCATGTTTTTGCCAAGCTTGTGATTAACCGCGGTTTTGCCGCCTATGGATGAATCGACCTGGGCCAATAAACTAGTAGGGACCTGGATGTAGCCCACCCCTCTTTGATAGCAGGCTGCTGCAAAACCTGTAATATCCCCAACTACTCCCCCGCCCAAAGCAATCAAAGTGCATTGGCGGCTGAATTTGTGCATGACTAAAGCATCAAAAATGAGATTCAATGTATCAAGCGTTTTAAAAGATTCGCCATCTGGCAATAGAACTGACTTGCAGCGTTTTCCTTTTAGGCTGTTTTCCAAAGTTTTAAGGTAATGCTCAGCAACGATAGCGTTTGAAACTATCAGGACTTCATCATGAGGAATATGCTGCAAAATAAATGTTTCACTTAGACAACCAGCACCAATGTATAGGGGATAAGAATGCTGGTCTAGCTCAACATTGATGGTCGGCATTATTGCTCTTCTGTCATTAGCTTAGCGATTTCAGCAGCCACGGTGCGCACGCCACGTTGATCCGTTTCTACAATAAAATCGGCAACTTCCTCATACAGCGACTCACGATCTGCATTAAGTTTTTCTAAAGTTTCACGAGGGTCATTAGTTTGCAGCAAAGGCCGGCTTTTATCTCTTGCTGTGCGATCAAGCAGCTGATCCACGGTTGCCTTAAGATAAATAACCGTACCTCTTGCAGCCAACCTTGAACGGTTTGCAGCGGAATTGACCACTCCGCCCCCGGTTGCCAGAACAATCCCTTGAAGCTCTGTTAGCTCTTGAACTACCTTTTCTTCGCGCTTACGAAAGCCTTCTTCACCTTCTATATCAAAAATCCAATTGATATCCGCACCGCACTTCTTTTCAATTTCAGTATCGGTGTCATAAAAATCTTTTTTCAATAGCTCAGAGAGCTGCCGGCCGATCGTACTCTTTCCTGAACCCATTGGACCTACTAAAAAAACATTACGTGATCTTTTCATTTTTATTCCTTTTCAGACCCTTGGATTTTAGCGAAAATTATGGGTTTATACTAGGGTGGGCGTGACAAAAATAACAAGCTCCGTCTTTCGGCTAACATCAGCAGTATGTCTGAATAGCCAGCCAATTGCGGGCAGCTTATCCAGTAAAGGCACCCCTCTTTTATCGTGCTTGACCTCTTCTATATGAATACCTCCTAAAACTACGGTTTGCCCGTTTGTTACAAGCACGCTGGTTTTCACTTCTGAAGTCGCTACTATAGGCACGTCCCCTGCCGGGCTTTCATTATTAGAAATTCCGTCATCATTAACTTGAAGGCTTAATAAAATCTGGTTATTTCCAGCAATATGCGGCACCACTTTCAAGCCCAACACAGCCTTCTTAAATTCAATTTGAGTCGCCCCGCTTGAGGTAGAAGTTTGAAAGGGAATCTCCTGCCCTTGCTCTATATAGGCCTTTTGATTATCTGATACTAAAAGCTTAGGGGACGAAATAATTTCGCCCTGCCCTTGAGCTTCTAAGGCTTGCAGCACTAGGTCAATAGACTGCCCATTGGGCAAATGCCCAATATGAAAGCCAATGCTGCCGGCGGGGTTTTCTACGGGCAAATTAATGGAAGCTTCATTAACAACGGGCAGACGTTGCAACAAATTATTATCCGAGCCGCCACCCATAACAACGCCCAGCTCTTTTAAAGCGGATTCATCGATAACAGCAATTCTCGCCTCAATCAAAACTTGAGGCATGGGAATATCCACCTTCTTGATTAAAGCCGCTATTTCAATCAGTTGAGCCGGGCTTGCTTGCACTCTTAGCATTGCGCTGCGCGGGTCCATGCTGATTTTAACATTTGCAAAAGACTGACTTAATAAGCTTTTAAGCTGCTTGGTATCGATATAATGCAAGCTAAAGTACTGGGTTTTCACATCCGGATTCATTTTATTTTGAGCCGTTATGACCGACTGTGGAGCAACATAATAGGCCCCGCTAATTTTCCTGCTCGATAAATTTTGGCTCTGCAAGACAATATCAAAAGCCTGCTGCCAACTTATATTTTGAAGATGAATGCTTATGTTTCCCTGTACAGCATCGCTACTGATAATATTGATATGAGCAAATTCAGCTATAACTTGCAGCAAAGACCTGGTTGAAATATTTTGAAAATTGAGACTAATCTGTTCTTGAGCGAATAAAGGCATACAGGAAAGCTCTAACAGACCAATTAAGATAAACTTCAGCAATGCTTTCATTTAGCTTCCGTCAGTTTGATTACTCTATCCCTACCCTCACTGGTTTTAAGCCATAAAGTCCCAGCTTGAATATTGACTACTTTTAACTGTTCAAGCCCTATAGAAGACCCTTCTTCCACCGGATAGACGTGCTTGGAAGGGTCGGCGACAATGGCATAATATTTGGTATTTTGTTGAATAGTTCCAAGCAAATGAATCTGGGAAAAAGGATAAGCATTGATTGAATTTTTTGGCAAAGTTTTACTTTGGAATGGATCTTGAACAGCATCAAGAGAAGCGAAAAGACTCTGCCTGCCCCGCTTCAAGCCCATATAAATCGATGAGTTCATATGAATAAGCAGCATGCCATGGGCAGTTTTTTTAATATCAAAATCATGAATAACAGCCTGATGGCCAACCACCTCCAGACACTGCAAAACAGGGCGATAATTTCCTTCTAGGCTAAGCTCAACTGGCGCAATCCGCACACCATTTCTCAATTGGTCAGGTGCTGTTTTTAAAGAAAGCAGCTTGACCTGCCTCTTAGCACACATATCAGAAAACTCCCCAAGAATATTGGAATCCTTCCCCGCCGCCTCTTTGACTTGAAGAAAATCTGACTGTTTAATTTTTAAGTGGATTAAATTGGCTTGTATAATAGCGACCTGTTTTTGAAGCTGCGATATTTTTAGCATAACAGGCTTAAGCAGAATGAAACTGATTAGGCAAAGCAGCCCAAGCCAACTAAAGAACAAGCCATATTTTTTTAGCTTGCTTAATTCTTGCCATTTTTCTTCAGCGCAGCGTATCAACATAATCTGCCTGAATAGCAAAGTTATGATCTGTAATCTGTTTGATGTGAACTGACTGTAAAAATGGAATGGCCGCTAGATTCTTTGCCAAAAGCTGTGCTGAAGTATTATCTAAGACCCTTCCATTCCATTGCATAGATTGATCTTGATATTGCCACTCTAGAAGACTTGAGTTCTTGGGCAAAAGACTTCCCATATAAATAAGCAAATTTAACAGCTGATTTTGACTAGATCCTATTTGCTTAAGCATGACGGATTGTTCTTGTTTCGCCCTAAGCTTTGAAAGCTCAGTGGCAAGTTTATTTCTAACCTGCAAAAAGCTTTGCGCTATAGCTTGCTCATGCTTATTTACACATAGCAATGAAAAGCTAGCCACTAATAAAGGAAGCAAAAAACATAAGGCCATTTCGCGATAGGCTTTACGGCGCCTATTTATCCGCCAAGGAAGAAGATTAAGCTGTTTCATCCCATTCTCTCAATGCAGCACCATAAGCCACGCCTAAATTTATGAAACGATCTGGATCGTGTAGTTTTGGCTTTCTGTGATCGAACCTTTTTCTGGCCATGTCAGCCAATTCAATTGCCTTTAGCTTAATCTTTAGTTGCTTAAGCTTAGATAAATAAGCTTTAAGCTTTGCTTTTTCAGCCCAGGCAATGAGCACTTCGGTAAACTCAGCATCAACACTTTCCAATACAACATAGTCCAGATATAGGTCTTTTAAAGGTCGCTCAATCCAGTCCAATGCTCTTTCAAAAATATATTGATCGACCGCATAAGGCCTTAAGCGCAGAATATCCCCTTCTATTTGAATGCGCTGTTGATGGGCCAGACTTTTAGACAGTGCCAAAAAAGTAGGTAGATTTTTGATTTTTAATGCAGATAAGTTTTTAGCCAGGCCTGCAATTAAATTTTCTATGTGCTCTGATGGGCTTGTATCGGCATTAAATATTTCATATTGTGCGATAAGCTGATAATGCGATGGGCAGCTTTGTAAGCAAGCTATTTTGCTGGTATTTTCACTCAAGTCGATGCCAATGCTATTGTAGTTCATAAGCCTCTCCTAATCACTTTATACTCATAGTATAAATTTTGATCAATGCTTGCAAGAGCGCACAATCTTTCCGGGAGTACACCCTTTGACATGAGCTTGTGATTATTTTAAGTTAGGTACAGATACTAAGTTTTCCCACTTATTTAAATAGCAACTTTTAGCTTATTGATTCTAATTTTCTTTAAATAGATTTATCGATTTCAGCTCTAAGCAGATCAAAGCTACTGCATATCGATAAAGGGTGATGGGGGAAATTATGCCAGTAAGAAATTTCATAACGGCAAGTCAGCTTATCGGGGAAAATGTTATCAACTCTCGCGATGAGGATGTCGGAAAAATTAAAGAACTTGTTCTTAATCTTCGTACAGGTGAAATCGCATACGCTGTATTATCTTTTGGCGGATTTTTGGGAATGGGGGACAAGCTATTTGCCATTCCGTTTCATTTAATGAAAATTGATCCAAAAAAAGACTACGTGATATTGGATATTGAAAAATCCAAGCTTGAAAATGCACCAGGATTTGATAAGCAGCATTGGCCCGATATCAATGACAAAAAATGGGCTGACAGCATTGAAAGTTATTACCTTCTTAGCATTGAAGAAACCGAGTTGATTTAAATTTTTATCAAAAACAAGGAGAGAAAGTATGGCTATAGATAATGTCCAAAAATCAAAGCAGCACTTAGAAGAAGCTGGCCGTCATGCTAAAAAGGAAGCTGAAGAACGAATGGATGATATGGAGGATAAGTTTGAAGATAGCAAGAAACAGGCTAGAGCCAAACTAGAGGATGTTAACCAACGCCTAAAAGAAGGAAGCAAAAAAGTAAAAGGCTATGTCAAAGATAATCCCTTAACTGCTCTTGGTATTGCGGTTGCTGTTGGCATGGGGATCTCAGCCCTACTAAACAGAGGTAGATAATTTCAAATTGGGCCTCGCAACCCTCTCTTTAGCTGCGAGCTACTGAGCGAGGCCCACCCTTTTAGAGGACTAGACTATATGGCTAATGAACACTCGCCTGAATCTTTGATACATAGCAGCAACAGCTTATTCAACTCCGTTGTGAGTATTATCAAAGAATTCCTTGAGCTCGCTCACTTAGAAGCAAAATTTAGCTGCCAAAACCTTATTATTGTAATGGGGTTATTGTTTTTTACTGGGATGCTGATTACTGCCAGTTGGATTGCTTTATTAATAGGAGCTGCCTTTGTTTTACATGAGCATGGAATACATTGGTCAGTAGATCTCATCGTTATTTTCTTAGTCAATGTTGGGCTACTCAGTATCTGCATTGGCTGTTTGAAGTATTTCTTTAAGAATGTGGGGTTTCCTAGCACCCTAAGAAATCTATCTCTTTTAAAAGAGCAAACTGAAAACTAGTTGGGGGCATTATGGTTCTTAAAAAGCAGATTCAGCTGAAAGAGCAGAGCATCAGCAAAAAAGTCTATGACATGAGATCAAACTGGCTGGAACTTAAAACTGAGGTGACCGACAAACTGACCTCTCCCCATACTTTGATATGGACTGGGATTAGCGGATTTATCCTTGCTGAGATTTTTCACCCGAGCAAACGCAAACTCTTATTAGGATTTTGGCCCATATTTAACAGAGCGGCCAAACCTTTATGGAGCAAGTTATCTGATTTTCTTCAAACAGCCGAGCATGATCATAGTATAAATAATGCATGATTCATGCAGCATGAGTTATTCAAAATACTAACAACACAAGGGGGATATCATGAGAAAATCCATTTTAGCCGCGATAGTAACTATAGGATTAGGACTCGGACTTGCTGCTTGCCATCAAGGTCCTGCTGCAAGCGCAGGCCAATCCGTTGATAATGCCACAAGCAAAGCCACCAATGCGGTGAGAAACGCGACAGGCGCAAGCGGCCCTGCTGAAAGAGCCGGTCAAAAAATTGATAACGCCACCCAATAAAACCCTCCCCTTTGCTAAGGGAGATTAAGAGGGATTTTATCACATTTTTATAGGAGTTTGGTCTGGCTCTGGAGGATAAGGAGCTGGATTAGGCTCAGGCAAAGTAGGATCAGGTCGGTCGGGATGAGGCTGGCCTGGTTTTTGTTGAATCAACATTATGCACCTCCTGCTATTGAATATACCTTCAAACTAATACAGTCAGTAAAGAGATTCAAGCCTGTTAGGATAGGACATCCACTCCGCTTGGAGCGCTAAATTGAAATAGTTTCTTGGATAAGCTTGGATTCAATTTCACATTGCTAAACTGAATTTGAGTAACCTGCCCCATATTATTCGTTAATATCAATGAAGCTAATTTCCCGTCTTGATCAAATCCGATCACCACTGACTTTAATAAATTATCAGACTGCTTGGGAGTGAGTTGATATTGATAAGGGCTTAAAGCCTGAACGTTAAATAAAGTTCTAAGCTGAGTCACTTCCCCACTTAACAACAGCATTGGCGTGCTGCTTAGTGCCTGCCCAATTGGGTTGACCGTGACCTGCTCTAAATCCTCTTCGTAATTCCAAAGACTTTTACCATCTGCCACAATTAACTGCGGATTAGGTTGAGTCACTTCCCAACGAAACCGATCGGGCTTTTGAATAGCCAAAGTTCCTGTAACCTGCTGAGCAGCCTGGCCCTGAGTTTGGCTAGTTTGTGTAAAGTTAGCCTGCAAGCTTTGAAAGTTAGACAGTAAACTATCCAATGAAACCGGAGCTGCCGCAAAAGCAGTTGAGGAGCATAAGATTAAAAATGCGAATATTTTTTTCAACATATTAGCGCCTTGGCGTTCTTTGTCTTACAGCTTCAAACAGCGCCACTCCTGTAGCCACCGAGACGTTTAAACTTGAAACACTGCCATTCATAGGGATATAGGCCAAATAGTCACAGTGTTCTTTGGTGAGCCTTCTTAGACCCTCACCTTCTGCACCCATCACTATCACCGTTGAGCCTTTTAAATCCATAGCATAGATGGATTGATCGGCCTCTCCGGCAAGACCTACCGACCAGCAATTCTGTTCCTGTAAAAGCTGCAAAGTTCTGGCTAAATTAGTCACCATAATAAAGGGAACATTTTCAGCTCCGCCTGAGGCAACTTTCCTGGCAACGGGAGTTAATGGGCTTGAGCGGTCTTTTGGTGCAATAATAAAATGCACTCCAGCAGCATCTGCACTTCGAATGCAGGCCCCCAAATTATGCGGATCTTCAACTCCATCCAGCACCAAAATCAACGCTGGGCCTTTTATGGATTCCAACAATCTTGGAATATCCGCTTCTGTATAAACTTCACTTGGTTCGCAAATTGCCACGACCCCTTGGTGATTTTCGCCATACACTTTTTCATCTAAAACCTGACGGCTGCAGAACTGCACCCTAACTCCAGCCAGCTTGGCTGCATTTAAAACTTGTTGGATCCTTTGGTCTTTACGCCCTTCCAATAAATAAAGCTCATGAACGCTTTTAGCATCATTGCTTAATTTGGCATTGACTGAGTGGAGGCCATAGATTGTTTCTAGCTTAGACATGACGTATTCTTCATTTAATATTATTAAGGCAATACTATACATGAAATCGATGGCAATTTGCTATGACAGCGCTAACTTTAAAGCTCAAGCTGAAAAACTCGCTGATGAGTTAGGCTTAAAACTAATTGAGCAAGCCGACCAAAACTTTGATTTTATTCTGCATTGCGGTGAAAATGGCCTAAGCCTAGTCCATAGCAAAAACCCGAAACAAAAGCCTTTGCTAATTGATTTTACTAGCGGCAAAAATCTCTATAGGCGCTTACATGGTGGAGGCAAAAACCAACCGATTGCTAAAGCGCTTGGAATTAAATCAGGCACTAGGCCCACTGTTATCGATGCAACTGCGGGCTTGGGGCAAGATAGTTTTGTGCTGGCAAGCCTGGGTTGTGAAGTTTATATGATTGAGCGCTCCCCTATAGTCGCCGCTTTACTACAAGATGCACTTAATCGAGCCGCTCAGGACCCTGAAACTTACGCCATTACCCAAAAAGTGCATCTTTTTAACGGCAGTGCCGAATCCCTTATTCCAAGCTTAGCGAAAGCTGATGCCATTTATTTAGACCCCATGTTTCCTGATGATAAGAAAACGGCTTTGGCCAAAAAGGAAATGCAAATCCTACAAGCCTTGTTAGAGAAAACTGATGATAACAACTTATTTTCCATTGCATTAGGACACGCGAAACACCGCGTAGTAGTAAAGCGCCCTAAAATAGGCCCCTTTCTCAATAACCAAAAGCCTTCGCTCCAGATGATTGGCAGCAGCAACCGGTTTGATATTTACCTAAAAAACTAATGCTCGCGTTAGAGCTCTACTATAAAAATATGTATACTATTTTTAGAATTGATAGCTCAATTGCTCTGAATCAAGGAGAAATTTAATGCCACAAGCAGTCAAATATATCAGCTCGATTGATTATGATGGTTGCTTTGCTCATCCCTACACCCCGATAGACAAGCTCAGTTTTGACCTAGCTATTGCTGAGGTCAAAGGAAAGGCTTCTGGAGATTTAGAAAGGAAATTACAACAACTTGCCAAAGATTATAGTAGCAACAAGAAGCAGGAAGTAAGCTTGCTTGCTAGAGAAACAGCCCTAACAATTGCTGAGTTTATTAGCGCTCCACTTATAGCCACTTTAGCAGCTTCAGAAAGCGCCAACAGAGATGAACTGATTAGCCTAGCAAGAGCCTCTATAGACCGCGCTAAATTGGAGACTAGCTTAATTCGTACGAGAACTGAATTCATTAGGGATTTAGCTTTAGTGAAGCTTAGCGAAGCCAAAAAAGCCGGTTTAAGCGCTGATCTTAATTCAGCATACACTAACGAAGTCTTAGATATCGCCATAAATCAAGCTGTTGAATTCGGTGTTTCCGAAAAGCTCAAACCCGTTAATAGAGCTGATATCAACCGAACGCTCCTTGATTGCACGACTGCTGCCTTAATCAAGCTTAGATCTGAACTAAGCAGCTTAGAATACGCTTCTATTAGTGAAGATATTCATACGACTTTAGATACCGTACTACCTTACCTGGAATCGGAAATGGCCAAATGCAATTTTACTGCAGGTTTCCAAACCATGCCTAATCAAATCGAGCATGAAGCTTTGACCCAAGCCATCTACAGCTTGATCACTGATAAAGTTAACCATTTTGTAAGAAAAATGAACCAAACCAAAGACGTTAATAAAGCGCCTTTTATCTATGCAGTTAAAACCGCTGCAGTTGAAGCCATAAAAGATGTAATGCTCGACCAGCTTAATGCTGCTAAATTTCTGGCAATTAACCCCCATTTACTTGCCCATATAAGATTACAACCTGATGAATCCCTTCTCTTAAATGCTTCTAATCGCCAATCTCTTAGAATGGATTTAATGAATAAAGGCCGCAATCAAAATGGCTCTTGTTTTGCCACATATGATTTACTTGAACGGGTTTCCGGTCGTCAATTCCATCGAATGTTACTGGCAGATTTAGACAGCATAGCCAACCCAATTTTAAGCAAAGCCTGGCTTAATATTAGCAAAAGGATGCTGGCAGAAGAACATGAAGATTATTACCCGGATGAAAGCAAGCTGCGCTTGGTTTATGCTCAAATTCATGAAATGGCAAGATGCTTTTCTAATCAAAAAGTAGTTTATGAATTTTTGGATGACAGGGACCATGATATTCTTGCCGAGTTAAAAATGTTCTTCACTACTTACCCCGAAATGATTCCAAGCAATGTCGAGCTGCATTTGTATCACTATGAAGGAAAAGCTGCACCTCGATCTATTTCAGTCATTGAAGGTCTCGGCCCCATCGATAGAAATTATCGACATACTTTAGCTCAAATGAAAGGACTAGTGCCAGAACCCGAATTTGCTGAAAGCCCTGCCTTTATAAGCACATACTTAGTCGCCAATCCTGCTAAGCTGGCTGATATCTATTTTCAACGGAATAATTTACAAAGTACGACCATTGCCGGCCCTCATGCCGAATATAAAAGCCGCTATGCCTCTATTCTTGAAGAAGCCTATGCAACCGCAAGAAGAGGCAATGCAGAAAAAGCCAAAGCCATGTACCGAAACCTTAATCGGCTACATCATGTAGCTTTCTCAGCCGATTCAATCGAGGCCAGTTTTGTAAACGGCGCCCAAGCTTTGAATGCTGTAATCCGCCTTGATGCCAGCACCATAACTGACTCAAGCATAAGAGCTGCCGCTCAAGCTTTAATAGATAGTATCTGTGCCCATCGAAACCCTTCCTGGGCTGACTCAGCCTTAAGCTTTTTAGGAGCCAGGGAAAAAGGCACCAGAACTGAACAGAGAATAAAAGCCCTTGCCGACTCAACACCCTCTCAAAACCCAGGCTAAATAAGGCTGCGCAGTTTTTTTAAGAGTAAGTTTTTGGCATAATAAGGCAATAAATGCTAAAGGATATGCCATGTTCGATAGAGACCTTAAAGAGACTGCTTTGTTTTTTTACCAGGCCTTAATCACTCACTTACCGCAAATTGTTTATGCCTTGGTGATCTTGGTTCTAGGCTGGTGGCTGGCAAAACTCATTGGCAGATTATTGTCTGTTATGATGAAACGCCGCGCTGTTGATTTAACCGTAGCATTATTTATCAGCCGCTTTATTTATATTGCCATTATCACCTTTACTATTCTTGCCGCTTTAGCACAAGTTGGGGTTCAAACTAATTCTGTCGTAGCCTTGCTTGGTGCTTCATTTTTAGCGATTGGACTCGCCTTACGCAATGCCTTATCGAATTTAGCTTCCGGCATCTTGCTGATTGCTTTTCGCCCCCCTTTTAAAGTAGGCCATGTCATTGAGGTAGCCGGCCAGATTGGCATGGTGAAAGAAGTTCAATTTCTGTATACAATCATTCAAAATTTTGAAAACAAAATGATTGCCGTCCCAAACAGTACCCTGATGAGTGCCACGGTTATAGACTATTGGGCTGAAGTATATCGAGTCACCGATGTCAGTGTAGTCATTACCTATGACGCTGATTTATTAGCTGCAAAAGCTATATTGCTTGAAGTCGCACAAAAGCAGCCGGGCATTTTAAAAGAGCCCAAACCCTTTGTTGCGGTTAATGGCTTAAAAGAAGCCGGGGTATCGATTTTTGCAAGGGTTGCTATCAACAATGCTATATATGATGAAACCGGCTGGGCCTTTTTGGAAGCCATCAAACTGGCCTTTGACGCCAATAATATTAAGATTGCTCATCGCAGCCTGGTTAAAATCAGCGACTGATCTCTTAGCGACTGTCATCCTGGGGCCGCATAGCGGAACCCGGGATCTCCTCAATACAATTTCTACTTTGTCAGAATAAGAGAATGCAAACTTGAAACTAACTCGCTGAAATTTACAACCTGCTGCGGCAAGTCCTCTCGCAAATACTTAATGGTAGCAACGCCGCTGGCCATTTCATCTTCTCCGATAATAAGCGCGATTCTAGCGCCACTCTTATCAGCTCGTTTAAACTGGTTTTTAATGCTGGCTGTTCCTGCATTCATCATGATTTTTAACTGAGGAAAACTATCTCTTAACTGCTCAGCGAGTTTAAATCCATGCAGCTCTGCCCGCTCTCCCGCTAAAATAAGATAAACATCGGGATTGCGCGAAGATGAATTGAGCAAACCATAGGTTTCTGCCAGTAACAACAAGCGTTCAACTCCCATGGCAAAACCGATAGCAGGAACTTCTCCTCCACCTAGTTTTGCTACCAATCCATTAAAACGTCCGCCTGCACAAACCGTTCCCTGCGCACCCAGAGCATCAGTTACCCATTCAAATACGGTATGAGAATAGTAATCTAAGCCTCTAACCAAGTAAGGATTGATCTCGTATTCAATGCCAATATTATCAAGATAGGATTTTAACAAATTGAAATGCTGTAAAGATTCTGTATCTAAATGCTCGGTAAGCTTAGGCGCTTTTTCAATAAGTTCGCGCATAGCAGGATTTTTGCTGTCTAAAATCCGAAGAGGATTGCTCTGTAATCGCCGCTGACTATCCTCATCAAGCTGCTCTTGGTGAGTCGTAAAATACGCAACCAACCTTTCACGATAGGCTGCTCTTGAAGCCAAAGTTCCCAAAGAGTTAATCTGTAATTTTACATAGGGGCTTAGGCCTATTTTTTTCCATAGCCTTGAAAGCATTGCCAGTATTTCGGCATCGATATCAGGCCCGTGCAAGCCAAAAGCTTCTACTCCAATTTGATAAAATTGGCGATAGCGTCCTTTCTGTGGCCTTTCATACCTAAACATAGGCCCCATATACCACAAACGCTGAGTCTGATTGTGTAATAGACCATGCTCAATTCCGGCCCTTACACAGCCTGCAGTCCCTTCCGGCCTCAAACTTAAGCTTTCGCCATTTCGATCAGCAAAGCTATACATTTCTTTTTCAATTACATCGGTCACTTCCCCGATGCTTCTTTGAAATAGTTCGGTCTTTTCTAGAATAGGCAAAATAATACGATGATAGTCATATTGCTCAAAAATTTCTTGAACAGCTGATTCGAGGGCCTGCAGCAGCTTTACCTGAGCAGGCAAAATATCATTAACACCTTTTACTGCCTGAACCTTTGCCATATCCGACCTTATAAATTCTTCCCTAATTGTTGCAAAGTTGAATAAGCGTTATTTGAGCTATCAGGGTTTCCAGCGCTGGTATATAAAATAACTTGAGTGATATTTTGATTTTGCTTGAGATACAAAAGCACCGCATCAGCATTGTTATCATCACCTGCCAGAGTAATAAAATAATAGCCACTTTGCTGCTCGGCATTCACTACTCTAAACCCAGATTTCTGCAAAGCAATGCTCATCTGCTTCCAGGTCATATCAAAAGGTGCAGTTACTTCCAATACCGGTACATTTTTTTCAGTACGGACTATCTGGGAAGGCAAGCTTAAGGCAGAGCTGGATTGACGAGCGGCAGCCGCCGCAGCTTGTGATTTCATAGTCGCAGGTTGTGCAATGATTGGAGCCTGAGCGTTTGGATTGGCGCTGCTCACCAATGTGGCTTGTTTGGTTTTATTATTCAGCTTATAAGTATCGCCATAGTAAGGCGGCGTCATAGCAGGTATTGCGCTAGGGGGATAATTCATTGGCCCAGGCGGAACGGTTAAAGCTGGCTGGAAATTAGGAGCCGTAACAGAGCTTGGTATCTGTACAGGCGGCGTCTGTTGAACATCTTGGGTGGTGTAATCATAAGCCCTGTTTCTAAAAGCATGGGCACAGCCAGATAACAGCAACACGCTGCCAGCAATTAAGCTAAAACCTATTATTTTATTCATATCTATACACTCAATAATGTTCTGTCCCAAAAGATTATACACATAGCAAACGATGAGAACTAGTATTTAGAGTGATGAATCTACTATAATTGCCGAAATTCTTGTATTTATGGGTGAAGCATGAATAAAAAGCTTGTCTGTGTTGGTCTTATTTCGATGTGCAGTCTACTCGCTCTATCCGGCTGTTTTGCCCCTATCCTGATTGCTGGGGTAGCCGGCGCTGGAACCGCAAGCGTGGCGGGAAGCAGCCTTCCTGTCAGCACTCAAGTCAGCGATACCTCCATTAAGACCAAGATAATCAGCATTTTAAACAACATGAATTCACAGCTGGAATATCAGTCCAATGTTGAAGTCACCGTATTTAATGGAATTGTATTATTGCTAGGCCAAGTGCCGGATCAGCAAATTCGAAGCAGTATTGCAACTCAGACCTCTGAAATAAAAGGGGTAAAACTTGTCTACAACCAACTTACCGTGGGCCCGAAAGCTAGCTTAGGCACTTATACCAATGACACTTGGATTACGACTAAAGTCAAAACTAGCATGGTAGGCCAGGTTGATCCACTGCACTTTAAAGTAGTGACCCAAAAAGCGGTTGTTTACTTACTAGGAAACATTACTAAGCAAGAAGGCGAGACCGCTGTTCAAGTAGCAAAACAAATCCCTGGAGTGAAAAAAGTTATTCCTGTATTTAGCTACATTGCAGCCCCTGCTCAAAGCCAGACTGCTAATGCTCCGATACAAAATACCAACTCCGCTCAAAGTAGCAGCTCGCCAAGCCCAAGTGCTAACAATGACGGAGTCGGGTCAGACGCGTCTGATTAAACCATTTCCAAACTGGCTGCGGCAGCATTAATTACCGCAGCAATCCTGACAGCTGACTGCACTGCTAATTTAGAAACTGCTGACTGCTCTAAGGTTTTTGCATGAGCATCGATGCACATTCCACAGCCATTAATGGCAGATACAGCCAGGCAGCTTAGCTCAAAATCAACTTTATCAATGCCAGGGCTAGCTATAACATTCATACGAAGCTTCGCAGGCATTGTGGCAAAGCTTTTATCGCTGGCAAGATGCACAAATCGATAGTAAATATTATTCATCGACATAATACTTGCTGCCGCTTTAGAGGCTTCGATATAAGCCTCAGAAAGGCTCGACTCTGCTAATATCGCTTCAGCCAAGGCCCTGCTTTTAACAGCATAAGCGCAAGCTAAAGCGATGCTATAAATTTGAACCAGGTTAAGATCAGCTGCTCCTTCTTCACTTAATACACTTGATAGGTTTAATTTGATATCTTTTGCGCAGACGGGTAATTGCTCTTTCAATGTCTGAATATTCATAGAATTTTCCTCATTAATTTGTTTGGATTGTTTATTTAATTAAGCGGCTTGAATGGTGTCCTGGCCTTTTTGCCAGTTGCATGGACACAGCTCATCGGTCTGTAAAGCATCCAAAACTCGCAATACTTCTTTGGTATTGCGTCCTACATTCAAATCATTGACCATGGCAAATCTTATGATTCCTTCAGGGTCTATGATATATGTTGCTCTCATTGCCACTCCTTCGTTTTTATCTAGAATGCCCAGGGCAGCTGATAACTCACGCTTAATATCGGACAGCATAGGAAATGGAAGGCTTGTTAATTCTTCTTTATGCTGTCTCCAAGCCAAATGGACATATTCTGAATCAACGCTTGCTCCTAAAACCTGGGCATCTCTGTCTTGAAACTCTGAATTTAATTTGCCGAATTCAGCAATTTCCGTAGGGCAGACAAAAGTAAAATCTTTGGGCCAGAAAAACAGTACTAGCCATTTTCCAGCATAACTTTGAGCATTGATATCGATAAAAGCCGAACTGGGATCATTTGAGACAGTGGCTTTTAAATTAAATTGAGGAAGTCTATCGCCAATGGTTAACATTATATTCTCCTTGTGGGTTAGTGACATTTTCAGCATACCCAAAGCAGAATCATAAGTGTATTTGATTGATCTTATTACATTGATAAATACTATTTATCAATTTGGCGAGGAGTAATTCTGACTGTAAACATAGCCGCCAGCCGCTCCCCCTACAGCCCCCACCACAAAAGGCACACAACCAGTCAGAAACTGAGCAAAAGCAATGAGCAAAATTCCATAAATGATTTTTTTAAATTTCATAGCCCCTCCTTTTCCATAAGTATACTCAATGAATTCTTAAAGCAACACTCAGTCTCCTGAAACAAGCCTGATTAAGCTCCCAGGAAAAAATGAGCGATTTAAAATGCTTATTTTGCGCATTTTTGGCATGAAAGCAAATGAGTAAACTTGTTACTACGGTATGAGGTAAAATTTTTAAGGAGTGCAGCTCACCCTCTTTTGTTACAGCCCACCAAAGGCCCTGAGGCTGTTTACCGATTTCAACTAAACTTTGGGAGCTTTTACAGCTAGCATAGCGCAGTGAACAGACTAAGCTCATAAAAACAAACATCAGAACCAAACACTTAAAAAGAAATAATATAGGCAATATCATTAACACAAAGCCCGCCAAAAAATGAAGAGTAGAACTTAAAATTATCAAGCTAACCGAAGCTTTCAGCCTAACCCTCAAGCTCTGCTCTTTTCAATAATTCAGCCACTATATGAGTAAATTGGCTTGGCGCCGCTTCTCTCTTAATCAGCCAGTTATATAACTCCTGGTCATTGCAACTTAACAATGCCTCAAAAGAGCGCTGTTCTTCATCTGTAGCCTTAATATAATCATGGTCAACGTATGCGCCAAAAATAATATCAAGCTCTAACATACCGCGGCGGCACGCCCATCGTAATTTTGCAAATTTAAGAGGATCCATACAACTCTACCTTTTTCCGTTGGATCAGTTTGAAAGGGCTTTATATAGGCGGGGTGGCACCAAACGGGGCCCCCAACACGCGCAAATTTATTGAGCATGATGGGGTGGATTGGTGACAGGATCCCATTCAATATCAAGTCGCCCATCAAACTGATCATTTATTGTACTAATATTATCATTGTTATTGTTTGTGGTAAAATGATTTCTTGCTCGGGGATAATTATATGCCAATTTTAGCCATCGCTCTTCAAAAAACTCACATTAAAATTAGCGGGCCTGATGCTCGTAAATTTTTGCAAGGCCAACTTAGCTGCGACATCAATGAAATCACCCCCACTCAAAGTCGATTAGCTGCTCACTGCAATGCCAAGGGAAGAATGATTAGCCTGGGGAGAGTTTACCAATACCAAGATAGCATTTACTTTGCCGTACCCCAGTCCATTGCAAAAGCAGCCTTAGATCACTTAAAGCACTATGCTATGTTTTCGAAGGTGAGCTTTGTGGAAAAGGAACTGCAAAGCATAGGGATAATTGGCCAAAATGCTAAAGCGATGATAGAACCTCATCTCAATGAAAATCTTTTATTGATAGAGTTGTCTGGCCGATTGGAAATAATAGGTCCTAGCGACAAGCTGGACGAGCTTGCTCAAAAGCTTAATTTCTCTTTATCCGATGACAACACTTTATGGGAAATTGCTGATATACAGGATGGTCTAGCTTTTTTGAGTCCTGAAACTGTAGGCAAATTTTTACCCCATGACATCAACCTCCCCTTGCTTAATGGGGTCAGCTTTAACAAGGGCTGCTATATCGGCCAAGAAATTATTGCCAGGATGCAGTTTTTAGGGAAATTGAAAACCAAGCTTGTTCTGGTAGAAGTGCATACAGAAGGAAGTCAGCCCGGAAGCAATATTGTGGACTCTGAGCAAAAGTCTCAGGGCGAAATTATCTGCCAGGCTTCAATAAAGCCAGGCCAATACTTAGCTTTGGCACTATTTAAACAAGCCCCCGATCTCAACACTTATTACCTGGAAAACCAAGGGCAAGTTAATATTAAAAAGCTGTTTAATCCGTAGTTTCTTCAAGCAAGCCTAGTTCACGCAGACGCTCGTCAAGATAGGATTTACCGGTATAGCGTTCTGACAAGATTGCATCCGCTCTGGGATGAACAAATAAAGGCATGGACAAACGTGGCTTGCTTGCATCAGAACCCGCAGGATTAATAACTCGGTGAGTGGTAGAACGATAAAAGCCTCTGGTCGCTTCTTGCAGCATATCACCAATATTGACCACTAAAGTCTGGGGATTTGTGGTGACATCCAGCCAATTTCCATTTATATCCATCACTTGCAGGCCAGGCTCAGTTGCAGCAGGCAATAAAGTGATGAGATTGATATCTTCATGGGCAGCAGCACGAATAGCGCCTCCTTGTTCATTTCCTTTCAATGGAGGGTAATGCAAAATTCTAAATAGAGTCCTTTCCATGCTTAGCATATCTTTTAATGAGCATGAAAGCTTTGCCTTAATATTCTGAGGCAAATTCTGCTCGATCCAGTCTAATAGCTCTTTAGACAAGTTAAACATTGCATTAAATAGCTCTTTGGTTCTATTGCTAATAGAAGCAGGATATCGGCCATTAGGAAAATACAAATGATAAAACTCTTTCAGATCTTTTACAGAATTACCCTTGGCAGTTTCTGATAAATTAGGCGGAATATAACCGTCTTGGCCCTTAGGATTAAAAGGATAGTTAAAGCGATCCTCTGAATTAAAGAAAGCAAGCCATTCTTTGTAAACTGACTCAATCTCAGCCCAATTTAATGGATGGTTGGACAAGACAGCAAAGCCGGTATTTTTAAGGGACTCAGAAAACTTGGCTGCGGCATCTGCCTGCCGGTAATCTACGGTTAAAACTTGCATGCTAAGGTCCCTCTTCATTTATTGGGGTGAATTATAGCCTAAAATTTGCCGGGCTATAATATCAATTCTAAATGAACTTAGCTACAATGCTTGAGTCAAAAGATTAAGAGAAAAATATGGATACTATTTTACAATTTGTTCACATTATTCTACACCTTAACCTCTATTTGGGCGGGCTGATCAACGAGTACGGGGTCTGGACCTTTGCTTTCTTATTCTTGATTATTTTTTGTGAAACCGGCCTAGTGGTCACGCCGTTTTTACCGGGAGATTCTTTATTATTTGCCTGTGGAGCCATTATTACTTCAAGCCAGTTAAATATTCACTGCCTGGTGCTGACTTTGATTGTGGCAGCTTTTATGGGAGACAACTGCAATTACTGGATCGGACGCTTTTTAGGACCCAAAGTTTTTACCGAACATTCCCGCCTGTTTAAACCAAAATACTGGAACATGACTAAAGCTTTTTATGCTCAATACGGCGGGAAAGCCGTTGTTATCGCCAGATTTTTGCCTTTATTTAGGACTTTTGTGCCCTTTTTCGCCGGAATCAGCCAAATGAACTATCCAAGATATTTGGCTTTTAGCATTAGCAGTGCGATATTGTGGGTAGCTGTATTGACCTATGCAGGCTACTGGTTTGGCAACATCCCTTTTATAAAGAATAACTTTTCCATAGCGGTCATGGCTATTATTGTTATTTCATTGCTGCCAGCTGCATATGGCCTATTGCGTAAATATTTGTTCTCTAAAAAATAAGAGGCCAAGCCATGAAGAACTGGAGCATTAAAAACCGCATGGTCTTATTGACCTTGTTGCCGACTTTAACTGTTACCTTTCTTCTTGGCGGCTATTTTATTCATAGCCGCTTTGTTACCATGGATGAGAACTTAAAATACGCCGGACAAAGCGTTATCGAGCAGCTAAGTGCCGAAGTATCGATCGATCTTTATCATCACAATATTCAAAACTTACAAGAAAGCATCAACAATGCATTAATTGAAAATGACACGGTATTGTCTGTTTCCACCTTTTCCCCAGACGGTCAGCTTCTTGCAACATCGGGTGACAGGCCCGGCATTAATTCTCAAGAGCTTACTAATATGGGCAACCCTAAATCAGACAGAGTGATCGTATTGGATCACCCTAATAGCATTACTTTTATTGAACCTGTAATGGTGGAGTCTTTACATTTTTCAGGCTCTGATATCCATCAGATCAAGCCCCCTCAGCTAGGAGGCTGGGTAGTGCTAGACTTCAGCAAAGAAAGAATTTTAGTAGCGGAATACAGGGCGGTTGTCACCACGCTTATCATTGCTTTAATTGCACTTGCTATCAGTATTTTATTGGGCCTGAGGATAGCCAGAGATATTACCACCCCTTTAAGTGAAATTATTGAAACGGTCGGCGATATTAGAGATGGAGATTTAAATGCCAGGGTCAAAATAGCCGCTCGAGGTGAGCTAAAAACCCTAAAGGCCGGTATCAATAGCATGGCAGATTCTTTAAACAGCAGCCATGAGCAATTACAGCAAAAAATTGAGCAAGCTACCTCAGAGCTTCGCCATACCTTGAAAACCAATGAACTTCAAAACCAGCAGCTAGAACAGGCCCGCCAAGAAGCTTTAGTTGCAAGCCAAGCTAAATCAGATTTTCTGGCCAATATGAGCCATGAAATAAGAACGCCGATGAATGCCATTGTAGGATTTGCCGAACTCCTGCTTAAAACCCCACTGACTCCCGAACAAAGGGATTACCTTTATACCATTCAAAAGTCCTCGCAAAACTTATTGAGGATTATCAATGATATTTTGGATTTCTCAAAAATTGAGGCAGGCAAATTAGACATCACCCCAGCCCCCATGAATTTAAGGGAATGTATTGAAGATGTCCTTATGCTTTTGGCCCCTGTTGCTCATGAGAAATCGCTTGAACTATCTCTTCTTATCTACAGCAATGTACCCAATGATATTGTGGCTGATAGCCTAAGATTGCGCCAAATCTTAATGAACCTGATTTATAACGGAATTAAATTTACCTCCAGTGGAAGCGTCAGCATTCGAGTGATGCTTGAACATGAAGCCGATCAAAACATTGATGTCAGAGTTGAAATCACCGATACCGGCATAGGGCTATCTGAAGAAGCTCAGAAGAAATTGTTTCAGGCTTTTAGCCAAGGCGATACCTCAACCACTAGAAGCTTTGGTGGAACAGGCTTGGGCCTTGTCATCTGTAAAAGTCTAGTACAAAAAATGCAGGGTGAAATTGGCTTAAAAAGCAGCCTTAATAAAGGCTCAACTTTTTGGTTTACCTTCCGTTGTCAGGCTATGGACACTCAAACTCACGCTAAAATAAGCGGCTTTGAAGGCTTAAAAATCGCAATCAGCGAGCCCTTCTCTTTAAGCCGAGTAGCTTTGATGCAATCTCTAGAAGAGCAAGGCATAGAGGTAACAGCCTTTAATGAAGCCAGTCAACTGGTTAAATATTTACAGGCCAGCCTTGCTGAAAACTTACATTTTTCTGCCATTTTAATTAGCGCCTCTATCGGTTCAAGTGAAAACTTTAAACAAGAAGTGCTAAGCAAAATTCAAGGCAAAACCCCTATTATTTTAATGGCCAATGCCAGCGAAGAAAAACTGTATGAGTTCGCTAGCCAATGTGGCATTCAACAATTTTTATCCAAGCCCTTTTCTCAACAGAAACTCTATAAAACTCTGATTCAGGCCCTAAATATTGAAGGCGCAACTGTGGTCCAGCCTACAGTAATTCCAACAGCTTCATCTGATTTGCAGCACATTAAGGTATTGGCTGTAGATGACAACCCTGCCAATTTAAAATTGCTGCAGGTTATACTCAATGAAATTGGAGTCAGCGTGTTTACTGCGAGTAGTGGTCAACAAGCTATTGATATTACCGCTTCTCAATCCATTGATTTAATTTTAATGGACATTCAAATGCCTGAAATGAGCGGAGTTGAGGCGATGAAAGCTATCCGCCAGCTTAAATTAAACACATACATTCCTATTATTGCAGTAACCGCTGATGTGATGGAAGGTCAAAAAGAATCTTTACTGGCTGAAGGCATGGACGATTATCAAACCAAGCCGATTAGTGAGGCCCAACTTCGCGCCATTATTCAAAAATGGGTGACGACCGAAGAGGCATTGATTGACCTTGAATTAGGCAAAAAACTTGCCGGCGGAAAAGAAGCTCTTGCCTTGGAAATGCTCAATATGCTGCTGGCTTCTTTGCCTGAAGAACTTAAATTAATGCAAGAGGCTTATGAAAAAAAGGACTGGCAAAGTCTGCAAGCTTATGCACACAAACTACATGGAGCCACCTGCTATTGCGGCACCCCTGCTCTTAAATCCAAAGTCAAAGCCTTAGAACTTGCCCTAAAGCAGCAACAGTACGAGGAAATTGATAAACTGTTTGCTGAATTTAAGCAATGCGTAGCAGATACTCAAGCCGCTGTTTAAAAATTGCCATCCCCGCGAACACCACTCAAAAATTGTCATCCCCGCGAAGGCGGGGATCTAGAAATATTATCTTAGTGAAACCTTAGCATTGATATTGCCGGGCTTGCTGAACATTAAAGTTTGATGCAATACATATTGAGCGGTTGTGCCTGAAGTTTGCACCACTAAGCGATACTCTCCGTTAGGATAAGAACTGGTATCAATGGTATAGGTACCAGGCTTGCTGTAGCTTTGTTGAAAAATTACTTTATTGCCTTGATAAACGGTGGCTTTGGATGGGCTGCCTAAATCTAAGGTAATAGTGTTGTTAACGCCAGCTGGAGCAGCTTGAGCAGTGACTGATTGAGTACTTGAAGTCGTAGCAGAAACGGATGAAGTAGGATGACAGGCAGTTAATACTAGCCCTCCTAAAGCAGCTAATGTTATAAAAGATGCGGTGATAATTCTCATAGCTTTGTCCTCAATTATTCCTATTACTGAATAGGTATAGCAAAGCTTAGGATTTTTGCAATGTTGTTATAGAAATTAGACAGTGGGCTAGATCACAGCAAATTTTATCATTATGATATTTTCATTCTTACAAGGAGAGAACCATGCCTCATATATCGGAAGATAAGTCTGCATTGAGTAGCTTAGTAAGCGGCCAAGATATGCCAGAAGTTGCAAGGAATGTTTTAAGCTTTTTAGATGCCGCCTCTTTGTCCCAGTATGCTAAAATAGCAAAAAGCGCGAGCGAAGTTGCGAAAAAGCAATGGGTGAGAAACCTAAAAGAACACTTGATTTCTTATGACTCTGTATCGAAAGATGAATTGCCTTATATGCCCGCAGTCCCCCAAGGAAAAGAAAAAGAGTTTTATGCTTCAATCCATCAAAAATATATCAAAACTGCTGAAAGCCTGCTTCAAAATAAAACGATATTAAGCAAGAAGTTTAAAGATGAAAGAGGCCACCGTCCGGATCATACCATACTGGTAGCTATACGCTACGCTGGCTTAAACCAACTATTTACGCAGCTCTTAACTAAAGTGATTCATGAGTATCAAGCTACAAAAGAGCTCAAAGCAGAGCTGGACAGCGCACTTTTTAAGGATGATGGTGATCCTGAACCCTCCCTGTTAGCTATGGCAGCTAACATGAACAGTATTTCAATATTTCACCTGCTCAGCGAAGCACAGCTAGAACGAGCGGCCAATAATGACAGAATATTCAACGAGGCAAAGTCAGTAGAACTTTTAAGCTTGCTTTTAAAATACCATAAAAACCGAGTCGCACTGATGAGAGATTCTTATTACTTGAAAAGCGTTATCGAAAAGCGAAACCTTAAATTGCTCCAAAATGTTCTAGACCCTTTTAGCCCTGAAGAACGAAGCTATATATTAATGGCCGAAGGCTCTGTAAGTTTCCTGCATCATGCCGCTAAGACCGGAGACAAAGACATCTTTAAAAAAATCCTAATGTCTATTCCCAAAGAAGAAAGGTTAAACCAACTGTTGCGCCTAACCTCAGGTGGGGAAAGCTTATTACATGCTGCAGCCGAAAAAGGTGATGAGACCTTTGTAAATGGCGTTACCAGCTTAATGGCTCAAGCTCAAGCCCGGTTTAAAGGGGATGGAAAAGTTGAAACATATTGCAAAAACTTTGTCAGCCAGTTGAATAGCGTAGGACTAAGCCCTATAGATATTGCCGGCAGAGAAGGCAATGCTCAAGCCCTAAGCTATTTCATGGGTTTATTGTCCGAGGAAGAGCAGCAGCAATTTACCTGTGATCGAGAACACTCCTTGCTAAAAATAGCTGCTTCATATAACGCCACAGACTGCATTAAATATCTATGGGAGCATGTGGTTTCTAAGTTAAACGATTGGCAGAAGTATCGCATTGCCACGCTGTGCTTAGAAGCGAATACGAAAGATTTGAGAACTGAAGGCTGTTATATTAAAGGCGAGGAAGTGATGGACTTTATTTTGTCACAGTTTCCAGACCCCGCTGTAAAAGAGCGCCTATTGCACGATTCTAAAGCCTTGTTCAATAGCCTCACCAAAAATAACGGGCTTTTTAGCAAAACCATTCAATCCTACCCCAACAAAGATCGTCTAAAAGAACGCTTAAAGGCTTATCTCACCGTTGGCTTTATTGAAGACAATGATGTTCAGGCTGAGCTGGCACGCGCACTTGTGACCTCGAACCATTCAGACAAATATTTAGAGGAAGTTTTTAAATTGTTTGAACCTCATGAAGTCACGGGGCTGATCACTAGCCCTCGCCCGCCCCTACTATTAATGCTTTGCTTGGAGCGCGGTCCTCATGGTTATTTTGACCCTGATCGAAGAAAGGCTTTCAGCTATTTGCTATCTAAACTGAGCCTACAGGAAAGAGCACAAGTTCTAACTGATGTTATTCTCGATGAAGACCCTGACTTTTATTTATTGTTAGCTTTACCGAAATTCATCGATAACATGGACCAAAAAACTTTGGCTTTGTTTCCCAATTACGAGCAAATAGACAGCCTGGATCTATCAGATTGGGCAAAAGATGTTTTGCGAAGATTTTACAAAGACCTGGAGATTTGGCTGCCACGCCCTCAAGAAGCAGGCCCTCAGCCCTAAAATCACTTGCCGGGCTGGTCTTGCCAGAGGATTTTATGTAGTTGAATCTGAAACCTGACCGGCAACTGATCATACACAATCCAGTCCGCCAAAGTGCTGCCTGAAATGTCATTATAACTGGGTGAAAACAGCACTTCGCATTTGCTCGATAAATCGTATTGTTGCATGATGTCTACCGACCAGTCATAGTCCTCGCGGTTACAGATCACAAATTTGACATGGTCTTTTTTGTTTAAATGCGCGATGTTTTCATATAAATTCTTAGAGCATTCTTTGGAGCCCGGGGTTTTTAAATCGACTACTTTTACGACTCTTGGGTCAACTTCGGAGACATCCAAGGCCCCGCTGGTTTCAATAGAAACCTCATAGCCTTCATCACATAATTTTGTCATTAATGGCAACGCATTTTTCTGAGCCAAAGGCTCACCACCCGTTACTGTCACATAATGGGCTTTGTACTTTCGTACTTCGTTCATAATGTCATCCAATGACATTTTCTTGCCGCCTTTAAAAGCATAAGCTGTATCACAATAGCCGCAGCGCAAAGGGCAGCCGGTTAGGCGAATAAATACCGTGGGCAAACCCACCGTACGGGTCTCGCCCTGCAGCGATAAAAAAATTTCAGTGATTCGAAGTTCCATATCGGCCTCTCGTTTGAGCGGCGAATATTAACATATTTTTGCAGAGAATTCCCCTCTTTGAAAAAGAGGGGCTAGGAGGGATTGTGTGCAATTGCCAAAAACAGACTGATTATTTATTATACAATTATAAAAAACGGGGCGATATTACCCAGTACTTATGTGACGGCGTTATGCCGCATCTCGCAAACAGATATAATAGTCTTGCTTTAGCTTTGATTTTCAAGGATTCAGCCAATGCCAAGAGAGTTTGAATATAAATACTTACTAGTAGGAATATACACAGTGGTTTTGTTTTTAGACCGACTGGACCTTAGCATTGTTAATATTACCCTCCCCACTTTAGCCAAAACTTTCCACGCTAGTATCCAAGCAACCCAATGGGTCAGCACGGCCTTCTTATTGGCTCTGGCTATTTCCATTCCCATAAGCGGCTGGCTGGGAGATCGGTTTGGAGTGAAAAAAATCTTTATGTTGGCCATTGCGCTTTATGGCCTGGGCTCTGCTTTATGTGCATTCGCTCCTAATATTTCGGTGGTGATTGGACTTCGGTTTATTCAAGGACTTGGCGGGGGCATGATTATTCCAGTGGGAATGGCCATGGTCTATCGCGCCTTTCCCTGTTCTGAATATGCCCATATTACTACCATTACTTTTATTCCCTCTTTATTGGCCCCCGCGATTGCGCCCTTTTTTGGTGGCCTGATGTTGGAACTTTGGGGCTGGCAGTCGGTCTTTTTAATCGTCGGCCCTATTTGCTTGGCTGCCATTGTTGCCTCCTTCTTCATTATCAAAGAACATAAATATAAGGTAGGAAGTTTAGACTGGGGAGGCTTTGTTTTGACCGCTGCCTTTTTAGGACTGCTGCTTTATGCGATATCCACTATGGGCAAAGACGGTTTGACCACTTCAGGATTAATACTGCTTGGACTAGCTCTGTGTTTGGTCAGCGTTTTGATTCTGCATGAGAGGCAGAGCACCCATCCTTTAATTAATTTAAACTTCTTTAAAAGCCATTTATTCGTTCAAGCCAATCTGATTCAGCTGGCCTTTCAAATTTGCCACTATGGCGCGGTTTTTTTGATTGCTCTTTATTTGCAGGTAGGTATTGGCTTTACCGCGGTTACAAGCGGGCTGGTTTTAGGACTTCAAGCGCTTGGAGCGATGCTAAGCTGCCGTTATTCAGGCAAGCTATTTAAGCAGTATGGCCCTTCCCTACCCCTCACTTTTGGCCTGCTTGGTCTAAGTGTAATTACCCCGCTTATTCTGTACATCAACGATCCTAGCCAAGCCATTTTAGGAGCTAGCATGCTGTTTGTTCGCGGCATATTTGTTGGGCTATGCGGGGCTGCCATTCAAACCTCCAGCATCATAGATTTTGACAAAAGCTTCGTTGGCAGAGTCAGCGCCATATTCAACGCAACACGACAAATTTCTATAAGCTTGGGGCTGTGTCTATCTTCATTGTTTGTAACCTATGGGCTGTATCAAAACGAGATCAATCTATTTAGCGTGGATGAAAGCACAGCTTATGATGTATTCCACTATGCATTTTATATGTTGTCTGTCGTGGCAATTTTTGGGGTATTAGTTGCAAGGACTATTGATAATCAAAGCGTGTTGGATAAGTTGCAAAGTGAATAGTCCTTATTTCAAAAACTGATAGAAGATTGAAATAAGGAGAACTATTTTGAAGCTTATTTCAATTAGGCTTGAAATTTGCTTATAATCTAGTCCTAATTTAATATCTATTTAGAGTTTAGAACGGGCATTAAAAATGGCAGAGCAGTCAAAACTTAGCATCGAACGAGAGCACGTTGTTAAAGTATCACAACAGCAGGCTTTTGATATTTTTGTTAAACACTTTTCTAAATGGTGGCCAAAAGAATATAGCTGGGGTCGTGATTGTTTAGAATTTATTGGCATCGAGCCTAAAGCTGGTGGACGCTGTTTTGAGCGAGGGCCGCATGGTTTTGAATGCCAGTTTGGTAGAGTTCTTACTTACAATCCACCAGAAGAAATTAGCTTTACTTGGCAGATCAATGACAAAGGACAACCTGATCCTAACCCTAAAAATGCCAGCATCATTAAAGTTAAATTCATTGCAATCGAGCCAACCCACACAAAACTGATACTCAATCACCATAGTATTGAAAACCATGGGGAGAATGCCAAAAAATATTGTGAAGAACTCAATTCAGATTATGGGTGGAGTTTTATTCTCAAAAACTTTATAGAAACAGTACATAAAATATGAAAATTGTGGAAAAAACCAAAACATCAAGAGTGCCCAACAAAAAAACTAGACAAGCTATTGAGGATGCTGATAAGGGCAAAAATATCAATCGAGCCAAATCAGCCAAAGATTTATACAAAAAGCTCGGCATATAAACCAACAGGTTATTGATTAGACTTTTCTTGTTTAGCTGTTATCGCCTCAATTTCATCAATAGATTCAGCCAAACGAGCTGCATTAACTGGATTATTAAGCAAGTAGTCTGTTTCATTTGAATCATCATGATCTTGCATCTGAATAACTCCTTGCTATTGCATGCTGCTAAGCTGCGCCTGCGCCGCCTGTGCCGATTGAGTATTAGGGTATTGCTTCACGACTTTTTGGAACATTTGCTTCGCGTGAGCAGAGTCTCCATAAGCCTGATAAATCATCCCAAGTTTTAACATCGCATCTGGGGCTTTATCGCTGTTAGGGCTGCTGATGACTTGTTGGAAGTGCTGTGAAGCCTGATCGGGCTGACCCTGCACCAAATATAGCTCCCCTAACCAGTAATGGGCATCTGGGGCCATGCTGCTTTTTGGGAACTGAGCCATAAAGTTATTGAATGCTTGGATCGCTTGATTATATTGATGTTGAACCAATAAATTATAAGCGTTTTGGAAAGCGATCATTTCTTGCTTGCTCGCAGGAGCGGTATTGGCAGGCGCACTGACAGGATTACTTTTGGTTTCATCCAGTTTTACTCTTGCCTCTAGCTGTACCACGTTTTGCTGAACAAAGGACAACTGCTTTTGCATTTGAGTGACTTGAAAGTTCAGCTGCTCAATTTGGCCCTGTAAATTGGTAATATAGCCACCTAAACTTTTAGACTGATTTTGCTGACTGATTAAATACTGTAATTGGTTTTCAACCTGGCTCACTCTTTGGTCCAAAGTTAAAGAGCTATCTGCTGAAGCGGGTTGCTGATCTTGAGTGTCGGTTGAAGCATCGGAAGCAGCACTAGGGCTGCTAACCGACACGACATTTCCATTAGAGTCTAAATTCGCAATGGGTGCGGCCGCCATACATGCGCTGGCTATGAGAGATAAAGTAAGGCCACATCCAATCCGAACTAGCTTCATTATTGACCGCTCCCTTGGCAAGTTTGGCCATAGACAATTTCAGTACGACGATCCAATGCATAAGCTTTGTTAACATTGCCGCCAAACTGTGCTGGGTTTGCAGCAGGTCTTAGCTCGCCGTAGCTTACTGTACAAATTTGATCAGCCGATACACCTTGTTGCAATAAGTAATCTTTCACAGCATTTGCACGGCGCTGGCCTAAGTGGAAGTTGTAATCTTGGCTACCGCGTGGGTCGGTATTACCGCTTAGTAAAACATGCAAAGTGGGATCTTGCAGTAAGGCTTTTGCATTTTGGCTGGCCACTGACATAGCTTGGGCATTTAAATTATACATATCAAAGCCAAAGTAAACTTTATTAGGTAAATTACCCACAGCAGCTTGTTGTTGAGCAGTTAAACCTGCATAGGTATTCTGACCCTTAAACTGAGCAGCTCCTGATACACCACTAACCTGAGTTCCGCTATTGGCATTAGAACCTGTGCTCCACCAATGACCAGCGCTTCCACCGGGCTTAGTTGCACTGCTGCAAGCAGTTAAAGTTAATAGACAAGCTGACAATGCAGCAATTTTTAATGAATGTTTCATAAATGCTCCTATTTAATTTAAAAATGGGGACCAGGCTGGTGACTGGACGGTCCCTTCAGTTGCAGGCAGCTTTAACTGGACTTTAGCGTCTATTGAAGCTTCTGCCAGTATTCCTTTTGGCCCATCGTAATTAGCATAAATCACCATGCTGCCTTCTGGAGAAACCGATGGAGATTTATCCAGCTGGCCATGAGTGATAATACTAATCTTATTAGTTACAGGATTCAATGTAGCAATCCTTATGGGTCCATTAGCCTGCGCCTGATTCATAATAACAATGTTCTGGCCATCAGGAGTGTAGACTGGAGCAAAATTCTGAGCCCCGCTAAAAGACAGTCTAGTAACCTGTTTAGAGCTTAAGTCTAGTTGATAAATCTGAGGGCTTCCACCTCGATCTGAGTTAAATACCAAAGACTGTCCATCGGGTGAAAAACATGGCGAAGTATTGTTAGCAAAATTGGTATAGCGAATAAGTTTATGAGTGCTTAAGTTCATAATATAAATATCGCTGTTCGCCCCGTCCCCTTTGGATAAAGCCATAGCCATGGACTTGCCATCGGGAGACCAGGATGGGGCACTGTTCATTCCAGGGAAGTTCGCAATAATTTTTCTGCTGCCATTGCTCAAAGTAATGGTGTAAATAGCCATTCGGTTGTTGATATAACTGACATAAGCAAGCTTTGTCCCATCCGGAGACCATTGAGGAGTAGCAATTGGAATATCAAGCTGGCTTAACAGAACTTGAGGATTAAATCCGTCCTCATCTGAAACAACAAGCCTATAGGTTGGGCTTGGAGCATCCGAATTGATGACTTCAACGTAGGCTAAACGAGTGCTAAAATAACCCCGGTTTCCTGTAATGGTTTGATAAATCATGTCGCTGATATGATGCGCCAATGCTCTTAGCTGATTGGCAGGAATATTATTAAACTTTTGATCGATTAAAGGACGGCTTCCAAGCAAACTTAATAAATCAAAACTTACCTGATAACTCCCATTGGCATTTTGAGTCACGTTCCCCAATACCGCATACTCAATGCCTGTATTAGCATTAGTCCAAGCTTGCCAGTTAAATTGAGCCAACTGATGAGGCTGTGCTGGCATTTTATCAAGTCCCAGCAGATTAAATCTTCCTGAGTTCATTAAGTCATTGGCAATAACGCCTGTCATTCCGTTTGGAAGATTAGCGTTTTCTATGTCATTGCCAAAAGGAACTATTGCAATAGGATAAGGCTTGTCTACCCCTTGAGTAATGCTAATGGTCAAATCGGCATAAGCCACTGAACATAAAGCCGTTATGCATAAAATTACTTTAAAAATATTTTTTAGCACTAAGACGCTCCTTGATTGCTAAAAGGTAAGGTAAGACTCAAGAAATCTTTTATCAAACTTGGGTCTTGAGGTAAAGGCAATGGAGAAGATTTTCTCACTGCTAAAATAGCCTGCCTATCAAATGTAGGGTTACCGCTTGATTGTAGCAGAGTTACAGACAATACATTGCCCTGCTCATCAAGATTGATCTGCAAAGTGGCTGTTAAATTCTGGCTAGGATTAAATTGATTGATCCAGTTAGCTCTTACGGTTTGCTGGATTAAAGCCATATATTGTTCTTTTAAGGTAGTGAGCCTTTGCTGAGCGGCGGCGGCTTCTGCTTGCTGTTGCTGAGACTGAATGCTGGATTGAATACTGCTTAATGCCATGGCCTTTAATGCGGCTGCGGCTTGCTGTTTTTTCAGCTCGGCTTCCTGTGGATTTTTCACAGCTTGTTTTGGCTTAGCAGCTTGTGGCTGCGGCTTTTTAAGCTGAGGCTTAGGTTGTGGGGAAGCGGGTTTTTTCTGGACTTGCACCGGCTTTTTAATATCAGCCTGCTTGGCCTGAATCACTTGAGTTTTGGGCGGAGTTTTAACTACCGGCTTGGGAGCAGGTTCTGGGGCAGGGGCAGGCTTGGGCTGCGGTGCTACCACGGGTTTAGGCACAGGCTTAGGCGCGGGGGTTGGACTAGGCTTAGCTGCGGGTGGAGGCGGAACCGGAATATTTTGAGGGACCGCAGACTGCGAAGAGGCAATAAAAGTTGCGTTCACTATATGGACCTGATTGGGTCCGCTGATTTGAAAAGTTTTAGGGGTATTAGGAATCGATACTATCAACAAAAGCACAATAAACAGATGCAGGCCCAGTGAAATCCAGAAAGACCTGTCCTTTGAAGCCCACTTTTTTTTAAGCGCCCGTATTGCGAGAATCATCAGTCATCAATCCCACGCTTGGAGCACCAGCCTGTTGTAAAATCACCATCGCATTCACTACTTTGCCATATTCCACGCCCTGATCCCCTCTGACATAAACCTTACGATCTGGGTTTTGCTGCAAGGCAGATTTTACCGATTCGCTTAATACAGCTGGGGTAATAGGAAGATTAGCGTTAGCTGCGATATTTAAAAAATAAAGACCCTGAGCATTCACTGTCACAATAACAGGAGCCTGTTTTTCCTGAGGAAGAACATTAGCTGAAGCCTTAGGCAAGCTCACCTTTACCCCTTGAGACAGCAAAGGAGTGGTTACCATAAAAATAATCAGCAATACCAACATCACGTCAATATAAGGAACCACATTCATTTCCGAGAGTTTTTGTCGGCGGTTACGCTTACGCAACATAGTTAAGCACCCTGCTCATCTTGGGTTTTAACCCCATTTAACTGTCTTGCAATGATTCCGGCGAATTCCTCGGCAAAGTTATCATACCGGTTCAACAGCTTTTCAGAGCTTGCAACAAACATGTTATAAGCAATACTGGCAGGAATGGCCACAAACAAGCCCATAGCAGTTGCAATTAAAGCTTCCGAAATACCAGGAGCGACTTGAGACAAGGTGGCTTGTTGAACGCTACCTAGGGCGATAAAGGAATGCATAATTCCCCAGACGGTTCCAAACAATCCCACGTAAGGACTCACAGAGCCGATAGTTGCCAAAATACCCAATTGATTTTCTAACCTATCGCTTTCACGCGCCAAGGCCACTCTTAAAGCCCGCTGCACTTCTTCAATAATACTGGAGACTGGCATTTTATGAACTTCGCGAAGGCGGCTAAAGGCTTTGTAACCTGCCTGAAAAATCCCCTGAATACCCTGCTCATGTTCCTTGCCGGATTTGTATAGTTTGGAAATATCCCCGCCAGCCCAGAATTTTTGCTCAAACTGCTGGCTTTCTATATCGCTATGTTTAAACAGGCTAATCCTTTTTATAATGACGCTCCATGAATAAACGGAGACCAACAACAGCAATAACATTACACATTTTACCACTGGGTCGGCCCCTACAATTAAGGCCCAGATTGATATATTGGTTCCCACGCTTGCTCCTAAAGTATTTTACTTAATATCTCTTGTGGTATGCATTGTGGCTGAAGATTTTCATCTACACAAGCCACTTTTATTTTAGCCTCGCAAATGAGACTCTGGAGGTCTTGTTTGCGGTAAATTTTTTGCAAAAAAATCATGCTGCATTTTTTAGATCCAAGCAGCTCGGTATGGATTTCAATTGAATCATCCAATCGCAAAGGCCTTCTATAGGCAATTTCGATTTCACAAATGGGGAAAATCACTTTCCTTTCTTGCAAACTTTGCAAGTCAAAACCAAGCTCTCTTAGCCATTCTGAACGAGCTCTTGCAAAGAAATTTAAGTAGTTAGGATGATAAACGATTCCGCCGGCATCGGTGTCTTCTATATAAATGCGCATGTTAAAGATATGCATTATTTTAACTCAGACATATCTTGGCGAGGTTTTAAACCAAAATGCTCGTAGGCATGCCGGGTCGCCACTCTTCCTCGAGGGGTCCTGGCTATAAAACCCTGCTGAATTAAAAAAGGTTCAATTACATCTTCAATCGTGCCACGTTCTTCACCAATGGCCGCCGCAATGCTGTCCAAGCCAACAGGACCTCCATCAAACTTTTCCAATACAGCCAGTATAAATTTATGGTCCATCAAATCAAAACCACGATCATCCACATGCAGCATTTTCAAAGCTTTATCGGCAATTTCTTTACTGATATGCCCTTGAGATTTAACTTGAGCGTAGTCTCTTACCCTTCTAAGTAATCGGTTGGCAATTCTTGGCGTACCTCTTGAGCGCTTGGCAATCTCTTCGGCACCTAAAGCATCGATGTCCATATTTAAAATACCGGCTGAGCGCATAATAATAGAAGTTAAATCTTTAACCTGGTAAAACTCCAAATGCTGAACTATTCCAAATCGGTCTCTTAAAGGAGAGGTCAGTAAGCCTGCACGAGTAGTGGCACCGATTAGGGTGAAGGGTTTTAAATCAATTTTGATGGAACGAGCAGCCGGCCCTTCTCCTATCATAATATCCAATTGATAATCTTCCATCGCAGGATATAAAACTTCTTCGACAATCGGGCTTAAGCGGTGAATTTCATCGATAAACAAAACGTCGTTGCTTTCCAAATTTGTCAGCAAAGCCGCCACATCCCCTGCTTTTTCAAGAACAGGGCCTGAGGTTTGCTTGATACTAACGCCCATTTCATGAGCAACAATATGGGCCAAAGTGGTTTTACCCAAACCTGGAGGTCCAAAAATCAAACAGTGGTCTAAGGCTTCATTTCTAGATTTGGCGGCACTAATAAAAATTTCCATTTGCTCGCGAACAGCTGGCTGGCCTTCGTAATCCGCCAAAGTTTTAGGCCTAATTGCCCTATCCACCACCCGCTCATCGTCTTGCGGGCTAGCTGCATCTATGATTCGATCTATTCGGTCTATTTCAATCATTTAATATACCACTCGTCTTTTTAAAGATGGCTTTGTTGCGCAGCGTAGTCGCAATACTCAAGTACTTAAATTATAAAGTACGGCTACTTATAAGCAAATAAGCGTTTTTTGCTGCCTGGCCAAGCTTAGTCCACACAGGCTTTTTAGAAATATAACTCACTTCAAAGATTTCGACCGGCCCGTTTAGCAGGTTTAATAAATACTCATCGCTAGTCATTAGCTCATCGATCAGCTTTTTATCCATAGCTTGAGCACCAAACCAGTGCTCGCCTGTCGCAATTTCCTGGATATTGACCTGAGGCCGGTGCATATTGATGAATTCTTTAAATAAGCGATGGGCTTCTTCCAACTCAGCTTGAGCTTTTTGGCGGCCTTTCTCAGTATTTTCCCCGAACATACTTAGGGTTCTTTTATATTCACCCGCAGTCAATTGTTCAAAATCGATATGGTGAGACTCAAGCCAACGATGGAAATTAGGCAACTGCATCACAGCACCGATCGAGCCTATAATTGCAAAAGGTGCGCTAATAATTTTATCGGCAATGCAGGCCATCATATAACCGCCGCTTGCGGCCATTTTATCAACCGCTATGGTTAAAGGCAGCTTATGCTTTTTAATTCTGTCTAGTTGAGAAGCAGCTAAGCCATAGCCATGAATCATGCCCCCAGGGCTTTCCAGCCGGACTAAAACCTCATCTTGCTCTGACGCAATAGCTAATATAGCAGTGACTTCTTCTCTCAATGAGTCTACCTGAGAAGCCTGAATATCACCTTTAAAATTAATCACAAAAACTTTTTTCTCAGCAGATTGCTGCTTTTTAGCTTTTTTAAAAGAGCGACATAATTGCTTAAAAGCTTTTTTATCCAGCACATCTTCAGCCAGTTTTTTCTTAAGCTCAATAAAATGTTTATGTAAAGGCTCGATATGAAGCTTGCCTTTTTTATGTCTTTCTTTAGCTTTAGCGCTTAAGCCAACCAGAGCCGCAAAACCAAACACGATAGCTAAAACGATACTGATGACTTTTAACAAAAACAAAAAATATTGAGCAAAAAAATGCAGCATGAATTCTTCCTAAATTATTTAACTCCTGGGACCGGCATGGTAATTTCTCTAACTCCTTTGAGCTGCCTGCAACGTTCTGTTTCTTCTCGAAGCACATCTAGGAAAAGCTTGCCTTTGCGAAAGCCTGACAATACTACTCTAGGGCGGCCCTGGTCATTACTGCGCAATATAACATCTCCAAACTGAAATATCATTCCTAAAAAGGATTGATCAAGCTCATAGTCCACTATTCTATATAGCTCGAGCCTCTCTTGAAGCATTCCCATAGGAGTAAGTAGATGCACGATAAGCTGATCATCCACTACGGTATAACGGCTAAACAAGCTTTGCAGAAACTTAAAACCTGCCATCACCACAATAATAAACATCAAAAAGTCGATCATTGCAGCGATAAGCAGATAGCTTTGACGGTGCCAATCCATCATAAAGTTTTGAAAGTGCAGCTTGCCTACCCAAATCCGAGGCGACAAGCCTAAAAAAAGCTGCAAGCGATATAAACCATAGAGGGCCAATACTGCTATAACATAAGTCCCCAAATATTGAAACAATGAAGGCCTATCGTTCCAAAGTACTGAATGCTTCATATTAAAGCCCCTGTTAATTTTAACCTCTCAAGAATAGCACCAACCTTCACCCTTTGTAAAAATAAAGTGAGTTGAATGGTCGGATTTAAAGACAGGGTGACGCCAGGCGGGGCCCCCGACCACGCGCAAGGCTCTGAGCATGATCGGGGTGAATGGCGGCAGGACCCCTTCCACAAAATCGAGCATTCAACTCATGGGAAAAAACACTAGCATCATGCAGGATCATGCTATAAAATTCGCTTCATGTTTGACCTATTATTTCGGGAACAGTATTGAAAAAATTGTTGAGTAGTTTTGTTATGTGTTCACTCTTAGGCATAGCCACTGCATATGCTGACGACTCTAGCACGGTTAACTTTTACAACTGGGGCGAATATATTGACCCAAGCCTAGTACCCGCTTTTGAACAGCAAACCGGCATTACCGTTAACCAAAACTATTTTGACAGCGACTCAACCTTAAAAGCTAAATTGCTAACAGGTCACACCGGTTATGACTTGGTTGTCCCCGAAGGCGCCTTTAGCCAAGAAATTCAGGCTGGCTTATTTCTGCCACTCGATAAATCAAAAATTCCCAACTATAAATTGCTTAGCCCTGCCATTATGAAAAAAATGGCCGTGATGGACCCAGGCAATGTTTATGGAATCGCTTATAGCTGGGGAACCATCGGGATTGCTTATAATGTCGATAAAATCCGCCAAATCTTAGGGCCAGACGCTCCCGTTAATAACTGGGAAATTTTATTAGACCCCAAATATTTATCCAAATTACAAGGCTGCGGCATTTCCTATTTGGACGACCCAGTATTGGTTTATGGCGTAACCTTACACTATCTTGGAATGAACCCTAACAGCACCAATCCTGAAGACTTTATCAAGGCGACCAACTATTTAATGGGGAACCGCCAATACTTAACTTATTTCAGCAACAGCAGTTATATTTTTGACCTGGCCGGCGGCAACCTTTGCTTATCAATGGCCTATTCTGGGGATGCGATGCGAGCACGTAACTATGCACTGCAAGCTCATAACGGTGTTAATATTAAATTCGTTATTCCCCAGGGCGGCGCTCCTATTTGGTTTGATGTGATGGCTATTCCTAAAGGGGCGCCTCATATTGAAGCCACTTATAAGTTTATTAACTATTTATTAGACCCAAAAAATCAGGCTGTTTTGAGTAACTATTTATTCCAGCCTAATGCTACTCCGGCTTCCGAGCCTTATCTTAACAGCATTATGCAAGATCCCAATGTTACCCCACCTGATAACATTATTGATAAATTGTTTATTGTGCAGGTCCCTCCACCCAAAATAGAGGAAGTTGTCAGTAAATTGTGGCTCCAAGTTAGATACGGCATAAGAATGGACTAAGCGATGGAAAATATTGAAAGCAAATTTGAAAACCCAATTATCCGCATTGAAAATGTTTCTAAAATTTTCGATGACCACATTGCTGTGGACCAGGTCAGCCTGAATATCTATCCTGGAGAATTCTTTTCTCTATTAGGAGGCTCAGGCTCGGGTAAAACCACCCTGCTTAGAATGCTGGCCGGCTTTGAAACGCCAAGCAGCGGTAAAATCTACATAGATGGGAAAGATGTGTCCCATATTCCGCCTTATGCCAGACCCATCAACATGATGTTCCAGTCCTATGCTCTGTTTCCTCATATGACCGTGGAAAACAACATTGCTTTTGGTCTCAAGCAGGAAAAACTGTTGCCTAAAGAGCATATCAGACAACGCACCATGGAAGTATTAGAAATGGTACAAATGGGGCATTTAGGGAAAAGGAAACCTCATCAACTTTCAGGGGGGCAAAGACAGCGCGTAGCCCTAGCACGTTGCTTAGCAAAAAGCCCTAAAGTAATTTTACTAGACGAGCCGCTTTCTGCTTTGGATAAAAAACTTCGCGAAAAAATGCAGTTTGAACTCGTGGATATTCAAGAGAAAACCGGCACGACCTTTGTCATGGTTACCCATGACCAATCTGAAGCAATGACTATGTCTAGCCGTATTGCCATTATGAATAACGGCTCCTTGGAGCAAGTTGGCCCTCCAAGCCAAATCTACGAATTCCCACAAAGCCGCTTTGCTGCCAACTTCATTGGCTCTACCAATATGTTTGAAGGGCATATCGTACAAAATGATGGCGATGAAGTGATTATCGAATCAGAAGATGCCAATTGCTTATTCTATGTAGACCATATGATAGAAGGCTTGGATAACCAAAAAATTTGGGTAGCAGTCCGCCCTGAAAAAGTTGATATCAGCATTGAACCGCCTGAAAACTACAACAGTGAAAATCCACACAACTGTGTACAAGGAGTGGTTGCCCAAATCGCTTATATTGGCGGATTGTCGACCTACCACGTAAGACTGCCTAATGGCAAAATGCTAAAAGCGACCGACTTTAACGTTGAAAGAAAAGCCAACAATCCAACTTGGAACGATATCGTTTACCTAAGCTGGGAACCTTCCAACATTATGGTACTAAGCTCATGAAAGCTCATAAGAACCATTACGATAAGCTCAATTTTATAAGGCGCATGTTTGTATTAATGCCGCCTTATCTGTGGCTGTTTTTGTTTTTATTTATTCCATTTTTATTTGTATTAAAGATCAGCTTTGCAACTCCCATTATTGCAAGCCCTCCTTATACTCCGCTGCTCTCAATAAGCGAGCATGCCTTACATTTGACTCTAGACTTTGGTAACTACCTGATTATTTTTACCCATGGGGCCTTTTTCTTAGCCTTTTTGGATTCGATTCAAATTGCAGCTACCACTACTTTAATTTGTATATTAGTGGGCTATCCCATTACCTACGCTATTGCCACATCTAGCCAAAAAGTCCGTAGCATTTTATTTATGATGGTAGTTTTACCTTATTGGACTTCATTCCTGCTAAGGGCTTATTCCTGGATCAATATTCTGCAGAATAACGGGCTTATCAATCAGCTTTTAATAAAGTGGCACATTATCGATACCCCTATTCGCATGATATACAACGATTTTTCTTTGTACTTAGGCTTAACCTACGGCTATCTGCCCTTTTTCATTTTGCCTTTATATGCAACCTTAATAAAAATGGACCGCACGCTTTTAGAGGCTGCTTACGATTTAGGCGCAAGCCCGGTAAAAAGCTTTTTCCAAATTACCCTACCTCTTTCATTACCAGGCGTTTTTGCCGGCGCCTTGCTGGTATTTATTCCCTGCGTAGGTGAAGTGGTTATTCCTCAAGTATTAGGCGGAATCAATACCTTGATGATTGGTAACGTCATTTGGCAGGAATTCTTTGTAGCCAATAACTGGTGCGCAGCAGCCGCTTTAGCGGTCATTATGTTAGTTTTACTCGTAGTGCCCGTTGTTATGTTGCAACGACTACAACTGAAGCAAGAGGCAAAAGCATGAAACAATCTTTATGGTTAAAAGTCGCTTTGGGCTTAGGTCTGCTGTTTTTATATTTACCCATTATAATGATGATTATATATTCCTTTAACGCTTCCACCTTGGTAAACGTATGGGGAGGCTGGTCAACCAGCTGGTATGGAGTGCTGGCCCAGGATTCCGATTTGATTTCAGCTGCTTTATTAAGCATACAAATTGCCGTTTCTGCTTCCACTATCGCTTTGATTTTGGGAACAATGATTGCCGTTGTAATTAAGCGTTACGGCGTCTTTAAAGGCCGCAACTTTTTCTATGGCATGTCTATTACCCCTATCGTCATGCCTGATGTGGTAACCGGTCTTTCTTTATTGCTTTTATTTGTAGGCTTAAACGAGCTGAGTGGCTTTCCAAACTCCTACGGCTTTGACACCATTTTGATCGGGCATACCACCTTCTGTACCGCTTATGCCACCATTGTGATTCAAGCAAGACTAGGCAGTATTGACCGCTCTATTGAAGAAGCTGCAATGGATTTAGGAGCAAGACCTACCAAAACTTTCTTCTTTATCACCTTGCCACAAATTGCTTCTTCACTGGTCGCAGCCTGGTTGCTTTCATTTACTTTGTCTATCGATAACTTGGTTATTACCTCGTTTATTAGCGGACCAAGCAGCACCACATTACCCCTGTATATTTACTCAACCATCCGCAATGGAGTAACCCCAGAAATTAATGCCTTAGCAACTATTATGATTTGCATTGTCATAACTGGGCTAGTCACAGGTTCTTGGTTATTTAGTAAATATGGCAAAAAAGCTTCTGCTTAAATTCATATCTATATAGTTAAAAATCGTATCAAAAAATAAAGGCCCCTAAGGGCCTTTATCTTGTTTCACTTATCTTGACGCCTATTTAGAACTTGGTGTATTTGGCGACATCTTGATTGTCATATTGGTTGTAGCAAGCTTCATGGAATCTCCACTGATTGCATCAACAATAAAACCTGGCCAGAACAAAATATTCCACCAGCCCACTTTTTGGAAGGTTGTTGGGATAGCTTGGGTAGTTGCTTGGTAGCCCGACTTTTTAACCGTTACATAATTATCGCTAACTTTGGCTAAAGTTAAAGTTGCTGGCGAAGAGCCTTCCGGCTGGCCATTCAAGAAAACCTGGGCTCCCGGTGGAGCAGAGTTCACTGATACCACTCTACCTTTATCTCCAAACATGGTAGCGCAACCGCTTAACATTAAGACACAACTTGAAAGACCCACCACTAACAGTATTTTTTTGTACATACAGGTTTTCCCTTTTTAAGTTTAAATAGCTCTTCAAGATTAGTAGAAATAATATCACAGCGCAATTATCTGCAATTTTAAGTACGCTCAGTTTGAATTTTTTGATAGCATTCCTAGTATTGCTTTAATTCAATCTGAGCGCCAAATTTTAATACTTCTGGATTAAGATGCCGCAGGAGTCATATTCACGTTCATGCTGCTGCTTGATAACTTAAACATATCGCCTGAGACGAAATCAACGATAAACCCTGGTAGAAATAATATATTCAATAAACCTACAGGTTGAAATGCAGTAGGAATTTGCTGAGTGGTTTGCAGATAGCCTTTTTTCTGGACCAGAATGTAATTATTCGACAGACTAGCCAAAGTTACAGTAGTCGGTGTGACCCCTACAGGCTCTCCGTTTAAAAAGACCTTAGCCCCTGCCGGAGTTGAGGTTACCGCAACGCTCCTTCCATTATCCCCAAACATGGTAGCGCAGCCTGTTAGCAATAATGACGAACTTAAACATAATGCAAATATGACAGACTTCAACATAGTTACTCCTTAAATTTATTGTTCAAAATCAAATTTATTATTGCGCAATATTGCTCCAAATGCGAACGAATACTTATAACTAACAGAGTCTTTTATAAATTGTGTGTTTAGCAAACTTGCAGCACTCCGACTTAAAATGAACTATCTCCGTTTATTTTTAAAGATGACAATACCGTCAAAATATCCCATAATATGAAAATCTCTACAAACGGCTAAGCTTATGACTTTTAAAATCAAAATACGCGGCACTAACCAAGAGTTTACCTGCAATCCCGGTGAAACCGTGGTTGATGCTGCGCAAAATGCCAATATCGACATTCCATTTAGTTGCCACTCTGGAATTTGCCAGACCTGCAAAGGCCATGTTTATTCCGGTGATTATACCTACGGTGATATTGAGCCCATGGTCGAATTAGATGAATCTCAAGCTGAAATTCTGCTATGCTGTGCTCAGCCTAAAAGCGACATGGTAGTGGACCATCCTGACCTATTAGCGCCAGAAGCCCCCAGAACTCAACATGCTAATTTGAACATCAACGAAAAAAAAAACTAACCGAACAGCTGCTTCAGGTTAAATTGGAAAAAGGCCCCATTCAATTTTGGGCCGGTCAATATTTAGAACTATTAATCAACAACAAAGCCTATCCCTATTCAATTGCCAGCGCTCCCGAAGATTCTGAGATAGAGTTGCATATTCAATTTAGCCCAAGCCACCCCGGCTCTATGATTGTGGCCAACGCTATTTTGGAAAGCTCGCAAATAGAAGTAAATGCCCCAATTGGAGCCGCTTATTTAAGGGAACAATCCTTTAAGCCCATTTTTTTTGTAGCAGGCGGCACGGGGATTGCTCCACTGTACTCAATGATCCAACATCTGCTTCATAAAAACAGCAAAAGAGAAATGCATTTATATTGGGGGGCCAGACAGCCCGAATTTCTATATTTGCATGAACAGTTTGTAAATCTAAGTAAGGCGCTTAAAAACTTCCATTATGTTCCTGTCATCTCAGGAGCCAATGACGATTGGCATGGCAAAAAAGGCTTAGTGCACCAAGCCGTTATAGAAGACTTTACAGACTTATCTCAATTTGAAGCCTATATATGCGGCCCTTTTGACATGTGCTTTATCGCTAGGGAAGATTTTGCAAAACAAGGCTTAAATCGGGATGATATGTACTCAGATGCATTTCAGTTCGGCTAACTTATAACATTTGCTTTTTGAACGATACTTCGTTGCTCGGCGCAATCGCGATACTCAAATATTTATTATATACTCCGATCGCTTGTGCTTATGCGCCCCATTTAGGCATCATGTTTTGGCTGATTTTAAGATGATCAAGAATTCTTGCGACTACAAAATCGATAAGGTCGTTAATGGATTGAGGTTTGTGATAAAAACCCGGGCTGGCCGGCATAACGGTTACGCCGATTTGTGAAAGCTTTAGCATGTTTTCTAAATGAATAGAGGACAAAGGCATTTCTCTTGGCACGATAATTAGCTGCTTGCGCTCTTTTATCATGACATCTGCTGCCCGCTCGATTAAGTTGTTGCTGGCCCCGCAGGCAATGGCAGATAGGGTCCCACCGCTGCAAGGGCAAACTATCATGGCATCAGGCGCGTTAGAACCGCTTGCTACAGCCGCCATCCAGTCATCTCTTCCAAAACACTGAATTTGATTGGGCTTAGCCTGGTATTGCTGAGTAAAGAAAGCCTGCTTTTCTTTGGCTTCGGTCGGAACTTTTATGCCTTCCTCAATTTCAAGCACTCGCTCGCCTGCATTGGACGTGAGCAAGTAAATCTGGCAATTAGCAGCAATTAAACACTCAAGCAATCTTAAGCCATAGGGTGCACCGGAAGCCCCCGTTATTGCCAAACAAATACGTTTGCTAAATTGACTCATTAGTTTAAGCCCTCTATTTGTTCAGACAATTCTAACCACAAGGCTTCGCTTGAAGCTAGCTGATTTTGGCAGTTTCTTTGATCTTCGAGCAGCTTATCCAATTGTGCTTTATGTTGAGCTTCATAAAGCTTAGTATCAGCCAGCTCAGTTTCAATTTGGTTCAATTTAGCTTGCTGCTTTGCAATTTCGGCTTCAACTTTCTCAAGTTTTTGAATCAGTGATTTTTTGTTGTCATCTTGCTTAGGCCTTTCTGCTTTCACTTTGGGCTCTGGTGCAGGCTTTTTGGGCTTAGCGATTTTCTGCTGCTGGGTCAACCAAATAGAATAGTCTTCAATGGTTCCATCAAACGGCGCGACTTCTCCTGCATAGACCGTATAAAACTCATCCATGGTAGTTCTTAAGAGATGCCTGTCATGAGACACTGTAATAACAGCGCCTTCATAGTCCTGCAAGGCTGAAACCAAAGCCTCTCTCATATCGATATCTAAGTGGTTAGTCGGCTCGTCCAACAACAAAACATTAGGCTTTTGCCAAACGATGACAGCCAAAGCAAGGCGGGCTTTCTCGCCCCCTGAAAACTTGCCGATCGCTTCAAATATGCGGTCTCCATTGAAATCAAATCCGCCTAAAAAGTTTCTGATATCCGATTCTCTCACCCTTGGTGCAAGCTGTTGAATATGCCAGTAGGCCGATTCTTTTTCATGCAAGGATTCCATCTGGTGCTGAGAAAAGTATCCCAATTTTAACTGGTCGTTATCAAGCCTTTCACCTGACAATAAAGGCAAGTCACCGGCCAAGGCTTTAATCAGGGTGGATTTACCCGCTCCGTTAGGCCCGAGCAAACCAATTCTATCTCCTGGGGAAATAGCAAAATTGACACTATTCAGAATCACTTTGCTGCCATAGCCTAAAGTAGCTTCTTTAACTTGCAGCAAATAGGCCCTGGACTTTAAATTGGTTTCAAAAAAATTAAAGTGAAATGGAGAGGCTGCATAGATCGGCGCTAAATCTTCAAATCGCTCCAAGGCTTTTAAACGGCTTTGGGCTTGGCGGGCCTTAGTGGCTTTAGCTCTAAATCTATCGACAAAGCTTTGAATATGGGCTTTTTCTCTCTGTTGTTTTTCAATGGCCGCAGCCTGCTGTTTTAACTGTTCAGCATATTGACGCTCAAAATCAGAATAGTTACCTTTAAATCGAACAATTTTTTGCTGTTCAATATGAACGATGCTTGTGACCACCTGGTCTAGAAACTCTCTGTCATGTGAGATAATTAACAAAATCCCCGGATAAGCTTTTAGCCAGGCCTCTAGCCAAATCACGGTTTCTAAATCTAAATGGTTGGTAGGCTCATCTAATAACATCATGTCAGATGGGGCCATTAAAGCCTGACCCAAGTTCAATCTCATCCGCCAGCCACCCGAAAAACTTTTTACTGGCAAATCAATTGCCTCAGGAGCAAAGCCCAATCCATGCAGCAATTCAGCCGCTCGGGTTTTGGTGGTATAGCCGTCAATTAAACTCAGTTCGTAATGAAGGTCTGCAATTTTATGGCCATCTTCCTCGGCTTCTGCTTTTTCAAGCTCTTGAGAAATGCTCCAATAGGCCATATCGCCCATCAAAACATAATCTAAGGCAGTGCAGTCAAGCCCTGGAGTTTCTTGCTTTACGGTACTAATGCAGAGCGAATTAGGGATTTCAGTATCGCCCTTATCAACATGGACCTGGTTTTGCAAAATACCAAACAGGCTGGATTTACCCACTCCGTTTTTGCCGACTATACCAATTTTATCGCCTCGGTTAATACTCAAGCTGCTATCGGTATAAAGGACTTTGTTGCCTAACTGAAGGCTGATACTTTTTAAATTGATCACGACTATCTGCTTAGAATGAAATACAGCGCAAAGCTTACCAGTAAATGCGCTAAATATAAATAATAGACAGCTATTTCAATGCAACTAGCAACCTTTCATGGATATTTTCAAAGCCACCGTTGCTCATAATAACCACTTTATCCTGCGGTTTTGCAAAGGCTTTGATGGCATCGATAATTTCTTGAGTGCTGGGATAAATCTCAATGCTAACTTTACTGTTTGCTAAAGCCTCTTTCATGTTCCAACCTAAATTCGCAGGCTCAAATACAAATACATGATCGGCGATCTGCAATGAATCTCGTAAGGCTTCACGAAATTGTCCCATTCTCATGGAATTGGACCGAGGTTCAATTACCGCAATCACTCTACCCTTTTTATTATGGGCTTTAACTCCCTGCAAAGTGGTTTCTATCGCAGTAGGATGATGGGCAAAGTCATCAAATACTTTGATTTGGTTGGCCTCCCCTCGTAGCTCCAAGCGGCGCTTAACCCCTTTAAATGAAGCTAATGCTTCGATTGCATTTTGAGGCATAATGCCAACGTGCTGAGCTGCAGCAATCGCGGCTAAAGCGTTATTGACGTTGTGCCGTCCTAAAATTTGCCAATTCACAGTGCCTAATTCTTTTCCATTATGCATGACGATAAAACTCGAACCGTCTTCTTCTAATAACTTGGCCTGCCACTCAGCACTATTTCCAAAAGTCTGTCTTGGAGTCCAACAACCCATATCAACGGCCTGTTTTAATAAAGGCTCATCGGCATTTTCCACAATTAAACCTTCGCTTGGAATGGTGCGAACCAAATGGTGAAACTGCTTTTGGATAGCCGCCACGTTTTCAAATATGTCGGCATGATCGTATTCCAGGTTATTTAAAATAGCTGTCCTGGGATGGTAATGCACAAACTTGGAACGCTTATCAAAAAAAGCGCAGTCATACTCATCAGCTTCTATTACAAAAAAATCAGTGCCGCCTAGCCTTGAAGATACCTGAAAGTTAACTGGAATCCCGCCGATTAAAAAACCAGGATTTAAACCGTTTTGATCCAGAATAAAGGCAAGCATACTGGTGGTGGTCGTTTTGCCATGGGTCCCTGCTACTGCGAGCACCCATTTCTTGTTTAAGCAATGCTCATATAGCCATTGAGGACCTGAGCGATAAGTCAAATTCTTATTAAGCATATATTCAATCACAGGCATGCCGCGCTTCATGGTATTGCCCACTACAATCATATCAGGTGCGGGGTTGAGTTGCTCAGCTTCGTATCCTTGGATAATTTCAATTCCTTGAGACTCTAAATAAGTGCTCATTGGTGGATAAACGCTGGTATCAGAACCCGTTACTTTGTAACCGAGCTCCCTTGCAATAATCGCCAGGCTTCCCATAAAAGTGCCGCAAATACCTAGAATGTGAATGTGTTTCATAAGCTTATTCTCATAGATTTATTGCTAAGTAGTGTAGCAGCTAAACTTCCGCTTATTAATAAAATTTTAGCCCCCCAGTTTGAATTAATTTATATCAGCTCTAAATTCCTTTTTACTAAGCTTAAGATGAGGCATAACAGACGTCCCTGATCTTGTATGCCTCATGCCGCATCCTTTGCGGCATCCTTCGGATCTACAAGCTTGAGCCTTATTTTTCCAAGCGCTTGTGACCATGAGCAAAAAGCAATACTAGGGCTGCTTAAATTTAAACTGACAAGAACCTAAAATTTTACTACACAGATTAGCCTAGCATTGTATAATGTGAGCTTTATTGTTTAAGGAGCAATATAATGAGCAAGGCTTTTTCAGCAGGCAAAGATGTGCCAAACGATATCAATGTGATTATTGAAATCCCCGCGTTCAGCGAACCCGTTAAATATGAATTGGACAAAGAATCCCATCTATTGGTAGTAGACCGTTTTATGTCTACCTGCATGCAATATCCCGCTAACTATGGATTTGTTCCTAACACTTTATCAGAAGACGGAGATCCGGTTGACGTATTAGTTGTCACCACTACCCCTTTAAGACACGGCTCCATGATCCGTTGCCGCCCTGTCGGCATGCTGAAAATGACCGATGAGTCAGGCGTAGACGCTAAAATTATCGCCGTGCCTCACGACAAGCTAACTCCGCTTTATCAAAATGTTAAAGAACTCGCGGACTTGCCTGAATTGTTACTCAGACAAATCGCCCACTTTTTTGAGCATTACAAAGACTTGGAAAAAGGCAAATGGGTTAAAGTGGATGGTTGGGTTGATGCCAATGCTGCTAAGCAAGAGATTATCGCCAGTCAAAAACGGTTTGAAAAATCCTAAATCTCTACTAACCTTCTGGTTAAACAAAAGGGATTTAGCGCCAATGAAAAAGCTGTTTAAAATTGCCGTATTAAGCTTAAGCTGTCTGCATTTTGCCTATGCAGGCATGTTTGAGCTTAATCAAGCAAACTACAGTGATCTTCCGGGCTGGACTCAGGATGATCAACAAAAAGCCATCCCGGCTTTGCAGCTTTCCTGCGGCAGAATTGCACTCTTACAATCTACTTTAAGCAGCCGTAATGATGTAAGAGCTTCCAAAGCATGGAACAATGCTTGCGAAGCGATTTTAAACGCCCCTTCTAATTTAACTCCAAGTGAAGCTCAGACCTTAATTGAAGATAACTTTGTGCCCTATTTGGTGACCTCTGAAGGAGTACCTGATGGTTTATTTACAGGCTACTATGAACCGACCATTAAAGGCAGTTTAACGCCGACCCCCTATTATGGAGTTCCTATCTATGGTCGCCCTCGTAATTTGGTAAAGGTAAAACTCGCTCAACTGCAAGGCCAAGTAGCTTATATGCTTCGCATTAAAAAAGGCCATTATGTAGAGCCTCCTTCTCGTGAACAAATTGTGAATGGACCTCGCCTCAAACGGACTCCTGTTATCGCCTGGATCCATAGCAATGTAGACCGATTCTTTTTACAGATCCAAGGCTCAGGAAGAATCGTATTACCTAACGGAACAAGTTTATTGGTAGGCTATGACAGCCAAAACGGTAGGCCTTATTTCCCTATCGGCAAATATTTGGCTGACACCAATGCGATTCCAAAAGAAAGCCTTTCCATGCAGTCTATTCAAGCCTGGCTTCAAGCTCACCCTACTCAGGCCAACAGAATTATGAACCTGGATCCTTCTTTTGTATTTTTCAGGATTTTGGATACCAACCAACCTATCGGCGCTCAAGGCATTGAAGTCACCCCAAGACGCACTCTAGCTGTGGATTTAAGCTATATCCCGCTTGGCACGCCAATCTGGCTAAGCACTGCTTACCCCGAACAAACCCCGCAAGGTATTACTGAAGGTGCTCCGCTTCAAAGATTAATGGTCGCTCAAGATACAGGCGGCGCGATTAAAGGCCCTGTGAGAGCTGATATATTCTTTGGCAGCGGCAAACAAGCTGAATGGTATGCAGGCCACATGCAATCTACCGGCAAATACTGGATATTACTCCCTAAAGGTGTGGATGCATCTGATATTGAAAAATGATAAATCTTGTTGTTTTGTTGAGACTAAATTGATTAAATCATGCTATCTGTCATACGCTAAATCAATTATAAACCCAAGTAAATTGTCATGACCCTTGAAGAACTCATTGAACTTAGCCAACCCATTACGAACAACAGCTTTCCTGACCCAAGTGTCCTTGATAATTTCATTAACTGTTTAAAAGATCTTTCTACTCCAGACTTAAGCTTATTAAGCGAATTTGAAGGATACCTCAAGGCTCAATTAAATACCAGCGCGTACCCCGGAGAGGTTGAATCACTGCTAGGCTGCATATCTCAGCTAAAAGGGGAACCTCTTAAAGCTATTCAATATTTCGAATCTGCAAGGGGCAAAGGCAGTCTCACTGGCACCAACAACAGAGCTTATATGCATCAATATGGCATTG
>JAQSYQ010000049.1 GCA_029256015.1 Gammaproteobacteria bacterium | reverse complement strand
GAATGGCAGTTGGAGCTTCACCAACCCCACGTCAAGCGGCAGCCTATATACGGTAAGCTGTTCGGCAGAAAGTAACAGTACAAAATGCCTTGCTGGCGGTGTTGGAGAGCCAATTGCACCTAATGCTACTGCAAGGACTCCTCTTTTGTTGGAAAGCACCGGAAACGGTAAGTGGATTAATGCTTCCATATCAAACTTAACTAATCAAAGCTCTTACTCTTACATAGGAACTGATGCACTGTTATTCTCTAGGCAGCAGAACTATCGCCTTGAAGAAGCACTGACCCTGGACTGAAGTTTGGCTGAAGGCAGCAATTGAAAAGTCAATCTCAGCATTGCTAGGACTTTTAAAATGTTGCAGACATTTACGCGGCAATAGTGGCTTTCATCAATAAACTAATTGAGTGCCGAGCCTCTGCCACTATTCGCACTCAGTTATTTACTGGGCAAGCTACTTAGCCCAAAGCCGGCCCTGCCGTCCCACTACCTCCAGCAGCCTCCAAGCGAATCCTGGCAATAGGCATGGGGGGTAAAGGGCGGGGTCTTGCTGGCACAGCCGGTGTCGGCGCTACATTCTCAACTAGCTTTTCCACAGTCCTCAAAAATTCAGCATGGATGTCTTTCATGTTACGGATATCTTGCATTAAAAAGTCGCTTTTTTCTGTAGTGGGGTGTACGTAAGCATCAGCCGTTTTTTCATAAAGCTCTTTTGCAGCCTTAACTCTACTATCGTGCTCCTCTGGTGTATCAAAAGCTTCAAGCTTTGGCTCAAGGGAAAAGAAGGGATTAGCCTCTTTTTTAAGCTGGTCTCGCAAGCTCTCATTTTCTTTAATAAGCTTGATTGCCGTTAACATGCCAAAGATAGCTTCTCGGCATCGTTGAGGAGAAACGCCAAATTGAAGAAATTCTCTATGGCCTGCTTCAGCATAGGCCTTAAATAACGCAAAAGCATGGCTTGCCAATTGCCTGCTTATTTCTTGAAACTGAACGACTGTCTTCTCAAAGTTAAGTAATAATAATTGCAGTTTTGCTGAAATTTCACGCGCAAACTCTTCATTCACCCGGCTTACATCCAGAATCTGGCCGTAATAAATATAAGGCCTTAATAAATACAGCTCACTTTTAAGAGTATTAGTTCGAGCCTCTAGTTTTTCATTAAGTTCAATAAGATTAGCTAAGCTTTTTGTAATGGCATCGGAGCTGAGGCTACAATCTTGAAATACATATTTCACTAAGTGCTCAATGTTCGGCGTGAGTATCTTAGCCATTTCTATATAGGCTGCAATCTTTGCAACACTGGCTCCTTCAGATTGGGAAGGCCTTCTTTCTTCAGGCTTTGGCAGCGAGGCATCCTTAATTCCATGACGAATTCTTGGCTTGTGCAAGACCTTTTGGAAAGTGCCAAGCAGATACAGTAAATGGTTTTTAGCATCAGAATAAGGGAAGGCAGTTACTGAAGTTTGTGCAGGCACTGCCCTTACCGCTCCTATATAGGCCTCTCTCACTTTGGCATCAGAAATAAGAATATGAGATTTTCTTGGGCCTTCTAAGATTTCAATAGCATTGTTAATTTTTTTAATACGCTCACGCCCATTTATGGCTGACTGGCTAGTGCTGGGTGATAATTCAAGGACTTTAAAAAACACTGAACCTCTTGCCCCCCACAAGCCGAATGAAGCCTCTTTTTTCATATCCGCGATGAATGCATTTGGGTCTTGAGAATTGCTCCATGACTCCGCCTGAATAGCCTCCAATAGCATTAATAGCTCTCTTACACGACCGTCCAGAACATCTAAATCCCTTAACTCTCTTACAACACTTTCTGTGAACTGAGTCCAGTTTTGTGGATAGTTGCTTGTTCCTATAAAGGGTTGAAAAAGCTTGTGCACCCTGGTCTCTATCTCAGGGCTTAGTTTTTTCTTTTTTCTAAGCTTAAGCAATGCGTAGAGTTCAACTTTTGAGAGCAATATATCTTTTATATCTTGCGAAGCAGGCATAACACCCCCTGAAATGATATGAGAAGATAAGGCTTAAAAATTACTAGAGGAAAAATTATGGCCCCCCTATTATATCGGGGAGCGAAAGCTTTTCAAAAGGCGCACAGTAGCTAAAGATTGTAAGCTTTAGTATTTGATATTACCTTAATTGACCGCTTAAATAAGGCTGTTATTTTTTGTGAGCGTGCTTTTCTTTTAAACGTTCTTTTCTATACTTCAGTTTTTGATAAATAGTCAGTCGCCAAATGGTTTCTATCACAAAATAACCGAGTACTGATGAAGCGATGGCAACGACCGGAAGCCCTATTAAATAAGGCTTTCCGATACTCTGAAGCCAGGTAACAAACTGCATGGCGATATCATGCCAGGATTTGTCCTTAAATTCGAAGCTCTGCATCACCCGATAAGCCGAGTGATCGTTTAAAACAAACTCCCCTACCTTAAAAATCACATAGTTAATCGGTAGAAAAGTAAAGGGATTGGTCACCCAGGTCAGGGCAACTGCTATTGGTAAATTGGCCCTTGAGAAAATAGATAAAACCGCTGCCAATAGCATTTGCATTGGCAAAGGCACAAAAGCAATCAACAAGCCAATTGCTGTTCCTCTAGCAATAGAACGGCGGTTGATATGCCAAACAAGTGGGTTAAACAAGATATGGCGAATTCTGGATAGGCTGGAATCCTGAGCAAATCGCTCAGCATCTGGGAGCCATTGTTTTAATTTTTTCTTAAACTTCAATTTATCTGCCTTAACTCTTTGATTTTAACTTTACCCAATAAAATATCCTTAAACATTACCCAGTCTCCCATTAGACTATACAAGGGATGCTTAAAGGTAGCAGGTTTATTTTTTTCAAATACAAAATGCCCAATCCAGGCAAAGCCATAGCCTATTATCGGAACAAGAATCAGATATTTCCAATGCTCTGAAATCAAAACAAAAGTCAGCAAAGCCACAATGATTAAACTTCCCGCAAAATGCAGAAGACGGCAGATTGGATTGGCATGCTCCGCCAAATAAAATGGATAGAATTCATCAAAACTATTAAACCGTTGCATAACTCGCCTTCTTTTTAATATCCAAAACGAATTATATCAGTTTACTGACTTTATGGGATTATGTTAGAATGCGCCTCTCAATGGTGACCGACTGGTCTCCTCGCAATGCTAAGTTGTAAACCCCGCCAGGTCCGGAAGGAAGCAACGGTAGCAGCTGAACATGTGCCGAGGTCAGGCTGGAAGGTTGCCTCCAATTTAAGTCTTAAGAGAAAGCAGGCGGCTGATAGCCCCCGGAATGGGCCTCGCCCCCTCCCGACAATGGTCTAACTGCTTGTAGATTAGAACTAGCACCGTTACCCACAGCCGTTATTTCTGCCATTTTAGCAAGCTTCGCTCTATTTTCTGCCGTATGTTTTGCCCCAAGCTCAAAAAGCTTGCCCGCTAGGTCTACATGCTGCTTTAGATTGGCAAGCATTAGAGGCGTTAGCCCTTCAAAATTGGCTAAGTTAGGGTTAATGGGTTGCTGATGTTTTTTTGCTTCATCGAAAAGTTCATCGAGCTTATTAATATAATTATAATGCTTATCTTCACGGTTCTTACAAGCCGCTCTAACAAAGTACATTAATACTGTATCGCCACTTATAGGTTCCTGTTCATTAGTATTGGCATTGTTTTGAATTAATAAAAAAACGATATCAAATCTGCCTTTTTCCGCAGCTTTTAGAATAGGAAGATTTTGATTCACTAGATTTACTACAAAACTTAGTGGGGAGGGGTCCTTCCTTTTTGCATCGGCTTTTTTTGCCTCGTCAATTAGACTGATAACCGCTTCGTAGTTTCCTTCACGACAGGCTAGCAGCATCTTTTGAGAAGCATCTTGTGAGTCATATTCTTTTGGCTTTAAAAAATTTAACCATCCTTGCATTGTGACTCTCCTTATTATCGAAGCTTCAATCATAATAAAATACTTGTCGGCATAAAAGCCTGTTATGCTGCTTTATTCAACACATATTTAATCAAAGGGTCTACCACCCGATAGCCTTGTGTTGAGCTTTCAATAAAGTCATTTTTAAGCAAAACCTCC
>JAQSYQ010000022.1 GCA_029256015.1 Gammaproteobacteria bacterium | reverse complement strand
TATTTTTAAAGATGAGTACTTGGCATGCGACCTTCAGCGGGCTTCGCCTTAGCAGCAGCTTCAAACCGCATTGCAAAGGCCACTAGAGATTCGCCAGGTCTAGCTGGATGATGACTATTTCGGGTATCACGCTCCAAAGCTTTCATTACGGCCGCTCTTTCTGCAGCAGAAGCTTCAGCGGCTTTAGCCTTTTCTATTACGGGCTTTTCAGTTTTCATTTCAGATCCAAATCTGCACATCTTCTATCTCCTTGTTGTTAATTACAATCCAGCGCCAGGAATGCCACTATTATTCATCCTTACACTTCTTCTAAATTCTGCATTTACCTCATATCTTGGGCGACCAGGTTCTGCCGAAATTACAATATCATTAATCCGCCTTATAGCCTCCTTATTACCTGCGGTAGGCCGAAAAATTAAAGCAGGTTTAGCCAAGGCTTCCACCAAAAGTTCATCATGAGTAGATTCGTCCATGCATCTCTCCATTATCCTATACAAAACATAGCCCAGCCTAAGAATAGTTGGCTACTCTTAGACTGAACTATGACAATAGGCTTATTTATTATTTTAGATTTAAAGCATCCGCAGCCTGATTAAGCTCAATGACCGCATTGATAGAAACCAGCAAATTGGCTTGCTCCTTTTCAGTCAAAGCCACTTCAATCACTTCCTCAATGCCTTTTGAACCAATTTTGGCTGGAACACCCACAAACAATGCTTCTTTTACCCCGTACTGGCCTGGTTTTAATTTGGCCGCAACTGGCAAAATGGATTTCTTATCATAAAGATAAGCTTCAGCCATTTGAATACCAGAAGTAGCTGGCGCATAGTAAGCGGAGCCCGTTTTTAATAGGTTAACGATCTCACCACCGCCTTTGCGGGTACGATCTACAATTTCATCCAGCCTTTGCTGGGTAATTTTGCCTTTTTTAACGAGCTGCTCCAAGGTTTCTCCGGCAATATTGCTCATGCCGGTTAATGGCACCATTGAATCACCATGCCCACCCATTACATAAGCTTCAACCTGTTTGACTGAAACGTTAAATTCCCAAGCCAAGAAAGTTCTGAATCTAGCGGAATCTAGCACTCCAGCCATGCCCACTATCATATGGTCAGCAATACCTGAAAAGTCTTGCAACAAACGCACCATAATATCGAGCGGGTTGGTAATGCAAATAACAAAAGCATTAGGGCAATACTGTTTAATCCCCTCGCCTACTGACTTCATCACTTTGGCATTAATCGCCAGCAAATCATCACGGCTCATGCCGGGTTTTCTAGCAACCCCTGCGGTGACAATAACGACATCAGCATTTGCTATATCTTTATAGTCATTTGTGCCTTTGATAGCGCCATCAAAGCCTTCAATGGGACCGCATTGAGCCAAATCCAAAGCCTTACCCTGCGGTATACCTTCAGCGATATCAAATAGGACTACATCGCCCAGATTTTTCAACAAGGCTAAATGGGCCAAAGTCCCGCCGATATTACCCGCACCAATTAACGCAATTTTCTTTCTTGCCATGACTATATTCCCTTAATTTATTCAACCTAACTATCTTAGACTAATTTGTGATCGTTGCAATACCTGCTTCTATAGCGGCCTTTGCAACAGCCGGAACCACCCTTTCTCTTAGTCTTGGGTCTACCGGTTTGGGTATAATGTAATCCGGCCCATAAGATAAAGTAGCCAAGCCCGGATAAGCAGCAAGCACCTCGGCTAAGACCGGCTCTTTGGCAAGATCACGAATGGCATGGACTGCTGCAACGCACATCGAAGTGGTAATAACCCTGGCCCTCACATCTAATGCCCCTCTAAATATATAAGGAAAGCACAGAACATTGTTAACCTGATTAGGCATATCAGAACGACCCGTTGCAATAATAGCATCCGACCTTACTGCTCTTATTAAATCAGGATGGATCTCAGGGTTTGGATTAGACAGTGCAAAAATAATAGGTTTTGCTGCCATAGACTTCACCTGCTCACTGGTAACCAAATTGGGTCCCGACACCCCCACAAAGACATCAGCATCAATCATGACGTCAGACAAAGTGCGCTTGTCAGTGTGACGAGCAAAGGCAAACTTATATGGCCCTAAACCATGCCTATCGCTATGAATGACTCCTTCTCTGTCTACCATATATATATTTTGAAGTTCCGCCCCAAGCTTGACCAATAATTGCATGGTGGCAATACCAGCAGCTCCAGCCCCTAAGCACACTATTTTAGCCGTTTCTATTTTCTTGCCTTGAAGCTCCAGGGCATTTAACAGGCCCGCCGCAACAATAATAGCCGTGCCATGCTGGTCATCATGAAAGACCGGGATGTTTAATCTTTGCTTGAGTTCATATTCAATGGCAAAACATTCTGGCGCTTTGATATCTTCTAAATTAATTCCACCGAAAGTGGGAGCAATATTGCTAACAGTTTCAACAAAGGCTGAAACCGTATCAGCGCTGACTTCTATATCAAACACATCGATGTCAGCAAACTTTTTAAACAAAATCGCCTTGCCTTCCATCACAGGTTTACTGGCTAAGGGCCCCAGATTGCCCAATCCTAAAATTGCTGTGCCATTAGTGATGACCGCTACTAGGTTTCCTTTATTAGTGTAGGAATAAACGTCGTCTGGGTTTTTGGCAATTTCTAAAACGGGTTCAGCCACTCCTGGGCTGTAGGCCAGCGATAGATCCATTTGGGTTGCTGCCGGCTTTGTTATACTAACAGCTAATTTTCCGGGCTTTGGATAGCGATGATAATCAAGCGCTTGTTGTTTGAATTGATCATGTTTTGACATAAACTTGCATCCTTCTGACTAACAGCTGAATGTAGCAATCTGACATTATAATGTAAAGCACAATACTGAAATGCATCAAAGCTTACAAATAAACACTTGATATTATTCACTTATATTCAATGGAATCATTGATCAAAATTTGTAGATTGATTTCAAACCTAAGCTGTGTCTATAATCGTTTCACTAGCAGTAGATTTAACCTTATAAAAAAAATAATAAAAATACGCCTGGAGGTTGCTATGTCTAGATACACCTTAATTCGTGAAATATTTGACAATATTCCACGCACCTACAAAGGGCTCAATCGAGATGGCGAGCATGTCGTTCAATTAACATATAATGACGGCCCTGTTTATGCCACGCTTGAAAAGCTATCTTACCCTGAATTAATTAAGCTTGCTAAAAGTCTAAACGTTAATGAGCCCACTCTGGCTGAAGGCATAGCATAATTTTATAAGGGAAAAAAAGCAGTTTATTAGCTGCTTTTTTTATTTCGCTTTTACCCATTCCACAACAGAATGCAATGCCTTTTCTAGGTGCTCTACTTGAGTTCCACCAGCTTGAGCAAGGTCTGCCTTTCCTCCACCCTTTCCACCGACTTGTTGTGCTACAAAGTTAACAAGCTCGCCTGCCTTAATTTGCTGAGTTAAATTATCTGTTACTCCCGCAATTAAAGAAACTTTATTATCTTGGGCTATTGCCAAAACAATCACAGCTTTATTTAATTTAACTTTTAACTCGTCGACAAGCTTAGGCAAAGCTTTAGGTTCAGCAATATCCACTTTACAGGCCAAAACTTTAATATCACCTATTTCTTGAGCCTGGTCAGCTAAATTTGCGCCAGCCGATAGCATTTTTTCAGCTCGAAGTTGCTGCAGCTCTTTTTCTGTCAGCTTTAACTTCTCAAGGGTCTGGGCCAATTTTGCTAATGCCCCTTCTCGGTTGCTTTGCAAAGCAGCAGCATACTGATTGAGCTCTGCCCTACTTTCTTGCATATAGTTCAAAGCCGCTTCACCTGTCAGGGCCTCAACTCGGCGAATGCCTGCCGCCACTCCTGCTTCAGAAATAATGATAAACGAACCAATTTGACCGGTTGCGTGAACATGGGTGCCTCCGCATAGCTCGATAGAGAAATCGCCCATCTTTAACACACGAACTTCATCGCCATACTTCTCACCAAATAAAGCCATAGCACCCATATTTTTTGCCTGATCAGGCGTAGTAATAATGGTTTCAACCTGTAGATTCTCACGGATGTTGGCATTGACCCTATCTTCAACTATCCGGATTTGCTCAGGAGTCATGGCCGTAAAATGTGAAAAGTCAAAACGCAATCGGTCCGGTTGAACCAAAGAACCTTTTTGCTCTACATGCGCCCCTAAAACTTCTCTTAAGGCCTGATGTAATAAGTGTGTGGCCGAATGGTTTAAAGCAGTTTGCTGCCTTGATTGAGTGTTTACCTTGGCCTCAATCACCATCCCTACTCTCAACTCGCCTGCGGCAAGTTTTCCATAATGCATAAAAGCGCTTTGCTGCTTTTTAGTGTCCTCAACCATAAACTCCCCACCAGAGAAGCTTAATGTTCCTTTATCCCCCACCTGTCCGCCTGATTCTGCATAAAACGGCGAGGTACTTAATACAATAGCAGCACTGTCTCCAGCATTAATGGATTTCACCTCTTTGCCTTCTTTAATGATCGCAAGTACTTCAGAGGTCTCAGCCAAATGCTCATAGCCCACAAAGTGAGTTTCACAATCTAGCTTCAAAGATTCGTTGTAATCGACATTAAACTGGCTTGAAGCTCTAGCTCTTTGTCTTTGCTGCTCCATGCAGGCTTCGAATCCTTGTAAATCAACCTGTAAATCGCGCTCTCTTGCAATGTCCGCGGTTAAATCTACGGGAAAGCCATAAGTGTCATAAAGTTTAAATACGACTTCACCTGGTATCACCTGCGATTTTAATCCAGTTAAATCCTGCTCTAAAATTTTCAAACCCTGCTCTAAAGTACGCTTAAATTGCTGCTCTTCTTCATTTAAAACAAGTTCAATGCTGGACTGGCCCCGAACAAGCTCAGGATAAGCCTCTCCCATAATCTCAACCAAAGGCCTCACTAACTTATAAAAGAAAATCTCATTAATACCAAGCTTATGCCCATGCCTAATGGCACGTCTTATAATGCGCCTTAAAACATAGCCTCTTCCTTCATTGCTTGGAATAACCCCATCGGCAATTAAAAAACTGGTTGAGCGAATATGATCCGCAATGACTCTTAAAGATTTATGCCCAAGCTCGGAAATTCCGGCAAGCTCAGCAATGGCTTTAATAATATGTTTGAAAGTATCGATATCATAGTTATCGTGCACCCCTTGCAATACAGCGGCAATGCGCTCCAAGCCCATGCCGGTATCCACGGAAGGCTTAGGCAAAGGCAAGAGTTCGCCATTGGCCTGCCTATTAAACTGCATAAACACCAAGTTCCAGATTTCAATATAACGGTCGCCGTCAGCATCAGCGGAGCCAGGAGGCCCGCCGGCAATTTCAGGACCGTGATCATAAAAAATTTCAGTGCATGGACCACAGGGACCCGTATCCCCCATCGCCCAAAAGTTATCCTTGGCGTCAATTCTTGAAAAACGATTAGGATCTATACCGATTTCTTTAAGCCAGATATCAGCAGCTTCATTGTCTTCTTCAAATACCGTGACCCAGAGCTTTTCTTTAGGCAGCTTAGCGATCTGGGTTAAAAACTCCCAGGCAAATTGAATCGCCTCTCTTTTAAAGTAATCCCCGAAGCTAAAGTTACCCATCATTTCAAAAAAGGTATGATGGCGTGCGGTATAGCCCACGTTCTCCAAATCGTTATGTTTTCCGCCAGCCCTGACACATTTTTGGATAGTGGTCGCTCGAGTATAATCTCGCTTTTCATGGCCTAGAAATACGTTTTTAAACTGAACCATGCCTGCGTTGGTAAATAATAAGGTAGGGTCATCTTGCGGAACAAGAGAGCTGCTTCCCAAGCTTGTATGTTGTTTTTTAACAAAAAAATCTATAAATTTCAGTCTTAAAGTCTGTGAGTCCATGTTCAACCTAAATAGCCACGAAAATAGCCTTCCACTCTAATCGATTTTCAAGCAAGATTAAAGTATTAGAACAATAATTAGCCTTGCTATTTTCAATTAAAATCGATAGGATAGGCCAGATTTTTCTTGCATGGGAGCTTTTATATGGCCACGAAGGCTTGTAAAGTAGGTAGCTCTATATCGGCTTCTTTAATTCTTGGGCTTGTAACCGCTTTTTTGGCCTATAAAGCCATAGATGAAAGCAATGAATCCAACCTTAACATTAGCAATGCATTAATTTACGCCCTTTGCGCATGCGCCACCGGCTCAGTTGCAGTAACTTCGTTGGTTTTTGCTGCGACGACCTGCATGAAGCCTAAAATTGAAGTTTTGCCTATTGATGAACGAAACAATACCCCTAAGTCCCCTTTATTGCCACCAGTCACCTCAGAGGATTATGTGCTGCCCCCAGAAACAGCAGAGCTATTACATGGGGTTAAACAGGAGAAAAAGGCCCGAGACTACCGACAAAGAACAGGCCGCCGCTTGCCTTATTCTAGAGTTACATGGTGCGCTGCGGGGCCAGTTCCAGCGAGTGTAGCAGGACCTGAAACCTTAGCTCAAATTAAACATAATACCGAAGCAGAGGTAGCACAACATATAGCACTAGAGACCGTAGTTGAAGAGGATCAGGATGAGCTTGATACTGATGAGGCAATGGATTGGGCAACCACTCGTTTTGCTAATATGGTTTTAGGTGCCCCGCCAGAAGAATGGGATAGACCATGCGATGGTGAGCGCCCTGAGCATAGCTTGCCCGTTATACTCAGCATTACAGGAACCGAGGGCGATAATAAGGGAATGACTATTACAACTCTTGCCCAAGAACAGCCTGCTTTATTATTGCTTTATAATCCTTCTGCTCCTGAATTTTATAAATACTATGGTAGCAAACTCGAAGATTCGGGGACTTTAAACTTTAAAGGCGGGGCAGTATTTGAATATAATTATATTTCAGAAGGAAGAGTCCAGGATGATGGACGCATTATTAGCCGCCCAGATTGCATTATTCTACGTGGCAAGCTGCTAGAAGGAAGTTTGCAAGCTAACACTCAGATTGAACCTGCAGACCCAGATCCTGCTAACCCCGCAACGGGTAAATATACATTAGCTAGTGCCTTAGCAAGAGTGATGCAGAATGGCCGATCCCGCTCAACTGCTATATCTGTTTCTGTAAGGCCTTAATCTCTTCCTGTGTAAAGCCGTGGGAATATAAATAGCGGCTACGTTTAAGTTGCTCAGTAAAATCCTTCGCAGGTTTATCAGAAAAGCGTTTTTGATAGAGCCTCTGGGCCACTTCCAGCCAATCGATTTCTAAATCTTCTAATACCGAGCTAACTATCTCAGCATCTATATGCTGCTGGCTCAGCTCTTGTTTAATTCTCAACAATCCATAGCCTGAATGAGCGCGGTGCTGAATAAGGCTTTCTGTAAATCGCTTATCGCTTTGTAATTTTTTATCGGCAAGTTCTTGTATGGCTTGAGCGATATTATTTTCAGATTGCGGAAATTTTCTTAATAATTTCTGTTTAAGCTCATAGCGGCTGTGCTCGCGCCTGGCCAAATATTCAATTGCCTTGTTCTTAATGTCATTAAGTTCCGCCATTGGTCCCACCAACGGTAAGTCCATTAATGCGCAAAGTAGGCTGCCCCACCCCAACCGGCAAGCTTTGCCCTTCTTTGCCACAGACTCCAACGCCTTTGTCTAACTGCAAATCATTCCCTACCATGCTAACGTGTTTTAAAGCAGAAGGTCCGTCTCCAATAAGAGTAGCGCCTTTCACCGGCCTGGTAATTTTGCCGTTTTCAATCAAATAGGCCTCATTGGTCACAAATACAAATTTTCCGGTGGTGATATCAACCTGTCCGCCACCAAAGTTAACTGCATAAAGACCTTTTTTCACAGAAGCGATAATTTCAGCGGGATCATGCTTGCCCGGCAGCATATAGGTATTGGTCATTCTTGGCATAGGAATATGGGCATAGGATTCTCGCCTTGCATTGCCGGTAGAATTGACTCCCATAAGCCTGGCGTTGAGCTTGTCCATCATATAATTTTTTAGAATACCGTTTTCAATCAATGTGGTCTGCTGAGTCGCCGTGCCCTCATCGTCAATATTTAAGGAGCCCCTTCTTCCGCTTAAAGTTCCGTCATCGACGATAGTGCATAGCTCTGATGCGACTTGTTTGCCCATTAGCTGAGAAAATGAGGAGGTTTGCTTGCGGTTAAAGTCCCCTTCCAAACCATGCCCTACAGCTTCATGTAATAGCACTCCGGGCCAGCCGCTACCCAATACCACGTCCATGGTTCCAGCAGGAGCTGCGGTGGCTTCTAAATTGACCAGAGCCAGCCTCACCGCTTCATTCACATAACTTTTCCATCGCTCATTTTCGATAAATATTTGGTAATCTGTCCTGCCCCCGCCTCCGGCAAAGCCTTGCTCGCGCTTGCCGTCTTCTTCAACTATTACGGTGACATTAAACCTGACCAAAGGACGCACATCGGCACTTAGTGTACCGTCTGAGGCTGCTATCAAAATAATCTCATAAGAGCCACCTAGGCTCGCCATCACCTGCTTTACTCGATGATCTAACTTTCTAGCTTCTTTATCTGCCGCCTGTAATAAAGCTACCTTATCTGACTCAGACAAGGCTTCAAGCGGGTCAAAGGCGATATATAATGGGGCAAATTGATGTAAGGGTTTTTGTCCTATCGATACATTTTGAGTGCCGTCAGCAATGCCACAAGCGGTAAGAGCGGACTGCCTTAAAGCCTGTAAGTTAATCACATCAGAATAGGCAAAGCCTGTCTTTTCTGCGCGAATCGCCCGAACCCCTAAGCCTCTATGGATATGAAAATTAGCTTCTTTGACAATGCCGTCCTCTAAAGACCAAGCTTCTGATTTTTGAAACTGAAAGTAAAGATCGGCATAATCCAGTTTCCTTTGCATCATAGTATGCAAAGTCTGCTGCAAATCTTTTACATCGAGCCCGCTTTCGTGAAGTAAACTCCTGATCGCGATATTTAAGTTTTGTTCCATAACTACTTCTCTTTTAAATAGACGGGAAGGCTAATCAATGGGGAATTCAGCGCGTAAGAAATGCAATCTCTCTAAATCGACATCTACAACAACATAGCCGATGCCCATTTCATGAAAGCCCAGCACTCTTCCCCAAGGACCTATAATCATGCTTTGACCAAAAGTTTGTCGGTGACTGTCATGCATACCCTGCTGGTTAGCGCCAATTAAATAGCATTGATTTTCAATAGCGCGAGCTTTTAATAGAGGCCGCCAGTGCAGCTTCCCCATTATTGCGGGAAAAGCGGAAGGAACAGCAATAAGCTCTGCTCCTTGATCACGAAGCTGCCTAAATTGCTTAGGAAACCTTAAATCATAAGAGGCAGCCAGACCTAAATTACCTACCGGTGTTTTAATAACAACTGAACCATTTCCCGGGATGATATATTCAGACTCTTGGTAATGCTCAAGGCCACCTAAATCAGCATTTAACAAATGAATTTTATCATAACGGGCAACTTGCTGCCCCTTATCATCCCATACAATCGAGCTTGAAAAAACCTTAGATTCATCCCCAGAGGCTATAGGAATAGTCCCTCCAACAATCCAAACCCCAAGCTCGCTAGCTTGAGCGGCAATAAAATCTTGGATTCTGCCATGTCCATATTGTTCTTTTATTAAAAGGATATCAGATTCATTGCTTCCTATAAAAGCAAAATGCTCTGGCAAGACAATGACATTAGCACCGGCTTCCACAGCGCGAGTCATCAAAAATTGGGCAGTAAGTAAATTAGTGCCTATAGCGGAGGTTGAACTCATCTGAATTGCAGCGATTTTTGCCATGGTTTTCCTCTCTTATAATCTTACTACCATAACAATACCCAGATTAGGTTTCAAGTGACAGATTTTCTTTCTGCTCACTCAAGAGTGAGTAGATTAGAAAATCGTCATCCCGGAGCACTGACAAAGAGTCAGTGAATCCGGGATCCAGTCTTTCTCATCCTGGGGCGACGACTGAAAGTCAGAGAGCCCGAGATCCAGTCTTTAACTTGAACTCGTCACAACAGGCTTATTCCAGTTTCCTGTTACGTGATAGACAATTCCTCTATCCTTAAGGATGGTATTGCCAATCACTTTATCAGCTACCCAAGTTGCAGCACCCACCACAGGCCCTCCGATTAAACCTGCGGCCAAAGCGATTCCTCCGCCTACATGCGGAATAACCGTAACGTGTTGATCAAGAGTTTGCTCCGCTAAATTGACTTGACCTATTAATATAAGATCCAAGGAAGGCCCAGTTAACCTAAAGTCTTGGGTAGAGGCAATGCTATTTTGAATAATATAATGGCCCGTGATGGTATCAAAGGCCAAGCCTTTATCTGTCATATCACTAAAGTTAAATGATAAATGCTGAATTAATGTATCTAAACTGAATAAGCCTAATAATCGAATTAATCCTGGGTTGAGCTTAGAGAGCCCCCCTTCTTTTAAATCAAAACTAACTTGACCCGTGATAGTCGGCAAATTAGGCTGCATAACGCTTCCTAACCAGTGTAATTGAAAGCTGATAGGCCCACTGCCGTCCTGTATAAATCCTGGATAGCCAAAGCTAGCTAATGCACCCCCCCAGTCTTTGCCGTTTAAGTTACCTTGCATATTAATTTCGTCTTGAGAACCTAAACTAGTTATCGAGCCCTTAACAAGAGCTGAGATATTTTGGTTTTCTATATCCAGTTTTTCAATATGGACTCCGTTCATAATGGGGTCCATGTCAAGGCTTACACTTCCTATTGATTGCTGGCCCAGAGTAAGCTGATCTATCACTACGGAAAGCCCTGGCAGCTCGCCAAGGTATTTTGCAGACAATTTAGCGCTGGCTTGTTGTGGTTGCTGGCTATTCTGTGGCGTTTTTGAGCTATTGCTAGAAGCTAAAATAACACGGTTAAAATGCGCTACATAAACAGGTTGCTGCCAATCTTGAGGCAGATCTATAAAGCCTTGTATTTGAGGATTATTTAAGCCAAGTTGCCAAATCTGCTTAGGATAGGTCAGGCTTACATTTATGTTATTAAAGTTTTGTCCGTAGGCATTAAGGTTCCCAATGTTCAGGCTGACCGCATTAAACCAGGGGTAATTCGCCGCAGAAGGAGTCGCCACGGAAGGGGTTGAGGTGTTAGGAACTGCAGACTTAATGGCTTTCACCCAGCTTTGCAAAGACAAGTAAGCAATCTTACCGTTAATTAACAGTCCGGGGGCTTTGGGAGCCGATGCAATATTAGACCCTAAAGTAATCACTCCAGAGTTAAAGCTCAAGGTTTTGCGATTTGAAATCCACAGCAGGTTTCCCGCCAAACGCTTACCCAAATTAAAAGTAACATTAGCATTTAAACTTCCTGCTGCGCCCTCTGCTTCTATTTTCAATGGCAGGTCTGAGTTATTTGCTTTTTGAAATGGGGCCGGCAGATTAAGCGCAATGCCTTTTAAAGAAGAACGAAATACCATATCCACTTTTTTAGAAGACAAGTTCATACTAAAACTAAAAGGAGCATTACCAGAAACCAGCTTCCACCATTTAAACTTGATATCAGGGGCAATTTGATTGATTGCTTCAAGGTTAAGTATCCCCTGCATATTAATGGATTGGGTGGTGAGCCCAGCTTTGGTTTCGCTGCTCATTTTAACTTGCAAGGGGTCGCCCAAAAAGGTCGCTGTTAAACCCTCGCTTTGCAAAGCAGTTGGCGAAAATGAAAAACTTCCCTGAATATTGCTAATCACCCAAGGAGCCCGTCCTAAGACAATTTGGTTATTGGCAAAATGGACTTGGCCTAGAATATGAGGAACGTGCTGCTGCCCTTCGGCTAACGGGAAAATCATTTTCAAATGCCCGCTTAGAGGCCCGCTAATACTGATGTTTTCAAGCTCTAAGCCTACAGCATCTGACAAGGGGCTGCTTTGAAAGTAATTTTTCAAGCTGGGACCATCTGTATTAATATCAGCTTCAATTGCTAAGTTTTTATTAGTATTCGACTTGCCCATATTGTTCAGGTTTAAACTGATATTGCTAAGTTGCACCCCTAAAGAATCGGCTGTATTGCTGCTTATAATACTAAAATCAGACCCATCCACTTTAAGATCTGCATTAATCCCGTTTATTGCAGGCCACTGCGGCCAAGGGATCATAGATACGCCTTGTGCATTGGCCTCTATTTCAAAACGTCCCTGGTGATTGATATAAGGCATCTCATCAAACTTACCTTTCCACAGCCAAGCACCTTGAATACTCGGTACTTTAGTAAAGGCGTTTTGCAGCCATTGGCTTAAATTTTCTGAAATGCCGTGATCAGGCACATAGTTAGCCATCACTTGTTGCAGATTACTCAGGTTAAATCCTGCCAAAAACTGAATGTCTGCATCTTTATAGTTCTTAGCCGGCAGAAGTACATGCCCCTGCCCATTGAAATCGACCCACTCATTATGCAGAGCCAGTTGCGGGATATTGACCTGCCAACCTGAGTTGTTTTGCTGCCAGTTTATATTAAGGCTCAAATTTACAGGAGGCCAGCCTTGGGTAAACCAGTAATTGGGCGCTAAAGTCACTTGTTCACCGCCTAACTGCAAGCTGCCTCCGGTAGGGTTAACATGAAAATTGGCAGATACGCCGCTCACTCCAGGAATTTCATTCCAAGTATTAATAGAAAAATCCTGCAAAGAGCCGTTAAAGGAATAAGTTTGAAGCTTCGTATTGACGGTAGTCCATTCAGCTTCAGTATTTATAAGCTCACCACGGGGATTCAGTGCAGCTAAAGCGGTGGTTAATCGAGGCGGCGCTTCCTTCCAAAATTGGAGTAAGCTGCTGAGCATCTCAAGGTTAACGGATGAGCATTCTACCGTCCAAGTTTCAGATTGGCCTTGCGGGTTAAATTGGACGTAAATATGATTATCATCACCGGTATCGGTTTCATCTCCGTCGCCTGCTGCACGCTGCATAAGCAATTGCCAGCCAGTGCCTTGCCTTTGCCATAATACGTTTTCATTGAAGTAATCTAACTTAACACCCTGCTCGGTATCACCAAGCTCAATGTCGTTTAAATTGAATATTCCATGCAGCCTTTGTAGAGTATTGTCCTGCCAGCTTCCCCAGAATTGCATCCTTCCGTCAGCACTCAATAAATTCAGCTTATAGACCGAATAGTTTTTAAGTAAACCTGCAAAATCCTTGCTGTCTACTTCTGTATAAAAATCTGCACTAAAGCCATTTGCTTGGGATAAATCTCCATTAAAAACAGCTTTAAATTGGAGATGATTTGAAGCATCATTTGCTAGGTCTATATCGCTTGCAAGTTCGTATTGCTGAGCGCCGGAATGGTACCAGTTAATATTAACGTTGTTAAAACTAATAACAGATTGATTCAACTGAGTGATATTCACTTTGGCCTGTAAAAGTTCGATTCTTTCTTGTTCCTGCAACCAGGGCCATATTTTTTGCCAAGAAAAATCACCGCCCTGACGGCTTATAAATCCCACTAGATAATACTTTTTATCTTGGCCTTGGACGATATTGAGCTGTAAACCTTGCAAAATAATAGCATGAGCCACCGGCCTTAGGTGCCAAATGGATTTAAGCACATCAACGTTAATTTTAACTTCAGAAAGTACAATGGCAGGAGTCTTCTGAGCCTGCTTACTTGATGCAATTTGAATATTATCTAATATAACAGTGGGGTAAAAACGTTCCCAACTTACCGTAGCAGATTGAAATTTTACAGAAGCATTAAAAGTTTGGTTGATCCAACTTTGCAGATCATTGTTATTAGTGCTCTCATAAAGCAAAGTGGCAACAATACCGCAAGCAAAGACCGCTAAAAATACTAGGGCCGCGAGCAATGCCGCTAACCAGACTAGTATTTTTTTAGCAATTTTACGGATCTTTACCGACATTAGTTTAATAGTCCTATATTAAAACAATATCATACTGCTCTCTGATATAGCTTGGCTCTACTTTTAAACGTATAGGCCTTCCCAATGAAGTTTCCAGTTCTCCCAGAGCTTGAGATTCCTCATCCATCATCCAATCTATAATGGCATCAGAAGCTAAAATTAAAAAGCCTTGTGCCGTATCATAAAATTTAGATTCTCTGACAATTTCTCTAAAAATTTCATAGCTAATGGTTTGGGCTGTTTTTACACTGCCGCGGCCCTCACACTCAGGGCAAATTTCACATAATTGTTGGGCTAAGCTTTCTTGGGTACGCTTTCTTGTCATCTGAACCAGGCCTAACTCCGACAGGCTGCTGATGCTAGTTTTGGCGTGATCGCGGGCTAAAACCTTTTCCAAAGCAGATAATAACTGCTGCTTATGGTCTTCTTCTGTCATATCAATAAAATCAAGAATAATAATGCCGCCTAAGTTTCTAAGCCTGAGCTGACGACCTATTACCTGAACGGCCTCCAAGTTAGTCTTAAATATTGTTTCTTCTAAATTGAGGTTTCCAACATAGGCGCCGGTGTTCACATCGATGGTAGTCATGGCCTCAGTCTGATCAATAACCAAATAGCCGCCTGATTTTAACGGGACTTTTCTTTTTAAGGCTTTTTGAAGCTCGCTTTCTACCCCATACATTTCAAAAATGGGCATTTCGCCTGCAAAAAACTCTAATTTTTCAGCGACTCCCGGCACAAATTCTTTGACAAATTCCAAGAGATTTTCATAAGTCGGTAAAGAATCGACCCTGACTTTTTCAACGGTATGATTAACCATATCTCGCATGGATCTTTTTACCAAAGGCAAATCTTCATAAACGATACCGGGAGCTTGTACCTGCCCTGCCTTTTCTTTAATGGACTGCCAGAGTTTTTCCAAAAAAACCATGTCATGAGCTAAAGCCTCATCTGAAATACCCTCAGCGACGGTCCTGATAATATAACCCCGCGGCTCTTGAGTATTGAGAATTTTAGCCATTAAAGTTTGTAAACGAGTCCTTTCCTGTTCATTTTCTAAGCGCATCGAAACGCCGATATGATGAAGGTCTGGCATATAAACTAAGTAGCGAGAAGCTACTGATAAATGAGTGGTGAGCCTTGCCCCTTTGGTGCCTAAAGGGTCTTTGACTACTTGGACTAAAAGCTCTTGGCCTTCATGAAGCCAGTTCCTAACATCCGCCTCAGAGGAGTTAAAATCGATAGTTCCTTCTTCTTCTTTTCGAAACGGCATCACATCTGAAACATGCAAAAAACCCGCCCGATATAAACCGATATCGACAAAAGCAGCTTGCATGCCAGGAAGGACCCTGACTACTTTAGCCTTATAGACATTACCAACTATACCTCGAAGATTGGCCCTTTCCACATGGACTTCTTGTAATAGTCCATTCTCAATAATCGCTACTCGAGTTTCTCTGGGCGAGATATTGATCAGTATTTCAGTTTTAATGGAATGCATCATAGCTTAATACCTAAATTTTAGTCTCTTAAGTATTGTAAGCTAAAGTTTGAAGCTTTACAGCTTTTAAATGGAATTACTTCTAGGCTTAAAAGATACCTGCTGTGCTTTATCACACAGTTCTTTGTGGCGTGACCTGACTTTTTCTTCATCACAGCGGTCTTTATGAGGCCAAATTACATGAGAACCCAAAAATCTTCTATCTGTTCGAGTTTCATTGCGCGCACGCTTTTTACCCGTTAAGCGGTTTTCAGCTCTCATATTGTGAACTGCCACAACAGTCGATAACGCATGGCTAACAGGTAAATATTCTGAGGCCAGCATTTTTTTGATGCTAGTAGAAGGACGAGCTGTTGCATCCTCATCTGACTCATCACTTAGCGCTGAGAAAGCACCAGCTCCGCCCGATGCCGGGTCGCTAGTTCGAGCACTTGCGCCACGGCCAATTGGGGTGCATACAGTGCGAAAGCTCCCTACTAGCTCGTTAGGGCTTCTAGCAGCTTGCACTTCTTCGGAAGTTAAGCCTGCATCTAGAGCAATACCCTCTTGCTCATCCAATGGCACATCATCGCCAAAACTCATACCGAGAAACTTTCCAGCTAAATTGCTTAAGTCATCAACAGCTTTTGATCTTTTAAGTGGTGCTGCTTGCACATTATTGCCCTTAATTTAAAACTAACAAGATTATACCCCTAAACTTAAGGAAACCTTAAGGCGCTATTATTAGTCCGGGCGGAGTGATTTTGGAGCATGTGGATTTCTATCAGCACCATCTTGACGTGCTTGTTTGCTCCCAACTTTTCTGTCTTCCTCTTGTGGAGGATTTAGGAAAAATACAAAAGGGGGTTCAAATAGGTCTACTGGCTTTGTAGATCTGGCTGGACTGCCTGCTGAAGGAGAAACTGGCTCAAGGCGTGTAAAATTAGCGTACATAATAGACTTCCTTGTCTGATTAATTCCTAACTGATAATTTAACAGCAGAATCTTAAGGAATTATTAAGGACTAAGCTATTATAAAAGGATATTTTTAATGGATTGTACCGCAGTGTAAATATCTTGCTCTGTGGTAAAACGCCCTAGAGAAAAGCGTATAGAGCTTTCTGCTAAATTTCGGCTTAAGCCCAAGGCTTCAAGGACATGAGAAGGCTCTGACTGAGCTGAGTCACAGGCGGCCCCCGATCCTACTGCCAAATGGGGCCTTAAACTGCTAAATAAAACCTCCCCATTCATTGTAGAAAAACAAAGATTTAGGATATGAGGAACAGAATGCGTTAAGTCGCCATTTAGGCTCACTCCTGGCAGATCTTTTAGCCCCTGCCAAAGCATAGCTTTCAAACGACCTATTCGAGCATGCTCTTCAGAAAAAGCGGTATTAGCTATTCTAAATGCTTCACTCATTCCTATAATTTGATGAGTAGGTAAAGTGCCTGGGCGAAGCCCAAACTCATGACCTCCCCCATGCATTAAAGGCTTTAATTTAATCAAAGGCCTTTTAATATATAAAGCTCCGGCTCCTTTTGGGCCATATGACTTATGCGAAGACAAAGACAAGGCATCGATTCCCAAAGCTTTAACGTCAACTTGCAACTTGCCAATAGACTGAGCTGCATCGCTATGAAAAATAATATTATGTTGATGGGCAATTTGAGCAATTTCAGATAAGTTTTGCACTGCGCCAATTTCATTATTGACCTGCATAATCGAAATTAGAATGGTATCTTTTTTTATTGAAGAGCGGAGCTGCTCCATATCAATTAAACCGTTTTTTTGCACAGGCAAATAACTAAGTTCAAAGCCCTGCTGCTCCAAATAACGACAAGGACCTAAGACAGATTTATGCTCAGTTTGGCAAGTGATGATATGCCTGCCCTTGTCCTGATAGGCTCGGGCAATACCTTGAATAGCTAAATTATTAGCTTCAGTTGCCCCTGAGGTGAATACAATTTCACGGGGCTCTGCATTGATGCAATCGGCAATTTGCTGCCTGGCGGTTTCTATATGCTCAGAGACTGCCAGCCCATAAAAATACTGAGAAGCTGCATTAGCAAAATCTTGTTCTAAACTTTCTCGCATTTTTTGAATAACAGCCGGATCTACAGGAGTCGTAGCTGCATAGTCCAAATAAATCGGCTTAGGCATTTCAATGGCCTAATGGCTTTAAAATCTTCCTGACTTCTTCTGCAGAAAAAGACCACTCCAAATCAGACTCAGGGTTAAGCAATAAGGTCTCGCCTTGGGTTAAGTCTAAAAAGTTTCTGCCCTGAATGCATAAATAAGGCTCGTCTTCCCCAACGATGTCCACCATTGCATCCAAAGAAGTGAAAAAAGGCACAAAAATATTGCCTCTGGTATCTTCCCAATGAATGATACTGACCTCTGAATCATGCTCACAAGCCTCTGAATGCTCTTGATGATCATGATCGTCTACAAGATGACCTAAACAATAAACTTCTGCGCTCATAAGATTTTTAATAAAATTTTGAACTTGAGCAGGATCTTTAACGGCTGATTCAAGCTGTTGCTCTAACTGATTCATAGTAAATTCCTTGATTGCTTATAGGCCTTTAGCATAGCTAAAAATTAAAGGCCTGTCATGCTGAGCTATAGTGTTTATCGATAATTTTCAGGAAACAATGTTCTTTCTACGCCTTCGATAATGACATGCAATATCATCATATGGATTTCTTGAATTCGATCAGAGGTTGTAGCCGGAACAATAAATTCATAATCACATTGGCCTTTTAACACCCCTCCATTTTTACCTAGTAGCGCTACAGTTTTAAGCTGTCTCGCTTTCGCTGCATCAACAGCCCGAACAATGTTTTTTGAATTACCGCTAGTTGATAAACAAAACAGCCAATCTCCGGGCTGGCCAAAAGCCTCAACTCCTCTTGAAAAAATATCATCAAAGCCATAATCATTGCCAACACAAGTGATATGAGATGAGTCGGCTAAAGCAATAGCAGGCAAGGCCTTTCTATCATGGCGATATCGCCCAGTAAATTCTTCTGCCAAATGCATGGCATCACATAAGCTCCCTCCATTCCCACAAGCAAGCAGTTTATTTCCTTGTTGGAATGATTCAGCAAGTGCTTTAGCAATTTCAGCCGAACGAATGAAATTGCTTTCATCTTCACAAAAATCAACCAAAAGTTTCTTGGCATCTAAATATGATTGTTGCAGTGCAGACTTCATCTTAAAACATCCTCTCTTATTCAATTTATTGCTATTCTAGCATCGCTCTGCTATTTCTGGCGATGGCCAATTGCTGTACATATTCCTCTTAAAATATTCACTTCTTGGCATTGTAATTGAGCGCGCTGAAACAATCTTCTCAGTCTTGCCATAAGATGCCTGGGATTAGCGGGATCCAGAAACTTAATATCTACTAGAGTTTGCTCTAAATGCTGATAAAACGCTTCAGTTTCTTCTGAGCTCGCTAAAGGCTCTTGATCGCTTACTGCCTCAACAGCCAATAAGCTCGACCTTAACTCATAACATATAACCTGAACTGCTTGTGCCAAATTCAAAGAACAGCACTCGGGATCAGAGGGAATACTAATGTGGTAATGACACTTTTGCAATTGCGTATTGGTCATTCCAGTGCGCTCAGTTCCAAACAAAATAGCAATTTTACTCTGAGTGTTAAGCGCCTTTTGTACAACGGGAACTGCTTCTCTAGGGCTTAAAATAGACCAATTTAACAGCCTGTTCCTGCCGCTTGTGCCAAAAATAAGTTGACAGTCTGCAATAGCTTCCTCTATGGAGCCCACGACCATGGCATTTTCTAATATATCTTCCGCTTTAGTTGCTAAAGCAGTAGCCTGCTCTGAAGGGAAATCCTTGGGGGAAACCAATACCAACTCTGCAAAGCCCATCGTTTTCATGGCCCTTGCCGCTGCACCGATATTTCCTGAATGAGAGGTTTCTAATAATACAATCCGAATTTTTTCTAACATTTGCTGACCACTAATTGTCACAACCCAGTAAACTATTGTATCATAGTAAACTTATTAAATTCGTTCTTTTAAAGGGTATAACATGCATTCTATGGTCAATATCGCAGTTCGTGCTGCGAGAAAGGCAGGAGACGTTATTACACGTTCCCTGGATAAAATGGGATCTATTAATGTCACCAAAAAAGGCCCCAATGACTTTGTAACCGAAGTCGATAAAGCAGCCGAAGAAGCTATTATTTATACCATTGGCAAGTCCTATCCCGACCACAGCTTTTTAAGCGAAGAAGCTGGAGAAATCATTAATAAAGACCCCAATTCACTGTGGATTATTGATCCGCTTGATGGTACAACCAATTTTATTCATGGCCTGCCCCAATACTGCGTATCTATCGCCTTTCAAAAAAATGGGGTGATTGAGCATGGAGTGATTTACCACCCTCTTACCCAAGATCTTTTTACTGCAAGTCGCGGTCAAGGTGCCCAGCTTAACGGAAAAAGGATTAGGGTTTCCAAACAGGCAAAACTAGAAGGCGCTTTAATTAGTGCCAACCTTCCAAGAGACGCTAAATATTTAGACGGCTACTGCAATTCGATGAAAGAGCTTCATGACAAAGTAGCCGGAGTACGCCGTAGCGGCTCAACTGCGCTTGATCTTGCTTACTTAGCGGCTGGATATATTGACGCATTTTGGACCACTCATTTGCAGCCCTGGGATATGGCTGCTGCCACTTTAATTATTCGTGAAGCAGGCGGAGCGGTAACCGACTTAGAAGGAGGCGTCAACTTTATGGAGCGCCGCAACTTGATTGCTGCCAATCCTAAACTGATTAAATCTGTTATCCAGTTAATTCGCCAATAAGCCCATTCAAGCCTATAATGTTTCTTTGGATAGAACCTAAAGGGCAGGTATAGATGAATTTGGCTTCATACCAGGCATATACTGACTACAATCAATATTGTAAGCAGGCCTTTTCTTTAAGTTTTGTTAATTATATAGAATTTGCCCGCCATCATTTAGAGCAAGTCAGAGCAAAAACCAAGCTTCCAGC
>JAQSYQ010000002.1 GCA_029256015.1 Gammaproteobacteria bacterium | reverse complement strand
GCACATTCTTTTTGAACCAAAGCCACGGCACAGCCCCCAAAGCCTGCCCCAGTCATTCTGGCACCAAAACATCCAGGTAAGTTTTTGGCAATATTGACCATAATATTCAAGGCTTCGTTAGTCACTTCAAAGTCTCGGTTTAAACTGTTATGACTGTCCAACATTAACTGTCCCAATTTTACTGCATCATTAGCCTGCATAGCTTGCACCGCTTTCAAGACCCTGTCGTTTTCTGAAACCACATGATAGGCCCTTTTAAATGCAATCGGATCAAGCTCAGCTTGATGGGCTTTTAAAGTATCAAGACTGATATCACGAAGAAATTGAACTCCTAAAGTTTTGGCCACCAGCTCACACTGCGCTCTTCTTTCATTATAAAGAGAGCCGACAAGACCTCTTCGAGTGCTGGTATCCAAAATCACTAATACGGTATCCTTTGGCAACGATACCGCTTTATATTCCAATGAACGGCAATCCATTAATACAGCATGGTCCTTTTCACCCACTGCGCAAATTAACTGGTCCATTATTCCGCAATTCACCCCTACCCACTGGTTTTCGGCTTTTTGACAGAGTTTAGCTATTGCCACAGGGTCCCAATTCAAATGGGAACTCAATGACAAGGCCCTTGCCACAGCGAGCTCAAATGAAGCGGAGGAAGACACGCCTGCCCCGGCCGGAACATCTGACAACACGACAGCATCAAAGCCTTTTAAGTTTTTCTTAGCTTCAAGGCTTAAGGCCCAGGCTACCGCTTCAACATAATTGAACCATTTCGGCTTTCCTTCAGGGCGGCTAAGCTTAAGCAGATCAATACTGGCTTGACCACGATGCTCGCTGTAAACATTCACAACCTGATCATCTCGAGGGCTCATTGCCAGCCAAGTGGCTTTTTCCAGCGCCATGGGCAATACAAAACCTTCGTTATAATCCGTATGCTCTCCAATAATATTGACCCTTCCCGGAGAACGGATGATATGGCTTGGCAACTTGCTATAAAGCCTTTGAAATTCGGCCAGTATTTTTTGCTTCATGCTTAAGCCTTATGATCAGGAAGCTCGCGCAGTCTCTGTGCGGCCTGCTCTGCGGTTAAGTCCCTTTGGGCCTCTGCCAGCATTTCATAGCCCACCATAAATTTCCTGATGGTGGCCGACCTTAAAAGTGGGGGATAAAAATGGGCATGCAGCTGCCAGTGTTCATTGGCCTTATCATTATAAGGCGCGCCATGCCAGCCCATTGAATAAGGAAAGGAGCACTCAAATAAGCGGTCATATTTAACGAGCAAGCTTTTCATTATTTTGGCCAAGCTTTCAATCTGTTTTGGAGAAAGGCCGGGCAAATGTCTGACTGAAAACTTAGGTAATAGCAAAGTTTCAAACGGCCAAGTTGCCCAAAAAGGAACTACCACGAGCCAGTCATTATTTTCACAGACGATACGTTCCTGCTGTTCCATTTCCAAATGCGCGTAGTCCAACAGCAAAGGCTTGCCATGGGTCATGAAATAAGCCGATTGATGAGTTTCTTCTCTTAGGGCTTCGTTAGGTAAATGCTGGCTGGCCCAGATTTGCCCATGAGGATGAGGACTGGAGCAGCCCATCATCTCGCCTTTATTTTCAAAAATCTGAATCCAGGTATATTTTTCTTTTAATTTTTCGATTTGAGCGATCATGTTGTTAATAACATTGCTTAGCTCAGGCTCAGTTAAATCAGCCAAAGTGAGATCGTGTCTAGGTGAAAAGCAAATAACTTTGGTAGTTCCCACTGCATTTTCAGACTGTAGCAATAAGGGTTTGTTCTGAACAGGGAACTCGGCATCAGGAAAAAGAGCGGGGCTGTCGTTGGTAAATACAAAAGTCCCTTCATATGCCGGGTTCTTTTTGCCGCTGATTCGAGTATTGCCGGGACACAAGTAGCAATTGGGGTCGTGAGCCTTCTTTTCTTGAGAGGGCAAGGCGTCTTGCTTACCCTGCCAAGGTCTCATGGCGCGATGCGGTGAAACCAATACCCACTCTCCTTTTAAAGGGTTATAACGTCTGTGAGGGGAATTGCTAATATCCATCATAATGCTTTGTCCCTGAACTTGACCTATATTTACTCTATGAAAACTTCATGGTAGTGTGCATAGACTGCTTGAGTAATGAACTATATGTTAGACCAAAATTTAAGTTTAGTAGGATAAATGAATCATGGAAACAGTGCAAACCCTTAAGAACAAACCCTTTGTCTATATCGTTGGAATTACGGCTGCTTTAGCAGGCCTCTTGTTTGGTATTGATATTGGAGCGATCTCCGGTGCACTTCCCTTTTTGAAAATGGATTTTGAGCTCTCAACTATTCAACAGGAAGCCGTGGTCAGCGCAATATTAGTCGGTGCTGTTGTGGGAACTCTATTTAGCGGATTCATTACTCGTCATTATGGCCGACGCTTTGCGATTTTGGTCAGTGCCTTGATATTCTCTGTGGGATCAATCCTCTCGGCTTTTTCTGTTTCAGTCACCATGCTGATTATCGTACGCTTGTTTTTAGGCCTTGCTTTAGGTTTGGCTTCATTTACCGCTCCTTTATATTTATCTGAAGTGGCCCCTAAAAATGTCCGTGGTGCTTTGATTGCATTGTATCAACTAATGATCACCATCGGTATTTTGGCAGCGTTTTTAAGCGATACCGCGTTTAGCGTAATTGGAAGCTGGCGCTGGATGTTGGGCCTACCCTTTTTCCCAGCTTTTGCTATGTTTTTAGCGGTATTAATGTTACCAAAAAGCCCTCGTTGGTTGATGCTGCGTGGCAACAAAGAACAAGCCATGGCTGTATTGGATAGAGTGCGCCACCCTCATGAAGTTGAAGGCGAAATTCAAGAAATTGAAAGCAGCTTAAGTACGACTCATTCTATTAGATCCCTTCTTAAGAACCGCTTTTTCGTTAAAGTATTATTCCTCGGGATCGCTTTTCAAATCATTCAACAGTTTTCCGGGATTAACACCGTAATGTATTACGCTCCTACCATTTTCCAAATGGCAGGATTCGCAAGCCATATCGATCAAATGTGGGGAACCGTAGCGGTAGGGACAGTTAACGTACTCACTACGGTAGTTTCTATTTTATTGGTAGACAAGCTAGGCCGTCGTCCTATTCTTTACTTTGGGCTTTGCGTCACAACCATCAGCTTATTCTTGCTCGGCTATTTGTTCCATGTAGGCATTAGCACCCCAACTTTACAATACTTAGCGGTTGCCTGCCTTCTGTCCTTTATCGTGGGCTTTGCGGTAAGCTTAGGGCCTATTATCTGGATCCTTTGCGCTGAAATTTATCCATTACAAGGCCGCGATATCGGGGTAACCGTGACTACCGCAACCAACTGGCTGTGTAATGCAATTATTGGCTTTACCTTCTTAAGCTTGCTGGGTGCTTTGGGCCCACATTATACTTTCTGGATGTTCTCAGGAATTGGCCTGTTAAGCCTTATTTTTATCCGCTTCTTCGCCCCTGAAACCAAAGACGTTTCCTTAGAGCAAATCGAAGCCAACCTGCTATCGGGTAAATCCTGCCGGAATTTAGGAAGATAAAATCCAGCCCCGCCCTCCTTTATCAAAGGAGGGATTTCGATTGCCAGCATCTTACCTTCTAATCCCATATGCTTGAAGTCCGGCACACCTAGTTTGAATTAAAGCAGTCCTGGTAGGTTTTTTTGCTCATGGTCGCAAGCGCTTGGAAAAATAAGACTCAAGCTTGTAGATCCGAAGGATGCCGCAAGGGATGCGGCATGAGGCATACAAGATCAGGGACGTCTGTTATGCCTCATCTTAAGCTTGCGTGAAATTTTTACATGAACAAGCTTGCGCAGACAAAAAATTCTACCAGGATTGATATCAATCAATTCAGGCTGAGGCAGTACCTATGGCCCTTTTACATTGATTAAATAGCTTGATCGTATTAAAATCTGCCTAATATCTCATCAAATTACGGCAATCTAGCCTATGCATCTGTACCTCAGCCAGCCCGAATTTACTAAGTCGCTCAAACAAGAGCTGGGGGAGTTTACAGAAATTGCTGAGGGCCTATTGCTTTCCCCGGTCGCAAAACCTGATATCTGTTTTGCTTTGGATGTATGGCCCAATGTAATCGAAGCTGAAATCAGCTCTATTAAAGATGCAGCGGCTAAATTGAGGCTGTCTGGCAACAAGCTTTGGTATCAACACAAGCTTAACTTTGTGCGCCGCGGCAGTTTGATTCTAGACAACTTTAAAAAGCTGCCAGACTTCACTGTGAACTTCCCACCTAAAGAAGCTTTGCCCTCATTGGGTGGCTTTCTTATGCTGGATCAAAACAAAATCCTTTATAGCCCTAAGCGCTGGAAAGCCATACCAGATGGCATTTATGAGTTTAACGAAGATAAAAAAATGCCGCCAAGCCGGGCCTATTTAAAACTCTGGGAAGCATTAAGCTTATGGGGAGAATTTCCCAAAGCAGGCGACATTTGTATGGATGTGGGTTCTTGCCCAGGAGGCTGGACTTATGTATTGCAATCCTTGGGCGCCAAAGTGATTTCAGTAGACAAAGCCCCATTGGCTCCTCATATCGCTAAATTGCCCCGAATTGAGTTTTTGCAGCAAAGCGCTTTTGCTTTAGACCCCAAAGAATTTAAAAAAATTGATTGGCTAGTTTCTGATATCATTTGCTACCCGGAAAGATTGCTAAACTTAATTGAAAACTGGCTGGCAAACGGCAATGTGAAGCGCATGATCTGCACGGTAAAGCTACAGGGAGAAACCGATTGGCCTGTTGTTAAAAAACTGGCAGCCATACCAAAAGCGCGGGTCTTGCATTTATGCCAGAATAAAAACGAACTGACTTTTTTCTATCCCGCTCCAGAGCATCTATGGGTGAATTATGATTGATAAAATAGTTTCGGGTGGGCAAACCGGAGTAGACAGAGCGGCGCTTGATGTCGCCATTGGATTGAATATTCCTCACGGTGGATGGTGCCCTAAAGGCCGCTTAGCAGAAGATGGCTCCCTTTCTGATCGTTATCATTTAAAAGAAACCCAGACTTCTGATTACAGCGAGCGCACTAAGCTGAATATTCAAGATTCAGATGCTACTTTGGTGTTGGTTCCGGCTCTTCCTCTCAACATTCAAGACGGCACGGTTTTAACCATTGAAGAGCTTAAAGCAAAAGCCAAGCCCCACTTAATCATCGACCTCTCTCAAAAGCCTGATCAGGCCCTTGTCCTAAAATGGATCAAAGAGCATCATATTAAAACCCTAAATGTTGCAGGCCCAAGAGAATCCACTAGCCCCGGTATTTATCAAAAAGCCTCTGAAATTTTGAATCACATCTTTGCCTAGATAACAAAATAGCACCTAGCGTGCCCCGTCCAAACTTGAGAAGCGACTTTTCAATTGGCTCACTGCTTCTATTTGAGGCATAATAGCTTTCTAACATAGTTTTAATAAGGTGATCTCTTGCAAACGCTTTACTTAAAAAAACGCGAAGAACAAAGACTTAAATCCCAGCATGCCTGGATTTACAGCAATGAAGTGGATGTGTCTAAAAGCCCGTTGCGCAACTTCAGCCTTGGCGAGCAAGTGTTAGTGGCAGCTTTTAGCGGTGAGCTTTTAGGTAAGGCCTATATTAATCCGCATTCTTTAATTTGTGCCAGATTGTTTAGCAGAGATCCTTCGATTGAACTTAATGTCGATTTTTTTAAAGCTAAAATTAAGCAAGCACTCGAGCTAAGACAACAGCTATTTTCACAACCTTATTACCGCCTGGTATTTGGAGAAAGTGATGGCCTGCCTGGAGTAGTTATCGATCGATTTGGCCCTCATTTTGCCGTACAAATTACCACCCAAGGCATGGAACTTGTAAAAGACAGCTTATTAAAAGCGCTAGTCGATGTTTGCGATCCGGAATCTGTATTATGGAAAAACGACAGCGGTGCTAGAAGTTTTGAAAAACTTCCTGAATATGTAGAGGCGGCCTTTGGTAACCCTCCTCAAGAAATTGAACTGATTGAAAATGATACCCAATTTAAAGCACCATTTTGGGAAGGCCAAAAAACCGGCTGGTTCTATGACCATCGAATGAATCGCTTGCGCTTAAAAGACTATGTGAAAGATAAAAGCGTTTTGGACGTATTCAGCTATTTAGGAGGCTGGGGAATTGAAACCTTGCGATTTGGGGCCAAATCTCTAAGCGCTATTGATGTGTCGGCTAAGGCCTGTGAATACATTAGCCAAAATGCCAAGCTCAACGGATTTAGCAATATTGAAGTGATCTGTAAAGATGCTTTTGAAGCGCTTAAAGCCTTAATTCAATCAGGTCAAAAGTTTGATGTAGTGATAGTCGACCCGCCTGCTTTTATTAAACGCCAAAAAGACATCAAAGAAGGTTTTATCGCTTATCAAAGGGTTAATGAGCTGGCTATTAAGCTTTTAAATCCAAACGGGGTATTGGTTTCGGCATCTTGTTCCATGCATTTAAAAGACGAAGACTTTTTAACTATGTTGCACAAAGCGGCCGTTAAAACTCAAACCGAATTGCAGTTGCTTGAGCAAGGCCATCAGGGGCCGGATCATCCCATTCATTTGGCTATCCCTGAAACCCGTTACATTAAATCGGCAATTTTACGCAAGGTCTAAGATGCCCAACCTAGTCAAAACCATTGTTTTATTAATTTGCTCCAATTTATTTATGACTTTTGCCTGGTATGCGCATTTAAAAAACTTAAACAATAAAGCTTTGTGGATCGCTATTTTAGCCAGCTGGGGAATCGCTCTGTTTGAGTACTGCTTTCAGGTTCCTGCCAACCGGATTGGATTTAATTCAGCTCATTTAAGCCTGGCCCAGCTTAAGATTATTCAAGAAGTCGTTACCTTATCGGTCTTTGTGCCATTTGCGATTTTATATATGAAGCAGCCCATAGGATGGAACTTTTTGGCAGCGGGTGTATGTCTAATGGGCGCTGTATTCTTTATCTTTATGTAATGCATAGACTTTGTCATTATGGACGAACAAAGTGAGATCCGGGATCCAAGTTTTTCAAAGAATAGATCCCGGGCTCTGCTTTGCAGCCCCAGGATGACAGAAAAAAAAACAGCAAAAGATGCCAGATTTGTCAGCCCTATGCAGGGTCGCCGGTATTTTTCTTTTTAGCCCTAGGATGAGCCGCATCGTAAACTTTAGCCAGATGCTGGAAATCTAAATGAGTATAAATCTGGGTGGTGGAAATATTGCTGTGACCCAAAAGCTCTTGGACTGCTCTTAAATTACCGCTAGATTCCAATAAATGGCTGGCAAAGCTGTGCCTTAGCATATGCGGATGTAAATGCTGGCTGGCATGTTGTTTGCCCCATAATTCAAATCGCTTTTGTACGGCCCTTGGACTTAAGCGCTTGCCTTGTTTGGACACAAATACCGCAAGCTCACCCTCAGGGACAAATTGAACTCGAATAGACAACCAGTTTTGAATGGCCTTAATCGCTTGCTCTCCAATGGGAACCACCCGGGTGCGATTGCCTTTACCTGTTACCCTGACTAAATTTTCAGTAAAGTCGATATCCCCTAAATTAAGCGACAATAGTTCAGCAAGGCGTAGGCCCGAGCTATAAACCAGCTCTAAAATAGCTAAATCACGCACTTCAAGTTCATCTGAAGTTTGTGCATTCAGTAAATTCTGGGTTTGGTCCACATCGGTAGCGGTAGGCAATTTCCTCGGGCCTTTAGGCGCTTGTACTCCTAATGCCGGATTATGCTTGACCAAGCCTTGCTTTAATAAATAACGATAAAGACTTCGGGTAGAGGAAAGCATTCTTTGTAAAGATTTGCTAGCAAGGCCATGTTGGTGCAGGCTAATGATCCAGTGCTTGATATGCTTGATCTCAACTGCCGCCCAGCTTTCTATGCCCTGGGCCGTCAAGAAGCTAAGCAATCGGTCCAAGTCTCTTTGGTAATGCTCACAGGTATAGGCTGAAAACTGCTTTTGCTGCTGCATATAGGTCAAAAAAGCCTGAAGCTGAGTTTGAATCAGCGATTCGGGCATTTCTATACAACAGTTTGCTGTGAAGTCACAATAGGCTGCTGTGAACCAGATAAAGGCATATTTGGATTGGTATTATTAGGGGTTTGATTTTTAGTATTCGTTACCCCTGGGGTAGAGCGCAAAGGAGGAGTAGTGGTTTGGTTAGGATGCAAAGGCTGGCTCTGATTGGTATTTTTTGGCGCAGCTGCTTTTATATACAATGGCCCGCTTTGCCCGCAAGCTGTCAACAAAAGACCCATTAAAATGGGGCCAACATAAGCTATTTTTTTGAATTTCATCATCTACTCCTTTTATCTTTACGTGTTTTTATCATAGAATTTAAACATTAGCCCGTCTACTGAATCGTGAAAAATGCCAACTATATTAGAAAACATTACTATTGAACCCAAAGAACCTCCTCAGGCAGTCGTCATTTGGCTACATGGCCTTGGGGCGGATGGCAATGACTTTGCTCCTGCTATCGAAGCCTTACGCTTAGCTGATCGCTATAGAATCAGGTTTATTTTGCCTCACGCCCCCATCCAGCCAGTGACGCTAAATGGCGGCATGTTAATGCGAGCCTGGTATGATATTAATAGCTTGGAAAGAGATTCTCATCAGCAAGATGCAGCAGGGATTCAGAAATCTTTTGAAGCAGTGAGCCAGCTGATTGACCAACAAATTGCCCTAGGCATTCCCCACAACAAAATTTTAATAGCAGGTTTTTCTCAAGGCGGCGCCATTGCGCTGTATACCGGGCTGTGCTATTCAAAAAATCTAGCCGGGATTATTGCTCTGTCCACTTATTTGCCCATTAGCGAAATTATTGAAGAAAAAAGACATTCTGAAAATCACAACACCCCTATTTTGCTGATTCACGGCACACATGATGAAGTCATTGCCTTTGAATACGCTGAGGCCTCAAGAGCGATATTAATGGCCATGGGCTATTCCGTGAACTGGCATACCTACCGGATGGGCCACACTGTCTGTCCTGAAGAAATTATGCTAATCGATAGCTGGCTAAAAGAACGGCTAGCTTAATGATTATTACCAGGTTAAACATTCAACACTTCAGAAACTTGCATGAAGTCAGCCTGGACTGCCATCCGCAATTTAATGTTTTTTTTGGTGAAAACGGCTCAGGCAAAACCAGCCTGCTTGAGGCCGTTTATTTTTTAAGCCACGGGCGCTCATTTCGCTCCAATCTATTAAATCGAATCATTAGCCACGGCAAACCCCATTTTTCCCTATTTGTTGAGGTTCAAACTGAAACAGCCAAGCACCATATTGGTATGCAACGCTCCGCTCATGAAGAATCTAAAACAAGGCTGGACGGCAAAAACCTCAACAGTCATATTGAAATTGCCAAATGCGTTCCTACCCTATTATTTAATCCGGAAAGCTTTAGCTTATTGACCGCTGGCTCCAAAGGCCGCAGACAGCTCATGGACTGGGGAGTTTTTTATCAAAAAGCTGAATTTATTCATATTTGGCAAGAAGCCAGAAAGTCCTTAAAACAAAGAAATGCTGCGCTTCGAGCCGGCCACAGTAAAAAGGACCTCGGAGTCTGGCTCCCTGCTTTTATTGAAGCCTCTGAAAAAATAGACTATTTCAGAAAAACCTATGTCGAGGCTTTAATTCAAACCTTGGAAAGCTTAATCGGCGAATTTCTGCAAAAGCACCGAATTCATATCCACTATTATCGGGGCTGGACCCAGGATGAGCCTTTAGAAAGCTGCCTGGAGCGCTCTTTAGAACAAGACCAAAAGCATGGCCTCACTCACTATGGCCCGCACCGGGCTGATATCAAGGTTAAAATTGGCAATCAGCCTGCCGAGGAAATTCTATCAAGAGGTCAGCAAAAGACCTTAATCTGCGCCCTTAAAATCGCCCAAGGTATTTTGTATAAACAGCAAACCGGCAAAGCCTGTATTTACTTACTGGACGACATTGCCTCAGAACTAGACCAAAACCATCTAAATGAAATTATGGGTCATTTGCGAAATCTGGGCTCCCAGGTGTTTATGAGCAGCATCCAGGAAGACGCTTTGAGCACTTATTTGCTGGAAGATGAATTCACAAAATTTGCCCTGTCTCAGGGTGCTATTAATCACTCCTCTCTGACCTCGTAGCTGTCATTCCCGTCCCAGATAAGGTCGAGGATAAACTGCGGCGGGAATTCAATTATTTATGGCCTTATTCTTGTTTGGATCCCCGATACACCTTCGGTGTTCGAGGATGATGATTCTCTAAATGTCAAGACATTAAGAAAATCTATCATTTTTCAAGCGAAATAGCGGATTTTCTGATACAATACAGCATGGTCTAGTAAAGGAGCCTTTAACCGTGTCAGAACAAGAAAATAAACCTGTAAATTCAGGCACTTACGATGCATCTAGTATTAAGGTATTAGAGGGCTTAGAAGCAGTAAGAAAACGTCCAGGCATGTATATTGGCGACACCGATGACGGTTCAGGCCTTCACCATATGGTTTTTGAGGTAGTGGACAACGCAATTGACGAATCTTTGGCAGGCCATTGCGACAAGATTGAAGTGATTATTCACCAGGATGAATCCGTTTCGGTTTCAGATAACGGTCGCGGTATTCCAGTCGATATCCACAAAGAAGAAGGCCGCTCGGCTGCCGAAGTGATTATGACCGTCCTGCATGCCGGCGGTAAATTCGACAGCAATTCCTATAAAGTTTCAGGCGGCTTGCATGGGGTGGGCGTATCAGTCGTTAACGCCTTGTCCGAAGAGCTTAACTTGACTATTTGCCGCGACGGTAAAATCCATAAACAAACCTATCATCTGGGTGAGCCAGATGCTCCTCTAAAAGCAGTAGGCGAATCCGAACTTCGCGGAACCACCGTTCGCTTTAAGCCCTCCGATAAAATTTTTAACAATGTTTTAAGCTTTAACTACGATATTTTGGCTAAACGCCTTCGTGAACTTTCCTTCTTAAATTCAGGGGTTTACATTAAATTACGCGATGAGCGCTCTGATCGCGAAGACGTATTTCATTATCAAGGTGGGATCAGGGCTTTCGTAGAGCACTTAAATACCAATAAAACTCCCGTTAACCCTTCTATTTTTAGCTTTTCAGTGGAGAAAGACGGCATCGGTGTAGAAGTCGCCTTGCAATGGAACGATAGCTTCCAAGAGACCATTTTCTGCTACACCAACAACATTCCACAACGAGATGGCGGCTCACATTTATCAGGTTTCCGCGCTGCATTAACCCGTACTCTAAACAACTATATTGAAGGCGAAGGCTTAGCTAAAAAGCACAAAATTGACCCGACCGGAGATGATTCCCGTGAAGGCTTGACCGCTGTTCTATCGGTCAAAGTGCCAGACCCTAAATTCTCTTCCCAAACCAAAGACAAACTGGTTTCTTCAGAAGTAAAACCTGCAGTTGAAACCGCAATGGCTGAAAAGCTCAATGACTTTTTGCTTGAGCGCCCTACAGAAGCCAAAGCTATTGTCGGAAAAATTATTGAAGCCGCCCGCGCTCGTGAAGCTGCCCGTAAAGCTCGTGAGATGACCCGTCGTAAAAGCGCCTTGGATATCGCAGGCCTCCCTGGAAAACTGGCAGACTGCCAAGAGAAAGACCCGGCTAAATCTGAACTTTACCTGGTTGAGGGAGACTCTGCGGGAGGCTCTGCTAAACAGGCCCGCGACCGTCGCACCCAGGCTATTTTGCCGCTCAAGGGCAAAATCCTTAACGTAGAAAAAGCCCGGTTTGACAAAATGATCAGCTCAGCTGAAGTAGGCACGCTTATCACTGCTTTAGGTTGCGGAATTGGCCGAGATGAATACAACCCTGACAAACTGCGTTATCATCGAATCGTTATCATGACTGACGCGGACGTCGATGGATCTCACATTAGAACTTTGTTGTTAACTTTCTTCTATCGTCAAATGCCAGAAATTATTGAGCGCGGCTATGTTTATATTGCCCAGCCTCCTTTATACAAAGTGAAGCGCAACAAAAGCGAAACCTACATTAAAGACGATGCGGCTTTGGATGAATATTTGACACAAATCGCTTTAGAAGGGGCTGAAATAGTTAGCGCTGATGGCAAAAACAGTATCAGTGGTGAAAACCTGGAAAAACTGATTAAACAGTACCAAAAAGTGCAAAACGTGATTTCAGTTTTTTCACGCCGCTACTCTGAAACTATGCTACAACGCTTATCTTATTACAAGCCTGCTCCGCAAGACTGGGCTGATAAAAATACCGTAGAAGCTTGGTGGCTGCCTCTACAAGAACACTTCACTAAACTGGCTGACAAACGCACCAAGGTGACTTTAAAAGTAGAACACTTCCCAGAAACCAACTTGTACATGCCGGTTGCCGATATCGTAAGCCATGGTATCCACAATCGCTATGAATTTAAACCTGGATTCTTTGAATCTCCAGAATACGGCTATATTTCAACTTTAGCTTCAATGCTAGACGGTCTTATTGCGGAAGGCACTATCGTTAAACGTGATAGCAAGTCCCTCGTGATCAATAACTTTAAAGACGCAATGGAATGGCTGATGAAAGAAGCAAGAAAAGGCCAGTCTATCCAACGTTACAAAGGTTTGGGAGAAATGAACCCGGAGCAACTTTGGGAAACTACCATGGACCCAGCCGTTCGTCGTATGTTGCAGGTCACCATTGCTGATGCAGTGGGTGCTGATGCGCTATTTACTTGCTTGATGGGTGACCTGGTTGAGCCAAGACGTGACTTTATCCAAGAGAACGCCTTGAAAGTAGTTAACCTGGACGTTTAATGGCTAGAAGGCCTCTATCAGATCAGCAAAAACGCCGCATCTCAGCTAAGTTTGAGCAAGAGCGAGAAACCCCTAGTAATAGGGGTTTAGTTGTCAGCCACTTGGGCCAAACCGTTTTTGTTGAATCAGAAGCAGGCAAGATTTTTTCCTGTCACTTTAGAAAAAATTTAGGCTCTATTGTAGTGGGAGACCAAGTTCTCTGGCAGGAACAAGTTGAAAACAGCCAAGTTTCTGGCGTTATTATTGCCAAAGAGCCCCGCCATAGCCTTTTAGTGCGCGCTAGCCAATACAAGCCTATTCAAGAACTCGCCGCTAACGTAGATCAGGTTGTCGTGGTATTAGCCCTATACCCAGAGCCTATTCCTTTTTATTTGGACCAACATTTAGTCGCCGCTGAGCTACAAAATCTACCCTCACTCATCGTCCTCAATAAAATGGATTTAGCCAAGCAGCATCCTGTTCCAGGCTGGCTGTCTTATTACCAAAGCATAGGTTATCCCATCATTGAGGTAAGCAGCAAAGAGGCCCAGGGTTTGAAAAACTTACAGGATGCCATGCACAATAAAGTGAGTATATTGGTCGGGCAGTCTGGGGTAGGAAAATCCTCTCTAATCAATTCTTTAGTTAAAGAAAGCCAAGCGAAAATTGGAGATATCTCTGAGCTTAATAAAAAAGGTAAACATACTACGGCTGCGTCTCATCTCTATCACCTTAAAACAGGCGGAGCCATCATCGACTCTCCTGGGGTAAGAGAATTTGGCATAAGCGAAACCGACCCTCAAAAAATCATCGAGGGCTTTAAAGAGTTTCTCAAATTTCTCGGCCATTGCAAATTTCGTAACTGCAACCATAGAAAATCCCAAGGCTGCGCCATCGAAAATGCAGTCAAATCAGGTCACATTCACCCTGAGCGCCTGCAAAGCTATTTTAGAATTATCAATCCTTAGAAATGGTAAACTGCTGACAAGCCTAGCCTATATTGAAAGGGCTGATATTTTGAGGTGATGGGATTGCTAAACCCAGGCGCACTGTCAGTTGTCGCATAGTTTTGATAGTTGATGTAGTCCGCTTCCAAGGCCACTGAAAAATGCTGGCTAATCATCCTTTCATAACCCAGACCGATTTCCGCCCCCCATAAATTTTTATTAACAGCAGGCAAGTTAGTTGTAGCAGTGGCAGTAAATATTTGGGAAGCTGAATTGAGCTCAGCATAAGCTAAAGCTGGGTGAATATAAATAAGGTTGTTTTGGTCAAATACCCTGCCTAACTTTACACCTAAAGCAAACTGTCGTGAAAAATAAGCGGCATTGTGATAGGTGTAGCCACTTCCAATATTGTCATACACATTGGCAACTTTAGAGTTATTCGTGTAGTCCAATTCCGTCGCAAGGTAATTTTGATTAAACATCCAGTCGTAACCTAGAGCCATATTGAACGCGATATTGGTAAGCAAATCACTTTCGCCGGAGTCAACATTGAAAATAGTAGGGCTGCCACCAGTGCCTCCTAAGCCAACTGGATCGGTGCCCCCGCCTTCGCCCCCAGTACCATTGGCTGAGCCTTGAGTTTTCCATGCATTGCCCATGCTATTTAAATTCGCGCCAGTTCCCGCACTGAGATAAGCTCCCACAGGCCAAGCCACGGCTACAGTACTCGCACTGAGCAAAGTTAGAGTTAATACAGAGAGAAATCTTGGATTCATGAAAAGTCCTTACTGTTTTTTTGGGCTTAGTTTAGTCGATTTATTATTATTTAAAAAGCAGGATTTCCATTTTTATCCTATACTCAAAAAAGTCTCAGACAAATTCTAGAGGAAGTGGCATGCCAAAATATGGTCCAAAGGTTCACATTAGTCCATCCAGTTCTCTTACCCTGCGCGATCATATTAGTAGAATGATGCATATCTATTATCAGAGTGCTAACAATAATATGAAAATTGAAGGCATGTATGATCTGGTCATGAGCGAAGTAGAGATACCTTTATTAGAAGCCACGCTGGTTTATACCAACGGCAACATGAGCCAAGCTTGCGAAGTTTTAGGATTAACTCGAGACGCGCTTCGTAAAAAGCTGCAACGTTATGGAATGTATCCACAAATTTAAAAAGCTGCCAATTAGATTGGCAGCTTCCATTGATCTAGAACTTGTAAATTCCCGATAAACCCACGCTATAACTATAAATTTTATAGTTATTAGTAGCTGGTGATCCATTAGGTGCTACTGCGTCAACGTCTTTAGACTGATAACGAGTATAATCTACTTCAGCTTGAGCGATAAAATGCTGAGTAAAGGCGTGGTCATAGCCCAAACCCATTTGCGCACCCCAAACAGAAGGCTCGTTATTCTCTAAGACTGAAGTTGAAGCCTCACCAACAGAATGAACGGTTGGATTAATTTTGGCATAAGCAGCGGCTGGACGCAGGTAAACGACGTCGTTAGGCGTAATAAATCCACCTAATTTCAAACCAAGATTAAGCTGTTTTGCTAAATAAGCTGTATTAGAGAAAGAAGCAATGCCGCCTGGAACCTGTTGCTGCATAGAAACAGATTTGGAATCAGTGCTATAAGCTAATTCTTCGGCCACATACAAGCTATTTATATGCTGGCTCGCGCCGACAAAAATATTACCGCCGATATTATCGGCATTAGCATCAGGCATATTAACCGTGATGCCTGAATTGTTAACGCTTGATTTAAAATGAGCGTCTAGCCATTGAGGCCCTGCTCCGACATAAAATCCACTAAAGGGATCTGCCATAGCGTGAGTGGAAGCTGCGAGTATAATAGCTCCTGCTAAAAATTTGATTGATTTCATTTTTCCCTCTTTATTTTTTGATTAGCTATTGGAGTATAGAAAAACTTTAGGTTTTTTCAATATTATTGAGGAAAGTTTCTACAATAATGCAGGCAGCCATGCTATCTACTTTTCGGTGATTCATGTTTTTGAACTCATTAATTTCGCTTAAACGAGACCGTGCCTCTCTTGTAGATAGCCTTTCATCCACCTCATACACCGGCAAGTTAAACTGCTTTAAGCTCATCGCAAATTGACGGGCACTTTCTGTCATAGGCTGCTCTTTATCGTCCATTAGCAAAGGAATACCCACGAGCAAGGCCTGAGGTTGCCATTCTTTGATTAGCTTGGCTACTTCCTGCCAGTTAGGAACTCCAGCCTTAGCAGAAATCCCTGGTATGGGCGTAGCCGTTTTGGTAATAGATTGTCCGGCCGCTATTCCAATTCGGCGCAGACCAAAATCGAATCCTAGCACAGTATTAATATTAGGCATGGCCAGCCCAGGAACTTAATTGAGAAATATTTTTGATCCCGAGGGAATGAATCGCTTCTTCCCAGCGTTTATCTAGCGGCGTATCAAATATAATATCCTCTGAAACCGGTGCAACTAGCCAGTCGTTTCGAGCAATTTCTTCTTCAAGCTGGCCCTCGCTCCAGCCTGCATAACCTAAAACCAATATCGCTTGTTTTGAAAATTCGCCAGAAGCGATTGCCCTTAAAATATCTTTTGAGGTGGTGATCGCAATTTTATCGACAGTCAAAGAGCTTTTCCATTCACCCGAAGGGTAATGCAAAACAAAACCTGAATGAGGCTGGACCGGCCCTCCGGCTAAAACAGTTGCTTCATTGAGCGCAGGAGAGCTGACCGTAATTTCCATTTGACGAAACACTTCGCCCAATTTCAAATCAACAGTACGGTTAATCACCATTCCTATGGCCCCTTCCGCATTATGCTGACACAAATAGACTACAGCACGCTCAAACGGCGTGTTATCTAAGTTGCTCGTGGCGATAAGGAATTGATTCATTAGGTTCATCGCTCTATAGTAACTAGAATAAGATGCGAAGAGCAAGAGGAAGCCAGCAAATTGGAACGTTTACATGTAGTCGTCGGCATTATCATCAATCACAACAAGGAATGCTGCATTGCCAAAAGGGCCAAGCATGTTCACCTAGGAGGTCTTTGGGAGTTCCCTGGAGGCAAGGTAGAGTCTAATGAAACAGCCCAAGCAGCTCTGACTCGGGAACTTTATGAAGAGCTTGGCATTATGGTCGAGCAAGCAAAATCCTTCACTCAAATTCCTCATGACTATGAAGATCGTAAAGTGCTTTTAGACTTTTGGCTGGTCACAGCATTTAAAGGTGAGCCTAAAGGTAAAGAAGGCCAGCCTGTAAAATGGGTCAGTTTACAAGAACTTAAAAATTATGAATTTCCTGAGGCGAATAAGCCTATCATTAGCAAGTTGCTTGCTTACTTTGTATAAAACTGTCATTCCCGCCCCCGATCAGGTCGATGATAAACTGCGGCGGGAATCTAGTAAAAACCTGGATCCTGGATCAAGTCCAGGATGACAAAAGACTGGATCCCCGGCTCTCCGACTTCCAGTCGTCGCCCGAGGATGACGATTCTCTAAGCAACAAGTTGCTAAGAGAATCTGTCACTTGAAAAACGAAAATCCTCCCCCATATTTTCTTTGGACACTTATTTTAAGGAAACCCCATGAGCGAAAACCAAGACAATCAAAGTCAGGCAGAACCTTTACTTTTTGCTGATCAAATCGACAAACTCAAAACAGAGTTGGAAGCTGCTAAAGCCAAAGCGGATGAAAACTGGGATAAAGCTTTGCGAGCAGTAGCAGAAATTGAAAACACAAAACGCCGCGCTGAAAAAGACGTCAGCAATGCCCACAAATACGCAATTGACCGGTTTGCAGAAGCGCTTTTGCCTGTAGTGGACAGCCTAGAAAAAGCCTTAGAAGTCAAAGTGGATGGCAATGATTCTATAAAGGCTATGCATGACGGCATTGAGCTTACCATGAAAATGCTGATCGATACCCTGCAAAAATACGGAATAGAGCAAATTAATCCAATGGGACAAAGCTTTGACCCAAGCTTGCATGAAGCGATGACTATGCAGGAAATCCCTGGTACAGAGTCCAATAAAGTTTTGGCTGTATTCCAAAAAGGCTACTTATTAAATGGAAGATTAGTCAGACCTGCCAGAGTGGTAGTCAGTAAATAATTTCATTAAAGCCTTGAAAATTTTAAAACAAACCCCATTTTTACTGAAAGTTTAAATAATTTGAATGACTGGAGAACAATATGGCAAAAATTATCGGTATTGACTTAGGAACCACCAATTCTTGCGTTGCAATTATGGAAGGCGGCAAACCCCGCGTTATCGAAAACTCAGAAGGCGACCGTACTACTCCTTCTATCGTGGCTTACACCAAAGACGGCGAAACCTTAATGGGCCAGCCTGCAAAACGCCAAGCCGTGACCAACCCTTTAAACACTTTTGCTGCGGTAAAACGCTTAATCGGCCGCAAATTTGATGATGCTGAAATTCAAAAGCATGTCATACCTCACGTTCCTTACAAAATTATCAAAGCGGACAACGGCGATGCCTGGGTGCAAACCTCTGACGGCAAAAAACTAGCTCCTCCTCAAATTTCTGCCGAAGTCCTGCGCAAAATGAAAAAAACTGCAGAAGACTATCTGGGCGAACCTGTTACAGAAGCGGTGATTACCGTTCCGGCTTACTTTAACGATGCACAACGTCAGGCCACTAAAGATGCCGGTAAAATTGCAGGGCTTGAAGTTAAAAGAATTATCAACGAGCCTACTGCCGCAGCCTTAGCTTATGGCTTGGATAAAAGCGGCAAAAAAGACTCTGTCATCGCCGTATACGATTTAGGTGGCGGTACTTTTGACATTTCCATTATCGAAATTGCCAATGTAGACGGTGACAGCCAGATTGAAGTATTGGCGACCAATGGCGATACTTTCTTGGGCGGTGAAGATTTTGACAGACGCTTAACCGATTATTTGATCGAAGAGTTCCAAAAAGAACAAGGCGTAGATTTGCGCAAAGATCCTTTGGCAATGCAACGTTTAAAAGAAGCCGCTGAAAAAGCTAAAATTGAGCTTTCATCAAGCCAGCAGACTGATATCAATCTGCCTTATGTCACAGCTGATGCCTCAGGCCCTAAACACTTAAACATTAAAATTACCCGAGCTAAGTTTGAGTCATTGGTTGAAGACTTAATCAAAAAATCTATCGAACCTTGCCGTCAAGCACTAAAAGACGCCAAACTTTCCGTATCTCAAATCGATGAAGTGATTTTAGTCGGCGGTCAAACCCGTATGCCTAAAGTCCAAGAAGCGGTTAAAGACTTCTTTGGCAAAGAACCACGTCGCGATGTTAACCCGGATGAAGCTGTAGCAATTGGTGCCGCTATTCAGGGCGGTGTATTGGCTGGGGACGTTAAAGACATTCTCTTGCTTGACGTGACTCCATTGTCTTTGGGAATTGAAACCATGGGCGGTGTAATGACCAAACTGATCGAACGCAACACCACCATTCCTACCAAAAAATCTCAAGTATTCTCCACAGCTGATGACAACCAGTCCGCGGTAACCATTCACGTATTGCAAGGTGAGCGTGAAATGGCTAATGCCAACAAATCATTAGGAAGATTTGATTTATCCGGTATCCCTCCTGCTCCACGCGGCATGCCACAAATCGAAGTAACCTTTGATATTGACGCTAACGGTATTTTGAACGTATCAGCTAAAGACAAAGCTTCCGGTAAAGAGCAGTCCATCGTGATTCGCGCTTCAAGCGGATTGTCCGAAGACGAAATTGATAAAATGGTCAAAGACGCCGAAGCCAATGCCGAGGAAGACAAAAAGTTCCATGAGCTGGCAAATGCTCGAAATCAGGCTGATGGCTTAATTCACGCTACCAAAAAATCTTTGGCAGAGCTCGGCGATAAGGTACCAGGTGAAGATCGCGCCAATATCGAGTCTGCTCTGAAAGATTTGGAAGCAGTGGCCAAAGGCGATGATAAAGCTGTTATTGAAAACAAAATGCAGCAATTGTCTCAAGCTTCAGCCAAAATGGCCGAAATGCTCTATTCACAGCAAGGCCCACAGGCAGGCGGAGCTGAACAGGCTCAAAGCCAAAATAAAGCAGACAACGATGCGGTTGATGCTGAGTTTGAAGAAGTCAAAGACAAAGATAAAAAAGACTAATACAGCGCAAAAATTGTCATTCTGGACGAAGCGTAAGCTTCGATCCGGAATCTAATTTTTAGGTTCCGGGTTCCCTTTGGGTCCCCAGGATGACACATGCAGGATAATTATGAGCAAAAAAGATTTTTACGAAATACTAGGCGTTAATAAAGGCGTTTCTGAAGAAGAACTTAAAAAAGCTTATCGCAAGCTTGCGATGAAATACCATCCTGATAAAAACCCAGGAAACAAAGAAGCGGAAGAGCAGTTTAAAGAAATTAGCCATGCCTATGACGTCTTAAGCAATCCTCAAAAACGTGCGGCCTATGATCAGTATGGCCACGCAGGAGTTGACCCATCAGCCGGTGCTGGCGGTGGTTTTGGCGGAGCAGGATTCGGCGATGTATTTGGTGATATCTTTGGCGATATTTTTGGAGGAGGCAGGGGCCAAAGCCGTGCCCAACCTCAAAGAGGCTCTGACCTTCGCTATTCTCTAGAAATCAGTCTGGAAGAAGCCGTTCATGGTACTACCAAGAAAATTTCATTCCCAAATTTAAGCAGTTGTGAACCCTGCCATGGTAGCGGCGCGCAAAAAGGCAGTGAAAAAACCACCTGCTCAACCTGTAACGGTCATGGTATTGTCAGGATGCAGCAAGGTTTCTTTTCAGTTCAACAAACCTGTCCTAACTGCCGCGGTCAAGGCCAAGTCATTAAAAATCCATGCCCAAGCTGCCACGGCCAGGGAAGAGTCCAAAAAACCAAAAACCTATCCGTTAAAATTCCAGCCGGAGTCGATAATGGCGACAGAATCCGCTTAGCCGGAGAAGGCGAAGCGGGAGAACAAGGCAGCCCCGCCGGCGATTTATATGTGGAAATGCGGGTCAAACCCCATGCCATTTTCAAAAGAGACGGCAACGATCTTCACTGCGAACTGCCGATCGACTTTGCCACCGCTTGTTTAGGCGGAGAGCTTGAAATCCCCACCTTAGACGGCCAGGTTAAATTAAAAATCCCAGCAGAAACCCAATCCAATAAAGCCTTTCGCTTAAGAGGAAAAGGCGTGAAAAGCCTGCGCGGCAGTTCTGTGGGGGATCTGCTTTGCCACGTTACGGTTGAAACTCCGGTCAATCTTAATTCCGATCAAAGAGAATTACTGAAAAAATTCCAAGAATCTCTGGGAGACGGCAGGAAACACAGCCCTCAATCCAGCGGTTGGTTTGACAACGTTAAAAGGTTTTTTAACGACCTGGCAAGCTAAGAAAAATTTAGGATATATTACATATGTTAATTAGCTAAGCTATATATAATTATGGAATTTTAGCTTGCCTCTGTGTTAGCTTGGATCTGCCTACAAACAACAGGACAGGAGAAATACCATGGTTTATGAATTTCTTAAAGAGCATCGGCACACAGTTCTTGCCGGGATTGCAGCACTATCAGGCTATACAATGCTGGCAATTGGAGCAACAAATTTAAAGCCTACTCTCTCTGGCGGGTTTGAATCAGCCGACTTGAGTGATGCTCAGCAAAAAATCCTGGTAGGAGCCGGAAGCGCTGCATTAACTGCGGTAGCGCAATATGCCCTTCCCAAAATTTTTAGTAAATTCTCAGCTTCAAGAAGCGAATATGGCGCAGTGCCCAGAGAGGCCAGCCCTGTATAATGGAGTTATTATGAATAAAAAAGCCTCTTCATTGAGGCTTTTTTATTTCAGCCGCTTGTTGCTTGCATAACTTCCGACTATTCTATTTATTAGAAAATGAGCATTATAAGGAAAGAACGTGCAAGAGCTACCACGGATCAGAATGGGGGTCGATATAGGCGGAACTAAAATCGCTGCTATCGCTATAGATTCTCACTCTGGAAAAGCCTTAAAGCAAACTAAAATCTCCACTCCCACTGATTACGAGAACCTACTTAAAACTCTCACAGAATTAGTGCATGTCTATGAAAAAGAACTAGGCCCTGTTACTTATGGGATGTGCTATCCAGGCAGTGTTAACCTTCAAACTGAGCTGGTACAAAATGCCAACATTCTTTGGTTAAACGGTCAGGCCTTTGAACAAGATTTGTCAAAAGCCCTAAAACGCCCTATTCGCACAGGCAATGATGCCAACTGCTTTACTCTGTCTGAGGCCATTGATGGCGCTGGAAAAGGCCACTCGGTGGTATTTGGCGCAACTTTAGGAACAGGGCTTGGCGGCGGAATTGTTATCGATCAGAAAATTATAGTCGGCTTAAACCGCTTAGGTGGAGAGTGGGGGCATGTGCCTTTACCCTGGCCGATCGGAAAAGAAGCTCCAGGCCCGGAATGTTATTGCGGATTAAAAGGCTGTTTGGAAACCTATTTGTCCGGAACAGGCCTGGCAAGAAGCTATCGCCATGTTTCCGGAAAATCGCTTCGTTCCGAAGAAATCGTGGCCCTTGCCAATCAGGGAGATGCTGATGCGGAATCAGCTCTAAGTCGCTATGAAAACAGAATGGCAAGAGCTTGTGCCATGATCATCAATATTTTAGACCCGGACGTGATTGTATTAGGCGGGGGTTTATCAGCATTAAATCGCTTATACATAAATGTGCCCAAACATTGGGACGAGTACATCTTTTCTCCTCAACCTGTCAGGACAAAACTCCTGCAAGCAACCCATGGCGGAGAAAGTGGAGTGCGCGGCGCGGCAAGGTTGTGGTAAAATAGATTTTTGTTATGGAGAACATGATGAACTCAACTCAAATCGGATACTGTGACTTGGCTGGCGCTACTCTTGTTTTAGGAGGAATTATCACTATCATTTTTACAGCAGCTGGATCAATACCAATCTGGGCTTATGGGACAGCAGGAGCTGCAATTGGATGCGGATTAGTTGGGCCTATTGGTGTCCGAAAATGCAAATCGGCTAGTGATAATGCTCGTGATGTTGTAGCATTTAACGGCGCCACCAACCCGTTTTTAGCCGCGCAGTATGGGCCTGCCGGCGCCAATAAAGTAGAAGCTGGATACGAGATCAATTAGGTAGGGTAGTGAATATGGCACTTAATGAAATTGGCAAAGAATATCAGCGCCCTTGGGGTAGCTATAAAACTATCGAGATGCAGTCTGGCTTTCAAGTTAAAACTATTACGGTCAATCCCGGCGGACGTCTCTCTTTGCAAAGCCATGAAAAGCGTTGCGAACATTGGGTAGTAGTCAAAGGAAAGCCCACGGTTACCATTAATGACGATGTAAGAGATTACAATGAAAACCAGGCTATCTATATTCCATTGCAGTCCAAACACCGTTTAGAAAACTTCACTCAAGATATCGTTGTGATAGTTGAAGTACAAATCGGCTCCTATTTAGGAGAAGACGATATCAAACGTTATGATGATGTTTATGGAAGAGTTAAATAATTAAGCCACGGGCATAAGCTTTTTATTTTTTTGGTTAACCGCGAAGCCAGAGGAGTGAGCGAGCGGAGTTTATTACTAATAAATGAGCACGTGAGCCCGATAGGCGACAAAGGATAACTAAAAAAGAGAAAGCTTATGTTTCGATTGTTAAGTTTAATGTGGTTTATTTTAGAACTCGTCGTATTTTTCTGGGTCGCACATCTAATTGGCCTAGGTTGGACGCTTTTATTGATCGTACTGTCAAGCCTTGCGGGTGGGGTGCTGATGCGTCGATTCGGCCTGGCTAATATACAGAAAGCTCAGCTTAAAATGATGCAAGGTCAGTCCCCCACCAGGGAAATGCTCAATGCCGTTGCCATCGTCCTGGGAGGCATTTTTATGATTATTCCTGGACTGATATCGAGCATATTGGGCTTGTTTTTGCTGATTCCGGGGCTGCGCAATCCTTTTGCTAATTGGATTTTAAAGAAAAGCCGTTTTAACATGATGCAAGGCGCCGCTTTCACTCAACAAGCTTCTTCTGCTAAGCCCGTGCAAGACCCTGATATAATTGAAGGAGATCAAGGTAGGACTATAGAAGGCGAAGCCTGGAAATCTCATGATGAACCTTAAAGAGGCCCTGGCAAAACTCAAAGAAGCCAAATTTGAAGAACGAACTGGCCAAGTCCAGATGATGCAGGCTGTTACCGAGGCCCTTAATAAAAAAACCATCGCTGTCATTGAAGGCGGAACCGGTATTGGAAAAACCTTTGCCTATTTAGTTCCTTTATTGTTGCAGCGCCCTGAAAAGCTCAAACTTGTCATTTCCACCGCAACTGTAAGCCTTCAAGAACAATTAGTGCACCATGATCTTCCCAACCTATCGAAAATTTTAGGCTTAAAGTTCACTGCTGAGATTGCCAAGGGCAGAAGGCGCTATGTTTGCTTGAATAAGTTGTATCATTTTGACCGGGGTATTACCCAATCCGAGCTAAACCTTTTGGGATTTTCTGAGGCCAAAACCGAGCTTCCCAAGCAGGAAGAACAAGCTTTGGTGGAAACGCTTATTGATAAAATTGAAAGTAGGCAATGGAATGGAGACAGAGATCAGCTCAATACCTCTATTCCCGATAACCTATGGCGCAATGTCACCACTGATGCCGTAGGATGCAGCAACAAACGCTGTTCTTTTTTCAATGACTGTAGCTTTTTTCAAGCTAAAAGAAGACTTTATACCGCTGATATTATCGTCACCAATCATGATTTGCTCTTATCTGATATTGGCCTTGGCACAGGTGCTTTATTGCCTCCTGCCCAAGATTGCTTTTATGTCATCGACGAGGCCCATCATTTAGCAGGCAAAGCCATTAAACATTTTACTGCCTATACGGGAATTATGAGTGCTATTGAGTGGCTGGACCAGCTTAGTAAAGGCATGAAATCCATTCAGCAACATTTAAAATTAGAGCAAGGCCTAGTCAATCAAATTGAAAAAAGCATTAGCGAAATCAAGGAATGCCTGCCTCAACTACGTGATGTGATTGCGGCCAATTTCAGCCATTATCAAAGAGATAGCTTTTGGCTACTACCTAAAGTTCCCGAAGCTCTGCAAATTCACAGCCAGGTTTTAGCTACTAAGGCTAAAGAGCTGCTGCTTGCCCTTTATGCCATCCGCAAAATGCTGACAGAACAGCATGATGAAAAAACGCTTAGCGAATATGACTCCATTCTCTCGGCAATAGGGTATTTTATCGGCCGCTCAGAGGATTTTTCTCAAACATTCAATCTGTTTTGTGCCAAAGACCCAGAAGGCATCCCTCCTATCGCCAGATGGATTAGCGCTAAAGAAGAAGATGTGAAGTTGAAAAACTATCAGGGCAAAGATTATATCTGCCATGCTGCTATGAGCTCAGCCGCCAGCATGCTGCCCAATTACTTCTGGGACAAGCTCGAACATGGAGCGGCGCTCTGTTCAGCTACTTTAAGGGCGCTAGGGAAATTTGAAGACTTTCTGGAAAACACAGGCTTGCAGTATTATCCCCATGTCAAAACTCACGCTTTTGCCTCGCCGTTTCCCTATGAGAAATCTACTCTTTGCGTACCAAAGCTTAATACTCTTCCAGAAAGCGATAAAAGCGAAAAATTTATAGAGGAAATCAGCGAGCTTTTACCCGAGCTTTTAAGGCAGGAACCTCACGGTAGCTTAGTATTATTCACTAGCCGGGACATGATGGAAAAGGTCTATCATCAGCTCGACAGTAAACTGCAAAAACAAATTTTATTGCAAGGCACTTCACCTAAGCACCTGATGATAGAGTCCCATAAATCTTTAGTAGACCAGGGCAAACCAAGCATCATTTTCGGATTGCAGTCTTTTGCCGAAGGCGTCGATTTGCCGGGAAATTATTGCAAGCACGTCATTATCACCAAACTGCCCTTTAGCGTGCCCTCTACCCCCATTGAAAAGACTCGAGTGGACTGGTTAGAAGCTCAGGGCAGGAACGCCTTTATGGAACATACTTTGCCAGAAGCTTCGATCAGGTTAACTCAGTATGTGGGAAGACTCATTCGCTCCCAAGAAGACTGCGGGCAAATTACGATTCTTGATAGGAGGGTTGTATTGAGACGCTACGGCAAACAGCTTTTAGATAGCCTGCCGGCTTTTACCCGGCAGATATCTTAGGGCTATAAAGTCATTGCACGATCTCGATTTGCTTCTGAGGACCTAGCCTGCTTAGCAGCATTGTAAAGACTTGTGGCAGTTGAAAAACTGCTACGCGCTGTCTCACTACTGATATCACTTAGCTCAGAGCCAGAAAGTTTTCTCTTAAAATTCTCAACCGTATCGCGATGCATCCCTTCAAATTGGCTTAAATCCAAGCAATCTGGGCTTATGCCTTTCTCGGCAGGAATAGCTCTGGCAACAGGCAATTCTTTAGTTTTTGCAGCTGCATTGATGGTTTTTGGCTCAACAACGGGTTTAGATGAGTCAAACATCTTTGCAAAGAAGTCATAAACCATACCAACTCCCATTGATGCATATATGGCAACGGAGACTACAGCATTCTTCACTGCTTTGAATACACTTGGAGCCGGAGCCACATTTCGTTGTGCATCAATAACATATTTCCTAGGCTTAGAATCCAGCAAACTCAAGGTTTTTCTATACAGAGTAGGCTGCTTCACCAAAGCTGCGATACACTGATCAAGCCTGCTTTTAGCAAGTTTTCTTATGTCATTATCAACCGAATGAGCCAAAGCATATCCGCGAAGGTTTGTTTTCTTTGAACTTGCCAAAGCAGAATAGGCCGTGTTGATAACCACTGCTACCGTCTCATGCTCACGCACATCCAAAATAGTTTCAAAATTACGAATCAAGCTTTTGCTTGGCTTAGGTTTAAACAAATCAGCGATGATTTTAGCTTTTTCCGCCTTATCAGCTTCGGCTATTGTAATGCTTAAGTTTTGGACTGGCATATTAAATCCTTTTTAATAGTTAATCCATTTACAAACTTATTATATAAAACAAAACTTAAGGAAATATTAATAAAATCCCTTATCCTGCCTTATTTCACAGAGGGTACAACTGCACTTTTTCGTTGCTTAGCCTGCTCATTGGCTGATTTCAAGCTGGTAGCCGTTGAATAACTGCCGGAATGTACCGTAGTGCCATTAGCAACTTGCCTAGGGCATCCAGCTTGCTTGCTTATGGCAGGTTTTATACTGCTTTCCAATCTAGCAGGCTCTGGCATTCTCGCCTGTTTTTCAGCCTGTGGCAGAGCTTGTTCAGCAGGCTGCGCTGGAACAACAGCTTTGCTAAAGAAGCCTAACACTGACCTAATCCCTTTCAATATATGAGCAACAACAAAACTTAGCGCTTTTTTAATTCTGCCAAATAAGCTTGGAATCTGCTTCAATTGAATTTGGATATATTGTTGCTTAGCCAATTTATCTAACCCAATAGCCTTGGAAGCTTTCTGGATTTTATTCAATTGCTTGTGTATTTCCGGGTTCAGGGTAAAACGTGAGTTGTTTGACAAAATAATCAAACATTCAATCAATCTGATTTGGGCATATTCTCTAAATTCATCCCCATATACCGGCAGCTTTTTATTTATAGCATAGCCTCGGATAGTCGACATTTTGTTTAAGGAACTCATAAACCGAAAGCCAATTTTATGCGGCTCTGCCAGCGCAATGCGGCCTACGCTTAACATATAAGCTGCAGCTGGATAATTGCCATTTCCAAGGTGCTTTTCAAATTCTTTGATAAAGGTATTATCCTGGGAAACTTGTAAAAAGTTATCCACTATAGATTGTATGTCTCTAAAAGCTTTTTCTCGTCTTGCCTTTATTTCATCAGAGCTAGGTATATTCAAATCCATTTGCTCAACCTCGTCCATTTCCAGACTTATTTTATAAAATAAAGCTTAAGGAAATATTAAGTGACAGATTTTCTTAGCAGCTTTGCTGCTTTAGAAAATGGTTGTCGGATTTCCTATCCGCCATCCTACGGACGCAGTTAAAAAGCCTGCGACCAAAATCTGTTCCAGACGATTTTGTGTCATCCTGGGGCTGCATAGCGGAACCCGGGATCCACAAAGTAAAGGTTTTGCTTATAGCTTATAATGCTTTCTGCTAAGATAAAGGCAGTCAAATTGAGTGAAGCATGTATGAAATCAGCCGGACATTATATAGCAGGGAAATGGATCCAGTCCAAGTCAAATCAAGACATACAGGCCATTGACCCGGTTTATAAGCTTAAAATCTGGCAGGGAAATGCAGCGAGTGAAACTGAGCTCAAAGCAGCCGTTTTTGAGGCAAGAAAAGCCTTTTTTGAGTGGTCGGCTTTAAGCATCAGCGACCGCCATCAAAAAATTTCTCTCTTAATCAGGGAGATATCCTTAAATGCTAAAGAATTAAGCATGCTAATGGCTCAGGAAAGCGGTCGGCCTATTTGGCTAATTGAGGAGTCTTTGGATGGATTGATTTATCATTTAACCAGCTTAAGCAACAACCTTCGCCGCCCTATAGGGACCATAGCAGTATGCGGCTCTGGCATTAGCCTAAACTATATTGCCCAGCTATGTGAAGTGCTGCTCTATGGCAATTCAGCCATTTTGTATAGCTTGCCAGGCTCTTACGCCAGTATTGAAAAGCTTATGCAATATTGGGAAAAACTGAATTTGCCCAAAGGCCTGTTGCAATTGCTCCACGGTAGTAAAGAAGACATAAAGGACTTGGCTAAATGCCAAGAAATAGATGGTCTAATGTTTGAAGGTGATGCGAATAGCGCCGCTATGATTAGGCTAGAGTCTGCTCAGCAGTCTGATAAATATTTACAGCTGTGCACCCCGTCCTTAAATCCTTTAATTATTAGAAATATCAGCGACTTTGAAAATACCGCTACTCAAGTTTTACGCTCTGCTTTTTTAAACTCAGGGCAGGAAACCTATGCTGCCAAAAGACTGATTATCAGTACCGACAACGAAGGCGATAACATTCTGGATGCCCTTGTATCCATGGCTCGCTCTCTAAGAATCGCAGCTTATGATGCCAACCCTCAGCCCTTTATGAGCGCAATGGCCTCCTCGAGCGAAGCCCAGCAAGCTTTGAGCATTCAGCTTCGTTTACAAGCTCAGGGTGCAGAAACCTTATTACCCATGAAGATTATTCAGGGCGGAACAGGACTGGTTTCAGCGGGACTCAGTTTAGTCCCGGCTAAACTTGAGTCTATTTTAAGCGCCGGACCTTTATTGCAGATTATCCGAACTCAGTCATGTGAAGAAGCGATCATTGAAGCGAACCGTTATCCTTCCCTGGCTGCAGGCATTCTGACAGAAGATGAAGCCTTGTTTAATCGCTACAAGGCTTTTTGTCGAGCCTCTCAGCTTTATCATAATACCCCGATGCAAAATCCAGGGCGATTCCAAAACATTAGCTACCCAAGCACTCAGGTCATATCAGGCTCAATCAGCTTACATGGCAATTTGCCGGGGGTAAAGACCCCAAAACTGTTCACTTAAGGAATTTTTATTTATACTGAAGGGTTGTAGAAATGGTAAAATTCTTATGCTTTCTAGGATAACGCGGTCTTTGATCCAGAACTTTTTGACTCAATGAAGGCTATTAAGGATAAAATGTTAATCATATTTGGCGGCCTTCCTGGCAACGGGAAAACAACGATAGCTAAAATCTTGGCTCAAAAGCTTAAAGCTGTATATATACGCATAGATTCTATAGAGCAAGCTTTAATTCAATCAGGTATCGATAAGCAACAAATTAATGCTAGTGGCTATGAGGTTGGATATGCTCTGGTGGCTGAGAATCTGCGCTTAAATATGCCTGTTATAGCTGATTCGGTTAATCCATTAGAAATCACAAGAGAAGCATGGCGAAATGTTGGGCTTGAAAATGATAGTCAGTTTTTTGAAGTAGAAATAGTATGTTCAGATAAAGCTGAACATCGCAAGAGAATAAAGTCTAGAGTTTCTGATATTCATAATCACAAATTGCCAAGTTGGGAAGATGTTTTGCAAAGAGAATATGACCCCTGGCTCCAAGATCATCTTGTAATAGATACTGCAAAAATCTCAGCCCTTGATGCGGCAAATATGATAATAGGCAAAATAAATTAAACCAGCCATAATTTGAGCTATCTATTCGAATTTGTTAGCCAAAGCAGCGCAGGTATTTTGCTATTGTTATGTATAGGCTTCTAACCGCTTACTTATTTTATCAATAAAATTTCCTTAAGCGAACAGTGATGGGGGCAATCTCCCTGATCCCTCTTTATGAAAGAGGAGAAATCACTTATCAGGCACAGGATGGTGCGTTTTGCAGGCAGGGGAACTCAATACCCACATCATGACATAGCCCACAATAGCTGCAATCAACGAGGCACAAAGGATACCCACTTTGGCAAATACCAAAGTCTGCATACTGGGGTAAGCCAACTCTCCGATAAACAATGCCATGGTAAATCCAATTCCCGCAATAATGCTCATGGGAAACAACAGTTTTAAAGGAACATGCTCAGGAAGCTGTAGCCACTTTAATTTAACAAGCAGCGCACTTAAGCCAAATATACCCAGCACCTTGCCAAATAATAAGCCACAAATTACGCCAATAGTGATCGGGTTGTGCCAGGCCAAATGCAGTGAAGATAGAGATAGGCTTACCCCAGCATTGAACAAAATAAAAATGGGGACGATGCCATACATAACAGGTTTTTTAAGGGCATGTTCCAGCTTAAGCAGAGGCGAGGATCCATGAGAAGCTTTTATCGGGATGGTAAAAGCCAACATCACCCCGGCAATGGTGGCATGTATACCGGATTTCAGCATGGCTAACCACAAAATAAAGCCTAGCAGTAAATATAGCCACAGCCCTTTATAATTAGCACGGTTCACAGCACATAATAGCAAGAATACAGCAAATGCCACAGCTAAATAGCGCAGGTTTAAGCCGTGGTTATAGAATAAAGCAATCACCAAAACTGCACCCAGATCATCCACAATGGCAATGGCTGTTAATAGCACAATCAAGCCTCTTGGAATGCGGCGGCTAAGCAGGCCCAATAAGCTCATTGCAAAGGCAATATCGGTCGCCATTGGTACTCCCCAACCTGATAAATTTTCGGGATGAGAGTGGTTAATCGATACAAAAATCAAGGCCGGGAACACCATACCGCCTATTGCGGCGACAATTGGCAGACTCGCCTTTTTATAGGAATTCAAATAACCCATCAGAACTTCTCGTTTAATCTCAAGGCCTACCAATAGGAAAAATATAGCCATTAGGCCATCATTGACCCAGAGCTGGAGGCTAAAACCGAGCTTAATTTGAGAAAGCGCTAAATAATCAGCGGCATAGGGGGAATTAGCCCACAGGAGTGCCGCCAAAGTGCAGGCAAGTAGTAAAATCCCCGCCCCTCGCGGGTCGTCCATCATCCAGGAAATAGCCTTGATTAATATAGGTTTTTTTGATGAATTGGCCATTTTCTTACTCACTTAGTCAGTCTAATCATCATAGCGGAAATAAAGAAAAAAATCGCAAACCTCGTCTATATTTACAATGATAATAACAATAATAAAGCTGGCAGGAGCCCCTATGTCAAATCGCCTTGACGAAATCAAAGCCTTATATGAGCGCGGAGACTATCTAGAAGCAAGGCAGCAATGCTTAGAAGGAATTTATGACTGTCAGGAATATGCATTTTTGCACTCAGGCAGCCAGCTTGAAAGCGCAAGAGATGCCGAGCTCAAAGAATACAATGCCTTGAAAAATAAGGTGGTTTTCAAAGAAATTCGAGACTATTTCAACAGAAAAACCCACAAAGGCTGGAATGCAGATATGACTGCAAGGCTAAACCATTTTACTGAGTCGCTTAAAATAATCTTAAGCGGTGACAGCCAAGCTTTGCATGACCATCAAAAAAATGCGCCGGGTTCAAAGTTTTTTTCTGAATATAAACACTTAATAAAGAATGTAGATATCGAAAATATTCGGACTAAATCTTCTGAAATTATAAACTGGCTGAAATCATTGCCTGTTGCCAATCTTTCACTAGAAGGGATTCAGGTCACTTTACCCAATAGCTTTCATCAGGCCCAAACCCCTATTGCCAATTTAGCCTTGCAAGAGCAGCGACAACTGCCTTTATTTCCCTCGCAAGGCTAGAGATTATTATTCAGGCTCTTCCTCTTCTTCAACAGAAGCCTGGTATTGATCTGCGCTCATAAGGCTGTCTACTTCTGTTGAGTCGTTGATTTTGATTCGATACAACCAGCCATCACCATAGGGCTCGGTGTTAACAAGTTCTGGAGTGCGTTCCAACACGTCATTGATCTCAATAATGGTTCCGCTTACGGGAGAATAGACATCAGAAGCCGCTTTAACGGATTCCACTACCCCCACTTCTTCACCGGCTTCTATTTCAGTCCCCACTTCGGGAAGCTCAACAAATACTAGCTCACCCAGCAAATGTTGTGCGTGATCCGAAATACCCACTGTTGCCGTGGCTTCATCATCCATGCGGACCCATTCATGGGTGTCGGCATATTTCAAATCTTCTTCTACGTGGCTCATTGCGAATTCTCCATTTTAAGCTTATCCAAAAAATTAATAGCAAACTTCAGATCGTTTTGCTAGTCATTCATCATAAAAAAACTCAGATTTCCATTTGATTGGGAATAACAAGTCATGTATAGCCTAGCTAAATGTCTTCTTACCTTGCCTTACAAAAGGCGGGGAAACTACTCTAGCGCTTAACAATTTGCCTCGAATATCCACAAAGCACTGCTCTCCTATATCACAAGGAACTCGGGCTAGTGCAATCCCCACTCCCAAGCTTGGGGAAAAAGTCCCACTGCTAATTTCGCCGGATTTATCGTTAGAAACCACGACTTTTTGATGGCTGCGCAGCACGCCTCTATCTTCCAAAACCAGGCCGACCATTTTGTGCATAAGGCCCTTTTCTATTTGAGCTTCTAGCGCGGCCCTGCCGATAAATTGGCGGGCGTCCTGCATCGCGACAGTCCAGCTTAGGCCGGATTCCAAAGGGCTGATGCTCTCATCCATATCTTGGCCATACAGGTTCATGCCGGCTTCCAAACGCAAGGTATCTCGAGCGCCCAGGCCGCAAGCTTTAACCCCTTCTTCTAATAAACGCTTCCATAGTGCCAGTATTTCAGAATTGGGCAGCATCATCTCAAATCCATCCTCACCGGTATATCCCGTGCGGGCAACCATCCACTCCCCTGATTGAGTGAACCAAAAAGGCTTTAACTCAAGCGCGGCCTTGCTTAAGTCAGGCGGCAGCACCTTGACTACAAGCTCTCTTGCCTTGGGGCCTTGCACCGCCAAAATGGCTAAATCTTGGCGAGGTTTAAGTTCAATATGAAATGGCTCAGCATGCTTGCCAAGCCAGGCTAAATCTTTATCGCGAGTTCCGGCATTAGTAACCAGGCGATATTCATTATCTGACACTTTATAGACAATTAAGTCATCAATAACCCCGCCTTTTTCATTTAACATGCAGGAATAAAGCGCTTTTCCGGGCTTTAACTTAGCGACATCATTAGCCAACACCTGTTGTAAAAGTTCAAACACTTTCGCGCCAACAAGGTCGGTAATAAGCATGTGAGAAACATCAAACATGCCGGCATGCTGTCTTACGGCATGATGTTCTTCGATTTGTGAGCCGTAATGTAAAGGCATATCAAATCCTGCAAAGTCGACTATTTTTGCGTTGGCCTGATTGTGAGCATCAAATAATTCAGTTCTATGTCCCATGGCTTTTCTCACTGTAGTTGCTGAAAACCAGATTACCATAACCTTGCCTTATCGCAACAACGCCTCACTGTATACACGGGGCAAAACTTTTTAAGTTTTTTTATAATAGGCAATCTCCTTACAAAAAAGGAACCATCATGCTTTTAGACAGCGAGCAGTCTCTTCTTTTACTGATAGACGTTCAAGAAAACACTATCAATTTCATTCATCAACATGAGCAACTTAAGGCTAACTGCAAAGATTTACTGGCTATGGCAAATAAGTTTAATGTGCCGATTCTTGCCTCCGAACATTGCCCTGAAAAATCTGACTTAACAGTGGCATCACTTAGACAATGTATTGAGCCTTCAAACTGTTTCAACAAAGTTGAATTTTCTTGTGTGGCTTCGCAAGAAGGCAGAGCAAAACTAGCCCAATATAACCGGCAGCAAATTGTATTGGCCGGGGTTGAAACCCATGTCTGTGTTTTACAAACTGCCATTGAACTTTTACATCTCAAAAAGCAGGTATATGTAGTAGCCGATGCAGTGGACTCAAGATTTGCTGAAGACAAACATCTCGCCTTACAAAGAATGCAAGCCCTAGGAATCCAGTTAGTGTCAAAACAAATGGTTTTGTTTGAATGGGGCAGAAGCTCCGACAACCCGTCATTTCAAACTTTAAGCGAGCAAATGCTTAAATAAGAGGGGGATGGATGGCGGCAAGCACTCAACATGATATAATTTGCTTTTATTTGAACGTGCGTAGTCATGGACCCAATTCAACAAGCAGTCAAAATATTACAGCAAGGCGGCCTAGTGGCTATGCCTACAGAAACCGTTTATGGCTTGGCTGCTGATGCTTCCAACCCAAAAGCCATTAAAAAAATCTATGAGGCAAAAGGCCGACCTTCTTCTCATCCGGTTATTGTGCATTTAGCATCTATCGACCAAATCGACGACTGGGCCATCGGGGTTTCTGAAAGCATTAAACAAGCCTTGTCTCAATTCTGGCCGGGACCACTCACCATTATTGCTAAAAAAGCAGCTCAGGTTTCAGATAGCCTAACAGGCGGCCAAGATAGTATTGGCATAAGGATACCCAACCATCCTGTCGCGCAAGCCTTACTTAAGGCTTTTGGAGGAGGTTTGGCCGCGCCTTCTGCTAACCGCTTTGGAAGAATAAGCCCAACCGATGCCAAGCACGTTAAAGAAGAGCTGGGCGATAAAGTTGATTGTATTTTAGAAGGCGGCAGGTCTGTCGTGGGGATTGAATCCACTATTCTGGATATCAGCCAAAAGCCTTATAAAATTTTAAGGCTGGGTGCGATCAGCAAAGAAGAACTCAGCCAGGCTTTAGGCGAAAGCATTGAAGACCTGGGAGAGGCAAAGCATAAAGTTCGAGCCCCCGGAATGCTGGCCAGCCACTATGCGCCAGAAACTTCATTGAAATTGGTCCCCAGCTCTGAGCTCAAGGACCTATTAGAAGAATGCTCAAAAACACAAACTTCTATTGGGCTGCTGACCTATCATCAACCTATTTCAGAGCTTCCTAATATTCGCTGGATGATTGCTGAAAATAATCCAAAAGACTATGCGCATGAACTGTATGCTAATTTGCGACTACTGGATAGCGAAGGACATAGTCTGATTATTGTGGAAGCGGTGCCTGAGGATAAAGCATGGTCCGCGATAGCTGATAGATTAAAAAGAGCGGCTAGCTAAATCCATCTTAAATCCCTCCCTCCCCTTTATTAAAGGGAAAAATTAATCCCCTCCTTTTTGAAAGGAGGGCTAGGGTGGATTTTACGCTTTATTGCTTTGTGCGTCTTGCGCTCTCATCTGCCTTTTCTCAATATAGTTATAAAGAGTCTGGGCATTGCAGCCTATCAATTTAGCAATAGAAGCTCGACTGACTTTAATATCCAAATATTTTTGAATTTCTTTGCGATATTTGTCGAGCTTTAAAGAACGATTCAATTTACCTTTTGGACGTCCCACAGGCAAACCTGCCGCTTTTCTACGGGCCAAAGCATCGGTCACTCTTTTTGCTACAAAATCGCTTTCGATATTTTGTACCAGAGTGAGGAAATCTTCGGTATTAACATGATCCTTGTGAGGATAAATTTGATCATATTTTGCAAGATGCAAAATAATGTTGCGTTCAGCAACTACTTTTAAGATTTCGAGAATCTGTGAAGTGGAGCGTGCTAAGTTAGAAGCCTCATAAATCACCAAAGCATCGCCAGGCTTTAAGGTTTCTTTGAGGAGCTTAGCAAGAGATCGCTTTTCCCAGTTCACTCTATTATTAGCAGGGTCTTCGACTATCTGATCAATTTTAAAACCCTTTAATTTAGCATAATCCAACATCGCTGCTTTAACATCTTTTGTGGAATTATAGTAGAGCGAAATATAGCCATATATCATGATTAAAAACCTTCTTAACTTTTCCCCAAATCTATACAATAAAACCGTCATCAATCTAGCACTTTGTCCATAAGCCGTCTAGTCTATTTGAAAGATTTAAAAAAAATTAAACTTTTGGCATAATAACGAAGAGCTTGAATGCTTGTAATTCTGCCCCATACAAAGGTATAAAATGAAATCACTTGGCGCTATCTCCCGCTTTTTAAAAGCAAAAAAAACAGATCCCGATTGGGAAAAAATTCATATTCAACAAGTTTGCCTAGATAGCCGCCAAATAGCACTCCCTCGCCCCTCGTGGGAGAGGGCTGGGGTGAGGGGCGGCTCTTTATTTTGTGCCTGCCCTGGGATTTATGAAGATGGCCGAGGCTTTATCAACGAAGCCATTCAAGCCGGGGCCACTGCTATTGCATATGAAGACGATGGGAAATTTGTTTTTCCTGAAAATTGCTCTGTTCCCCTTATTCCAGTTGAACATTTAAGTGAAAAAATCTTTGAATTGGGCCCCTATTTTTATAACGACCCAAGCCAAGCACTCACCATAATTGGGGTGACGGGAACCAATGGTAAAACCTCCACCACTCATTACATCGCTCAAATATTAACGATGATGGGCCAAAGCTGCGGAGTCATCGGCACAGTCGGCAATGGGTTGTGGGGCTCTCTCAATACCACAAACTGTACCACCCCGGACCCCTTGTATTTACAGCATCTATTGGCAGAGCTTCGAGACCAAGGAGCTAGCATGGTTGCAATGGAAGTCTCCTCTCACGGCTTGGAACAACGGCGAGTTGAAGGAGTCAAATTTGATGTGGCTATTTTCACTAATTTAACTCGGGACCATTTAGACTACCATGGAGATATGGAACATTACGCCGCAGCCAAGGCCAAACTGTTTGCTATGCCTGGTTTAAGGTTTGCTGTACTCAATTCAGATGATGACTATTCAAAACAAATGCAAAAAAGCTGTGGGCCTGAGACGAAAATTCTATGGTACAGTGCTAAACAGCATTCTTCTGACATCCATGTTGTTTCATCCGCGATGCAGCCTAACGGAGTAAAACTAAAACTTGCTTCAATTTGGGGAGAAGCTAATTGTGAATTGCCTTTATTAGGCGCTTTTAACATCAGTAATATCTTGGCAGTAATTTGTGGTCTTTGTGCTTTAAATCATCCTATATCTGCTATTCTTATGGCATTGGAGCGAATAAAACCTGTTAGTGGAAGAATGGAAAAACTTTCCTACGCCGGCTTTCCAACTGTAGTTATCGACTACGCTCATACGCCGGATGCTTTGGAAAAAGCACTGTCTGCAATGAGAGAACACTGCCAGGCAAAAACATGGGTAGTTTTTGGTTGCGGGGGAAATCGGGACCGAGGAAAGCGCCCAGAAATGGCTAAAATAGCGGAACAATGTGCAGATCGCGTAATCCTGACTCAGGATAATTCGCGACTTGAAGATATGCAGCAGATTTTCGCTGATATTATGGCTGGATTCAGGCAAACTGACAAAGTCCATGTTGAACCTGATCGGGCAAAAGCCATAGAGTTTGCTTTAAGCCATGCAGATAAAAATGACTGTATTTTATTGGCCGGAAAAGGCCATGAAACTTATATGGATATCGGCGGAACTAAAAGCCATTTTGATGAGCGAGAAGTCGTTAAAAAATTTACTGAAGGTAATAAAGCATGATGAGTTTAGCACAGTTAAGCAAGGCAATTGGCGCAGAATATTATGGCCAAGATATGAGCTTGCCGGGGGTAAGCATCGACAGCAGGACCCTAAAGCCAGGCGAGCTGTTTGTTGCAATTAAAGGCGAAAACATGGATGGCCACAGCTATGCCGAACAAGCGGTGAAATCAGGAGCCGCGGCCTTAATGACAGACCATCGCTTAGATTTGGGTATTCCTGAAATCGTGGTAAAAGACACGCTATTGGGCTTAGGGCAATTGGCTAAGTTATGGCGAGAACAGTTTTCTATCCCAGTGATTGGCTTAACCGGAAGCTATGGAAAGACCGGCACCAAGGAAATGATTGCAGCAATCTTAAATCAAAAAGCCCCTACCCTGGCCACCATTGGCAATCTTAATAACGCCTATGGAGTTCCCCTTACTTTATTGAGAATAAGGCCTGAGCACAAATTCGCTGTGATTGAAATGGGCACTAACTCTCGTGGTGAAATTGCCTATGTGACTAAAATTACGCAACCTAGCATTTGTTTAATCACCAGCATTGGCGCTTGTCATTTAGAAGGCTTAGGTTCCCTTGAAGGCGTATCTAACGAGAAATCCGATATTTTCTTAGGCCTGCCTCCAAACGGAATCGCCGTGGTAAATGCCGATGAGCAATTTGCTGAAAGCTGGTCTACCAAAATCGATAAAAGGCATCGACTCACTTATGGCTTACATCACAAAGCAGAGGTGATGGCCCAGCATGTTCATTTTGGCCCTGAAGGAGCAAGCTTTGATTTACTTTCCCCTATTGGCAATCAAGCCATGGCAGTTCCCCTGCTTGGCGAGCATGTGGTTTACAATGCATTAGCTGCTGCAACAGCCTGTTTAGCTGCGGGAGTCAGTTTGAGCGAAGTCGCTCAAGGATTAGCCAGTGTCACTCCCGTTAAAGGCCGCTTTAAACCTCACACCCTTCGAAACGGAACTGTATTAATTGATGATACTTACAATGCAAGCTTTGATGCCGTTCAAAATGCCATTAAAACACTAAGCCACTTTCCCGGCAAAAAAATATTCGTCATGAGCAATATGCGAGAACTGGGTCAATATGCTGCCGAATACCACAGCAAAATGGGAGAGCTTGTTAAAGCGTCCAAAATTGATTTGTTTTTATTATTCGGTGAAAAGCACTTGATTGATCAGACCTTGGCAGCTTGCGATCAAAGAGCGCATTATTTTTCAACTAAAGCCGAATTGGTAGAGGCTTTAAAACCTGAACTTGGCCCCGATACCATGGTGCTTGTGAAAGGTTCTCGCAGCAATACTATGGAAGACATCGTTAACAGCATTTTAGGGGACCCAACATGTGGATCACATTAATACATCATTTAAGCTTAAGCGGATTTGGTTGCTCGCTAATTTTTAGAAGCATGATGGCCTTAATTACCGCCTTGGCTATTTCTTTGCTGTTAGGGCCAATTACCATTCGCCTGTTGCAAAAAAAATTAATAGGTCAAGTGATCCGCCAAGAAGGGCCTCAATCTCATTACAGCAAAAAAGGCACCCCTACCATGGGAGGCGTTTTAATTTTAATCGCGATTACTTTAAGCTGCTTAATCTGGGGGCATCTAAGTAACCGTTATTTGTGGATAGCGCTGATCAGTCTGTTAGGTTTTGGTGCTATCGGTTGGTATGATGACTTTACCAAATTAATTTTAAAACACTCTCAAGGCTTACGCTCTCGCTGGAAATATTTTTGGCAATCCATGCTAGGCTTGATTGCGGCCTTAGCTTTATATCATTACCTTTCGATTTTCAACGCCACCAATTTATTAATTCCCTATGCTCATCTATCGGTCCATATCGGCCTGCTATTTATCATATTGGCTTACTTTGTGATTGTAGGAAGCAGCAATGCTGTAAATTTAACCGACGGCTTAGACGGATTGGCTATTGTTCCCACTATGCTGGTTGCATTAGGTCTGGCTGCTTTCGCTTATTTAGGCACTGATCCCAATTTTGCCAAAGCCCACCAGCTCTTATCCGTGCCTGGCGCAGGGGAAATGACTGTATTTTGTATGGCGATAGTGGGTGCCGGCTTAGGCTTTTTATGGTTTAACGCTTATCCCGCTCAACTATTTATGGGGGATGTCGGAGCCTTGGCTTTAGGTGCGGCATTAGGCGTGGTTTCACTTGTAGTACGCCAAGAACTCGTCTTAGTTATTATGGGCGGTATTTTTGTGCTGGAAACCCTATCTGTGATCCTGCAGGTCGGCTCATTCAAACTTCGCAATAAAAAGCGCATATTTAAAATGGCGCCGATTCATCACCACTTTGAACTAAGTGGCTGGCCGGAGTCTAAAGTGGTAGTTCGATTCTGGATTATCACTATCGTGCTTGTTCTAATCGGTTTGGCTAATCTGCTATGAAAAAAGCCGTAGTGCTATTATCGGGCGGCTTAGACAGCCTAAGCTGCCTGGTGATCGCTCAATCTCAAGGCTATGAAGTTTATGCGATCAGCTTTGACTACGGTCAAAAGCACCGATCAGAACTTGAAGCCGCCAAAAAAATTACTCAACATTACAAAGCTCATCATAAGATTATTGAAATTCATGCTTTAGGCCAAATGGGCGGCTCAGCTTTAACCGATCAATCCATTGAAGTGACAGACTTTGCTGGAACATCTGAAATCCCCGCAACCTACGTTCCTGCCCGCAATATTATCTTTTTATCCATTGCATTAGGCTATGCTGAAATTATCGGAGCCGAAGCCCTTTTTATTGGGGCCAATGCAGTGGACTATTCGGGATACCCGGATTGTAGACCTGAGTTTATCAAAGCTTTTCAAAAAGTCGCGGAAACCGGCACCAAGGCCGGAGTAGAAGGCCACCCCATTAAAGTGATGACCCCGATTATTGATTTGAAAAAATCTGAAATTATTAAACTTGGCAGCAAACTAGGTGCCGATTACAGCCTAAGTGTTTCCTGCTATCGGGCCGATAGCGAAGGCCGTGCCTGCGGTGAGTGCGATAGCTGTCATTTCAGAAAGCAGGGCTTTATTGAAGCAGGAATAGCTGATCCGACTCAGTATAGTTAAGGGCCTACACTCTCTGCATCAAGCGCCGCCTCTCTGTCTAGCCTCAGCTTTCTTCGAAGAAATATAAGAGGCTCACGCCTCTGCCAGGCTATTGCCTCATAAACGCACAGAAGATTAATTCGGGCATCTTTTAGCATATCCAAGACAGCGAAAGCTAGCCGATCTGTATTACGATGCAAGTCAGCCTTTGCTCTTGCAAGATTAGCACTAGCCTTAGACGTAACTATTGCATGGCCACTGATAAGACGCGCAATATCGGGGCCTGTTTTTTGAGACCGCTCGAGGAGCCAATTGTACGTATCTCTAGCGTAAAAAGCCGACAAACGTTCTAAAATGGTTTCACCCCCCATTTCAGGAATATTAGGATCAGCACCCGCATCCAGTAAGGCTTGACCAGCCTGGCGGCCATATTTCTTATCAAAGCCTAAAAATAATGCCGTTCTTCCCATGTGATCTTGAAGATCAAGGTTAAGCTCAGGACGGGCTTTGATGATTGCTGAAATTGCCCACTGATAACCGCAAAATGCAGCACAATGTAAAGCGGTTTCCCCACGCTTGTTACAAATATCCGCATTAGCCCCACTATCAAGCAAAGCTTGCAAAGATTCTTTCCCGCCTTCAGCAGCATACATTAAAGCCGTGTTTCCCTCTGCATCCTGCAGATCAAGGCTAGCTCCTAACTGGATGAGCTTTTCAACTTCCTCAGTCATTCCAGCCCGTACAGCGTTAATCAGGGCAGTTCTACCATGCAGGTCTTTTTCGTTGAGCTTTTCAGTCAACCAGGACTGTACAATATTGCTCGGTCTATCTCTACTCAATCTATGTCCTTCCAAAATTTCAGCAAGATTAGGCACATTACTTCCCCATTGTTATGGATAAGAAGATAAACTATACCCGGACCATGATGATATTTACATAAGATCACAGGCTTAAAGAAATCGATAATATGCCGGAAGGTTCCTCACGCGCATAGCGAGATAAGCTTGAAATAGCTAAACCCGGGTCCCCGCTCGCTTGATCTGATAGAGGGATACAACCTGGCCCAAAACATTGAATATCTTTAATAATGCCTTTTTTTAAGCAAGCCTCAACTAAAATCGCTCCCTCTTCAGTTAATGAATACTCATAAAAGCGAGACTCTTTAACACAGGCAATTTTAAATGTGCCAAAATTTTCCATGGCCAATTTCATGAGCTGGCTTGCTATGCCACGGCGTCTATGGTCTTTATCGACCACAATATGGTTTAACCAGTTATCTCTAATGTGAATGGATCCAATCTTGAAGCCATTATGCAAGTGAACGCTAATTTCCTGACAGCTTACCTTATAGCCAACCCCATTTTTAATGCGAGAATAACTATCGAGATCAATAAAATATTTTTTGGTTTTGTATATCCCATGAGACATGGCTGCTTGCCATAGCAAGGGCCATTGTGCTTTATCAAATACAGGAGCGATTGGCATAAATTTCTCAATTTAGTGAAAATCTACCAACTCAACTTGATGCGGCAAAAGCTCTTTACCCAAGAAATATTGGGCGACTCTGGCAAACCTTCCTGGAGCATCGGTTACCATAAAATGAATCTGGCCCTTGTCGTTGCTTTCGTTCAACAAATTTAATTGTTTTAACTGATCTACCGCGACTTTTGCTGTGGAATAAGCCGAGTCAATGACTATAATTTTTTCTCCTGCCACCTTTTTAATAGGAACATATAAAGCAGGAAAATGCGTACAGCCTAGAATTAAAGTGTCCGGCTTGAACTCAGGTTCAGCAAACAATAAGGGCTGCAAATAGCGCTCAGCCACAGCCTCTGCGATATCTCCCTCGACCCAACCTTCTTCAGCCAGGGCCACAAACAAAGTACAGCTTTCAGCGATGACTTTAGCATCAGGTTTTATTCGATGGATGGCCTTTTGATAGCCTTGGGCTTTTACAGTGGCCTCCGTTGCAATCACTGCAATCTGACCATTTGAAGTCGCTTCACAAGCCGCTTTTGCCCCTGGCTCAATTACCCCTATGATGGATAGCTCGGGAAATTGCTGCTGCAAAGAAGGTAGAGCCGTCGCGGTAGCGGTATTACAAGCCACTACTAAAAATTTGATGCCTCTTTCAATGAGAATGCTTGCTGCCTGTTTTGCATAGGCAATGACGGTATCAGGACTTTTAGTACCATAAGGTAAGCGAGCGGTGTCCCCTAAATACAAAAAGGATTCGTGTGGCAGTTGATATTGCAGGGCACGCAAGACGGTTAAGCCTCCGACTCCAGAATCAAATACCCCAATAGGAAGGGCCTTGGCATGCATCATAGGAACTCACTTAGCCTTTACTACAAATAAGGCCTTTAATATTTCTCGAATGGTTTTTTTAGTTTTACTATCTTTATCTGCTTTGGGATTAAATTCAACAATTTCTACTCCCAACATTTTAGAATCCTGCTTCAGCAGGGCTAAACTTTCAATAAATTCTTTAGAGTTTATGCCGCCTTTATTAGAATCAGCCTCTCGTGGAGCAGGATTAGAGTCTAATCCGTCTAGGTCGATACTGATCCCATAAGCTACAGTATTTTTACTGACATGCGCAATAGCATCCTGCATCACTGCTTGAATCCCCCTTTGCTGAACTTCTTCCATGTAAAAAATCTTTACGTTTAATCTTTTTAAGAGTTCATGCTCGCCTTTTTCATAAGTTCTCACGCCTATATAACATATATTTTCGGGTCTGATTTTAGGTTCCGCATCCAAAACGCTGCATAAAGCCGTCGCGCCGTAGCCTAATAAGTGCGCTGCTGGCATACCATGTACATTACCTGATTCAGTAGTAGAGGGAGTATGGCTATCTAAATAAGCATCAACCCAAATTAAGCCAACCGCTCCTTCTTTGCGTAAAGCATGGGAAAATCCGCTCCAAGTTCCTACAGCTATGGAATGGTCCCCACCAATTACGGCGAATTTTTGATGATTATGGACGAAATCATTGACTTCATAGGCTACCCGATGGGCTATATCTGCAATAGGACCTAAGGATGCCAGCCTGGAATATTGCCCTTCCGGAGGATAAATCATATTTTCCCAAACCCAATGCACAGGCAAACCTGCTAGAAACTGTTCATCCTTTTCTAATACAACGGGGCCTTGTCCACAGTCTTGATTATTTGCGCCTAATCCTGATGCAACTCCTAAAAGATGCACTGTTGGGTTGTCCATAAATTCCTTTCCTTCGCCTTTACTCTTATAATAGTTCAGGATTAACAATATTGATGACTTTTAAAATATTTATAATGCTAAAAAAATATACCGGCTCAGCTCAAAACTAATAAGCAAGGATCACTCAATTTGAAGCGCTACGAAAATGTAATACACAGAGGGAAGCGGTATTTATGAATTATCGCCATATCTACCACGCCGGCAATTTTTGTGACGTATTTAAACATTGCATATTAATTTGCCTACTAGAAAGTTTTGCCGCTAAAGATAAGCCCTTTTGCTTTATAGATTCTCACGCCGGAATTGGTCTTTATGACCTCCAATCTGAGGAGAGCATGAAGTCTCAGGAATGGCAGCAAGGAATTGGCAGAATATTCGCAGCAAGCCCTCCTTTTCCTAAATGGGTTGCGGATTATAGCAACTGCATTTCACAGTGCAAGCACACGGCACGAGAAGATTTACGCTATTACCCTGGCTCGCCCTATTTGGCAAAACTATTGATGAGAGAACAAGACAAAATCATATTAAATGAGCTGCATCCAGAAGATGCGAAATTATTAAAGGCGACCTTTGCCAACGACCCAAGAGTTTCAGTACATCAACAAGATGCCTATCAGGCACTAAAGGCCTTATTGCCTCCTGCGATTAAACGCGCTCTTATTTTAATCGACCCGCCTTTTGAACAGCCTAATGAATTTGATAAAATTGCTGAAAGCTTAAATCTGGCTTTGAAAAAATTTGCCACGGGCTGTTATGCCATTTGGTATCCCATTAAAAACCGTGATGCAGTCAGGCAATTTCATCATAAAATCAAAGCGCTGAATATGGCGAATATATTGGTGGGAGAACTCAATGTTTTGCCGGAAGATTCTCGATTTCAATTGAACGGTACCGGCATGATGATAATTAACCCGCCTTATCAGCTTAAAGAAAAGCTTGAGGAGCTTCTGCCTTGGCTGTGGAAAGTATTAAGCATTGATAATCAAGGTTCTTATCGCATTTTCACCCTGTAGGGCCTTTTAATGAACTCTTCATTCCAGCAAATTTTTTACCTAATATAAGCTCAATCAAAACGTTAAAGGAATAACAGGATGACTGAAGAACAAAGACAACTCATAGCACTTGCTGAAGCTGAGTTAAAAGCCTGTGGCTTATTTGCACCAGCCAGCGCAAAATTGATGGCATCTTTTCCTGAACATGCTAAAACAGTATTGGATTGGCTAAGAACAGCAAGAACATCCGGCATATTGAATTCATCAAACTGCCAGGAACTTTTTGAGAGAGTATGCGCAAGGGTGAGCAGTCCGGATTTTAGTCTTGAGCCTTTGCCATGCTATCACAGCTCAAGCCAGGCAAGCCCTGTAAAGCTTGATGAGCTAAGTCCAGACAGCCACTAAAGCCATCAAGGCAAATCCCAATAGCAAAAAGCTAAAATGCTTTAAATTGCAGCATTGGATCATAGCGGAGCGAGTAAGCCCATGCAAAGTGCCAATATAGATAAAAGTCCCGGCAGCCAAAGCACTAAATACAGGCTGTAATATCGGATGAACTGTATTCATATTCGCAATATCACTTCCCATAAAAATCCCCAAGGGAGTCATCACGGAAAAAATTAAAAAGATCAGCACACCTGCCTTTATAGCCAGAGTGGTTTTATTGATTTGAACCGATAAAGAAAAACTTTCTGCCCATTTATGGGCCAGAATTGCCAACAGAATAATAAAAAAGCCAGCAATATCCTGACTTAAGCCCAAAGCCGCCCCCGCCAAAAATGCATGAATGGAAAGCATCACTACAGCCAATATAGCAATAGCCGGGGCATTAGCTTGACGATGATGGTTAAGTTCGGTGCCGATATGCTCTAACAACAGTAAAAATAAAAAGCAGCTCCCGGCAATTAAAAAAGCAAAAGGATAGTGATAACCTAAACCGATAAAATCCTGCGAGGCGTCCCCTAACATATGGATTAATCCTGCTCCTAAAAACACGCCACATGCCAGTGCTTCTCCGATAGGAAAATCATGGCCTTCAAGAGATTTAAGTCTTTTACTGAATGGCACAAATCCTGCCAAAATTGTCATGACAAAAATCAGCAAAGCTGAGAGGATTTTAAAATGCAAAAGGCTCATGTATAGCATTCCATTTATGATAGTCAAATTTTAATGTTTGGGTCCGGTGGCTGCTTCTTCATCTTTTACGCTCAATCTGCCAAAAGAGTCATTGAGGCCAGCTCTAGCTAATGAAAAAGAGCTTCTAGCAGCCGCTTGCCTTTCATCATAGGCTTTTCTCACATTAGGATATTCTGGATTTTTTGCACTAAACTTTTTTCCTTCTAGTAAAAAACATCCTTTCTCACTTATTTCCATATACTCGATTAGTAAATTAAATAACTTATCATCGGAAGCAAACGATATTTGTTTAGGTTCTAAGCTTTTTACCGAAGATTCTACAACTTGCCAGCCAAAGTTCTCTCTGACTTTAATTAACAATGGTGTAAGAAGTTTTTTAAGTTTCTCTTTATCCATATAAAATGTGCGAATTTTCGGAAAAGCGTCGTAAATAAACTTGATATGTCTTCTTATTACATTTCTACATAAGCTTAAAGAGTTAGCTATATCATCATTGCTCATGCCATCCATAATTATCTCTGGAGAGGGATAATCGAATAAATCTGCAATAGCTTCTCCTATTTTAAAGATGCTGTCATCAGTATAAGCTTCGCCTGCAGGTAAAATCTCCTGATTCCTCAATATATTCAAGGCTCTATTAACAGCAGGGCCTTCATCTTTAGGGGCTTTAGTCGCTTTAGGAGAAAAGGACACTTGATCCATTTTATTAAAAAGCTTAATAGCATTAGTGATTGCTACGTTTATAATTTCCGTATAAGGGGCCAGCTCTCCCGATCTTTTTAATAGATTTCTAATGTAGTTTAAATCCTTCTCCTCAATAGCTAGAACTGCTTCCTTATCCTGTTTATAACAATTTTTTGCTCGACGCCGCTCTGCTGTATCGCCAGAAACCTCACTAAAAACATTCGTTACAGCATCTGACTTAAAAAACCTTAAAGAAGCTCTGAGCGCTCGATCTATTTTAATTCTTTCATCCACAGCAAATATATTAGGCTCATGCAACTTTTTAGCATCTTCTACAGTTTGACTATATTTTTTGAGTGCTTCATTATTTGAAATATATTCTTTGAGCATTTCATAAATGAGGCTGACAATTTCATCAGGGGATCTTCCTGTTACTCTACTTAACACAGCTTCTACCATTAAACTATAAGCCGATACATGTCTTCCTTGATTTTCATGCTGGGTTGGCGGGCGCTCTTTGGGTATTCTAATCGATAACATCCCAGCGCCACTTTCTTCAATTTTTATATATTCCATTTTTGGAGCAGGGTGGCTTTGTTGGCCTGAGGCCCTTCCTATATGATGAAGCTCTGAACCGACAGTCGATATAGCAGAAACTAGGGATTTATCATCAGAACCAAGCGGTTCAACTCGACCAGCTCCTCCGGAGGCGCCTATTCTACTACTGGCCGTTGCATCTGAAGCAGCCCCAGAGCCCCCTTTTCTTGCAGGTTCTGTTGCCGGCTTATCACCTGAGGGAGAAATTGACTTTCTGGTTTTTACTTCTGCTTTTGGCGGCATAATCCGGTTCCTTTTCAATATCTTAATGCGCTTTGTCTCAATTGTTTGAAGTGAATAAGACTCGTGTGAAAATCCTAAATTAAACGCATATCCGAATAACAATAGCATACTTGTCAAGATAGGTTGATAGGTTTTATTTAAAGCGCATAAAACATTTGCAAAAGAATAAGGTCAATAAAACCAAGGGCAGCAACAGGTTGAAGCAGCTTCCACTTTAGGGCTAGCCGCCGCCGGACTCTTAGAAACCGAAGCCAATAAGGGGTTTTGATAAGTAGCAATAGGGATTGCCAGACTAGGCGCTGCTTTTAGCTCTTCCCGAGGCAAGATAATTTTATACCGAAACAAATTCATTTCTAATATAGCTCGATTATAAAGCGAGATGCTTCCGGCTGAAAAATCTATTTTAAGATCACTATAGGTATTAAGGTAAATTAAGTGATCAACCTCTTCTCTAAAAAACCTTAGCGGCTGCTTAAACTTTATTCGTACTTTACGCAACTGCTTGTTAGTATTTAAGGCTCCTACAAAACTTGCAAAGTGATCTGAAGGGAAGCTATTAATAATGATGGCAAGATTTTTACAGGAAGTTGCTTTCAAAAAACCTACTGCAACCTCATAAGTTCCTTCAAAACCATATCGTTGGCTTGGCATAGTCTAAGTTCCTTCTTTACATATAAGTATAAAGAATAAATGACACTCTGCTGGAAATTTTAATTAATGCGCTTTATCCCAGTTTTCGCCGACGCCTACGTCCACGATCAAAGGCACATTCAACAGCGCAGCCGATTCCATATGTTGAATCACTTCCTTTTTCAAACGCTCGACATCTGCTTCGGCTACTTCAAAAACGAGTTCGTCATGAACCTGCATAAGCATGCTTGCTTTGATATCGCTTTGCTTTAAAAAGCTTTGCAGACTGATCATGGCTCGTTTAATAATGTCTGCCGCGGTTCCTTGCATAGGAGCATTAATTGCAGCACGTTCAGCGCCTTTTCTGTTCATACCGTTTTTAGCGTTGATTTCAGGCAGATACAATCTTCTGCCAAATAGGGTTTCCACAAAGCCGTTTTCTTTAGCAAATAATCGAGTGTGCTCCATATAGCGGGCAACTCCCGGATAACGTTCAAAATATACCTTCACATAGAGCGCCGCTTCTTCTCGACTTATCCCAAGCTGTTTAGCCAGACCGAAGGCAGACATGCCGTAAATTAATCCAAAGTTAATGGCTTTGGCACGGCGACGTTGCTCTGCGTTCACTTGATTCATAGGCACGGCAAAAACTTCAGAAGCCGTGGCTCGGTGAACATCTTCGTTATTTGCAAAAGCTTTAAGTAAGCCTTCGTCCTGCGAAAGATGGGCCATAATGCGAAGCTCGATTTGAGAATAGTCAGCCGCTAAAATTTTATAGCCTGGGCTTGCGATAAAGGCTTGGCGGATTCTTCTGCCTTCTTCACTTTTAATCGGAATGTTTTGCAAATTAGGATCGGTTGAAGACAGCCTTCCTGTGATCGCTACAGCCTGATGATAGCTGGTATGCACTCTTCCTGTTTCAGGATGAACCAACAAAGGCAGCTTGTCTGTATAAGTGGATTTTAATTTGCTTAAATGCCGATGCTCTAAAATAATCCGAGGCAGAGGGTAAGTAATGGCTAGTTCTTCTAAAACTTCTTCTGCTGTGGAAGCTTGCCCGGTTGGCGTTTTTTTCAATACAGGCAGCTGCATTTTTTCAAACAAAATCTGCAACAGCTGCTTGGGCGAGCTTAAGTTAAATGCCTGGCCGGCTTCTTTATGGGCTTCCTCTTCCAAGGTTTTGATTTTCTCAGAAAGCTCGTGGCTATGTTGCTTAAGCAATGGAATATCTAGTAACACTCCATTTCGCTCCATCTCTGCCAATACGGAAAGCATGGGCATTTCTTCGTGCTGGAATACATTATTCAGGTTAGGATCTGACTGTAGCTTAGGTGCAAAATATTCATATAACCTAAAGGTGATATCTGCATCCTCCGCAGCATAGGCTGTAGCTTGCTCTAAACCCACTTCGTTAAAGCCGATTTGCTTGGCGCCTTTACCGGCCACTTCTTCAAAACTGGTGGTTTTGATTCCTAAATGTTTTTTCGCCATCGTATCCATATCATGACGGTTAAGGCCGCTTTCCAACACATAGGAAGCCAGCATGGTATCAAAGTAAATGCCCTGCATATTAATGCCGTGTTGGGCCAGTACTTTGACATCGTATTTTAAATTTTGACCGACTTTTAAAATGTCGGGGTTTTCTAAAATAACTTTAAGCTCGGCCAATGTTTGATCAAATGGTAGCAGAGCAGGGCATCCCATCGCAGTATGAGCCAAAGGCAAATAGGCGGCCTCTCCGCTTTTTACCGAAAACGATACCCCCACCAATTTGGCCTGCATAGCATCTAAACTCGTTGTTTCGGTATCGATGCAGATAATTCGGCTTTGTTTTAATTTTGCTTGCCAGCTTTGCCAGTCTTCGCTACTTAAAATACAAGGATAATCGGTAGTATTTGCAGCAAGGGAATCCGGAGTCGTTTCTTGAACGGGCGCTGCGACTTTAAGCCAGCTCTTAAATTCAAATCGCTCTAAATAGGGAATAAGTTTCTCGGTATCCATTGGCTTTAACTTCATTTTTTCCAAGGGAATATCAAGCTCGACTTCCGTATTGATGGTAGCCAATCTTTTTGCCAAAGGCAGTTGGGCTATATTGGCCCTTAACTGTTCCCCCACTTTACCCGTAATTTCATGGGCATGATGCATAACCTGATCCAAGCTTCCATATTGGCTCAGCCATTTTGCCGCGGTTTTTGGACCTACCGAAGGAATGCCTGGAATGTTATCGGAGGTATCTCCAACCAAACTTAAGAAATCAACGATCAGCTCAGGCGGCACTCCAAATTTGTCCATTACATATTGGCGGTCTATTTTGACCCCTTTCATGGTGTCGATAATGTGCAAATGATCATGAATCAGCTGCGCCATATCCTTATCGCCCGTGGATATAATGACTTCTTGGCCATGGCTTGCAGCTTGAAGAGAAAGAGTGCCAATCACATCATCGGCCTCGACCCCTTCTATGCACATTAAAGGAAAGCCTAAAAGCTTAACCATTTCATGCAAAGGTTCGATCTGAACTCTGAGTTCATCCGGCATTTTGGCACGATTGGCTTTATATTCAGGATAAAGTTGATGGCGAAAGTTTTTACCTTTGGCATCAAACACCACTACCGCATATTGCGGGTCATAGTCATAAAGCAAGCGCCTTAGCATATTAAGCACGCCCAAAATAGCCCCAGTAGGCTCGCCCTTGCTTGTGGTGAGATCAGGCAAAGCATGGAAGGCTCGGTGCAGATAGGATGAACCGTCTACTAATATTAAGGGTTTGCTCATGGCTGGATTTCCGCTAAGATAATTTTTGATTCTATCTTGTAACTTAAACTTGATCTACAATATCCTAAATTTAATAACGGACCAATTGAAATGCTTCACAAATTTTCTTTGAGAATGAATTTTTTAATCGGGTTTTTACTTTGTATCGCAGCATTAGTAGTCGCCTTATATTTGCAGCTAGCAAAAGGCGAAATCCCTTGCAATTTATGTATTTTACAACGCATTGCCATAACCTTTGCAGGCTTGTTGTTTTTATTTGGGGCCGCTCACTACCCTAAAGGCAAAGGGGCGATTGTCTACCGGAGCCTCTTAATGTTGGTTTTGCTGACAGGATTGGCTTTAAGCTTACGACAAACCTGGTTGCAGTTTTACCCCGATTTTACAGGGACCTGCGCGCCCAATTTATATATTCTGTTTAAAACCTTTCCATTGGATCAGGTTCTAAAAATTGCCTTACAAGGTACGGATGACTGCGCTCAAGTACATTGGAAATTTTTGGGACTGAGCTTGGCGGAATGGACAGTCATAAACTTTTTGATATTGATTTCTTTAAGCTTGATACCTTATAAAAAGCACAAAATTCTGACCTAATTAGCCAGATTGCATTTTAAAACCTGGGTTTATTTATAGCTAGGCTTGCACTATCAGGCTGATTAATTTCAGTTGTTAAGGCCCTATATCTATCCTGTTTAATAAGATTACTATCAAGTAGTAGATGAAGACACTGCTGAATCCCAGCTTGCTGCCCTTCTTTATTTTTTATATATAAAACATTTTGACGACCTTCACATTCGAAAATTTCAAACAAACAAGGCTTAGCTGCGTCGCCATACTGATAGGATGTGGCAATAGACCAATCTAAATCGAATAAAAAACGTTTAGCCATGCTCCATTCGGATTGATTTTCAACGGTCAGTTGCAAAGCATTTTCATTAGGCAGCCAATCTACAGATTGAATATGAACTGTGCCAGTTTGATAAAAAGCCGTAGTAGGAGTAGCCGTTCCAAGATTTGGGTTTGGTTCCACAATGCCTCCGTCGGATTGAGAATTATAAATTAATTATAGGCTTATGCTAGCTAGGCTTGTACTTTCCAACTCTTTAACTTCAGTTAACAAGGCCTTGTACCTATCTTTTGTAATAAGGTTATTATCAAATAACAGATTAATGCATTGTTGAATACCACCTTGTTGGCTTTCTTTATTCTTAACGTAGAGAACATCTCGGCGGCCTTTGTATTCCCAAATTTCAAACAAACAAGCTATGTCGCTTTCGCCAGCACTATGTTCTAATTCCAGTATATCTTCCAAAGTAAATAAAAAGCGTTTAGCCAGATTCCATTCGAATTCATTTTCAACAGTCAGTTGCAAAGTATTTTCATTAGGCAGCCAATCTACAGATTGAATATGGACTGTGCCAGTTTGATAAAAAGCCGTAGTAGGAGTAGCCGTTCCAACATTTGGGTTTGGTTCCACAAAGCCTCCTTCGGATTGAGAAGTATAAATTTATTATAGGCTTGCTCTATAAATTTTCATCCCGTGTACTCTTACTGCTCCCAACAGCAAATAACAGGTTGACAGATTAGCATCCAGCTATTACCCTTCCAAGAATTTGTCTAGGCTTTGGTATTCTGCCACAGCTTCGCTTTAAGGGAGGAAAGGAATGGCAAAAAAAATGATACCCTCCAAATTAGTTTTATCGACAGGGGAAGTCTTTGAAGGCTATTCTCCTGACTGGCAAGCTTCCACTGTTTTTGGCGAAATTGTGTTTAATACCGGCATGGTAGGCTATGTAGAATGCCTGTCGGATCCTTCCTATACCGGTCAAATCCTAACATTTACCTACCCATTGATTGGCAACTACGGTGTGCCGGAACCTTCCGAATGGGAATCTCATAAACTGCATGCCAGAGGCATGATTGTTTCAGAAGCCGTTGACTTTTACTCAAGAGAACACGCTACAAGCTCTATTCTGGATATCTGCAAAGCTCAAAACGTTGCCGTGATGGCAGGAGTAGACACTCGGGCTTTGACAAAGATATTAAGAGAACGCGGATGCGTGGCCGGTGCGATTGTCACTGGCGATGAGTTGCCCAAAGCCTTTCCCAATATTAACGAGCAGCATCTGGTTGCCGAAGTCTCCATTAAAGAACCCGTTGAGGGGGGAGCTGGCGATAAAACCGTGATCGTGGTGGACTGCGGCATGAAGGAAAATATCTGGCGGCATTTGCAAAAACTGCCAGTCAAATTAAAAAGAGTCCCCTATAACTATGATTACACCAATGAGCCTTATGATGGGGTCTTTCTTTCCAATGGCCCCGGGGACCCCATGGTCTGCCAGGAAACCATTTCAGTATTAAGAAAAGCCTTAGAGCTCAAAAAGCCGATTTTTGGAATATGTTTAGGCTCGCAGCTAATGGGGCTCGCTATCGGTGCCAAGACTTATAAACTACGATTTGGGCATCGCTCCCAAAATCAGCCTTGCTTACAAGAAGGAACCGATCGCTGCTTTTTAACTTCACAGAATCACGGCTTTGCTATCGACGAGCATACGCTTCCTGAAGGCTGGAAAGTCACTTTCCGCAACTTAAATGACAATAGCGTACAGGGCATAGAACACGAATCTCTACCTTATTTCTCGGTGCAGTTCCATCCGGAAGCCGCGCCTGGGCCTATCGATACCAATTGGCTATTCGATAAATTTTATAAAATGATTAAGGATCAATAACTTTATGGACCATAAGCCTCATTCGCTGAAAAAGGTTTTACTGCTAGGCTCAGGTGGATTACGCATCAGCCAGGCAGGAGAATTTGATTATTCAGGCTCTCAAGCGATTAAGGCATTAAAAGAAGAAGGCATTAAAGTTGTCTTGATCAACCCCAATATCGCCACTATTCAAACCGATCCCGATATGGCTGATGAAGTCTATTTGCAGCCGCTCAACCTTGAAACCGTTTCGCAGATTATTGAAAAAGAACAGCCCGATGCCATTATGCTAAGTTTTGGCGGGCAGACCGCATTAAATCTAGGCCTTGCTTTAGAGCAGTCCGGCATCCTTAGTAAACACAATGTAAAAGTACTCGGCACCTCCACTCATGCCATTCGCCTCTCAGAAGACCGGGCTTTGTTTAAAGCGGAACTGGATTCCATCGAGGTAAAAACTGCAAAAAGCTTTGGAGTGACCACAGTAGAAGAGGCCTTAAAAGCCGCTAAACAAGTGGGCTATCCTTTGATGATGCGCTCAGGCTTTTCTTTGGGGGGCTTGGGTTCCGGTATTATTCAATCTGAAGAAGAGCTAAAGACAAGAGCCCAAGCGACTCTCAGCGTTGCCCCACAAATTCTGATTGAAGAAAACTTAATTGGATGGAGTGAGTTTGAGTATGAAATTGTAAGGGATATTGCCGGCAATGTACTGACCGTTTGCAATATGGAAAACCTGGACCCGATGGGAATTCATACCGGGGAAAGCATTGTGGTCTCGCCCTCTCAGTCACTGGATAACCACGAGTATCACTTTTTAAGAGAAATCGCGATCAAGGTTGCCAATCACTTTAAGATTATCGGTGAGTGCAACATTCAGTACGCTTATAATCTCAAAACCAAAGAATACCGAGTTATTGAAATCAACCCTCGCCTTTCAAGATCAAGCGCCTTGGCTTCCAAAGCCACAGGTTACCCCTTGGCCTTTGTTGCAGCAAAGCTGGCGCTGGGCTACAAGTTATATGATTTGAAAAACTCAGTTACCAAAAAGACCTGTGCTTATTTCGAGCCTGCCTTGGACTATATCGTGGTCAAGATTCCACGCTGGGATACCCACAAATTCAAAGGAGCTGAACGCAGAATTGGCACTGAAATGAAAAGCGTGGGCGAGGTCATGGCTGTGGGCCGCTCTTTCCCCGAAGCTTTGCAAAAAGCCATTGGCATGCTTAACATTGGCGCGACAGGGCTTGCAGACTACCCTTTCCCCATTGAAAACCTGCAGGATGAAATTCAGCACGCTACTGACAGAAGAATTTTTGCTCTGTATCAGTTTTTTAAACAAGGCGGCAGCATTCAGGAAGCCAATAAGCTTTCTCATATTGATCCTTGGTTTTTACATCATATTGAAGCCATTGCCCAACTTGAGCAAAGATTAGCCCAAGAAGAATTAAGCCCTGAATTAATGAGACTTGCTAAAAAAACGGGCTTTTCAGACAGAATCATCGCCAAGTTAAAAAATAAATCTGAACAGGAAATCCGTGCTGTAAGACTGCAATGGAATATTCGTCCTGTTGTAAAACAAATCGATACTTTGGCAGGCGAATTCGACGCTCAGACCAACTATCTCTATATGACCTATCATGGCAGCGAGAATGATATCAAACCCTCCCACAATCCCGCTGTGATTGTATTGGGATCAGGCCCATACAGCATCGGATCATCGGTTGAATTTGACTGGTCAGGGGTCACCACTTCAAGGACCCTGAAAAAATTGGGTGAAAGCCCGATTATTATTAACTCCAACCCAGAAACCGTCTCCACAGACTACGATGAATCAGACAGGCTTTACTTTGAACAGCTCACTTTGGAAAGGGTGCAGGACATTGCCGATTTTGAGAATGTAAAAGGCATTATCGTTTCAGTGGGCGGACAGATTGCTAACAATCTTGTGAATCCTTTAGCCAAAGCCGGCTATCCGATTTTGGGAACTTCTCCTGATAATATTAATACCGCAGAAAACCGGGAAACATTTTCATCATTGTTAAATGAGCTTGGTATCAGCCAACCGCAATGGACGGTTGCAGGCAGTTTAGATAAAGCCAAAGCCTTTGCAGAAAAAGTGGGCTATCCCGTATTGATTCGCCCCTCATTTGTATTATCAGGCGCGGCGATGAATGTGGTTTATTCAGATGATGAAATGCAGAAATATTTAGAACAAGCGACCTTGGTGTCGCCCGACCATCCTGTAGTAATTTCGCAATTTATCACCGAAGCTAAAGAACTTGAAATGGATGGAGTCGCCGATAAAGGGCATATTGAGATTTATGCTATTTCTGAGCACATTGAAAATGCAGGAGTCCACTCAGGCGATGCCACCATCGTTTTGCCTCCTCAGCATTTGTATTTGGAAACCATCAGACGAACCAAAAAAATTACCAAGAAAATCGTGAAAGCTTTAAACATTACAGGCCCTTTTAATATCCAATTTATCGCCAAAAATAACGACATTAAAGTGATTGAATGTAATTTAAGGGCTTCCCGATCTTTCCCCTTCGTTTCAAAAGTAACGGGCTACAACTTTATCGAGATCGCTACCGAAGTAATGTTAGGAAAGTACTCTCCCAAAATGTATAACACTTTGGATTTGGACTATGTAGGAGTCAAAGCTCCACAGTTTTCCTATAGTCGTTTAAAAGGCGCTAACCCTGTCGCTCATGTAGAAATGGCTTCCACAGGAGAAGTCGCTTGTTTGGGAGAAGACCTACTCGATGCTTTTTACCGCTCATGGCAATCGACTGAACAAAGCGTTCGCCGCAAAAAGATTTTTGTCAGCATTAGCGATATGAAAAAGCCAAGGTTGTTGGAGCAACTTAAAAAACTAGATGAGCTGGGCTGGGAAATTTATACCACCTCGGGAACCCATGACTTTTTGGTGAAAAACGGAATCAGCGCCAACTGTGTATTTAAAGCCAGTGAAGGCCTGGAGCCCAACGCCAAATCTTTAATAATTAACCATGAAATCGATTTAATTATTAACATCCCTCAAGGCAATCCTAGCAGCACTTCGGTAACTGACGGGTTTACTTTAAGACGTCTTGCAATTGACCATCATATTCCCTTGATTACCAATTTGCAGATCGCTCAGATTATGCTGCAATCCTTAGCGAAACTGCATGGCAAAACCTTAGCCGCTAAACCCTGGGCAAGGTTTGTGAAGCCACATTAAGACGGAGCTTGGATTGGACTACTGAGGCCGTATTAAGGCATTGCCTGTCGTCTTTCCATTACATCTTGATAACTTTTATAATGCTCGCCAAGGTCTCCATTTTTTAAAGGGCCAATATGCTTTTTATCGATCGGATTTCCTGTTTTGATATGATCCAGTAAAGCCTGAGCCGCATTGATTTTCTGCTGTTTAGAGTAATCCAAACGATATCCAAAAAAAACTACGGGCTTATCAGGTTCTCTATCACGGTTTGCAATATAGTTTTCCAGTCTTGTTATCAAAAATCCCATTGGAGTAGCTATTCTAGGTTCTTGCATTGATCCCCCTGCTTAAATTTCATTGCATAACTATAACAGTTTCGCAAGCTAGCAAGAACCCCCAAAAACCGCTATGCTTAATGAAAATTGAGGTAAGCAAATGACTGAAAAATATATTGTCTCTAATCCTGTTATGCGCCTCATCGCTCGCCCCCAAGATGCCAACTCTCGAGGGGATATATTTGGCGGATGGCTAATGGGCCAAATGGATTTAGCTGGAGCGATAGTGGCAGGAGTCGTCGCTGGGACTGAAATTGTTACCATAGCGGTCAATTCCATGCAGTTTCTAAAGCCTGTTTTGGTCAACGATTACATCGAGCTTTTTGCTGAAGTCTTGCATGTGGGGACTTCTTCCATTAGCACCAAAATAGAAGTCTATGTAAAACGTCGCCAAGCCATGGACCAAGACTGGGTGAAAGTCGCCATGTCAGAAATTGTCTATGTAGCGATTGCACAAATCGGCAAGCCCTGTAAAGTAAAACATCCAGAGCTTGCTCTAAAGAGGAACAAAGATGTCTAATCTTTTTATTAAAACCGCCGCTGTTTTAGGAGCCGGAACGATGGGTTCTCAGATTGCCGCTCATCTTGCCAACGCCGGTATTAAAACCTATTTATTTGATTTAGCGACCAAAGATAATCCTAATAAAATAATCAATGAAGCTTTGGCTAAGTTGAAAAGCTTGGACCCTCAGCCTTTGGCTGCTCTAGAATGCATTCAAGCTATTATCCCTGCTAACTATGCGGACAACTTAGAATACCTAAGGGAATGCGACATTATTATCGAAGCCGTCGCTGAAAACATTAAGATCAAAGCCGATCTTTACGAAGATATTTCACGCTATGTGAACAAACATACCATTATCGCCAGCAACACCTCCGGCCTAAGTATAGAAGAATTATCCCATCATTTGCCCAAAGAACTATTGGCACATTTCTGTGGAGCACATTTTTTCAATCCTCCTAGATATATGCCTTTGGTGGAGCTAATCGCAAGCTCAAAAACCAATCCCGCTATTTTGGATGAGCTCGAAACTTTTTTAACCACCACTTTAGGTAAATCCGTAATCCGGGCCAAAGATACCCCAAACTTTATTGCCAATAGAATCGGTGTATTTTCAGTATTGGCGACTTTTCATTACGCTGAGCAGTTCAATATTCCTTTAGAAATTGTCGATCAGTTGACAGGCAAACCTTTGGGAAGGCCTAAATCCGCTACTTTCAGAACAGCTGACTTAGTCGGGCTGGATGTATTGGCCCATGTCGTGAATACCATGCTGACCTATCTACCTGCTGACCCCTGGCGCAAGCTCTATACCATGCCGCAATGGGTGCAAAATCTTATTTCAGCCAAAGCTCTAGGGCAAAAAACTAAAAAAGGCATTTATCATAAGCGAGATGACGGTCTTTATGTATGGGACATCCAAAAACAGGATTACCGCAAAGCAGATGGCAAAGCGGATAAAGCCGTGCTTGAAATCCTAAAAGAAAAAAATATTCATAAAAAATTCGCTGAATTAAAGGCTTCATCTCATCCGCAAGCCCAGTTTATTTGGCACTGTTTTAGAGACCTGTTTCATTACAGTGCTTATTGCTTAGAAAGTATTGCCGATAACGCTAGAGATTTAGATTTAGCCATTCGCTTAGGCTTTGGTTGGAAACAAGGCCCGTTTGAGCTATGGCAGCTAGCCGGCTGGCAGGAAATAACAGAAGAGCTTGAGCAGGCCATTGCCGATAAAAAAACATTAGCTCAAGCTGCTTTACCTGCCTGGGTAAGACAAGTTTCCGGCGTTTATCAAGCAGAAGGCGCTTATAGCCCTCAAAGCAATCAATACCAGGGTCGACGTCAATTAGCGGTCTATCAAAGACAACTTTTCCCTCAAGCCGTTTTAGAAGAAAGATTTAACGAAGGCGAAACCCTATTTGAAAACGAGGGGGTGAGACTTTGGACCCAAGGCGATGGCATCGCTATTCTGTCTTTTAAAACCAAAATGTGCACTATCGACGCCGAAGTATTGGCAGGCATTAGAAAAGCCATTGAGGTTAGTGAAGCTTCTTATCAAGCTATGGTCATTTGGCAGCGCCACGGTGAACATTTTAGCGCCGGTGCAGATTTAATGACTTTAGGTAAGCGCTTTATTTTTGGCGGAGCTGAAGTGCTTTACAAAACCCTGGAAGAATTTCAGGAAACCATCGCTGCCGTGCGCTATGCCAAAATCCCCGTAGTTGCCGCTGTCAAAGGCTACGTATTTGGGGGAGGCTGTGAGCTTTTACTTCATTGCGATAAAGTCGTGGCTGCTTTGGAATCTTATATTGGATTAGTAGAGGTTGGAGTAGGTATTATTCCAGGCGCTGGCGGCTGTAAAGAAATGGCACTTCGGGCCAGCCAAACCCAAAACCCTGAACAATCCTTGCAAGCTTACTTTAAAAATATCGCTACGGCGGAAGTCTCAAAAAGCGCTGTAATGGCGAAAAAAATGGGCTATTTGCGAGAAAGCGATTGCATTGTGTTCAACCCCGATGAGCTTTTATTTGTCGCTAAAGAGCAAGCCCGGGCCTTGGCAGCATCTAATTATCGCCCTCCTTTAGCCCCCAGCATTCCGGTATTGGGAAGACAAGGCAGAGCGACGATTGAATGGTTTTTGGTGAATATGAAAGAAGGTCATTTTGCTTCAGAGCATGACTATTTGATTTCCACTAAACTAGCTGAAGTCATGTGTGGAGGCGAAGTAGACAGCAACAGCCTAGTCTCACAAGAATGGCTGTGGCATTTAGAGCGAGAGAATTTTATTTCATTAGTTGAAACCTCTAAAACCCGAGACCGAATTAAATATATGTTGGAAAACGGCAAACCGTTAAGAAATTAAAATCCCTCCCTACCTCCCTTTATAAAAGGGAGGTTTAGAAGGGGGTGCCCTCCTTTATGAAGGAGGGCCAGGGTGACAACGTTAAATTCCCTCCTTAAAAAAAGGAGGGCTAGGGTGGATTTTAAGGAAGGTTATTAAATGACAAAGCAAGCAGTCTATATCGTATCAGCTCTAAGAACTCCGGTTGGTAAAGCCAACCGAGGCATATTTCGCCAAGTTCGCCCCGATGATCTAGCGGCCCATGTCATTAAAGGCGTAATGGATCAAGTGCCAGGAGTGAGCCCTCGAGATGTTGAAGATGTGATTTTAGGCTGCGCCATGCCAGAGGCTGAACAGGGCATGAACGTGGCAAGAATTGCCGCTTTGCTTGCAGGCTTACCTGACTCTGTTCCCGGCATGACCATTAACCGATTCTGCAGCTCAGGAGTACAGAGCATCGCCCTGGCAGCCGATCGCATTGCCTTGGGAGATGCTGATGTCATGATCGCCGGAGGCGTTGAAAGCATGAGCATGGTCCCAATGGGCGGCAATAAGCTCAGCGCCAATCCTAAATTCTTTACAGAGAATGAGCTTGTCGGCATTGCCTATGGCATGGGTATTACCGCGGAAAAAGTGGCCGAAAAATGGCAGGTTAGCCGCCAAGATCAAGACCAGTTCGCTCTAGAAAGCCATCAAAAAGCTTTAGCTGCTATTGAGAACGGCTGGTTTCAAAATGAAATTTTACCCTATTCCATAACAAGCCGGACTCCCGATTTAGATTCTTTTAAAATTGATATCACTGAAAGCATAGCCGATATCGACGAAGGCCCAAGAGCAGGCACAAATTTGGAAGCCTTGGCTAAATTAAAGCCGGCTTTTGATAAAACCGGATCAGTGACAGCAGGAAATAGCTCTCAGGTTTCTGATGGGGCTGCAGCCGTGTTACTCGTCAGCGAGCGTTATTTAATTCAACATCGCTTAAAACCCCTGGCAAGATTCTGCGGGTTTTCTGTTGCCGGAGTCCCTCCAGAAATTATGGGAATCGGGCCCATTATGGCAATCCCTAAAGTGTTAAAACAAACCGGCATAACCCTTGATCAACTGGACTGGATTGAGCTCAATGAAGCTTTTGCCGCCCAATCTTTGGCAGTCATCAGAGAATTAAAGCTGGATCGGAGTAAAGTGAATCCAGAAGGCGGTGCTATCGCACTCGGTCATCCATTAGGCGCTACCGGAGCGATTTTAACCGCTAAGCTTATTCATGGACTGCATCGAACCAACGGCCGCTATGGGCTTGTTACTATGTGCATTGGAACAGGCATGGGCGCTGCGGCCATTTTTGAGAAGTGCTAATAGCCATTCGCAATAAGGCTTTCTTCCATATCAAGAGTAGCCCTTGAGCTAGCGATCTTATGTGTGTCTTTTTGGCAAATCCCATCAAATCTTCTCATATCTACATCATCATTTCCTGGACAGTAAAAATGCCGTAAAGGAGAAACAACTTGAGTCAAAGCTGGAGGTGGAGGAGAGATTACCCTCGCTTCCGCCCACCAGCGATCACCTTTCTGAGCAACGCTTGTTTGCACAGTCTCATTGGTTGTAGAAGAAACTATCGTTTCAACGCCTTCTCTAGGCCTATTGTTCAATGTAGAGGAAGAAGCACCTTGTACTGGTTCTCTGTTTTGGGCTTGTACAGAAAAAGGTGGGGCAATATTTGACTCTTGAGCCATCACTGTTGTTACTGGACTAGGGCTAACTTCTACTGCGACCTCCGCGTGAGCCAAGGCCCCAGGGTGGTAAGGGCTGCCCCTATTGGAGTAGCCAGTTAACTGAGCCGGCTGCACTTGATGACTAGTGCGAGAAGGAGCACAACATAACTCTAAAGGAATCATTGCTAAACATATGCAACCTGCTGCGAGCAATGAAAAAGAAGGGATATTTTCTTCGTCGGATTGTTTGACACTGCTGGCGATTAATAAGCTTGCACCTAGGCCTAACCAAACCAGTATTCTTTTTTTATAACGTTCCATGTTATGTACCTCTTAGCAAGAGGACGAAATATAAACAAGTTTGATTAGCAATGAAAGCTTTTTATATTTTGTTTGATCCCGATTGCTTAGGCCATCCATTGGCTGCAGGGGCGAGGGTATAAATGAAATAAGCCTAATTCATCGCAAATTGCTTTAGATTAGGCTTAGCTATTTGCTTAAAGGTGAAGCTAGAGCTAGCTTGATGGGAGCATGCGCTAAAGCCAGAACAAACCTGACGGGAGCTACAGTTTGGGGTTGAAGCATTGGAGCCTGAGCCATGGTTGTCGCGCTATCTGCCTCCGACATGCTTGGTGGTAATTGTTCCTCAGCCGGAGTTTGAGGGATTGCGGCTTCAGCCATGACCGGCACGATGTCTGTCTTTCTTATGCTTTGTGGTTCTTGTTCCTTAGCTGGGGCTTGAATACTTTGCCCCTCTTGCGAAGCTTGAGGGATTGCGGCTTCAGCCATGGCCTGCACGCTGTATACTTCCGGTATGCTTTGTGGTTCTTGTACCTCTGCCGGGGCTTGCGTACTTTGCGCCTCTTGTGGGGCCTGAGGAATTGCGGCTTCAGTCATGACAGGTAATCTACCTGTCTCATCCGTAATAGGTGTAGGAATTTTGATCTCAAGCATGCCTTGCGACCTTTGCCCTGTTTCTGCCACTTGAGGCTCTTGCCTATTAGCTTGTGCTTGAAGTATTTGTGCCTCAGCAGGGGCTCGCAGCATTTCTGCCTGTTGATTACTGGTATAGCCATAACCTGAAGCAATAGCACAAGTTCCCAACCCTAAAAACGCTAAAACAAGTGATGGCATCGCATCTTTTATATTATTCGCTCCGCTATTTAAATGATTAACAGCTGAGGCTATCACTATGGATAAGCCAGCTATAAAAATGGGATCTTTTAATGGATTGTAAGGATTTGTTCGAAACATCTTAATCTCCTCTAGGTAAATTGAGAAAAATTTACTGTCTTTTATCAATTTACTACCAAAAGATCTTGTGTAAAGCCTGTTACAAGCTTAAGGAGAAATAGGAGTTCTGCCAGGAGTTGGCGAATCAAAGTGAGCTCCGAATCTTCCTATACCATTAGCCAGCCCTAAATTCATAGTTTGGACTCGTAAAGCTTGAGGGCCTGATTGCTCAGAAAAAGTGGCCATCCCTGCTGTAGCTGAAGAGATAGGCTCATTTGAAACCACTAAAGCAATGCCGACCTGTTTGGATTCAGGCATTCTTTTTAGCCTGGATTCGGCTGGCTCTCCGCTAAAGGGAGGGCCTTCTTGTTTGCTTTGATTTTGAAATAGAAGGTTCGTTCCAGCAGCTTGATGCTGTGGCAAATCCTGCATGCTAATTTCTTGTCGTAGGCTAGCTGCTATCGTAGCCGCTGTATCAGAAATTGCTTCTACTTCTGCTTCAGGTTGAATGGCCGCACTGCGACGGCGTACGTAAACCACATCTGCAATTACCAATAAAAAACAGAATAAACCGGCGGCTGTAAAAAGGGAATAACTGTCCCTGTCCTTATCAAACCCGGGCATTGCATTGGCTATACTTAAAAACATTCCCCCTGCCAACAAAGAGCAAAGCCTCTTTTTATGATCGACTTCCATGTTATACTCTGACTACAAAATATTGCGTGAAATATAAACACAGAAAGCTGCTAATAAAAGCTTTTTTTAAAGTTTAGCTAAAATATAGATGGACCTGAAGCCTTATTTATTTCAGAAAATACTTCACTATAATCATTAAAACTTCATAGCAATACCAGCATGCCGACTTTTCTTTATGCCGATTCAAACTGGATTGCAGCAGCAAGGCCTTTCCTCGTGTCATTAGAACGGAAATCGCTAAAAGACAGGCTAAGTCAAAAAGCCTATCACCACCTTAATGGTTCCCCTTCTGTCAAACTCCCACTATACTTACAACTCGATAATTTTTAAAAGGTTTTAGGCTGTGGAAAAAGTCTGGCTTAAGCATTATCCAAAAGGCATTCCTGCGGAAATTGATTATGATATTTCTGAAACGCTGGTAAAAGTTTTTCAAGAGTCTTGCAAGAAGTTCGCGGACAAACCCGCATTTACCTGCCAGGGAACCAGTATCAGTTTTGCTGAGCTTTGGCTTAAGTCTGCGGCGTTTTCTTCTTACTGCCAGCATTATTTAAATTTAAAAAAAGGCGACCGCTTTGCCATTATGTCGCCTAATTTGTTGGACTATCCGATTGCTTTATTCGGCGCTTTGCAGGCAGGTCTTGTGGTCGTCAATTTAAATCCCTTGGACAAAGCCCCCAATCTTCAGCAAGAGCTAAGAGATTCAGGCGCTAAAGCCATTATGGTTCTGGATAATTTCACTAATGAGCTGGAGCCGATTATCGATCAAACCGAAGTTCATACCGTGATCTTAAGCTCGGTAGGCGATTTATATGGATTTTGGAAAAGAAATGCCATTCAGTTTTATTTAAAGTTTATCAAAAGATCAATTCATGCCTGGCACAAAGGGCATACTGTCCGCTTTCGTGAAGTAATGAAAGTAGGAGCTAAAAAACCCTATATGCCGGTAGTACTCGATGGCAATGATATCGCCTTTTTACAGTTTACTGGAGGCACGACAGGCCTTCCCAAAGGCGCTGTTTTAACTCATAAAAATATGGTCTGCAATTTAAAACAGGCCCATGCTTGGGTGAAAGATATATTCGAAGAAGGCCAAGAGGTCGCCATTACCGCGCTCCCGCTTTATCATATTTTCTCCCTACTTGCTAACTGCTTACTCTTTATAAAACTAGGCAGTGAAAACGTCCTGATTCCTGATCCAAGGCGCATTGCAAGCCTGGTGAAAGTACTGGCTAAAACGCCTTATACCACTATCACCGGAGTTAACACTTTATTCAATGCACTTTTGCATAATCCCATTTTCAAAGCCAGCGATTTCAGTCGCTTAAAGCTGACTTTGGGCGGAGGCATGGCCGTACAAAAACCGGTGGCGGAAGAATGGCAAAAAGTCACAGGCTGTATACTCACTCAAGCTTATGGTTTAACCGAAACTTCTCCAGCTGTATGTATTAATCCTGTTAACAGCAAAACTTTTAACGGCAGCATTGGTTTACCCATTCCCTCTACCGAAGTTCAGATCCGCGATCATAGCAACAAAGCCTTGCCATATGGAGAAATCGGCGAGCTTTGTGTAAAAGGTCCTCAGGTTATGCAAGGCTATTGGAACAACCCCACTGAGACTCAAAAAGCGCTTGATCAAGATGGCTGGCTACATACCGCGGACGGTGCCTATATGGACGAGCAAGGCTATGTCTATATTGTGGATCGATTAAAAGATATGATTATTGTTTCGGGTTTCAACGTCTATCCGGCTGAAGTGGAACAAGTGATTAAATCCATGCCTGGAGTTAACGAGGTGGCAGTGATTGGCATACCCGATCCATTGCACGGTGAAACAGTGAAAGCTTGTATTGTAAAAGAGCCGGGATCAAGTTTAAATGAGCAGGAAGTCATTAAGTTTTGCCATGACAAATTAGCCGCTTATAAAACGCCTCATAGCGTGGAGTTTTACGAATTCCTGCCAAAAAGTCCAGTAGGGAAAATTTTAAAAAGAGAACTTCGCAAACAGTCTGAACAAGACATAGTGAAAAAGAGAGTAGCATGAAATTTTGGGACGATATAAAGCACAAATTTAGCCATACCGTTTATGAACGGATTAAAAATAACTTACCCAAAATGTCTGAAACTGAGGCAGAAGCCTTAAATTCCGGCGACTCCTGGTGGGAAGCCGAGTTGTTTCGCGGCAATCCTGATTGGCAAAGCCTGCTTAATTTAAAACTGTCTGAGCTCAGTTTAGAAGAGCAAAGCTTTTTAGATAACGAAACTGAAACTTTATGCAGCATGATCGATGACTGGAAAATCGTACATACAGATAAAGACCTATCTCCTGAAATCTGGACCTATTTAAAACAGGCCGGATTTTTTGGGATGGTAATTGCCAAAGAGTATGGCGGCAAAGGTTTTTCTGCAGCAGCTCACTCAGCTGTGGTCATGAAAATCGCCACCAAAAGCTTAACCGCGGCTGTTACCGCAATGGTGCCTAACTCCCTAGGACCCGGCGAGCTTTTATATCACTACGGGACCGCTGAGCAAAAACAACATTATTTACCTAGGCTAGCCAAAGGTGAGGAGATTCCTTGCTTTGCTTTGACTGGCCCTGAAGTGGGAAGTGACGCTTCATCCATGCCCGACAAAGGCATTGTTTGTAAAGGCCAATACCAAGGCCAAGAGGTACTTGGTATTCGCTTAAACTTTAGTAAACGCTATATTACCCTGGCTCCTGTAGCCACTTTAATTGGACTGGCCTTTAAACTATATGACCCTGATCATTTATTAGGGGAAAAAGCGGATATCGGCATTACGGTTTGTTTATTGCCCAGAAATCACCCTGGCATTGAAATCGGCAAGCGTCATATTCCCCTGGATCAAGCTTTTATGAACGGGACCGTTCAAGGTCACAACGTATTTGTGCCATTGGAATTTGTTATCGGAGGACCTGCTCGAGTAGGCCAAGGCTGGCATATGCTGGTTGAATGTTTATCTATAGGCCGCGCTATTTCGCTTCCTGCCATAAGCTGTGCCTACGGTGCGCTAAGCTATATCACAACAGGTGCTTATGCAGCCCTGCGTGAACAATTCAATATGCCCATCGGTCAATTTGAAGGAGTGCAAGAAGCTTTGGCCAAAATTGCCGGCTTTGCTTATCTTTTAGATGCTTGCAGAAGGCTCACTATCACTGCTAATGACCAACACTTAAAACCGGCGGTAGCCTCTGCCATTGCCAAATATCATATGACCGAACTTGGCAGACAGATATTAAATCATGCCATGGATATTCACGGCGGACGCGGCATTATGATGGGACCGAATAACTATTTGGGTAGGGCCTATCAAGGTATGCCAATTTGCATTACCGTGGAAGGGGCCAATATTTTAACCCGCAATTTGATTATTTACGGACAAGGAGCGATGAGCTGCCACCCCTATGTTAGAAAACTGATGGAAGCTGTCCATCAGTCGAATGTACAACCGGCTAGCAATGAATTCGATGGCTTGTTGTTTTCTTATGTGGGCTATATTATTCGTAATGTCTCAAGAGCCCTTGTTTATAAATGCAGCTTTGGCTTGGCCGCGGAAGCGCCTCATAGCCACTTGGCAAGGCTGTATCAAAAGTTATCGACTTTGAGCGCCTGCTATTCTGTGGCCTCAGATATGGCCCTCATGAGCTTAGGCGGAAACTTAAAACGCAAAGAAAGACTGTCAGCAAGACTTGGCGATGTGATGAGCTATATGTATCTAGCCTCAAGCGCGTTAAAAGCCTTTCACGATAGCCATGAGCCTGAAACCGAACTTGATGTGACTCGCTGGACAGTGGAATATTGCTTATATAAAGGCGGAGAAGCTTTAAACGAACTCATCAGAAACTTCCCTAATCCTATCGTGAAGTGGACTATGCGAGTCATGTTACAACCTTTTGGCAATCCCTATAAGATCCCGTCCGATAAGCTGGAACACAGTATTGCTAAACAGATGCTCAGCAACTCCCCGCTTCGGCAACGCTTAAGCAAGCTGATTTATATAAAACTTGATGAAAATGATGCAGTTGGACGAGTCGAGATGGCATTCCAGGCATTGCAAAAGGCCCAGCCCTTATTGGATAAACTGAAGAAGTGGCAGCATGATGGCAAATTGAAAAAGTCTCATTGTAAAGCAGAGCAAGCCAACTATGCATTCGAGCAAGGCTGGCTTGATGAAATTGAGCTTCAAGCTGTTATGGACTGTGAAAATTTACGTAAGCAGATTATCCAAGTCGACGCTTTCGCAGCTGATAACGTCTAAATGGTTTTCTAAATAAAAAGCAAACCTGGTCTATATTTAATCTATAACAATAAAAATAACCAGGTGCTTTATGCAAAAACCTTTCAGCTTCCATAAAAGTCCAATAGAGGTCATTAGGCACTTCACTCCTAACTGGTTTGCCATGACCATGGGCACAGGGATTACTGCTATTTGCTTAAATACCTTGGCTAGCCACTCGCCCTGGCTTAAAGACATTTGCACAGGAATCTGGATGTGGAATATCATCCTATTTATTGCGTTTAGCTTAATGCTCACAGCACGCTCTCTGCTTTTTAAAAACTCATTTATTCAGATTTTGAAACACTCCACCCAACCCATGTTTTTGGGATGTATTCCCATGGGGCTCATTACCATAGTTAACGGTTTTATATTTTTTGGCCTGCCCATCATGGGGCAAGCTGCGGTCAATATCGCCATTAGTCTATGGTGGCTGGATGTAGCCCTTTCCATTGCCTGCGTATTATTAGTGCCTTGCTATATGTTTGTCATTCATGACCATGCTTTAGAAAAAATGACGGCAGTATGGCTATTGCCATTTGTGGCCTGCGAGGTAGCAGCGGCAAGCGGTGGCTTGTTATTGCCTTATGTCGGAGATCACCATGCCCTGCTTATTTTAGTAGTCAGCATGATATTGTTAGCTGTGTCTGTGTCTTTGGCCCTTGGAATTTTGGTTATTTTCTTTCAAAGGCTCTGCATTCATAAGCTCCCTGTCAAAGATCTGGCAGCATCCATCTGGTTGCCTTTAGGCCCAACGGGTACCGGTGCATTGGCCTTTATCTTGATTGGCCAAAATGCCCATACCGTTAATCTCAGTATTTCTCCTGAGTTGACCAGTATGCTTCAAATATTGCCTGGTATAGGTTTGATTGCGGGGACTTTGATGTGGGCTTTAGCAACCTGGTGGTTTGTTATGGCAGTTATCGGAAGCCTATATTATCTCAAACAAAACTTATCATTCAATCTGGGATTCTGGGCCTATACCTTCCCCTTAGGAGTTTACACTATGGCTACTGTAAACCTTGGCATTCAAACTGAATTGTTTATGTTTACAGAATTTGGAAGGTTTTTAGTCGTCAGCTTATCCGTTATCTGGATTATAGTAACGATGCGCACCCTTCATGGCGCTTATCATGGCTATTTATTTCATGATCCCAAGTTGCTATCAAACTCAGCCTCAAAATAATTTCTTGGGTTTAATTAATAGGCAGTATAAAACTTACTGGCTGGATGCAATTCAAACTACTATTATGTAAGCTATTAAAATTAGCTTCTTAAGACGAATTGATAGCTGTACGGACTTATTAAAAAATTTTAGGTATTTAATTGAGTATTGATTGCAGGAAATATTTTATGTTGGCAAGACACAGTCTTAAAAGAATACCGTTATATAGCTTAAGCTTTGCTACAGCTGCAAACAAACGAAAGCTCCATAGCTCATCTATAATCCAATCCATGGGATTCCCAAGTAATAACCCAGCTTTAATAGAAATAGAAAAGCAACGCAAACAAGAAGAGGAATCCGATTTTTTATGATGGAGTTAATGGCTTTTGTTCCACTCTTATGGGCTATTTCCCACCATGTAGATATTGATAGTGTTATCGACAGTATAGGCGAGATGAAAATAAATGATTTTCATCCAAAACAGAGTCATGAACTTGAAGATATTCTCAATCCATTTGAGTAGAAGGAGTAATTATGCCCTCACCCCCTGCCGTTGCTACCTCGGCTGGTGCTTCAATCGGTGCTTTATATGCATTAGGCTATTTCAAGTCTAAGCAAAAAAAGTGCCAAGAGGCTAGAGAATGTTTGGCTATTTATACTGAAGCAGAAAAAAAACGGCTTAATGTAATTAGCACTTACCAAGAGAGAGGGCTTCCTGTTCCTGAAGAAAATAAAAAAGCTCTGCAAATGACCCAAATGCAAATAGAAAAGTATCGAGTAGCTTTGAAACAGTGTCCCGAAATGTAAATTTACATGCTAGCATATACTTTATAGACTCATAGCAAGCAGCATAATGAACAAATTTGGTGCTACTACAAGAGATAATCACAGTCATAAAGATCTAAAGGGGAGAGCAAATGTTTTCTGGTAGCGGGGTTCCCGGAACAGTCTCTGGCTATTGGTATTTGCATAGAAAAGCGCACCCAAATTGCGACCAATTAACAGAAAAATTCGCTCTTCTTCATGATGCTAAAGCCAACTATCTAACTGCTGCCCGGATATATACAGAAAAAGGGATTCCTGTTCCCGCTGAAATTATTAAAGCTTTACTTGATACTGATTTGCAGAAGTTACGCTTAATGCAAGAATATCAAGCACGCTGTCAAGAAGACTCAACCTCTAGCCCCAGCTAATTTTTATAATTTCCAAGTGCATACAAATGAAACAAGCTGTATGCTCAGGCACTTTTCTGCTACCATATAAAAAATAAAATAAATCTAGGGATTAGCATGCATAACCCTTTATTCAACAAAGATTTGATATCCATTTCTGATTTAAGCCGAAGCGATATTGAGTTCATTTTGAAACTCGCTTCTCAATTTCAACAGCACCCTACAGCCAATTTGCTAGAAGGTAGAATTTTAGCTAACTGCTTTTATGAGCCCTCTACCCGAACCCGTTTATCATTTGAAGCCGCTATGTTCAAGCTTGGCGGCCAAGTAATGGGTTTTGCCGACCCTGCCAATACTTCATCCGGCAGTAAGGGCGAAAGCTTGAGCGATAGTGTTCAGGTTATCTCAAGTTACAGTGATATTTTAGTGATTCGTCACCCGCAGGCCGGAGCAGCCCGCTTGGCTGCTGAAGTCTCAAATGTTCCGGTGATCAATGCTGGAGATGGCGGTAATCAACACCCTTCCCAAACCTTATTAGACCTTTTTTCCATACAACAAACCCAGGGCAAGCTGGATGAATTATCCATCGCGATGGTGGGAGATTTAAAATACGGACGCACCGTACATTCATTAGCTGAGGCCTTTGCCCATTTTAATGCGAGGCTTTATTTTGTCGCGCCTGAAGGCCTTAATATGCCAAGTTCAATCTGTGATCTGCTTCGCAAAAAAGGCATCCGATTTTCCTTTCATCAAGATATTCAAGAGGTTATTGGAAAAGTCGATGTGCTGTATATGACTAGACTACAAAAGGAGAGGTTCAATAATACTGAGCTTCAACACTTTAAAGAACAATGGATATTAAGCCCTGAACTGCTCAAAGAAGCCAAATCCAATCTCAAAGTATTGCATCCTTTACCCCGCAATGAAGAAATTGCAAAAACAGTTGATGCTTTGCCTCAAGCTTATTATTTTCAGCAAGCAGCTAACGGCATCCCGGTGAGGCAAGCCATCATAGCCGCATTGCTATGCAAGGAGCCAGGAGTTCCGCTGAAAAAGCAAGTAGCGTGAACTCCTTCCCGAGTAAATACGCCGGCCCGAAATAAATTCGGTCTCGGCGGCAAAGGGGAAGTGTTCGCGATTATCCCCCTTGCTAACCCCCATCGCGTATAGTCAGCCGGAAGCTGCTGGCAAGGAGCTAAAAAATGAGCAAAACCTTATCAGTGACTGCAATTAAGCATGGCTGCGTAATTGATCACATCCCCGCAGGCCAAGCTATTGCCATGCTGAGCTTACTTGGAATTGCCAGGTCTAATTTTCAAGTCACAGTCGGCATTAACCTGCCCAGCCATCGCTCTGGTTTAAAAGACCTAATCAAAATAGAAGGTCGTGATTTAAGCGAAAATGAAATCAACGAAATTGGAGTATTGGCTCCCGGAGCGACGATCAACAGCATCAAAAACTCTGAAGTGGTTAAAAAGGTAGTCGCTACTATTCCAAAAACGATTAGTGGATTATTGGACTGCCCTAATTCAAATTGCATCACTCACAGGGAATCTATCAAGAGCCATTTCCATGTCGAAGCAGCCGGCCCTAAGGTAGAACTAAAGTGCCATTACTGCGAGTCTAGTTTTTTAAAACCTCTTCAAGCTGCGCTTTTAACTAAATAACCAAAGCTTTAAGCTTAATTCTTGGCTTATCGACTTTTTCAGCTAAGCACATTTTTCTAAAGGCCTGAAGTATAACCGACTCTGATCTAGCCGGATGGGTCAAAATAGACAGCTCTCGTTTAATATGCAGCTCTGATACTTTCAATTTAATCAAGCTTCCTGCTTCCAATTCCTTTTGCAAAGCTAAAGCCGATACACAGCCCAGGGCCTCTGTGACCATCACTGCTTGTTTAACCGCCTCAGCACTGCCAAGCTCTAGCAAAATATTAAGCGAAGCTAACTTATTAAAAATGGCTCTCTCAAAAATTTCTCTGGTGCCTGAACCTTTTTCACGCAATATCCATTTTGCTTGAGAGAGCTCCTCTAAACTCAGCTCTGTTTCTGCCAGGCTATGACCTGCTCTAGCGAAAATAACAAGTTCGTCTTGCTGCCAGTCTTCTAGTTTGAGCTCTTCTGTAGCGCAAGGCCCTTCTATAAACCCTATATCCAAGTGAAAATGCTTGGTTTGATCGATAATCTGTTCGGTGTTGCCAACCTGAAGTGACACTTTTACTTCAGGGTAAGCTTGTACAAATTGCGAAATGATTTTAGGTAATAGATAGTTAGCGATTGTTGTACTTGCTCCAATAAGCAACTCGCCTTTCATTTGGTTTCTTTGAATGGAGAAATCTTCAAACTCTTGAATTTTAATAATAATTTCCAAGGCTTTAGGAAGCAAGGCTTCCCCCGTTTGATTTAATACCAATTTTTTGCCAAGCCTATCAAATAGTTTAACGCCTAGTTGTTTTTCCAGTTCTATCAAACCCATGCTCGCCGCGGACTGAGTTAAATGCAAAGCCTCAGCCGCTTTTGACACATTTTCTTGTTTAGCCACCTCTAAAAACAAGGCTATTTGCTTGGCGCTTATTCTCATATCAATTTTTCTTATATGTTGAATAAATATTATGAATTTAATTTATAAAGAATAATAGTCTATTATTAAGAAAAAGGAGAACACGATGAAAAATACATTTGAATGGGCAGTGATCGGTGCAGGCCCTGCAGGTATTGCAGCAGTGGGTAAATTACTTGATCAAGGCATCAAAGGCCAGTCTATTTTATGGGTAGACCCTCAGTTTACAGTAGGGGACTTCGGCACTAAATGGCTTGAAGTTTCCAGCAATACTAAAGTGGCGCTATTTACTCGGTTTTATCAGGCCTGCCAATCTTTTGAATACGAAAAAGCTCCTCATTTTACAATACAAGATATTGATCCTAATGAAACCTGCTACCTTAAATATGCTGCTGAAGCCCTACAATGGATTAGCAACGGCCTGCAAAGCAAAGTTCATTGTGTAAAAGATAAAGCCTTAAAGCTAGCACTTCGCGACAGACAATGGAAGATCAGCTTATTCTCCGACACACTTTATGCAAAAAACGTGATTTTAGCGACCGGGGCTGAGCCCAAGTCTTTAAAGCTTCCAGAAGTAGAAGAAATCCATCTAAGCACTGCGCTTAACCCTGCTTTATTAAAAGAAACCTGCAGCAAAAACGATACGGTTGCAGTATTTGGCGCTTCGCACTCTGCCATTATCATACTGCGCAGCCTCCTTGAACAGACTGAAGTTAAAAAAGTGATTAACTTCTATCTATCCCCATTACGCTACGCAGTCTATTTTGATGACTGGATTCTATACGATGATACCGGTTTAAAAGGCAAAACAGCAGCCTGGGCCAGAGACAATATTGATGGAAAGCTGCCCGATAGACTGGAACGAGTCCTGTCTACCCAGGAGCACCTCAGCGCTCAGCTGCCTTTATGCACTAAAGCAATTTACGCCACCGGATTTGAAAAACGCCACATTATCGTTGAGGGCATGCAATCTCTAAGCTATAACGATAGAAACGGCATTATCGCCCCCGGCCTGTTCGGTTTTGGTATTGGATTCCCTGAGGCTAAAGAAGACCGATATGGCACTCTAGAGCACCGTGTAGGCCTATGGAAATTTATGGATTATCTAAACCGCATAATGCCTTTATGGCTTAAATACAACGCCTGACAGATTTATGCTAAGCGGCATCTTCACTGTAGCGAGTCATGGCCCGCTCGGTTTCCCATAATCCAATAGCTTCTAACTTTGCAGGAGTATGGGCTAACAAGGGCTTGATTTCCTGATAAATCCACATACTTAAATTCTCAGCTGTGGGGCTGATTTTATCAAAAGGCGGAATATCGTTGATGTGGCGATGTTCAACCCGATCCAAAACTTGACGCAGAGCTTTTTTCAGGTCCTTGAAATCCACGCCAATGCCAATTTCATTGATATCAGAGGCCAATACTTTAACTTCGAGCTCTACTTTCCAGTTATGGCCGTGCAGGCGAGCGCAGTCTCCTGGATAGCCAGGTAATATGTGGGAAGCTGAAAAATCACTGATAACTTTTACCGTAAATCTGCCATTCATATCGATAACTTCTTCCAAATTTAAGTCTGCGCACTGTACGATAAAATCAGGCTAGTATCAAGCTATTGGGATTGCATAAGCTCATTTCATGGTCTACATTTTAATATCAGCCTTCGGAGAAAAATATGAAAAAAACAAAATCTGCCAAATTAACTGCCCAAGCCGCTTTGTCTGGAGTATTAGCTCTAAGTGTATTAAGTTTAAGCGCTTGCAGCAGTAAGCCAGCCCAAAGTGATGTTGAATGCTATGGTGTTTCTAAATACGGAAACAATACCGCAGTGGTTATGCCAAAAGGCATGTGCGAAAAACTAGCAAAAAGCCGAGCAGTTGAAATGAACGCTAATGATTATGTTGAATGCTATGGAGTGGCAGCCGCCGGCAAAAATGACTGCGCGACAAATTCCAGCGCTTGCGGTGGATCCGTGGCGGTCGATCGCTCTCCTGCTGCTTGGATTGCTTTACCAAGAGGCATTTGCGAACAATTAGCTGGAGCCAAAATTGGCGCGATTACCTCAGCTCCAGGTAGCTCCTCAAAGCCGGCTCAAAGCAGCTCCAGCCCTTCCCAGCCTGTTTCTAAACCTGCACAAAAATAGATATGCTTAACAGTCTTGAATCCACAGTAGGTGTTGGCTTACGTAGCCAGCACTACTCTTATATTTTAGAGCACTCCCCCAAGGTTTCATGGTTCGAAATACTGACAGATAACTATTTAGACCACTCTAGCCCAGCTTTTGATAAGCTGCTTAGAATTCGTGAGCAATATCCCTTTATTATGCATGGGGTCGGATTATCTATTGGGGGCTCTGATCCACTCAATCTTGCTTATTTAAAACAAATGAAAGCTTTAGCACAAAGCTTAGAACCCGCGTTTATCTCTGACCACTTCTGCTGGACCTCTTATCAAGGCCGCTACAGCCATGAGCTGCTTCCTTTACCTTATACCAATGAAGCCATTAAACATATTGTAGCGAGGGTCCTCGAAGTTCAAGATTTTTTAAAAAGACCTATTTTGCTGGAAAACATTTCAAGCTACCTTCACTTTGAATGCTCTGAAATGAGCGAGGCTGAATTTATCAATAATATTGCCCGTCAATCAGGCTGCGGCATTTTGCTTGATATTAATAACATCTACGTCAACAGCCAAAATCATGGCTTCCAAGCTTTAGAATATCTGCAAAACATTTCTACTGAAGTAGTCAAACAATTTCATCTGGCTGGCTATGAAAAAACTGAAAAATTTCTAATCGATAATCATGGCGCCCCGGTTTACCCTGAAGTATGGGCACTTTATCGAAGTGCTGTCGAACGGTTTGGGGCAAAACCTACTTGCATCGAATGGGATAATCACGTTCCAACATGGCAGGTGCTGATGGAGGAAAACCATAAAGCCCAAGCTATTTTGCATAGCGTCCAAGCAAAGGAAGTGTATGAAACTAGCTGAATTCCAAAAAACATTTTTTGAAAGCTTAAACCAGCCTGAAGTCTTATCAGAAGGTATGAAAATATATCAATCCAGCATGCGCTCTACTTTATTTCATACTTTGAGCAAAATCTTTCCATCTTGTAAACGATTAGTAGGGGATGAATTTTTTGCCAAAGTGGCATGGAACTATATCGATTTCTATCCTTCACTCTCTCCCAACCTTAACCACTATGGAGAACAGTTTCCAGAGTTTATAGAAGCTTCTCATAATATGAGCCTTCCCTATTTTAACGAACTAGCAAAACTGGAATGGTATTGGCATCAAAGCTTCAACGGGGCTAACAACCGAAGTATTTCTCTTGAAGACTTAAGCCAGGCTATTTTGAAGCAGGGTGACAATATTGTGTTTAGCTTAGCTGAAAATTGCCGCTTGCTTAAGTTTGAATTTTCCATCAATAAAATCTGGCAATCTTGCCAGCCTGAATATCAGGGAAACTTCGGCTTTAATTTAAACGGTCCTTGCTATTTAGCCTTATTCCAACTTAATCATAAAGTTATGATGTTAGAACTTAACTTGGCAGAATGGACTTTTTTAAGCTATGTATCTAAAGGACTTTCTTTATTAAAAATATGCAAGATATTAGAAGACTTAGATCTACGGCCAGGGCCTGCAGAATGCCTACCAAAATTATGCCAATTACAACTGATTCACGTTAAAAATGAGGAGATTTCATGAGCTACCATATTATCCTGCCAGCAAAAATAGTCAGACCTATCTTGAGATTGCTTAACCGTTTAAAAGATGTAGGCGACCTTATTGCCCGGTTCTGGCTGTCTAAGATTTTCTTTTTATCAGGATTGAGTAAAATTTATGACTGGGACACTACTGTAGTTTTGTTCAAAGACCAATATTCCGTCCCTCTTTTAAATCCCGTGTTGGCGGCTTATATTGGGACCTTTGCTGAGTTTTTTCTGCCCTGCGTATTGATTTTAGGACTTGGCGGCCGTTTCTTTATTTTCCTATTTTTTATCTACAATGCATTTTGTGCTATATCTTTCCATTTCTTATGGACCCCTGCCGGAGTGACAGGTCTTGATGACCATATTACCTGGGGAATATTACTGATGATGTTGATGTTCCACGGCTCAGGCAGAATTTCTTTGGACCATTTGATTCATAAAAAGTGGGGTTATTTAATCCATACCGGCAATGAATTTGGTATAAAGTGACAGATTCTCTTAGCAACTTGTTGCTTAGAGAATCGTCATCCTCGGGCGATGACTGAAAGTCAGAGAACCGGGGATCCACTACAAAAAGCAAAAGCTAGATTCCGGATCTCCCTTTGGTCGTCCAGAATGACAAAGGGTTTGTAGAGAATCATCATCCTCGGGCGATGACTGAAAGCCAGAGAAGCGGGGATCCAGTTTTTTGTCATCCCGGACTTGATCCGGGATCCAGGCTTTTATCGGTCTCTTTGCACTATATAGTCTGCTATAGCCCTTAGCATATTGGCAGACTCGCCTAAAGGTGCTAAAGAATTAATGGCCGATTCGTGAGCAAGCTTGGCTTGTTGCTTTGCTTCCTCTAGGCCTAGCAGTGAGGGATAGGTCGGTTTATTCTGTTTTAAATCTTTTTGAACTGACTTACCCAAAATGCTGTTTTCCGAGGTAATGTCCAAAATGTCATCCTGAATCTGAAAAGCCAGGCCGATTTGCTCAGCATAATCCAACAAAGCAGCGCGTATAGGCGGCTGTTCTCGTTGTGCAGCCAGACAACCTAACTCAATGCTAGCGCTGATCAAGCGACCGGTTTTAAGTTGATGCATATATTGCAGCTCTTGCAGATTTAATTTTTTCCCAGCGGCATGCACATCGATTTCCTGCCCTCCGGCCATCCCATCAGCACCGCTTGCGATGCTTAAAGCTTCTATCATTTTCAAACGAGTATCAGCTTTAAAATCGGGTGAATTATTTTGACTTAAAATCTGAAAAGCCAAAGTCTGCAATGCATCCCCTGCCAAAATGGCACAGGCCTCATCAAAAGCAATATGGCAAGTCGGCTTACCACGTCTTAGATTATCATCGTCCATTGCAGGAAGATCATCGTGAATCAAAGAAAATGCATGAATCATCTCCACTGCACAAGCCGCTATATCTAATTCAGACATGGGCGCATTCAAAGCCTCACCTACCGCATAAACCAACATGCCGCGTAAACGCTTGCCGCCATTTAGCACACTATATGACATGGCTTGATATAAGGTGGAATGCTTTGAGTGAAGAAATTCGACGAGTTTATTTTGTAAACGCAGTTGGCAAGTTTCTTGAAACTTCAAAAATTGAGAATAGGCCAAACTCATAGATGCGGATTGGCCATGCGATTGGTAATCACCTGAATTTTTTGCTCAGCTTCTTCTAAAGCCTTTTGGCAAGCTTGAACGAGATTCACCCCGTCTTCAAAACAACGCAAGGCTTCTTCGAGAGTTAATTCTTGGTTTTCCATTTTATGAATGGTAGATTCCAGAGTGGCTAAAGAGGCCTCAAAATCCATAGAAGATTTTTTGCTGCGTGCCATAGAGATTCCCCTGTCCAATACGATAATTGGTATGCCTGCATTATAAGCTATTTAATTCCCCCTTTAAAGCCGCAGATCAATATTTAATCAATATTCTTTCTAAAGCTAGAAAAATAGTGAGTGTTACGTTATTCTTGAAACATGAAAAGCTTGATTCGGATTAGATACAGTGATCGATGCAGAGGGTTATCGAGCAAATGTCGGTATTATTATAATAAATAAGCGAGGCAAAGTTTTCTGGGGCAAGCGCATCAGACAACGGTCATGGCAATTTCCACAAGGTGGCATCAATGAAGGGGAAACAGCCCTTGCCGCAATGTACCGCGAGCTTTATGAGGAAGTGGGCTTAAAACCCTTAGACGTTGAAGTGATTACTGCCACCAAAAGCTGGCTTAAATATCGCTTGCCTGCTCATATGGTTCGCAAATCCTCGCCCAATACTTGCATTGGCCAAAAGCAGAAATGGTTTTTGCTTCGCCTGGTGAGTGATGATAGTGCAGTGTGTTTTGACTGTAGCGATGATCCGGAATTTGATCATTGGCGCTGGGCGGATTATTGGTATCCCATGTCTCAAGTCATTGCCTTTAAACGACACGTATACCGTCGTGCCCTGGAAAGCTTTTTTCCTATAGTAAAATCTATCCAGCAAAAATCACTTTAATCGCTATACTGCAAATACCATATAGCAAAGGAGTGAGATATGCACCAAGCAATTAGGTTACGCGTTTCGTCTAAAGGTGCAGGTGAGCTAGGTGATGATGAAGCCATCGTTGATATGTCGGGGGCAGATCCCGATGTCTCCTCAGTCGATTTAAACCAAAGCGGTGCTTCGGCTTCAGGTAATCTGCCCGACGATGATGCAGACAGCTCTTTACTCACTGTCGATGACCGCAGTGTTGCCGGCTCAGCTTTAACTCCTATTGCTGTAGTGAAAGGCCAAAGACCAATACCAGTTCAAGCTCTGCATAACCCTTATCCCGCCTTAGTTACATTTATTATTGCTATGACTTTAACCTTGTCTGGAAGCATTGAAATCGCTCGTAAAGAAGCCGATTTATCTAATGTATTTAATATTTCTCAAGATACCGGTGATACTATTTGCGGAGGCTTGGTAGGAGCAGGGCTAGTAGGCTTGGCTGCCGGGGCTTATACACTCTGGCGAACTCGCCCAAAACCTGCCGAAAACTCTGTAAACCGCGCAATTAATATTGGCTATGGCAGTTTTAATCCTGGCTAAATGACTAGATTGGGCGAAAGCCTTTAGATCTAGTCTTTGAATGCTCTATTTCAGTGAGAATGTAAACATTTTATCGTACTTTGTTTCTATTCCAAGCTGAATGTAAACAAAACTTTATAAAAACGCTTAAACTACCAAATTAGGCGAAAGCCAGCGCTTGGCTTCTTCTAAGCTTATGCCTTTTCTTTTGGCGTAGTCTTCTACTTGCTCCAGGTTAACTTTGCCCAAGCCAAAGTATTGAGCTTTGGGATGAGCAAAATATAAACCGCTGACTGAAGCTGCTGGCCACATGGCTAGGCTGTCAGTTAATTTTATACCAACTTGCTCTTCGACTTTAAGCAGTTTAAATAAAGTGAGTTTTTCAGTATGGTCGGGGCAAGCGGGATAACCGTGAGCTGGTCTTATTCCCTGATATTTCATTTTAATAAGCGCTTCATTGCTGAGACCCTCATCGGGAGCATAGGCCCAATATTCCTTTCTGACTTGTTCGTGTAAGTGCTCAGCAAAGGCTTCTGCCAAGCGGTCTGCCAAAGCCTTGGTCATAATGGAGGCATAATCATTATGATCGGCTTCATATTGCTTAAGCAAAGGCTCAATATCAAAGCCCGCGCTTACTGCAAAAGCACCGATATAATCAGGAAGGCCTTTAGGCGCAATAAAATCCGCCAAACTTAAGTAAGGGCCAGATCTTTTGGTTTGTTGGCGTAAATTACAAAATTTAGCTATGACCTTGCTTCTGGATTCGTCTTCATAGACTTCAATATCATCGTCATTCACTGAATTGGCCGAGAAAATGCCAAAAATCCCGTGGGCTTTTATTTTGTTTTCTTTGACAATTTTTTCTAAATACTTCAAAGCATCCTGATAAACTTTAGTCGCCTCAGCTCCTACCACCTTGTCTTCTAAAATTTTAGGGAAACTGCCGGCTAGCTCCCAGGTTTGAAAAAAGGGAGTCCAGTCAATCCGCTCGACAAGCTTGCCTAAGTCATAGTTTTTAAATGTTTTAATCCCTAAAAATTTAGGCTTTTGCGGAGGCTCATTTTGCCAGTCTATTTTAAACTTATTTGCCCTTGCCTCGCTCAAACTTACAAATTCTATGTCTTTGTTTTGATTAAGATGTCTTTCGCGAAGACGATGATATTCTTGCTTGATATCCGATACAAATCCATCCCGCTGGGTTTCACTTAATAGGTTGCTGACCACTCCCACACTTCTTGAAGCATCGAGCACGTGGATCACTTGATTATTGTGATATTGAGGCTCGATTTTTACCGCGGTATGCATCTTGGAAGTAGTCGCTCCGCCGATTAAAAGGGGGACCGTAAAGCCCTGTCTTTGCATTTCCTGGGCAACAAAAACCATCTCATCCAATGAAGGGGTAATCAAGCCGCTTAAGCCAATAATATCGACATGCTCCGCTTTGGCCGAGTCCAAAATTTTCTGGGTGGGCACCATCACGCCTAAATCGATCACATCATAGTTATTGCATTGAAGCACTACGCCGACAATGTTTTTACCGATATCATGCACATCGCCTTTAACCGTTGCCAATAAAATTTTACCTTTGCTTTTGGCTTGGGGATTGGCTGCTTTTTCCTGGTCTAAATAGGGAAGCAAATAGGCTACCGCCTTTTTCATCACTCTTGCGCTTTTCACCACCTGGGGCAAAAACATTTTACCGGCGCCGAACAAATCTCCAACCACATTCATCCCATCCATTAATGGGCCTTCAATCACCTGAATGGTTTTGGCAAACTGGTGGCGAATTTCTTCTATATCCTGATCAATATAATCCACGATGCCTTTGACCAAAGCGTATTTTAATCGCTCTGCCACAGACTGTTCTCGCCAACTTAAATCCTCCACTCTGGCCTTAGCCCCACCTTTAAAGTTTTCGGCGAGTTCTAATAAATGCTCGGTAGCCTGAGGATGCGTATTCAATAAAACTGCCTCAATGGCATCTCGAAGTGTTAGCGGAATTTGTTCATAGACCTCTAACTGCCCGGCATTAACAATCCCCATATCCATACCGGCTTTGATGGCATGATATAAAAATACAGAGTGCATGGCTTCACGCACCATCGGATTACCGCGAAATGAGAATGAGAAGTTGCTGACCCCTCCGCTAATTAAAGCATGCGGGCAAGTTGCCTTGATATCGCTGGTGGCCTCGATAAAGTCCAGTCCATAATTGTTGTGTTCTTCAATTCCGGTTGCCACTGCGAAAATATTGGGATCAAAAATAATGTCCTGAGGAGCAAAGCCTACTTCTTCTGTTAAAATTTTATAGGCCCGTTGGCAAATTGCGACTTTGCGTCCTTTAGTATCGGCTTGGCCGGTCTCATCAAAGGCCATCACCACAACCGCGGCTCCATATCGTTTAATAAGGCGAGCTTGCTCGATAAATTGAGTCTCGCCTTCTTTTAAGCTAATTGAGTTAACGATGCCCTTACCCTGCAAGCATTTAAGGCCCGCCTCCAAGACTTCCCATTTAGAAGAGTCGATCATAACGGGAATCCTGGCGATATCAGGCTCTGCTGCCATTAAATTTAAAAACTTGAGCATGGCCGCTTTTGAATCCAGCATGCCCTCGTCCATATTGACATCGATAATCTGAGCGCCGCCTTCTACCTGCTGCTTGGCCACTTCCAAAGCAGTTTCATATTCCCCGGCTTTAATTAAATCGGCGAATCGTTTGGAGCCTGTGACATTAGTGCGCTCTCCTACATTGATAAAGTTGCTTTCAGGGCGAATGACCAAAGGCTCTAGGCCGCTTAGTCGGCAATAGGGCTCAATAGCTGGAAGGCTTCTGGGGCGAATATTTTTAAGTGCATCTGCAATGGCTTTAATATGTTCCGGAGTTGTGCCGCAGCAGCCCCCGACAATGTTAAGCAGACCGGCTTCAGCAAATTCTTTTAAAATAAGGGCCATGGATTCTGGAGTTTCATCATAGCCTCCAAATGCATTGGGCAACCCAGCATTAGGATGACAGCTAATAAAAGTATCAGCTACAGTGCCCACATCTTTCACATAGGGTCGCATTTCAGTGGCGCCTAAAGCACAGTTAAAGCCGATAAATATTGGCTTGGCATGCTGAACTGAATACCAAAAGGCCTCAGCAGTTTGTCCTGACAAAGTTCTTCCTGAAGCATCGGTAATCGTACCTGATATGGCAATCGGTAATCTTATTTTTTTGTCGTCAAAATACTGCTCGATGGCAAACAAAGCGGCTTTGGCATTCAAGGTGTCGAATATAGTTTCAACGAGCAGAATATCCGCCCCGCCCTGAACCAAGCCATCCGTTGCCTCATAATAAGCTTTTACCAATGTATCGAAATCAATATTTCGAAATCCGGGATCATTCACATCTGGAGATAAAGAAGCCGTGCGGTTGGTAGGCCCCAATACTCCAGATACAAAGCGTGGCTTATCTTTTGTTGCTACAGAATCAGCCGCCTCTCGCGCTAGTTTTGCTGCGGCCTTATTTATAGCAAAAACCTGATCTTCCATGCCATAGTCCTGCATGGAAATCGCATTGGCATTAAAGGTATTGGTTTCAATAATATCAGCACCAGCCTTTAAATAGGCTAGATGTATGTCTTTGATAAGTTGCGGCTGAGTTAATACCAAAAGGTCGTTATTGCCCTTTTGTTCACGAGAATGCTCCGCAAATAATGCGCCACGGAAATCTGTCTCGGACAGCTTATGTTTTTGGATCATGGTGCCCATTGCACCATCCAAAATTAAAATGCGTTCTGCTAAAAGTGATTGAAGCAAAGAAAGTCTAGACACGGAACTTAGGCCCTTTATTTAACTCAGGGCCTAGTGTAATCGATTTAAATTAAATTTACATCCGGCTAGCCGCGAGAGCGCCATCGGGCATGTCTAATTGCCTCTGCATCTCTAGCTTGAGCCTCTGCTTGAGCTCTTTCAAAAACCCTGGCTTGATCAGGAAAAGAGCCAATAACAAATCTTCTTGGCGCAGCATTGTTTGCAGCTGGCGCTGGGGCTACAGCAGCCGGAGCATGGACAACAGCATGGACACGGTGTTGCCTCATCAAATCAACCCCTATTACTTGATAGAGTGGAGCCTGCTGGGCAGGTGCCGGGGCTTGTAATGGTGAAACTATAGCTTGTCCCCTATCAAACTCGGCCATAATTTCTGCAACTCTATCAGAAGAAGCAGAGGCAGCTGCAGGTGGAGGGGAGAAAGGGCGAGGAGGTATAGCTATAGGGCTAAATAAGGGAGCGCCGGCTCCGGCACCTCCTGCAGCAGCAGGGCGGCCATATAGCCTAAGCGTAGCGGCATCACAATCACGGTCTTGCAAAAGGCGGTTCTTCAATCCGTTTATTTCAAGAGCTGCTTTTAGTTCGTCCGCATTAGCCTTTTCCACAGCTTCTTCTAGCAGCATACCAAAACATCCGGCGGCATTATTATCTTCATACATTGCATGAAATATAGTGGGATATTCTTGGCTATTATGGAGATAAGGCTTGAGAATACAGCCATTTCTTAAATGGTTTCCAAGAAATGAGGACCATAAAGAAAGTCCTAGCCTAAAATGAGGATCAAATGAACCCTCACTATTTACCGTAACTGATGCTCTATTACTCGCATAGCTTGATTCCGGGGTCTCTTCCCCAACTGCATAAATCTCCCCAACTCCTCTTATGCGGCCTGTCTCACGCGGTACTCCCTGTCCTTGCAACATATAACTCTCCTTGTTAAACCTAGGCGAATTCTACACAGCCGTGCGCTAACAGCAACTAATTTAAATTTCTAAGAATAAATTAATTGTCTCCAAAACCTGGGCTACTTCCTTGGGGCAGGATCTTGGTCTTTACGAGCAGCAGCCATCCCCGCAGAGCCTCCTCGCACTCTATTTTGAGCAAGAACTGTGGCTTGCATAGGAGCCTGGCCCTGGCCTTGGGACTGGCTTGAAGCAGCAGTACCTGCTAACGCCTTATTTTGTGGGCTAAGGTTTTGCCTTGCCAGTAAAACAGCTGAAGGGCTTGATGTACCTGTAGGTGAAGATTTGGATGCAGCGGGCGCCGGGGGCCTGGCTTGGGGTGAGGCGGTACCAGATGTTTGTGGTTTTGGCACTGGACCAGCAAACGCCTTCATTCGCTCTCGCACAGACAGACCCGAATCTTTACTAGAAGTTTCCTGCGGTTCTTTAGCAGCTGCAGACTGTGCATGAGCTGTGGGGCTCGGTCTAGGCGGCCTGCCCGCAGCAGAAATAGCTGAAGCTGACGTCATTTCATGAGATGTAGCTGAAACAGCAGGGGTCGTGGTCACAGCAATAGCACTCGGTATTACTGCCGGTGCCGATTCTCCCCCTAACTGAGCTGCTGGGGCGGCAGCTCCAGGGCCAAAAGCTGAGGGAACTGCTCTGTGTCTTTGCGGCAGATTAGGATGAGGGCTATCTACTCGATGGGCTGGAGTGGTCTGAGAAACATCTAATGAATGGCCTATCTGGCCGACAATCCTTATTGATTTCCTAACGGATGCTTGCACTTCTTTTATCTGTTGCTCAGGCGCAGAAGCGGCTGATGCCGGGGCTGGGGCTGCAACTCCTCCGCCAGCAGCTCCTCCTGAGCTTGCGCCACTGGAAGCGCTGCTTGAGCGAAAGCGCCCATGCGGAGGAACTTGACCGCTCAGGGTAGCTTTCACATTTTCAAGTGTTCTTTGTGCAGAGTCTTGAATCAAGGGAACTGTAACCCCTTTTAACTGGCACTGCTCAAGTGCCAGTTCTAAAATAGTTTTAGCTTCTTCAAACTTGCGTGATGATGCAGAAGCCAGGCCCATTCGGCTTAAAATAAAGGGGTTGTTAGGCTTAAGCCTATTTGCTTCTTCAAAATCTTCTAGAGCCAGTTTATTAAATTTCAATAAGCGTAAAATTTCGCCATGAACTAGTCTTAGTCCTAACAATAAATTCGCTTCGGGCGGGACTGAATCTATGCGACGAAAAGCACGACTATAAACTTCTTTTGCCTCATTAGGTTTCGCTTGTTGAGCAAGGACCAAGCTCTCGCACATCAATGAGACCGGGTGGTTCTGGTCAGCGCTATAAACTGCTTTTAAATCTTTGAGAGCTTGCTCAATAATCCCAGCATAGGTACTGATATAAAGATTATTCATTGCACGAAGAATATGCGCATTTCTTTGCCAACTTAGCTCTTCGGTATTTTCTTGAGAGATAGGACGCCTTATCGCTTCATCCAGATAAGTTAGGGCGTCAGGATAGGATTTAGCCAACATCAAATTCATAGCTTTTTCACACAAGCCGCGAATATCCAAGCCTCGCATTTGATCTACTATACTGGCACCGGAATCGGTACTTACGACAACATTATCTGTAAATAGCTCTACTAACCGGGTAAACATGCTTTTTCTCCTTACGATGTATTTGGTTTAACAGTCATAACGGAACGAAATAGCTCAAGGCATCCCAATATCATACTAACAACAAGCTTCTAACTCTAGGCTGCTATTGTAGAATCCTTATCTAAACTCGTGGCGTAAACAAAATTTTGTTTGTACACTAGTGATGATAAGAAATAGAGACCCATAATGGCACTTGCGCTGACTTTTCAAATGAAATTTATGCTATGCCTCGCTGCGGCGATGGTTGCCTTATTTATTTGGGATAAATGGCGATCTGATATCGTGGCCATGTTGGTTTTAGTCGTTTTAGGCATAGCTCATCTTATTCCAACTGATCAATTGCTAAGCGGCTTTTCTAGTGACGCGGTGGTCGCCATTGTTGCTGTAATGATGTTAGGCGCGGGCCTTGAGCGCTCAGGCCTCATTTCAAGCTTAGCAAATTGGATATTTCGAGTCTCAAGAGATGATCCTTCTCGATTAAGCTGGATACTCTCTCTAACAGTGGGAATCATCTCGGGCTTTTTACGAAGCATTGGTGGTTTTACTTTGCTTCTCCCTATTATCAATCGGGCCTCAATGAGTTTTAGGATTCCTAAATCACGCTTTTTAATGCCCATCGGTTTTTGCGCCATCACTGGCGGCACTTTAACTTTACTGGGCTCGGGCCCTTTATTGATGCTAAATGACCTGATGAGTAACCAGCTTACCCAAAATGCGCTAAGCACCCGCATGGACATTGAACCCATTAAAATGTTTACCGTATTGCCGGTCGGTATATGCTTATTGGCGGCTACTCTTTTATTTTTCTTTTTTTTCGGAAAATGGCTGGTACCCGATATCTCTAAAGACAAATTAACCTTGGGTGCTGACGTCACCCATTTTAGAAGGACCTATGGATTTGGTGGGCAGTTTTTTGAGTTAACAATTCCTCAAGATAACCCCATTAGAAATATGAAGCTTAGTCAGCTTGAGAGCTTGCTCAACGATAAGAAAATAGCGGTATTAGCGATTTCAAACGGCAGGGAAATTTTAATGCCTGCCTTAAGAAGCACTGAATTTAGAGAGCGCCACCATATCGCAGTAGTCGGTTTTCTGCAGGATGTTTCCTCTTTCTGCCAGGAATCAGGCATATTGATGGCTCCCAAATTAAAGGTTTTTTCTGATATTTTGAACCCAACCCGCTCGGGTTTTAGCGAAGTCGTGGTGCCGCCGGGCTCAGAGCTGATTGGCAAGAATATGCGCGATCTTCATATGAAGCGTAACTACCAAGTTCAGCTGCTTTCTATTTACCGAAACGGCCAAATTTATCAGGGTGAAGAGTTAAGAGAACTCAAACTGAGTGCCGGAGATACCTTGGGCCTATTTAGCACCTGGGACGCTTTATCCAGGCTTGATAAAAGACATGAGTTCGCGATTATTACGACCGATTATCCCAATGTCGACATTAAACACGAAAAGCGTTATCAAGCTTTGCTATGGCTAAGTTTAAGCTTAATTTTAACCGTGGTGCTTCATTTGCCGGCAGCAATAGGCCTGCTGGTCGGTGCGGTGGGAATGTTTATGACCGGGGTCGTCTCTCCAGATGAGACATATAGAATAGTCAGCTGGAAAACCGTATTTATGATGGCCGGATTAATCCCATTTGGACTCGCTATGCAAAGCACAGGCACAGCAAGCTGGTTAGCCAATCAAATGCTGGTTATTCTACAGCATTTTCCTTCCTGGTTAATCCTCACCTGCCTCGCAGCTCTAGCCGCTCTATTTAGCTTATTAATGTCTAATATTGGCGCCACCGTGGTATTAGTGCCTATTGCCATGCACCTTGCTTTGGGAGTAGGGGCTGACCCTAGATTGTTCGCCATAGTCGTAGCGCTTGGCACATCCAATGCCTTTTTAATTCCAACCCACCAGGTAAGCACCATTGTATCGGGCTCAGGCGGATATAGGATCAAGCATTTCCTATCAGTCGGAGGGATTCTATCGCTGGTTTATCTTGCCGTATTGATTCCGGCTTCTTATTTGTTCTTGAGCTGATCAATGATTGGTTTTTTGTATATTAAATAAGCTTGTAATCTATCAACGCAAAAGCATAGCATGCTATAAGTTTATAGTTTAAGTACTAAGGGAATAGCCATGCCATTGCTAAGCGCAAACGAAATTGCATTGATTCAAGCAGGAGATTTAAGCTCTTTCAATGAAAGCCATCACCATGCACGGGATGAGCAAGGCAACAGCATTCTTCACTATTTAGTCAACAGCAATAACGAAGCGGCAATCATGCAAGCTTTGAATAAGCAGTTCAGCCCCTATCGCTTTAATGCTGAACTTAAAAGCCCGATTGGTCTAGCTCTTGATAATGCAAATTACCCCATCGCTTGCAGGATGCTTGAGCAGCCCCAGGATCTGGATGAAACCCACTTCGACTTGCTACTGGAAACCGTAAGAAGAAAAAGTCTCACCAGTAAAAGTTTGGATGATGAAATTATTACGCTGGCATCCAGGCTTTGTGGAACCAACATCGCACTGATATTTTCCGAACATAAAAACAAGCAGCTTGGCCACTTGCATTGGGTTGAAAAACCCGGCAAAAAGGGAAACTCGTTTGATGTTTTCTTACCTATCAGGATTTATGCCATTTGCGATGCCCTGTACAAAATGGGGGATATAGACTCCATTGAATTAGACTATACAAAAAAACATGGTTTAGCAGGCAGCAATAAAGAAGCCAATGAGAAAAAAAGCTTATTAATCCAGGAACTAAAACTAGAGCTAAAACGTGGCTTGCAAAGCTACTGGGTCAACATTCTAGGAGAACGCATTGCACTTATAGATGACAAGACAACTCGCGGCAATTTACTTCAAGCATTAACAAATGGCATGGCCGCGAGCATTAGGAATTTACAAAAAGAGGAATCCTATATCATTTGTAGCGGCTGGAGAGGCCACGCTTTGTATATTCAGATTAAGCATATTACAGATGGTCGCTATCATATTGTTTTACACAATTTAGGTGAAGGCTGCGAGCTTCACAGTTCATCAGTAGATGGCAAAAGCGTTTACCCCTTCCCTGTCGGTAAAATTAAGCCGGAAGCCTGGAATTCCGGGCAGAACGGCATGGCGTATCTTTATGCCGTGATTTCAAATCAATATCCCTGGCAAGCCAAAAAGGACCTCAGCCCTATCATCTATAATCAGATTAATATTTTGACCGGCGAGAATATTAGTAAATCTGACATACAAGCATATAAAGCCTTGCCCTTGCAAACTATCGGTAACTGTGTGATTGCAAATTATAATGCCGCACGTTATCACAGCTGTCAAAATGACTCGATTATCGCCTGGATGGCAAGAAAAGAAGGCGCATTAATTGGGCAATTTGTTAAAGAAATTGAGCTTCCCCATCTTGGAAATCCTTTTGCTGCTGCCACGGTAAGCTCTATAGGAGTTCACCCTATAGAGAAAGCAGAAATTGCCATTGAGCTAGGCACAGCACAGCTCAAGAAGTTTTATCAGGAAAGCTATAGCGAAATTCAAGGGCTGTCGAAAACTGACAAACGTTTAGAGATGGACCTTAAAGCTATGCAGCTCATGCGCCTACAACCCGTCAACAGTGCTGATGCTTCTAATAGCTTGGATACTGCTGATGAAGAAGATACATTCACCCAAGCCTCAACCAAGAGTAACCAAATTGATCAAAGCGCTCAAATCGATTTGAAAAACTTATTGAAACATGAAGGAACTCAAGTCATTTTTGCTAAGGCAGGCATGGGGAAAAGTACTTTATTAACAACCATTGCTTATTTCTGGTCAATAAATAAATTAGCCTCCAAATATGAATATGTTTATCTCATCCGCCTTCAAGATTTGAAAAATTTTAACTTTCGATTTGATCAAGCTTATCATGCGGCGGAATTGGTAGCAAAGTACTGTTTTAATCAAGAGTTGTCTGAAGCAGAAATCAGCCTGTTAGCCAGCGTAATGGCTGAAAACGATGTAAAAACCCTATGGCTGCTGGACAGTTATGAAGAGGCCCAAGATGAGTTGGACGATGATGCCAGCTCAATATTAGAAGTTCTGCTTACAAAATCTAATGTTGTTGTTACTTCTCGACCTGGCTTTATCCCACCCGTAGAATCAGAAAGTCCTTATTACGAAATCCCACCCTATAGTGATGATCAGCTTAAAAACACGATAAGGCGGTATGTCATAGCCAATGATGAAACTTATAAAGCCACGGCTTCTATGAGTGAACCAGCAGAAAAAATTTACAAAGAGCTGCTTGCAATAGAAAAAGGCAAACCCAGAATATGGGAGCTGATGCATACCCCTATTTACTTAGAAATGGTTTTTCTTACTTACTCTCACGGCAATTTATCCAGCATTGAAAGAATTACCCAATTATATGAAGCCTTTGAAAAACATATTGCCAGTGTCTATGCTGAACGCGATGGGATGATAATAGAAGGCGTAGAGCCAGAACTGCCTTTTAAAGGCTATTTTGCAAAGATAGCACTTCGCGCATTTAAAGATGCGGATATGAAAATATCATACGAGCTTATCAAGGAAGTTTTAGGCGAGCCTATTGCAAATGACCCTTACCACAACTGGCCTGAAATGTTGTTAAAGGTTGGCGTGCTTCAGCCGATCAATAATGGCAAGTTTGCGGCACAAGTATTTGCCCACCCCAGTTTACGTGAATATTTTGCTGCAGTCGAAGTCTACAATAGGCTGCGAGATTGGCCGGAAGAAAAATTCCAAGCTTGGTTTGATCCCGTCAAAAACGAACTTCGCTACCTCAACGTGTGGGCTTTTGTGACTGGACTCATTCGCAATCAAGCATTAACTGACAGATGGTTCAAGCTCTTAATCAACGCTCAAATAGATTTAAAAAACTTGGCTTCTCTTTTTAAAGAAAGCCCATGGCTTAATAGCAGCGAAGTTCGTGATAAGCTAGCTGACTATATCAAACGGAAATGGGACAATAAATTCAAGGAAATCCCACGCCAAGTTGAGGTATTATTTAAGCTGTTTGCCCTTCATACTCATCCTTATGCTTATGCTTGGGCAGAGAGTCTCGAATCAGAGGTTGAAGCAAAAAAACTAGAGGAAATATTCAGTTTAAAACCACCTCATTCAAAAGCATACAGCTACAGTAGCCATTACACTCCCCCAAAAGTCGATCCTCAAAAATTGTATTTGTATAAACGCGGTGGAGCTTATAGCCTTTTAAACCGATTATTTCCCTCCGGTTATTCATCAGCCATGGCTTCAATTCTGCCAAAAGCGATAAGCGAGGCTGGAGCTGTCACTAAAATTGAAGCACCAGAAGCCATAGCTGTATTGCCACAAGATCCCGGCAGCGATATTAAAACCTTGTTAAGCCATTGCACTAAAAAAACCCGCGGCTACGTTCAAGCCAGAATAGAATTGCTAGCAGCTTATAAAAACAATCAAAAGGGGTTTGAAGCAGTTTTAAAAGAGCTAATGGCAAGTAAGCAAGATCAGGATATCGAATTGGCTCTCGTGGCTGCTTACGAGCTGAGCTTGGATAGTGCCGATATGATAGCCTATGTTTCAGAAAAAGCTTTGCTAACAGATAAAACATACAGCTCTCATGCTATCCATTACTTATGCAAGTTAAAAGAGGCGACTCCTGAAATCACTAGCCTGCTTCAAACCATTGCGACAAAAGATATAAAAGTTCATGCTTTTGTTAGTATTATGAAAGCCCTAGCCGTCTGGAAAATCGAAAGCCCGGAACTCAATAAGCTGCTAATTGGCAAAATGCTCTCTCTCAATCCAGTGGTTAGCAGTAACGCTATTAATGCTGTTGTTGATTTGCTTCCATTAGATGATGAAATCAAAGCGAACTTAGTTCAATTAATCCCCGTAAAAGCAAGTATTTCATATTCCCGTTACCCACAATGGCCTGCTCCTATTATTCACGGTAAAACGCAATACGGTCATTGGAACTATACTGTTGAAAATATTGACTGTTCTCGCCCCGCACATAAAAGCCATCATCTGGCCATTATCAATGCCATTTGCACATATAAACTGAATGGGCATATATTTTTAAAAGCGCTCGAACATTATCAGAGCGCTGAAGATTTTATCATTAAACAAAAAGCATTTTTTGTTAAGCTGCTATGGGACCCGAATGACTCCAATATTATCGCCAAACTGGAAAATTCCTATGACGATACATGGATGATATTAGCATTTTTCCATGAAATGAATTTTACCGAAGAGCGAATTAAGACTATTTTTATTGGCCTATTCGCAAAATTATGTACTCAGACGAGATATCATAAAGTTCTGCAGATTGACCTTATTAAGCCCATAAAGGCAATACTGGAAGTAGATTCAACTTATCTCAACATCAGAAAAATAGTATTTGAAGCCCTCAAAGATTCTAGTGGTAAAGTCAAAGATAGAGTAGTAGAAACGCTATTCCAAGCTTATCTTGCGGATGGATTTATACAAGAATTTTTAATTGATTTTATCAATATAGCTACCAGTGGCTTTATCGAAGATAAATTGGCAAAACTGCGTTTGAGTACCAAGCCAGAAAAAGTCATTGCGGTTTTCGATCTCTATGAAGCTCTAGCAAAAAGCAAACCCGAATTGGCCTCGATTTTGGAAAAAAACATACTGGCTAATTTTAAGCAAATTTTCAAAATATTCTCAATAAACGCCAATAGGCTGGAAGTATTGGCTGATGGATCTATTAGAATCAAGCTAGGTAGTGGAATTTATAGTTTGCACCCAAGTCCTGAGCAACTTAATGATATGATCGAGTCTATTAAAAAGCAGGACCCGCTCTATACCTTACGAGAAATATTAAATTTAAACTCATTACCTTCCATAAGCAAAGATAAAAAAAGCCATAATCACGCTACTTCGATGTGCTTTTCAACAGCAGGCATCTTGCCAGCCAATGATAAGCAGAAACCCGCTTCTCTTTATCTATCAAAGGCCAAAGCATTCGAGGATAATCCTTGGTATGACGATGCCAAAATTAATACATTACTCAGTCATTACTGTCAGAAAGCCGATATCATCTTTGTTAAGACTTTATCATTTGATAACGCAGATGAGATAGAAGCTGATTTTATCAGAACACGTTTACTAGATAAGTTCTCTCCCGCCCAGACGCGAAGCTTTCTGCCTTTAAGAATCAATAAAAACCACTGGGTGGGATTATATATTGACCGTCAACCAGGCAACCCTCTGATCTATTGGCTTGATCCCTATGGCAACCCGCCTCAATATAAAGCAAAATTAGTGGAAATCCTCAATGAGGCTAGCATATTTGATCTGAAAATCACTGCTGATCACATTCAGATGCAGACTGAACAACTGCAGGACGATGGTGTTAACTGCGGGCCCTGGACTGTTGAGATCTTGCGGTTCTTTTTAAAGGAAGGCCGCTTGCCTCATACAGGAGAAATCGATATTACCGCCAAGCAAGCTGAGCATGAACTCGTTTTAGCAGTTCCAGCGGTAGCTTCAGCTCAGAGTAATGTAACTATGGAACTTGATTAGCGCCTGCCCTTTTCATACAAGGCGCATCGAGTTATCATATGCCGTTTACTGATCGCATAAGGAATGGCTATGAGCAACTTTCGCATTGAGACTGATACCATGGGTGAAATCCAGGTCCCTTCGGATAAATATTACGGCGCACAAACCGCCCGATCTTTGATTCACTTTGCTATCGGCAGTGAAAAAATGCCAAATGAAGTCATTCACGCTTTTGCTTATCTGAAAAAATCAGCCGCTTTGGTTAACTGTGAACTAGGCCTTTTAGCTAAAGATAAATGCGATCTGATTGCCAAAGTTTGCGATGAAATTTTAGCGGGCAAGCTTGATAATCACTTCCCCTTGTCAGTATGGCAAACCGGTTCGGGTACTCAATCGAATATGAACGTTAATGAAGTGATCTCCAACCGAGCTATTGAGCTTGCAGGCGGAGTCGTCGGCAGCAAAAAACCGGTTCATCCCAATGATGACGTTAACAAATCCCAAAGCTCAAACGATACCTATCCCACTGCGATGAATATTGCAGCAGCCATCGATATCAACAAAAGACTGATTCCGGCTGTCACCAAGCTTCGCGACAGCTTAGCGGAAAAGTCCAAAGAGTTTGCCCATTTAATCAAATCTGGCCGTACCCATTTAATGGATGCCACCCCAATCACTTTGGGCCAAGAATTCTCCGGCTATGTCCAACAATTGGATAACGATTTAAAAAGAATTCAATTCGTATTACCGGGTTTATATGAACTGGCTTTAGGCGGCACTGCGGTAGGAACCGGCCTTAATACCCATCCTAAATTTGCGGTAGAAGGCGCCAAGAAAATTGCAGAGCTGACCGGCCTGCCTTTTGTGAGTGCTCCCAATAAATTTGAAGCCCTGGCTTGTCATGACGGCTTGGTATTCGCTCACGGCGCTTTGAAAACCTTGGCATGTTCTTTAATGAAAATCGCCAATGATGTGCGCTGGATGGCTTCAGGCCCTCGCTGCGGTCTTGGTGAAATCTCCATTCCAGAAAATGAGCCAGGCTCATCCATTATGCCGGGCAAGGTCAACCCCACTCAATCAGAAGCCATGACCATGGTTTGCTCCCAGGTAATGGGAAATGATGTGGCAATCAACTTTGGCGGCTCCATGGGGAATTTTGAGCTCAACGTATTTAAGCCATTGATGATTTATAACTTTATCCAGAGCGTTAGACTCTTATCTGACACCTGTGTAATGTTTGAAGAACACTGCGCTCACGGTATAGAGGCCAATGTTGAACGCTTAAAATACTATGAAAACAATACCTTGATGCTGGTCACCGCTTTGAATCCACATATCGGTTATGACAACGCAGCTAAGATTGCCAAACATGCTCATAAAACTCATAAAACCCTAAAAGAAGCAGCCATTGAGCTTGGGCTTTTGACCTCGGAACAGTTTGATCAATGGGTAAGACCTGAAGATATGCTAGGGCCCAACGCTTAGCTGAACCATACCTAGGGTTTTGTCATCCTGGGGCGCCTTTAGGCGAACCCGGGATCCAGGCCTTAATCAATATTGAGTTTATTTAAAACTTTAATTAAAGCTTGTTGATCAGTTTTGTTAACTGCTCCGAAAAATTGCTCGTCAATTTTTTCGACAATAGGTACTAGTTTTAAAGCTAGTGCCCTGCCTTTCTCCGTTAAATGTACCGATTTAGCGCGGGTATCTTGTTCATGTTCAGTCCTTTTAACTAGACCTTGTTGAGCTAATTTTTTAAGCGACTTTGAAACGGTCATTTTATCGAGCTTAGATAAGTTAGCAATGACTATCTGGCTTGGCTCCTGCTTGCTTTCTGTAAACCATAGCAAGAGTGCCAGAATCACAAACTGGGCATGGGAAATATCATAAACATCCAAGGCTTTCTTGATCAAACGTTGCCAAGTGATCGTAGTTTGCCACAGCAGAAAGCCGGGGCTGTCTTCCGGCCGCTCAAAACCAAAAGCTGAATTAGCCATGCAATGACCCCGCAAGTTTGGCCAGAGTATCATTTTCTTCTGAAACGCTATCAGCAACATTTTGCGCCACTAATTTAATCCATAGCCATTTGAGTGGCCCGGTCACTTTTAAAATATTAGTTAAGCGCAAACCTTCTGGAGTTTCTTCAAACTCATGAGTGTCATACATCTTGGCACCAAAAAAGCGAGTGACGTCAGTGAATTTTCGACCCTCTTCAATTTCAATTAATTGAATTTTAACAGCCCATGCCCCCTTAGGCTTTAACTTAAAATAGCTACCTACCTTAAAAGGGCCTTCCAATTTGCAATATTCCAAATCACCATGCCATGTTGGCCAATTATTAATATCGGTACAAATACGCCAAACATCTTCCTTTTTAACGCCCTGATAAACTTTGCTGTGCTTTCTGACCCACATAGCTACCTCCTTATTGTAAGGAGGTATATTGTATTCGAGTTTACAATAAAGTCAATAAGGGTTACTTGATGTACGCCCATAAAAGGTATATACTATGGTATATACCAAGGAGGATAAGATGAATCAAGTAGCAAAAATATTCATGAATGGTCGAAGCCAGGCAGTTAGATTGCCCGCTGATTTCAGATTTGACTGTAAACAAGTCTATATACATCGCGACCCCAAAAGCGGAGATATCATTCTTTCTCGCAAACCCGGTACTTGGGAAGATTATTTCAAATTAATGGATAGCACCCAAATACCTAGCGATTTCATGGAGGATCGTGAGCACCTGCCTAATCAAAAAAGAGACTTATTTTAATGAGTATCTCAAAAAGCTATATGCTAGATACAAACATAGCGAGCTATATTATTAAAGGCACTTATCCAACAATACGTAAAAACCTTTTAAAGAACTCGCAGGAAACTATTTGTATTTCAAGCATTACTCAGGCTGAGCTTTTATTTGGACTTGCTAAGAAAAAAAACGCCAAAAATCTAGAAATAGCTGTAAATGAATTTTTACTGCGAGTTGATATTCTCCCATGGGATTCAGAGGCAGGCGAATGGTATGCAAAACTACGTACTCAAGCGGAAGCTGATGGTACGCCTCTTGGCGCGATGGACATGCTAATTGCAGCTCACGCTGTAACTACCGGCTGCACTCTAGTGACTAATGATCAAGCTTTCTACAAACTAAAACATTATATAAAACTTGCAGATTGGTCAAAATGACTGTTATGTGTTATCGCTTGGCATAACCTGCTTTTCAGCTTTTTTACGAAGTGCTTCAACTCGGTCTTCGGCGATATAGGTGTAGATGGCAGGGACCACAAACAAGGTAAAGCAGGTTCCGATAATCATCCCAGCGGTAATCACAAGACCTACGTCAAATCGGCTTACCGCGCCCGCTCCTCTTGCCAGCAATAAAGGCAAGATGCCGAATACCATACAGAAGGTAGTCATCAAAATAGGTCGAAGCCTTGTAGCCGCTGCTTCTTCAATGGCTTCTCGAATGGAGAGTCCTTTTTCCTCTTGCAAGCGGTTAGCAAACTCCACCATTAAGATACCGTGCTTACTGATTAAGCCAATCAATGTAATCAAGCCGATTTCCGTATAAATATTGATGGTAGCCAATCCAAGAAACAGAGGAATTAAAGCGCCGCAGATGGACATAGGCACGCTGACTAGTACAATTAAAGGGTCTTTGAAGCTTTCAAACTGGGCGGACAGTACCAAGAAAATAATGATAATGGCCAGCAAGAAGGCGTAGAGTAATACATCGCCTTCTTGCATAAATTGACGAGACTGGCCCGAGTAGTTGACTGACATGCTTTGCGGCAAGGTTTGGCTTGCCAGATTTTGCAGATAACTCAAACCTTGGCCCATACTGATGCCTGGTTTTAACATACCTTCCAAAGTCGCCGCATTAAGCTGCTGGAACTGATATAAAGAAGAAGGCTCAGTCGTATTGTTAAAGCTGACTATGGTCGATAAAGGCACCATTTCGCCATTAGCAGTAGCGATATTCACGGTTTGCAACTGCTGAACATTGCGCCTCCAGTCATCAGGAACTTGCGGAATAACCTGATAGCTATAGCCGCTTTGGCTAAAGTAATTCACTAAATTGCCGCCAAACATAGTATTTAGCGCAGAAGAAATTTCAGACATCTGAATCCCTAAAGCAGCCGCTTTATCCTGATCCACCACAATTTGGACCTGCGGTTTATCAAAGCGCAAGGAGCTGTTTAGGAATAAGAACATGCCACTTGCTTGGGCTTTGGCTTCAAAATCTTGCATCACCTGATAGAGGGCCTGCTGGCTTTCTGTCGTGGTCACTACAAACTGCAAAGGCAAACCAAAATCCACTCCGGGTAAGGGCGGCATTTGGAAACCATAAGCTTGCAAACCAGGAATATTGTTTAACTGATTCTGCATTAAAGGAGCAATTTCCATTTGCGAACGCTTGCGCTCACTCCAGTTCTTTAAAATCATCCCACCAAATACGGTGTTAGGCCCCTGCATTCCATCTACAAGAAAGCTGTGGTCCATTTCAGGGAAGCTATTGAACACAGCTTGTAAGCCGGCATTATATTTTTGCACATAGGCTAAGTTAGCTGAGCTTGGTGCAGTAGCAAATAAACCGATAAAGCCCTGGTCTTCTGTTGGAGCCAATTCTTTTTGGGCTCCTGAGAAAAGGAAATAACAGCTTGTAAGCACCACTGCCGCTACAATCAAAACTAAAGGTCGATAGTTTAAAACTGCATTCAAGCGCCTGTGATAGCGTATTTTCAAACTATGGAAAACTTTATCAATTTTTTGGATAAAAGGTTTTTGCAGCAAGTCCGCATTAATGACTTTTGAGCAAAGCATGGGGGAAAAGGTTAAAGCCACGATTCCTGAAATAATCACAGCAGCCGCTAGCGTGAAGGCAAACTCACCGAATAAAGCCCCTGTTAATCCGCCGATAAAGCCAATAGGCGCAAATACAGCAGCCAAGGTGGTAGTCATCACCATCACAGGGCCGGCAATTTCTCTGGCACCCTTAATGGCAGCCTGAAATGGCGTTAGGCCTTCTTCTACATGCCGGTAGATATTTTCCAATACAACAATGGCATCATCCACGACAAGGCCAATCGCCAATACCATTGCAAGCAAAGTCAAAAGGTTGAGGGAAAAGCCCATTGCCATCATTAAAAAGCAGACGCCGATTAACGACAAAGGAATGGCCACAACCGGAATAAGTACGGCCCGCAAAGACCCTAAAAACAAGTAAATGATCACAATAACAATAAGCGTTGCTTCAATAATGGTCTCGATTACTTCTTTAATGGAAGCCCGGATATATTGAGTTGAGTCATGGACCACTTCTGCCTTTAATCCAGGAGGGAAACTGGCTTCTATCTCAGGCAAAGCTTTAATCACTCCATTCACTACGCTTAAGGGGTTAGCGTCGGGAGCAGATTGGATTCCGGCAAATACGGCTTGATTACCATTGTAGTAAACTTGGGAATCATAGTCTTGCGCGCCCAGCTCAGCATGGCCGATATCTTGAATTCTAATGATATGGTTGCCGGCATTTTTCACCACCATATTGTTAAACTGGTCAGCCGTATGTAAATCGGTTTCTGCCTGTAAGTCAGTATAAAGGTAAGGCTGTTTTAGCTGACCCGGAGCGGATTGGATATTATTGTTCTGCAAAGCAGTCTGTATATCCTGCGGAGTGACCCCAAGCAATGCCATTTTATTAGGATCCAACCAAATTCTCATGGCATAGGTTTTAGCACCATAAACCACTACGTTGGAAATTCCGCCCACACTATTTAACTTAGGGATCACCACGTTTTGGATATAAGCGGTGATTTGTTCTGGAGTCATGGTATTCGCGGTAAAGCCCATGATCAAATCGGGGAAACTTTGGCCGGTTTCTTTGGTAATAGTTGGGGATTGGCTGCCAGGTGGCAATTGGTCCAATACCGAGTCAACCTTACCTGTAATATTGGTTAAGGCCGCATTAGGATCGTAGTTTAACTTAATATGGGCGGTAATTGTGCTTGAGCCGGCCGCGCTGGTTGCTTCTAAATAATCAATGCCGTCAGCACTTCCCACAGACTGTGACATAGGTGTGGTAATAAAGCCTTGCACCACATCAGCACTAGCACCCGGATAAATCGTAGTGACCGTGATAGTCGTGTTCTGCATTTCAGGATATTGGCGCAAGGGCAATTTGCTAATAGAAGCCAAGCCCAGCACGAGAATGAGCAGGCTTACTACTGAAGCAAGGACGGGCTTCCTTATAAAAATATCAGTAAACTTCATTTCCGATTCCATCTCTGCGTTATACTTTCGTTGCGCTTCATATCGCGCGTTCCTCATGTATTTCTTTATCGTCCGGTTCCCGATATTCGCGCGCCTCAGTCTAATCTGGAGCTTGAATCGGAACCAGTCTAAGTTTTTATTAACTACTAGAAACAGAAGGCACGATGATGATGGGGTTAACGTCTTGCAGCTTGATTTGGCCGTCTGTCACTACCACATCGCCTGATTTAATGCCCTGAGTAATGGCAACTTCATCGCCTCTCTGATCGCCCGTTGTGACATAAACTCTTTTCGCAGTTTTAGTGGTTTTGCCATCTTTATCTTTCTGATCGGTCACTACGAATACGGAATTGCCATAAAGGGTGTAGGAAATGGCAATTTGCGGAACGGTGATAACACTTTCTTGCTGTGGCAATAAAGTGGTCACGCTTGCAAACATGCCGGGATAGAGCATATTTTTAGGGTCACTATTTTTAATCAAGGCTTGGACCGCGATGCTCTTATTGTCATTGCTCACTTCAGCATCGATAGCGTTGATTTGGCCTTTAAACACAACTCCAGGATAAGTTCCAACCGTAACAGTGATGTCCTGGCCTATTGTTAATTGGCTGATATTCTGTTGAGGAACATAGTAATTGACGTAAATAGGGTCCACTGTCTGCAAGTCAGTAATCGTATCCCCGGGGTTTAAATACTGCCCTAAGTTGATTTGACGAATGCCTAATTTGCCTGAAAATGGCGCTGTAATGATTTTCTGATTGAGTTCTTGCTGGGTTTGTTCGGTATTGGCTTTGTCCTGCTGCAAGGTAGAAAGGTCAGAATCCACCTGAGACCTTGCGACTGCACCCACTTTAAGAAGCTGAGCATCTCGATTATAGTTTAATTGAGCCAGCTTTTGAGCAGCAATGTCCCCTTGAAGCTGAGCTTTTAGCACATCGGTATCAAGCTTAATGATTACCTGGCCTTTTTTCACCATTTGGCCTGAAGTGAAATCAATTTCTTTAACAATGCCGGAAACCTGAGGACTGATATTCACTCCCTGAACTGCGGCCAAAGTTCCTACACTTGAAATAGAAGGCTGCCAGGTTTCAGTCTTTGCCGTCGCCACTGATACTGCCGCAGGCGGCATTTGCATATGTGCCAAATACTTATTGATTTCGTAGTTAACAAAAATGTGGTAGCCGAAAATCCCGCCAAATAGGACAAACAATACGCTAAGAACAATAATCAGTCGTTTTTTCATATAATTATCTTCAATAGTGAATCTTAATAGAATAGCTAAAGTTTATGGGTTTGCCTAGTTTATTTCGGGTTTTTTCCCCATTGAATAAAAGAGAGACAGGCGAGATTTACAATTCTCTCTTGCTCTCCTTTATTAAAGGAAGGATTTTATAGGAAAAAATTGTAATTTCTCCATTCCTTATCTATAAATAAATGAAAGGACATAATAATAAAAAATTGGACAGATCATGAGACAAGCAGACGGCTTATTAAACCAGGTACGTTTCCTAGTCGGCAGCCCATTACAATGGGAAGTTGACTCTAAGTTCCCTATTTTTGGAAACGGTAAAGTAGTTGAAGACCATGGCAATCAGTACCGAGTGCCAAGCCAAGTGGCTGAAATTTATAAAATTTTAGGCAACAATTCCCTTAGCGTTGAACAGCGAATTCAGCAATTGGATAGCCTGGTTCACAAGCACCCTTCAAAGCCTTCTATACAGCAGCTTTATAATAGAATTCAGCAAGTGATTGAGGGTCAATCCGACCATTTACCTATACCCTATTCAAGACCAAATTTCCCAAGGCATTGACTATTATTAGAGCCTTATTCCTTGTTTCAATTCAGCAAAAAGCTGGATAAGATAGCCTAGACTTAATAGGGAGATATGGAATGTTTTCAGAAAAGTTAATGGCTTTAAATACTTCATTAAAATATGTGCTGGGCGATGATGACTTTGTTTCACAGGCTTTCGATAGAAAAATATTTATTTTCACCAAAGATTACCCAAGCATGTCGTTTGAAGATCGCTGTGCACTTTGCCGTTTCGTATCATTAGACCAAATACGCAGGGATCACAAAATAAAGTTTAGTGCGGAAATAGATGAGATTGAGAACATCGATTTAAACGAAAGCGCCAAGGTTAAATCTTTACATGAACTTCATAGAGAAGCTGTGTATGGCGCCAAAAAATTCGCATTAGATTCATCAATAAATAAACCTACAGTTTATCGACACCTGGCAAAATTAGCGATTGATTGCGCAAGAAAAGAAAAAATTGAAGTTCCTGCTTACATTGCAAATAGGGCAGACTCAACATCGACTCCAATAAAGACAACGAAGGAAACCGATGGTTTGCTAGGCAAGTCATCAGTTGCCGGTTGCTGCACTATCGTTTAAAAACCCTGCCTTTAAGCACGGTATACGCAGGCCAACCTTTAAGCTCCCATCCCGCATAAGGCGACCAGCCGCAGCGGGTATAAAGCTTGGTCTCTTCTACTTTTTGAGCTCTGTTTAAATCTACCAAAGTCCAATCCTCATTGTCAGCTAATCTAAAGATTTGCTGGGCCCTTGTTCGGGTTAACTCTACTATTCTTGCTAGGCTTAAGCGGCCTTCGTTATAAGCGTTTAATAACAAAGGCAAATTGGTATCCATATTGGGCACTCCCGAGGGAGCTTGGCCGTATGGCTTAGATTTTTCTTCCAGACTGTGCGGGGCATGATCTGAACCCATGCAATCGATAGTGCCGTCATGTAAGGCTTGCCAGAGCGCAGCCTGATGTTCGGGCGACCTTAAAGGCGGGTTCATTTGAGCTTTGGCGCCTAATGTATCTAAGGCCTCTTCTGTCATAAAAAGGTGATGAGGGCAGGCTTCTGCGTAAACTTTGACGCCGGCTTGCTTGGCTTCTCGAATCAGATTCAACTCATTAATCGTGCTGACATGCAAAATATAAAGGCGTGTTCCATATTCTTTAGCAAGACTGATGGCCTGCTTCACGGCTTTTTCGGCGACTTCCGGGCTTCTGATTTGAGAGTGAACTCTAAAGTTTTTTTGATCCTGAAACTCATGCATTCTTTGTTTGATCATGCATTCATCTTCTGCATGGACTGCCACTAAAATATCGTGCTTACCGCAGATTTCAAAAGCTTTTCGCAGGTCTTCTTCCTTATCCATTAAAAGATCGCCGGTGCTAGATCCCATAAAAATTTTCACACCGATAATTTCGTCTTTTACCAAAGGGATTTGGTCTAAGGTTTTGCGATCTGCACCGAAATACAGACTGTATCGAAGCGGAATATCAGCTTCTTTTAGCTGCTGCTCAATGAGGGCAACTTTATCTTTCAGCCTTTCTGCTGTGGAACAAGCCGGCACATTGTTGGGCATATCAAATACATGAGTGTAGCCTCCATGCACGCAAGCTTGAGCGCCCGATATCCAGTTTTCTTTATATTCCTGGCCAGGGCTGCGAAAATGCACATGAGGATCGATGGCAGCCGGCAATAAGATAAGTCCGGCTCCATCAATTTCACAGTGCTCATTGGACTCGATGACTTTATCAATAAGCTCGCCGTCGAGTGTTTGAATATTTTTAATAAGAATCATTTAGCCTCACCCACCCTTTGTCATTCTCGACTTGATCGAGAATCCAGGTCTTTTTGGATCCCCGGTTCGCCTATCGACGCCCCAGGATGACAAAACCTTATCCTACCCGAACAGAATTAACTCTAAAACCGCTTTAGCGCAGCCCCAAGATAAACTGTGGCCTGCTCCACCATGTCCATAGTTGTGAATCAGCAAATTTCCCTCAGCGTCCCATTCGCTTTCCAAGCGAATGCTTAGCCTTCCCGGTCTCAAGCCTACTTTGTGCTTAATCACTTTTTGCTTGGCTATAGCCGGACAAAGCTCTGAAGCCCTTTGAATGAGGGTCTTGGCTAGTTTTAAATCGGGCTTGGTCTGCCAGTTATTCGCCTCAGCCGTGCCCCCGACGATACAGTCTTTATTTCGAGAAATAATATAAATAAAGTCCTCAGGCGCAGCAATACTAGCCGTTAATCTTGCCGGCCTCTCAACCACAACTACTTGCCCTTGAATAGGATACAAACTTGAATCAGTAGCACATTCCTTAGCCCCAAGGCCAGTACAGTTAACAATGACCTCGGCCTTAATGTCCTGCAAAGAATTAATTTTTTGCTTGCTGAGCTTTCCACCCAGTTTTTTGAAAGTTTCCATCAAGTAATTCATATAAATGCTGGTATCCATTAAAGGAACCTTATAACTTATCTCATGTTCGTACTGCTTAGGTTTTTTGATGGCAGGCTTGGTTTTTTCAAGCAAACCATGCCAAACAGGCTCTTTAAATTCCCGGTAAAATTCAGTGCGAGTTACATATTTCACTCCGGAAGATTTGATTTCACTTAAGGCTTTTAGCTTTTCAAGACTGGCTTCACAAAACTTTAATAAATGCTCACTATGCACATGAGTCGGCCGCCATATCGCAGCAGCGATATCAGAGGTCGTATCTGGAGAAACAGCTTGGCTGACAATCTCTACATTAGTAAAACCGCCTTCAAGCAAGGTAATACCTGTACTTAAACCTATTACTCCGGCGCCAACTATGATTATTTGTGGGGAGCTCATCGCAAATCCTCGCTGTTTTACTCTATTGTATATTAATTCTTTATTTTAAGCAGAAGCCATAATTTCTTTATAGCAGGATTTCGTCCTGCAACCTTGCCCCTACTTTTGTACTGCAACAAAAGTAGGCAAAAATGCCTGCCCTGCACAGGCTTCTCCTTGAAAAGGCTTCGCTCAAGCTTAAGTACCGGCACAGTGGAAGTCCATTTCAGTGTGCCTGATAAGCGCATCCCTGCGCT
>JAQSYQ010000021.1 GCA_029256015.1 Gammaproteobacteria bacterium | reverse complement strand
CCTGAAATACACATTAGCCGCCTTAAAAGCCTTTGCTTGGACAGCCTTGATATAAGCTGCGATTCCTATGAAACCAATCCCGCTTTTCTTTCTATAGAAAGCGATAAGCTAGTCAAAGAGACTCTGCACTCTAATTTACTGAGATCGAACTGTTTGGTAACAGGCCAGCCTGACTGGGGTACAATAGAAATTAGCTATGCAGGCAGAAAAATCAAACATGAAGGCCTATTGCGCTATATAGTCTCCTTTAGGAACCATATTGAATTTCACGAGCAGTGTGTGGAACGCATTTTTATGGATATTATGCGACAATGCCAACCAGAAAGCCTAAGTGTTTGCGCTAGATACACAAGACGAGGCGGAATCGATATTAACCCCTATCGCAGTACAGACCCAAACTTTAAACCAGTATCATTAAGGCTGTGCCGGCAGTAACTGATCAAAAAAGGCTATAATTTTAGTGGGCCCTAGGACTATGCCTGATCGTGGAATGAAGCTTACTTGCTAAGACCTGACGCACCACACCAAGAGCCCTAGGAATGGGCAGTTTATATTTCAAGGCTTGGCCTAGCAAATGCTTGAAATGGGAAGGTTTAATATCCGCCTTATCCTTCCCTATTTTTATTTCTCTAACCGGCGCTTGTTTGCTTATTTGCATAGCTGAGCCCTCAATGATTTCAGCAATGCTTCTTGCATAATAGGAATCCACCGGGGCCTTGCCTTTTGTTTTAAGAAGTTGTGTAACCGCTTCCCCTGCATATCCCCTTAAATACAAAGTCGTCCCTTTTGGTAGCAAGTCAGGGCAAGCTTTAATGGCTGATATTAAGCCGACATAGGAATCATGGCTATAGACCTGAAACTCAACAGGATTATTAGGCTGCTGCGATGCAATTTTATGAGCCTGATAATAAAGGCTTAGAATTTTATCAGGATCCATCACCCCTCTATAAGCATCTCCCGGGAAAACGTTCCCCAATAACAAAGGGTCATAATGGGCTGAAAGCATATTGGCAAGACGAGGGATAACCTGTAAAGCATGCCCAGTATAAAGCAAATCCTCAGCATGAGCTAAAAGCTTATCAAGATAAGCGCTAGATCTATCTGAGCCTATAAATACGATGGTTTGAATATATTTATCATTATTCGCTCTTAAATCTTCAATCAATTTAGCATTTCGCCTCATGACAATATCGCTCACATCAATATTAAGCTCTCTTGCATAGCCCTCTTTTAAAACAAGCTTGAGGGTTGCAAATTCTTGATGACTCAAGCTTTCTTTAAACTTCTTTAGCGCCTTAACAATGCCCTTAGGCTTGGCAAGAGTTCTTTCAAGAAAGTTTTTGTATTTGCTCAATATAGCCTTTTCAGGAGCGGTCAAATGCCCCTGTGAGTTCAGCAATGCATTGGCTAAACGCAAAGTTGATTCTGCTACAACTGCAGGAGTTAGTAAACAGCGATAGTCCAGCGATATCACGCGGACAGGTTTTTTGAGTGCGGCTAGCATTTTTTATTCTCACTTATTCGTAACCGTTTCATTATATATAGACTATAAATAATGTTTTTTTATACAAACTTTTACAATTTCATGACAATTTAACGACAAAGCCCTCTTATGGCTTCTGTATGCTGATTTAAACAAACAGCATGGAGAGGCATATGTTAGGACAGGAAGCTAAAGCGCTTGAGCTAAGATTAGTCCCAGAGGGCCACGAAGAGCAGGCTGCAAATTTGCCAGCCGGGTCAGCAATAACAAATTATAGGCTTAATAAAGTTTCTCAAGCCGTCCAAAGCGCCGTGCCTTTTGTTGTAGCAAATGTAAGCTTAGGGACAGGCACTCTTCTGAAACAAATTGTTACTGCCGGGATAAACAAAACAGCAGGGGCTCTTAGCGCCATTCGAGCACTTGTTACAGGCACGGTTCCTAATGCATTCGGGACTACCGGCGTTATGTACTCAGCTATATTACAGAATCGAGACTCAGCGGATTTTTCATCTATACAACATAATATTGGGCCGATATACCAGGTTAATCTAATGTTCAGCTTGGCTTTTGTTTTCGCAAGCTATAGCCTTATGGCATTATCTCCGCAAATTTTGCAGTCCCCAAGCTTAAACCTTGGACTCACTCCCTCAGATATAAACTGCCTGCAGGATTGGTTTAAATGGGACTATGCTACTGGCATTCTCGATGCTATATATGGTGCGGATCTTTTATTATTTTTCCAAAACCGCAATGTGGCTAGCGCCGCTCTAACCTTATTTTGTGGAGAGGTTTTGGATACCGCCCTATGCTTTCTTTTAACTCAATATATGCCAGAGCTAGGCCTAAACAGTATTGCTATCAGTGACTTTATCGCTTCGATTCTTGCTGTAAGCATGGCAAAATTTATCCAACTAGGCTATATGCCCTCGATGTTGCAGTCTACTTTCCCAAGCTTAGCTGGTTTTCGTTTATTCGATATCAATTCTGATTCAATTAAAAAATGGCCGTTAATTGCCAAAGAATGTCTTAAAATAGGTGCTATGCCCTGGTTGGCAAGTGCTGTAGGGAACGTTGCCAGCGCTTATGCCGCTTTAGCCTTTAGCTCAGTAGGTCTGCAAGGTGCATTAAGTGTAATACAAAGCGTGGTAGGAGATCTTGTCAGCATAGTTTTATCTATTCTTTCTCCTTATATCGCCGAAAGCACCTCTCCCCAAAGCGCCGTTAAAAAACAACTTGCGGCTACAATTACCCCTGTTATCGCTGCTAGCATACTTGCGCTGTCTTTATCTCGCTCTTTAAGCAAGGCATTAGGCGGGGCAAGCACGGCAAACATAAGCGACCAAGAGCTTCTTAGCAATATTGGTCTTTCAATGGCTAATTTACTCCTCACTATTTTAACTCAAAGCCTTTATGCAAGTTTTATAGAGCGCTATGACAGCAATTGGCCATCAGCTATCCTTTTGGCAAGCGCTTTGCTTAATATTGGATTTTGCCAGGCTTTTGAAGCAGCCCTCCCCGGCTCTGATAAAGTAGGCAATTTTGCCAATCTAGCAAGTTCAGTGCTCTGCCTTCTGGCAATAGGCACCTACTATTGCTGCACCAAAACTCCTGCAGCGCAGCATGATGGACAAACAATTCAAGCCAACAATAAGTCTCTGGCTTTTTATAAGGCATTAACTGAACAAAATGATAGACAAGGTGCTGTGGTTTCTTTGCTTGAGCCATAGAATAGTCTATAGTTCAGTCAAGGAGAAACTATGCAAAATGCCAAAATTCTCATCATAGAAGACGACAAAAAGCTTGCTCAGTTAATGCAAGACTATCTCACTCGCCATGGTTTTGAAATTGCGCTTGAGCACTATGGTGATAAAGGCCTTTATCGCATTAGCAAAGAGCAGCCTGATTTGGTCATTTTGGATATTATGCTTCCCAAAATGGATGGACTCACCGTATGTAAAGAAGCCCGTCAATATTATGATGGGCTTATTTTAATGCTTACCGCTAATGATACGGATGATATTCAAATCAAAGGCCTGGAAAACGGCGCAGATGACTTTGTTAGAAAACCGATTGACCCTCAAGTTTTAGTGGCGAGAATCAATGCCTTATTAAGGCGTAAATCGGGTGAAATCAAGCCATTAGTAATCGAAATAGGCAAACTTCGAATTGACCCTAATGACAGAACTGCCTATTGGAAAAATGAATACGTTGACCTTTCCCAAAAGGAGTTTGAGCTTTTATATTTTTTAGCAGACCATGCCGGCAAAGTGCTTAATCGAGATAGCATCATGCAGGCCTTAAAAGGTTTTGATTATGATGGAATCAACCGCACCATTGATATGACCATTTCTAACTTGCGCAAAAAGTTCAATGATGATGGCAGAGAAGCTAAACGCATCAAAACCATTTGGGGCAAAGGCTATCTGTTTGTAAAAGAGGCCTGGAGCGAATAATGTTTAAACTGTTCCTGCGCTTTTATTTGTTGTTACTTATATTTATTACGCTAGTCTATGTCTATTCAAATAATGTACTTCTATTTGATAATCCTTTCACGTTTGACCTCGTTATTAATGGCATGGGTTCAGGAACGGCTTCGCCGACTTTTAACTATATTCAGAACCAGCTCAAAGAAAAGCCAGAAGCTAGCTGGAACTCTATTTTGAAGCAAATCACCCCAAACGAACCTCATATAGACATCATTATTCTGCCTATCGAGCAAATTCAACTTAGCCCATCTCAAATGAAACTTTTTTTAAATGGCCAAATCGTAAGCACGGCCCTTTTTTTCCACGCCCCCATAAACAATACTACCAGCTCTTACTATGGAGCAACCTATCAACGGATAGGAAACAGTAGCCGCGCTTTGGAATTTGTGATGCAAAGCCATCAGGATACAGGAGTATTACCAAGCCAGACCTGGCTAACAAACTTCATTAAGATAGAACTTAACAAAACCCCAAAGTCTCAATCGGCAGTGGTTCTGGCAAACTTCAGTAAACAGCAAGGCATTAATGTAAAATTAATTCCGCTAAGCCAGCTCACTCCAGAAATGCGAAATTACATAATTCAGCATCAATACTTATATGATTCATCTGACAGTTTAACTGGAATGATCACTCAGTTATATTACCTTTATAGCCCGGATGAAGTGTTATCAATTGGCCCTTATCATTATCCCTGGTACCTGCAACAGATTGGCGCATTTTTCTTGCTAACTGTTATTTTAGCCATTGCGCTGTTTATGGTTTTTTCATTAATTGCATTTTATCGTAGCCTTAAAAAGCTAGATCGATTGGCAGCAGCCTATGGGGAAGGTAACTTTAATTATTCAGTTAAAATAAGCCGCCTTGCCGCTCTCTTCCCACTGTATAGTAATTTAAAAAGCATGGGGCAAAGAATTGAGCAACTCATTGCCTCTCATAAAGAATTATCTCAAGCCGTATCGCATGAGCTGAAGACCCCTCTAGCCCGCTTAAAGTTCGCTTTGGCCTTAGCTCAAGAATCTACAAACCCAAATGAAACTCAGAAAGCCTTACAAGATGCGAGTGAAGCCAGCAACAGCCTTGAACACTTAATCAGTGAATTACTGACTTATACAAAATTTGACAGGCAGCTTGTAGATTTGTCCAAAGAGACCATTTATTTAGGCCCGGCTTTAAGAAAAATACTGGTTAATTGGTCTGAACACTCGATCAAAACCTTGAAATGGGAGATTAGTCCTGAAGCGGATCAAGCTAGCATTAAAATGGCAGAACGTTATTTCCAAATTTTAATCGATAATTTGTTAAGTAATGCCTTTCGCTATGCTGCCTCGCAAATTGAATTGAAAGCCTATGTTGATCAAAAGAATATCTATATTGAAATTCATGACGATGGCCCCGGCATCCCGGCAGAATATCGTGAGAAGATATTTGAGCCGTTCTTTTCAATAGATGAAAGCCGAAACAAAGACCTATCAGGTCATGGCTTAGGTCTTGCCATTGTTTCCCGAATTATTTCAAGTCATCATGGCAAAATAGAAACGAAGGAAAGTCTGCTGTTGCATGGCGCACTTTTCATCTTAAGCCTGCCTAAAATCTAATACAATTTTTTACAATTCCCTGACAATTTCACGACAACTGGCTCACACCACTCCCATATAATTTCCTTATCTAATAGGGAGATTAATATGTTTAAAACAATAGAACTTAAGCAAACCACTGCCGATGCCATCATTCCAAGGTATGTGCAATATACAATGAAAATGAATAAAGGCGCCTCAGAAACAGAGGCTAGAGAATATATAAGCAAGCTTTTCGCAGATCCTGACAAAGCGCCTAAATTTGATTTTTTTGATATTCATAGCACTGGTTCGGGCGAATTATTGGGAAATTTCTGGCTATACAGAGCATCCGCCGATGTAATGCATATTGCAAGCTTTCAAATTGAAGAAGCAAAGCAACATCAAGGTTACGGCAGTGCTGCAATGATTGCATTTAAAAGAATGCTCACTGAGAAATGGAAAGACATAGCCAAAATAACTTTAACTGTCTCGCAAAGTAATCTTGCCGCAAAAAGACTATACGACAAAATGGGATTTATTGTAGCTGAAGAAGCCCATAATGGAAAAGAGCCGATTTTTAGGATGGCGCTAAGCTTAGGCCCTAAAAGTGTTCATTTAAAAGAAATGGCTCCTGCAGAAACTGAAGCCATTATACCCAAAATTGAAACTGAATACGCCGATTTAATGGCTAAAACCGGCAAAAGCCCGAGTGAAGCAACTTCTTTTTTCGATCAGCTTTTCCCAAGTAGGAAAGCCCATATTAATCAGCATTTTTTCTCTATTATTGATCATGAGACCAATGAAGTAGTAGGGCAGATTTGGCTAATGACAGACCCAAGCATGCCTTATCGAACCCATATTATGGATATTAGAGTGAATAAAGAGAAACAACATCAAGGTTATGGGAAAGCTGCTTTACTCGAAGCAGAAAAAGTTGCCTTAAAGTGGGGAGTTACAAACATTTCACTGAATGTTGCAGAAGATAACCCGGCAAGAAATTTATACGAAAAAATGGGCTATGAGGATTGTGACCGTGCAAAAGGTAAAATGCAAAAAAGAATCACACCTGAAACTGCTGTCACAGCATTAGCAGGACCTTAAGCATTGACTTATTTAAAGCCACTCAAGCTTTCAAGCTCATAAGGTGCTTTGCCTTTATTTTTTAAATACTCTTCTTTACGGGCCTTAGCTGAGGGCTTAGAGGCTGGCGATTCAGGCCCTGCTTCCATATCGGTCAGACCTGCATCTAAAAAGGCCTCGCCTCCAGCCGTTGTTGTCTGATGTGAATCAGATTCTTTGGTTTTATTATGCAGCCCAAAGATTTCTTTTAATCCAGTCATAATATTTCCCCTTAGTAGTAAATTATCATGATTATTTATTAGATTGCCGGCCGCCTTTTTTACCACCGCCATGTACTTTATTAACCGTTGCCCAGGCTCTTTTCTCTGCCTCAGGCTCAGATACACCTCGGCTTTCATAACCTTGTTCAATATGCTTAGCTTGGCGTTTTTGTTTATCGGTGTATTTGGACTTATCGCCCTGTGGCATAGCTTCTCTCCTCTTTTGTTACAAACAATTGGGTAGCTTATAGCCTAAAAGATTTATAAGGATTTTTTTGATTATATCGGATCAGAAAAATTATTCGAGCGCGCACAAGAAGATATTTCAGGCACAAAGCCATGCTTTCAAAAACTCTAATCATTGCTGCTTAAATAAGGCTTTTGAATGTAAGCAAAACTAAGAAGGGCTACCACTAGGAGTGGTCACATCAAAAGCTAACCTCGTTCCCGCATAAAGTCGGCTTTGTTCTCGCCCGCTCATTATCATTACAGAAACTGGTCTTGGCGCGCTTGGCTGAGGGTCTTCCTCAACAGCTCCTGTCGCCGGTATTTGGGCAGGAACTATTCTTGCAGTATCCGCAACATTTGCCGCAGCTGCCGCTTTGTACCGAGCAGGTATTGCCAACATATCACTCAGCCTAGCAGGAGGCCGTTGATTGCCATCAGTTAAAAGCCGCTGAGCTTCTGAGGAAGCCGCATTATCTCTATAATCTTTAATCAGGAGCCATAACATATATAGAAATACTGCCCCTGCTCCTGCAAGAGTTCCTTTCCAAAGGTAATTTACTTGGAACTTTGTAGATACTTTAGAATCATCTGTAATTTCATTTATCTCAGAAGAAGTGCAGGCATGCCCTCCATCAAAGGATGGGCAATCTGATAAATTAGGATCATTAGATATATAACAGTTAAGCGTATTTTTTGCAAAAGCACACATTTCATCCTGGTTACCTATGCCTTGTTTAGTCCTCGCTATAATTGATGCAATAATCAAGCCAGCTAGAGCACCCAAACAGGTAAACTTACTCAACATTTTTAACCTATCGGCATTGGAATAATTCATGATTTTCCTTAATTCATGCAAGTTTTAGACTAGAAATTAATCCCTAACCAGCCTCCAGCAAAAGGTTTGACCACGACTAAAACCACTATGCTAATCAGTAAAATAGTCGGGACTTCATTAAATAATCTGTAAAATTTATGCGAGTGAGTATTTCTGTCAGCCTTGAAAGCCCTAATATAATGGCCGCAAAACATTTGATAAACAAACAGCAGCAAAACCAAAATTAACTTGCTCAGCAACCAGGTAGGGATTAGCTGGTGCCTGATAAAATAAAAATGCATTAAACAAATTCCGCTAAGCAAAGTTACCGCCATGGCAGGATGCATTATAAAATAATTAAGTCTGTACTCCATGGTTTTAAAGCTTTCTTGGGTATTCTTATCCTCTGTCATAGCATGATAGACAAACAATCTTGGCAAATAGAATAGACCTGCGAACCAACACACCACAGCAATGATATGGATGGCCATAATCCAATGATAGGTAGCCATACTGACCTGATAATACACCCAATCTCTTAACATAAATACCTCATATTTTGAGTCATTTTATCATTTCATCAGGCTTGCATCCAGCTCAGCCTGCCTAGATAATAAACTGAAGCAATATGCATATGGACACTGGACTAAAGTTTTATGCAATGGAGAGATAAATATGCTGGCAGCTGAAAAAGTAAGAAAGCTTATGTATCAAGGAAGGGAAAGCTTTACCGCTGGCTTTGAGGCCCGTGATTTTAAGGAAGCCATTCACAATTTTAACGCTCTTTTAAAAATTGACCCAACCAACGGAAATGCTCACCGAATTCTCGGTTTAATTTATAAGTTAACCGCTGAATATGATCTGGCCCATTCTCACTTGGTTCGAGCCATATTTTACTATAACAAAGATGCTGAAGCCTATGTACTTCTTGGCGGAATTAAAGGGAGCATCTATTTTCAACATTCTAAAGCCATCGAGGCTTTAGATGTAGCCCTAAAGCTGCGCCCTGGGCATTATCTTGCCTTACAATACAGAGGCTGGAACAAAGGCAAGCTTGGTCAGCATAAACTGGCCATTGCTGACTTAGAGGCATCTTTAACATTTGGCAGCTCTCTCGATTGTGAAGAAACTGGAAATACCTATCTTTATCTTGGCCAAAACAAAATGATGCTCCAGAAATATGATGAAGCGATTGTCGATTTTACAAAGGCCTGCGCCTACAATCCTAACGACGCTCAGATCCATAGTGGTCTAGGCTTATGTAATCTCCTACAAAAAAACTATAAGGAAGCTATCGTTGATTTAAATACAGCAATTAAACTGAATTCTGATGACCCTGAAAATTATCAGCTGAGAGGCTGTTGCAAAGAAAAGCTTCATGATCATGCCGGGGCCTTGCAAGATTACAAAACACGCTTAGAGCTTAATCCGCTAGGCGATGCTGTAAAACAGGCGGCTTTTCGGGTTCAGCGAACACTGTCATCGATTTCAGTTGTAGTTCAAGCTGCAGGCGAAGCTGCAGCATCTGCCCCGGATAACTAAATTATTAAGGCTAATCCCAGGCTTGATCTGAATTTTTCTTCATAGCCTCTCTATCCGCTGCGAAGGCTTTTTCCAAATTTTCACGGTTTTGCTGGGCTTCGCTAAAATAGCTTTGGTCATCTCTTCCATAAAGCGATGCAATGCCATAAAGCGCCTCGGTGTCCAGCTTCTTAAACAAATGCCCCGCCCTTTGAGCTTGGTGAGCACTAAAACCTAAATATCGCAATGCATCCATCCCCATGGATATCGAGGTATCATAGGTTTCTCGATAGCAATCTACAAAACCATTATTGATGAATTCAAAAGCCTGGGCTCTGCCGCGCACCCTTGCCAGTATTTTAAGATCGGGATATTTCCCCCTGACTTCTTTTGCAATTTTAAGTGCACGCTCGGAGTCATCTATCGCTAAAATAAGTATTTTCGCTTTATCAAGGCCTGCCTTATAAAGTAAATCCATGCGCTCGGCATCCCCATAAAAAACCTTAAAACCGACTTTCCGCAGCATATCAATATAGGTTGCATCCACATCCAGCACGGTGGTTTTAATGCCATTGGCTGTGAGCAATCGACCTACAATTTGGCCTACCCTACCAAAACCTGCAATCACCACAGGATTGTCTTGTTCTTCAATGTCTGACTCTTGGGTTTGCTTTTGATGAAACCTAGGCTCAATGAATTTCGCATAAAGCATAATCAACAAAGGTGTGAACAACATTGATAAGGCGACTACAAGCTTTAATATGCTTCCCGTTTCTACTCTCAAAACCTGCTGCTGCACAGCATACGAACTTAAGACAAAACAGAATTCTCCGCCCTGAGCTAGAGCCATTGCCAATAAAATATTATCACGCAGGGGCATTTTAAATTTTCGATTTAAGCCAAAAAGCACCAAGCCCTTTGCCAATATAAGGGCAAATACTAAGCCCATAATCAGCATAGGATGCTCTAATACTAAAGCAAAATTAATGCTGGCACCGACTGAAATAAAAAACAGGCCTAATAGCAAGCCTTTAAAAGGCTCAATATCTGATTCCAGTTCATGTCTATACTCGCTGTCTGCTAATACCACTCCAGCCAAAAATGCACCTAAAGCAGGAGAGAGCCCTACTGCATGCATAGCAAAAGCAATGCCGACCACGATTAAAAGCGCAGTGGCGGTAAAGGATTCACGAAGCTTTGATGCTGCAATATATCGAAAAACAGGCCTTAATAAAAATCGCCCTACCACGATAATTCCAAGCACAATAGCAGTAACCAGCAAAGCCTGTTTTAAAGCCGCCTCAGTGGAATAATTTACTTTAAGCGTTGTGTTGGCAAGCAGAGGCAGAAAAGCCAGCATAGGAATAGCTGCAATATCCTGGAATAATAAAATCGCAATGGCATTTTTACCCGCATTTCGGCTCAACCAACCTTTCTCATGAAAACTTTGCAGAACAATAGCGGTAGAAGACAAAGCCAAAATAAAACCCACTACAAGGCTAGCCTTAAACTTTAGCCCTATTATCAAGACTATCGCAGCAATCACCAGAGCAGTCGACAAAACCTGCACTCCTCCCATCAATAAAAGGGGTACACGCAAGTTCCACAACATAGCAGGCCTAAGCTCAAGCCCAATAAGAAACAGCATCATCACGACACCATATTCTGAAAACTGCACCATATTATCACTAATATGACCTACCAGCTTTAAAGCAAATGGCCCAATAATAATGCCGGCAATTAAATAGCCTAGAACAGAACCCAGACCCAACCTTTTAGCCAAGGGTACGGCACAAACTGCCGCCAACAGATAAACAAATACCTGAAAAAGTAGGCTGCTATGCTCCAATTATGCCACCCTGATATTATTGCAGGCTAAAGCCATCATAAGCCTTTCAAGTTCCTTTACATGCTGCTCGATTTCAGTTTCAGTTAATTTGGATGCATTTTGCACTAAAAAAGGCTTGAGATATTCCATTCCACAGTGATTAGCTGTTTGTTCAATCGGTGCTAAAAGTTGCCGCACGCTAAAGTGGTTATGACCCCCAGCCTGATAAGACTCCTTGGTCCCTTCCATACTGATAATGGATAGCAGCTTTTTACCCTCTAATGCCCTACCATTTTCCCCATAAGCAAAGCCGTGCTCCAATACTAAATCTTGCCATTCTTTCAAAATAGCAGGACTGCTGTACCAACGAAATGGGTGCATAAAGGCAATAATGTCATGGGAAAGCAAAAGTTTCTGTTCACACCTAACATCAATATAAAAATCAGGATAAGCCTCATAGAGGTCATGAAAAGTGACTTGTTCAAGTTTTTTTAAGGGCTCAACGAGTCGCCGATTAATTTTAGATTGATTGAAGTTAGGATGCGCAAATAAAATAAGAATTCTCTGACTAAGCATGGGATTCCCCTTAAATTTTGCGACAGTATAATGGCAAATGCTTGATAAATAAAGCATACGGCTATGCTTCCTGCTTTGTAACAGCCTAGACCTTGCCAACATTTTTTTATACTCTTGATAGGAGCTCTTTTCATTTCCCCAATTAGTAATACCTAAAGCTATTCATTAAGCATTAACTCATTAATGTATCCAGGAGGACCAATGAAACCTTTCTCAAATCAACCTGCATTTAAACCCACTAAAGCCGATATGAAATTAGCCAGTAAACAATTTCGTAAAACACATTACACTCAGCAGGATTGTTTCATATCTAAAACAAGGCCAGAAGCAGCATGCATTGTAATGAATTTAAATGAGAGCGAAGAAACAGCTAAGCCAAAACATCCAAAAGTTTATAATGGCAACCCTGAAGAAATTTTCAAATCAGCAATAGATAAAGTACAAACTGGGTGTAATGCTGAAGCCTTAACACTAGGACCTTATGACTGCCAACTCAATACAATTTACCCATTTAATTATAGCGTTAAGACCAGCCCGGGCACTCAGTTAAGTCTACCCAAATACAGGGACTATGAATTAGTTGTTGATTTAAATGCTTGCCAAACCTCACAAGCTCAGAATGCTAATGACTCTCAATTGATTCAATGCTCTAAGGGGCTTTTAGAGCAGGCTGCAGCACAATCTGAAAAAAGCTTTATCCCGCCTTCCGGCATGCCGTTGTGGGGAGCCCTTGTATTGGGGGCAGGCAGCTTTTTAGGAATAGTGGCATGCTGTTATTATTGTAACCGCCCGATAAAACCAACAGGTGAACAAAGACAGCGCCAAACAGAACAAGCCCAACCCTTTTTAAATGCCCATGAAGACAGCGCCGTTCCCCTGCCTCGCAATGGTCAAGCCCCTAACATATTTTAAAGGCTAAATTATGAATGCTGAACCCTTAGAAACAGCGCAAGCTCCTCCCAGTTTTAAGGAGCTTGTTGCGCGCCTTGCTGTAAACGAACTCTTAGCATCTTTGAAAAATTATTGTATAGAAAAAAAAGCCCATCCCGAGCTTATAGCATACGTTGAGTCTGTCTATATTAACCCTGACAATGGGGAATGGATCGTATTTTTTCCTAATACTGAAGATCAGCAACTCATACAAAGCAATTTAAGAGAAAGATTGCAAGAACAGTTTGGCCAAAGCAGACGCTGGGTGCAAATTAACGGGATTATCAACATCATTGATACTATTGCTATTATTCACGAACTTAGAAATACGCCGGATATCTTACGCTCAGTGCTTAGAGATGTTCCCGAACATCAAGTATTTTATAGACTGTCTGCTACGCAAGCCCTTGGATTAGGGCACAGGAGAGAACAGACAATCTTTTATCATTGTTTTCACCCTCTATTAAAAGTCCTTGAAGCCTATAGCGCCCTGCAACAAGCCATCATCGCACCAAGCAATACTGAGTTATTAATTCAGCAACTTCCACAGCTTGCCATAGCAAGTCTGCTCGAAGGTTTAAGAGAGTATTGCGTTCAAAGAAGACACAGCCAAGCCCTGATCAACAGAATTGAATCTTTATATTTAACACCGAATCATGAGCTACAAATTTTACACTATCCTGCCCCAGAGCAATGCGAAAATTTAAAACAAGCTTTTATGCATGAATTTGGTGCTAAAAACCGCTGGCCTGAACTTTCAAAAATTCTCAATTGCATTCAAAACATGGCCAGTTATGGCCGATTGCGGGATACCTATACGACTGTTCAAGAAGCACTTGATTCGCCTAACTATAGGCTTATATCCGCCTCTTGGCCGCATAGAATTGCCCAGCGTAGAGAAGACTCTATTTTTTATCAGTGCTTTAAAGATTTCCCGCAAAAACTTCGAGTACTATATGTGCTAGAAGTTGCTGCAAAAGAAGAAATCGCTAAACAGCGCAGGCTACATGAAGCTCAGCAGGCTAGAGCATTTGCCGTATCCCAACAGCCAAGGCTAGCCGCCCTAGGAGACAGGCAATCCCTTATCGAATGGTAAGTAATGAGTAAGGAGATATCTCATGTCAAAGCATCGTTTACAAGCTTCCTTTAAGCCTACCAAAGCTGACCTTAAGTTTGCCAGACAAGAATATCGAGATAATTCTCGCTCACAAGTCTGCTTTCAAGCACCTCAAGATAGCGGAGCTGTTTGCATTTTGAAAGAAATTATAAAAGGTGAACCAACGGACTCTCCGAAATACCCTCATGTTTTTAAGAATACTCCGGAGCAGTATTTTGATGCTGCGGTGCAGCAGATTGCCTCTCAATGTCCTGTTAAGCATACGGAGCCAAATATTAGCGAATGCAACACCACTCAGAGCTATCACTATCAATATGCAGTCTACGACAAAAATAATCCTCGTTTCCAACGTGATAATGATTATGAATTAAACATTTATAAGAATAACTGTTCAGATACCAGCGGAAAATGGCCTAATAACACTCAATTAATAGGCTGCGTTGATGGTCTTTTATCTAATGCTGCAAATCAATCTAGCGCTAGTTTTGTCGCGCCCCCTTATACAGTGGCTGACTATTTCGAATACCTAGGGATTATGCTTGCCGCTTTAATAGGAGTTATGTTGTATGTGGCCAGTCCATATTTTCCAGAAATGTGGAGAACATGGAGAGGAGAGCGTGAAGAGCGAAGAACGCGCGAAGCGGAACAAAGGACCTCTTTGATAGAAGCTGAGCAGCCTGATACGGCAGCAAGAATGCAGGAAGCAGCTGAAAGGATAGCTCTCTCAGTAGATGAGCAATCTGATGCAGCCCAAAGCCCATTGGGACCAGAAGGAAGTACCTCACTGGTAGTAACGCAGCATTCAACTGGGCCTCAAAATCCCCCGGGAACAACTATTGAAATGACAACTATAAGGCAAGAACAGCATGAGCACACTTTATAAAAACTCAAAGCTTAACCTGATAAATGGCAGAAGCCAGCTCTTGCTCAGTAACTTTGCCATGGCCTTCAAAAGTCCAGGCATCAGATAGTACGGTCATGCAAAATGCCCAGGCTTTCATTCTCTGTGGGTCAAAAGGCAGTTCCTTGGCCATTATTTTCAAACGCCTATCAACTGTTTGAGCTAAAGATCGATCCTGAGGAAAACAATCATAGGGATTTCTGATCATGGCCCCTACTTCAGCTGCCGGGTCGCCAATATAACCATGCGGATCAATCACCTTCCAGCCTGATGCGCTTTGCAGAATATTATCGTGATGAAGATCGCCATGCAGCAACACATCTTGAGAGCGGTCTTGGCTTAGCTCATGAAACAAAGATTCTGCCCGAGATAAAAGCTTTTTATCATAATGGCCTTTTAATATGCTTAAATCTTTAGCTAATTCAGACAGATGCTTGAACTGGCCTTTAACAGCAGATTGCTTTGACTGCAAAGCACTAATTAGCTCACAAATAATCCTTGTAGCCTTATCATCATCTCCAGTCTTCACTAAACTTTTTAGAGAATAGCCTGGCTCAATCTGTTCCATTAAATAAGCATTAAGCTTTGCATCAAAGGCATAAACTTTTGGCATAGCCTTTCCAATTGCAGTGAGCCAATTAACTTGAGGCTCAAGACTCTCAGCATCGGGGCCCATTTTAATAATGGCCCTTTGGCCCTTATATTCAACTAAGCCCACAAAGTGATAGCTTAAATCCGGTATAGGCTTAATAAGCTTAAAGCCCCACTGATCAGATAGAGCCCTTATTCTTTCAGAAAGAGATTCAAGCCAACGCTTGCCTGCTTCTTTGTAAATTTCAGAAATGTTTGAGACAAAAACAGGGCATGATATGAATAAGGTTTTGCTCATCCTATAAATCCTTAAGCAGCCATAATGAGATCGATGAGTTTCTTATAGAGAACTATAGTCATTAAACAAAGTACTGCACAACTTAAAAATACTGCTTTCACTCCAAGATGCTGGTAAATATAGCCCCCTAGCATAGGCCCTATCCCCATTCCCACGGTAGCCAAGCTAATCGCTCCATAATAGGTTCCTATTCTGTTTTCAGGTGCAATTTTGGCGGTAAGCAAATCATTGACAGGAATAACAATAATTTCAGCGAATACAAGGAAAACAGAAGCGATGATTAGAGCAGGCACTTGCAAAAACAATGCAATCAAAACATAGGCTATAGCAAATAAAACCATACCAGAATAGCTCAATGCGCCTTCACTACAGTTTCGAGTTAAATGAGTCGTAATGACTTGCAAACCTGCACAGCCTACTGCGCTCACCACAAACATAGCGGTATAAATATGCACGCCGTTATGTAGGCTCAAAGCCAGATATTGCGGCAAGGTAGAGTCAAACTGAGAGTAAGTAAGCCAGTAGACAAAAGTAATCAGCATTAATAATTGCAGCAATGTATCTTTGCGCAACACTCCCATTGCCTCACCTACGGTGACCGGCTTTTTATCCATGTCTTTAACACAATTCTTCAATATTAATAGGCACAAAACGCCCAGTGCTAGATAAAGCATTCCAATAACTGGAAAAACCAGCAAATTACTGTGGATTGCAAAATAGGCGCCAAACAGTGGGCCGACCGATGCGCCTGAGTTAGTTGCCATGCTGCGCAAGCTAAAGCAAAACCTGCGCATTTCAAAAGACAGCCCTTCCACTCCATAAGACTTCCCACCCACATTAAATAAAGAGCGGCTAATTCCAGTTAGCACATTCATGGCGATATACCAGGCTACATTGCGAATCGAAAAAAAGAAAAATAATGAAATGCTCCCTAACAGTAAAGCAGTGATGAGAACTTTCTTAACCCCCAGGCGATCCGTTAAGACTCCCGCTGCCAGACTAAATGCCCCGTAAACAAAGGCCCCAGAACCAATTACCAGCCCAATTTCAGAAGGGCTAATATGAGCTGTTTTAATTAAAAATATGGCCAAAAATGGCAGCAGCATAAATTGGCCGGTTTTCATCAGAAACATTGCAATGAGCATCAGATAATAATCTGTACTGACCTGCTTAAATTTGGTGACAAGAGCTTGCATTGATCCGCTCATTGGTATTTTTCTATCCATTCTTGCTTAAGCTTTTGATAGTCTACATGAGACTTTGCTAATTGCCAGTATTCATAAAAGATGCTGGCACTGATGGATTTTTGTGGATCTCCCGTGCCCTTTGTAAGCTGTAGATCTGAATTTTTTTGATATTTTCGGCCGCCTTTATAGTTGGCATATCGCCTTGAGCGAGTAAATCCCATTTGTAAAAATTTTCGGGCCATATCAGCCCCGACAAAATCATTTTGAGATAAATAATCTAAAAATTTCTGATAAATCGCCTCTGCACTTTCTTTGGCAATATCCGGTGTTTTAAAGCGCCATAAAGGTAATATCTCAGCTTTATAAGGCTCACAAATCAAAACGCCCTGCTCACCTTTGCCTATTTTATACAGCTCTGGGTGCTCACGATAATTGATATCGCTGCGCCAATGATAATGAGATTTATCAAAATTTTCGTAGGGCTTGCTCATAATGCCCTAGTGTAAATACTAAAAGGTACTTTGAAAACCAAAGCATACAGCAATTAATGGCAGCGTTGAGCCTGAATTTTCGCTGTGTTAATGGAAATTGAACGTCCTACTTCCTAAAATAAACGCCCAGATCATGCATGAGCTCTGACTGTGCTTTAGCTAGAAATAAGCCCCTACTGAATTCAATTGATTTGGGTATACGACCAGGATATATAATAAACTGATAAGCTTGATCCACGAAATAAGACAGTATTACTGCTATTTCTTCAAGAAAATAAGCTAATGATAATTCATATAAACAATCATTTATTTTGAGCTTTTTACGGCTTAAAAATTGGACTATGTCTGCAGAAAATGCCTGTTGGTACGCAGGATTTACAGCGTATTCTTGTTTTACATTTTTAAGCCATTTTGAAAATGTAGGCCATTGAATACAATCATCCCACCTAATTAATTTATGAGGAATAGATAAAACATTTATAGAATGACCATTGCGCTTCAGCCATAAATCACCTTGTAATCTCGCATGCTTCGCAGCCTCTTCTTTATCGTCGGCCTCATTAATAAAATTAAATCTCTGCAAAGAGTCTGCAAGAACAATATCGCAGTGTTTAAACCGCCTTGAAATAAGATTCAATGTCGCCAGAAACTTATCGCCTTCATGCGGTTCTTTACCTACACTAATAGGCAACACTACCTTACATTCTTTAAAATCCTGATTATACTTTGAAGTGCCTCTTAGTTTTGCTTTCATCTTCACCCTTAAATCAGTGGCTTAGGCTCTCTCTCCAAAGCGGCAGCCCAACTTTGCTGGCCACGCCTAAATACATATGCTTCCTTTGCTACCTTTCCTTGAGCGTCCATATCTAGCATTAATGTAGCATGATTAATGCCTAATACAGACTCTATTTGCCGTTTTATATCTTTCTTGTACCTACCTTCTATAATAAATGCGCCTAAGCAAGGCTTACCATCTTTTCTCTCTTCAATTAATTGGGCCTGCCTATATAAAGAAATAGGCTCAGGAAATAAACTGCCTGTAGCTGCTGCTCTATCATAGTATTGTTTTCCACTGGCAATGGTGAATTTACCCTGTTGTGCCACTATCCTGGCATTCTGGTTGCCTGGATCAACAGCCACCGAAAATAATACCTTCTCGATTCTACCGGCCGCTTTTTGCTCTCCTAATTTCATAAGAAATTGCGCTAATGCCTTGGGATTTTTAATATTAAAATCTTTACCACTTTGTGGACGATTGATTGAATTTAATAGCAGGTCTAAATAATCTATAATCTCGTCGTAGCTATCCACCAGAGCTTGTGCAGAACGAAAGCGGGCATCAAAATAATGCTCCATAGCCATCCCTTTCATACTACCGAGCAGGCTCATGGCATTCAAGCGAAACGGATTTAATACCCACACAAGGCCGTCATTTTCATCATTTTCACATGCAAAATAAACGGCATACATCATATTGCTTGTCCAATCCAAGAACCTAGTAGGATAAGAATAATGCTGCATATTGCTTAACACTAAATTAATATTCACCTGTCCTGAAACAATATAACTAGGATGCGGATGCTGCAATAAGAACCCATGGACTAAAGCCGTTTCATTATAGCTTTTTTCTTCAATTGCACCCTTATCAACTCTATGAACTGCTGGGATGAGGTCCCATTTTCTATCAGCTTGGCCGCGGAACCAGCAAGCCATTGGGGCAGGCACTGGCGGGTATCCAGCTTTATAATGCTCTTGTTGCGCATTATATAATTTATACTTACCTTCATGCAGTTTTAAAACAAGCGCACTTATATCTTGTAAATTTTGAATTTCACCCATTAATAACTTCGCAACTGCATTCTCAGGCAAAGTAGACATTGATCTAAGGTAAGCACGCTTTTGACTGCCAATTAGCGAAAAAATGAAGCCAGGCTTAAACATTTTTCCTCCTTGAAATTTCATAGACTATGTTTTAACCATATTTAAGCATATCTTTCGAACAAAAGTCGATCAGTAAATTTACGAATATCAATACAAAGCTTTTTAAAAAAGCCAATGCTAAAGAGCATGCGCCCCCTATTGTGACATAATTGACAATCTCACGGCCTCATCTGTAAGGTATGTTTTAATAATCACAGCAGGAGAATGCGCCCCACTTTTAGTAGAAATCACAACTAATGGTAGCTGGGCTAAAATAGTCATCCCCAACGTACCCTCGTCAGAAGCATACTTGGGTACTACTGACATGGCCTTCTCTAAGCGCTTGCCAAAGCAAAATTATCGCCTCGGGGAAACATTAACATTAAGTTAAACAGTACTCGGATTAGCTAGCGAGTGATTAGGCTCGCTAATACCCTTTAAATAAATCTTATGCCATTATAAAGATTGTATAGGCTCGATTCACTTCTTGTTGAGCTGTTGCCATTTTGGAAACGGTAGCTTTTTGTTCAATCTCATTTGACTCAAATATTTTTAACATGTCTAGTAATAGCTTAATCCCGCAAAAATTATGTGTCATGTGCTTTAAATTAAAATCAGTACGGCATGACAAATCATAAAATCGTTGCAATTGCTATTCAAATTGGTTATAATTTAATCAATATAGCCGCCACGCCTATTAACAATGCGCAGCCTTGGTGGTTGTCTCAGAAGCACTAAATAGATCCACCTAAACTGTTCACAGGGGAGGTGTGATATGAAGCAAAAATCCAAATCATCGTCTGAAGTCAATCTAAATATTGGCGCTTTATTTCAGGATGTTAAAAGCTTAATTGACCAAGCTAAATTAAAAGTTCAACAAACAGCGAATTCAGCATTGGTATTATTGAATTGGCATATAGGCAATGTAGTCAACCAATACATCCTTAAGAATCAACGTGCAGAATATGGAGAAAAAGTAGTTGAACGTCTAGCCGAACAACTGGAGAAAAATGGCTACAAATATAATACTAGAACCCTAAGGCGAGCCATCAAATTTAGCAAGCTATATCCAGATATTCAAATTGTGACAACAGCGTTGTCACAATTAAGCTGGTCTCATTTCATCGATCTTATAACCCTAGAAGACAGCTTAAAAAGGGAGTTCTATACTACTATCTGCTTACAAGAAAACTGGGATATCCGAACGCTTCGATCCAAAATAAATGGCATGTTATACGAGCGCTCAGCAATTTCCAAGCAGCCCGAAGAAATTATTATACGAGAGCTTGAGAATATCCGATTCAATAAACCAAGCCCTCATATTGTTTTCAAAGACCCTTATATTCTGGATTTTTTAGATTTAAGCCCAAGCTTTTCCGAAAACGATTTAGAAACAGCCATTTTGAATGAATTACAGAAATTTATTCAGGAATTAGGCACTGATTTCTGTTTTGTTGCACGCCAAAAAAGGATGAGTACTGACACTACAGACAGATACCTTGACTTGCTCTTCTTTCATAGAGCGATGAGAAGGCTTATTGCTATTGAGCTTAAGCTTGATAAATTTCAGCCCGAGCATAAGGGCCAAATGGAATGGTATTTACGCTGGCTTGATAAGTATGAGAAAAAACCCGGAGAAGATAAACCTCTTGGTATTATTCTTTGCTCGACTAAAAACGTTCAAGATATTGAATTGCTTGAGCTTGATCAGACCGGAATTCACATTGCCGAATACTTAACAGCTCTTCCTGACAGAAAACTTCTTGAAGAAAAATTGCGAGTAGCGGTGGATATTGCGAAACATAAAATTGGTGGGTCGTGATGGATTCGAACCATCGACCAATAGATTAAAAGTCTACTGCTCTACCAACTGAGCTAACGACCCCACTTAAAGCATGCTGGATTATAGCCAACATTTTACAACATTGCAGCAGTGACTTTTACGTCTACTGC
>JAQSYQ010000020.1 GCA_029256015.1 Gammaproteobacteria bacterium | reverse complement strand
TGTAGAAGCGTGGAAGGCTTATCATAAACCGATAATCCATAAGGAGTTTTTATCAATGCGTCATTATGAAGTGTTATTTATGGTGCACCCTGATCAATCAGAACAGGTGCCCTCTATGATTGCCCGTTACAAGGAAATCATTGAGTCCAAAAAAGGTGTAATCCATCGTTTAGAAGATTGGGGCCGTCGTCAATTGGCGTATCCAATCGACAAAATCCACAAAGCTCACTATGTGTTGATGAACATTGAGTGCGGCAATGAGCCATTAAAAGAATTGCACGATGCATTCCGTTTTAATGATGCAGTATTGCGTAATGTGATTTTGAGTACGCCAGCAGCGATCACTTCTCCTTCAGTTATGCTGAAGCCAAGAGAAGAAAGAGAACGCTCTGAGCATTTTTCTGACTAATCGATAGGAGAAAACCAATGCGTGGTAATAACAGTAATTTCCGTCGTCGTAAAGTATGCCGCTTCTCACAAGATGGCGCAGAAGCAATCGACTACAAAGATATCAATATGCTAAGAAACTATGTTTCTGAAAGCGGTAAAATTGTGCCAAGCCGCATAACAGGAACTAGCGCTAAATACCAAAGATTGTTGGCGACTGCTATCAAGCGCTCTCGCTATATGGCTCTTTTGCCATACTGTGACCGTCATAAGTAATAGGGGAACGTCATGCAAGTTATTTTAAAAGAAAAAATCCGTAATTTAGGTAGTTTGGGTGAAGTGGTTTCAGTTAAACCTGGCTATGCACGTAACTTCTTGTTGCCACAAGGCAAGGCTATGTCTGCCAACAAAGAAAACGTTGCCAAGTTTGAATCCTATCGTGCTGACCTTGAAAAAGCAGCTAACGACAGATTGGCTGAAGCTCAAGCAAGAGCTGAAAAATTAGAAAATGCTATCATCACTATCGCTGCAAGCGCCGGTGAAGGTGGTAAGTTGTTCGGTTCTATCGGTACTCGTGATATCGCTGAAGCAATTTCTGCTCAAAGCGGTGTTGCGGTGGGTAAACAAGAAGTACGCTTGTCTCAAGGTGCTTTGCGTCAAGTTGGCGAACATGAGGTTGTCCTTGGTTTGCATACCGATGTAACTGTAAACGTAAAAGTTTCAGTGGTTGCAGAGTAAGCCATAAACTAGAAATATGGGTTGCTAAGCTCGCGATCCAGTGCCAAAATACAAGCCAGGTTCTAAATGAATCTGGCTTTTTTATTTTTCAATCACAGGAATTCTTGATTTATGATGATGGGTAAAGCAGCGCCTAAGTGGTCCTCAGAAGAAATGGAGCAGTTAAAAGTCCCTCCTCATTCTATTGAAGCGGAGCAGTCCGTTATTGGCGGCTTAATGCTTGATAACCTAATGTGGGATAGAGTAGCCGAGCAGGTCAATCATACAGACTTTTATCGTCGAGAGCATCGGGTTATTTTCTCATGTATAGCAAAGCTGGCTGAAAACAGCACGCCATTTGATGTCATTACCCTTTGTGACGCTTTAGAGGCTCAAGGGGAGCTTGAAAATGTAGGCGGCTTGTCTTACCTCGGCGAGCTTGCTAAAAATACTCCAAGTGTGGCCAATATTGGGGCCTATGCTGAGATTGTTCGTGAAAGATCAATATTTCGTAAGCTTTTGGCCGTTTCAAGCGAAGTCGCTGAAGCGGTTTATCATCCAGGTGGCAGAGCCAGTAGTGAAATTTTGGACGAGGCTGAGCGCAAAGTATTTGCGATAGCTGAGCATGGTGCTTCTAAAGACTCCGGGCCAGTGCCGGTCAAAAACATTATGCCAGGCGTAGTGGAAAAACTGGATGAGTTGATGTCAACTAAGGGCGGTATTACCGGAATTTCAAGCGACTTTAAAGACTTGGATAGCTTAACTTCAGGTTTGCAGCCAGCCGATATGATCATTGTGGCAGGGCGGCCTTCTATGGGTAAAACCACCTTTGCGATGAATATTGCTGAAAACGTGGCCATGAATAGCCCAAAACCCGTTTTAGTATTTAGTATGGAGATGCCTAAAGAAGCCTTAATGATGAGGATTTTGTCTTCGTTAAGCCGAGTAGACCAATCCGCTTTACGGAGCGGCCAGTTGAAAGATCATGACTGGACCAAGATATTTGCAACCGTTTCCATGATTTCTGAACAAATGAATTTATTTATCGATGATACTCCCGCTTTAAGCCCAACTGAGTTGCGATCCAGAGCAAGAAGACTTGCCAGAGAGCATGATGGCTTGCGTATGATAGTAATTGACTATTTGCAGCTGATGCAGGTTCCAGGTGGAGCTGAAAACAGGGTCAACGAGGTTTCAGAAATTTCAAGAGCCATTAAAGCCGTGGCAAAAGAGCTGAATATTCCGATTATTGCTTTATCGCAGCTTAGTCGTAAATGTGAAGAACGTAACGATAAAAGGCCGATGATGTCAGATATTAGAGAGTCCGGGGCGATCGAGCAGGATGCGGATGTGATTATGTTTGTTTACCGAGATGAGGTTTATAATCCTGAAACGGCTGATAAAGGCACGGCTGAAATTCTCATTAGAAAGCAGCGTAACGGGCCGATTGGGGATGTGAGACTAACTTTCCAAGGTCATTACTGTCGGTTTGATAACTTTGCTCCAGTGCAGATAGGTGGTTAATGCGAAGCTGGGCAGAAATTAATACCGCAGCATTAAAGCATAATTTGGCCCAAGTAAAAGCGCTTGCCCCAAACAGCAAGATCGTTGCTATGGTAAAAACTAATGCTTATGGTCACGGCTTTCTAGGCTGTGCTAAAGCTTTAGCTGGAGCAGACTATTTTGGTGTGGCGACTCTAGAAGAAGCCATCACCTTAAGAAACCATCAGATTAACAGTCCTATTTTATTAATGCCTGGCTTTCAAACTCAAGAAGAGTTGGAGCTGTTACAACAGCATAATATTGATTCGGTAGTCTACGATCCTTTTCAACTAGATTTGCTTAAAAAGGCTAAGCGGCCGGTTAATGTTTGGCTTAAATTTGAAACCGGAATGCACAGGCTAGGCTTTGCTCCCGAGCTCGCGCAAACTGCTATTAGTCAGGCATTAGCTATGCCACATGTCAAAGTAGCTGCTTTAATGACTCACTTTGCTTGTGCCGATATACAAGATTCCAGCATGTCAAAAGCGCAGATGCAGGCTTTTGAAAAGATAGTCGCTTCTCACAAGTTGGCTTTGTCCGTTTCCAATTCCTCAGCCATTTTACGCTACCCTCAGTGGAATTATGATTATATCAGACCTGGTATGATGCTATATGGTGTTTCACCTCTAGCCGGGGGAAAGGCTGAAGACCATGGCATATTGCCTGTGATGACTTTAAAGACTCATATTATTCGATTGATGGATTTACAGATTGGGGATTCCGTGGGTTACGGAGCTGAATGGAAAGCGCAAAGACCTAGCAAAATTGCTGTATTAGCAATAGGCTATGGAGATGGCTATCCTCGCCAGGCACAAGCATCCGTCGCATTGCTGCATGGAAAAAAAGTGCCGGTAGCCGGCAGGACTTCCATGGACTATTTAACTATCGATGTGACTGATGTACACAATGCTAGCATTCATGATGAAGTTACGCTGTGGGGAGAGGGCTTGCCAATAGAAGAAGTGGCAGGCCAGCTGCAAACTTCCCCCTATGCTTTGCTTTCAAATTTATCTGCCAGAATTAAAAGAATAAGTTAGTATTTATTCAATAGCAGGCGATGTATCAACAGCTTGTTTTGGCTTCTGCAAAAATTTTACCTGATTAAAAAAAGCAGTTTTCGCTGTTTTAAACCCGATTATTCTATCCGCATCAAGTGACTGACCTTTTGCAATATTTTGTCTCTGATGTGAAAAGTAAACATTGGCTTCATGCCTTATGACTTTAATATGCTGTTCTAATTCATTCATCTGAGTCTGGCTTTGTGACTTAGCCAACCGCTTCTTAATTCCAATTATTCCTTTAAAGAGTTCGCCTTTTTCGTCAAAAAGCTGCTTATGCCTGTCTTTTCTTATTTCAGGGCGTAAATAATATGACTTTAGCCTAGCACTATACTTTTTCTCGAAACGCTTAGCTGCTGCCTCCCTTTCAGTGTTTAGCTTAGCTAGTTTTTCAGCATTCCATTCGGGTGATGGCAGAGAATCGTCTGTTTCTTTAGAAAAGAATTTGTTTCGCCATGCTAGCAGTCCGATGGTAGATTGGTTTGCAATAGCTGGGTCTATATTGTTTATTTTATGATGAACAGCTTCAAAAACCATGTTTTTTATCAAAGCCTCATTCCTCTGATTTTCTTTTATAGCAATGCTATCATCTTGGGTTGAATTTTCAGGGTTTTCAATAGTACTTGCGTAGACTTTCTGAATTGCTTTATCTGTTACTGGGGCTTCATCATAAAGAAGTTCGATTGCAATAAAAAAAGACCCTAATAAACCGTGGGTAAAAAAAGAAGGGGAGAGAGTGCTAGTAAAACCTGTAAACGTATTTGAAAATTTTTGAAAAAGATCATGAGCAAGGCTCAAAACAGCATACACAGCGGTATCCACATCTTCAAAGTAGCCTTGGTATTCATCTGTTGAAGTATCTTTGTCTTCTTTGCTTAATGAAGCAAGTTTTTCAAGGAACTTAACTTTCGCAATGGCTAATTGAATGATATCTTCCGCTTTATCCACTTCAAAGTTTTTGATTAGCTGGGTAAGGGCTTCTATCTTGCTATCCATATCTGATTCGATACGCGTCATAGCCTCAATAAAGCAATCACGAAGATGTTCAAACATTTCAGCTGCTTTTGTATCGATTAGCTCCCCATTTGAGAACTTGTGCTCTTGATGCTCATAATAGGTATTAGCTGAATTTTTGAAGCGATCGAGCAGAGATAGGGCATTAGATTGATAACTCCCACCTGCCTCATTCATTATTGCTAGTCTGACTATGTCCAAATTGAGAGTTTGAAGTTTCCTATCTAATCTAAATCGCTCAACACTTTTCATTCTCAATCTTTCGTCATAGACTTTTTGAAATTGCTCAATAGTTTTTCTTCGAGAGATTTCTAGTTCGATGGGAACATCAATTAATAAAGTTGGCTCAAAGCTTTTATCTTCCTCATCTGATCTTTTAAAGGTCATGTCTCTCCATGCAAGAAGCCCTAAGTCGTATTTAATATCGGCTAAAAATTTCAGCTCATTTTTAGCCAATTTCCAGGCATTTTTTGGGGTCCTTCCCAATAAGGTCGCATAAGTGCTGTTTCTTTCCATCTTTTCAATATAAATCTGCTTGGCAGCTATGATTAGCGAGATATCAAAGGCTTTTGATAAGTTTTTACCCGGGATGGATGGATCTTCGTAATATCGGTTGAAAATATGTAAGGCCAAAGAAAAAATGGTAGTAGTAGCTATTTCATTATTATCAAACTCATGACGCTTTTCTTCTAAAGCATAAATTGCTTTCAAAAAGCGCTTGGTAATGACTTTAGCATGAATTACACCTTTGATTTCCATTTCACTAATAAAAGTTTCTAAATCCATTTTATAGTCCCCATTTAAATTGGATAAATATTATACATTTTTATGCTGTTAATCAAATGCAAAATACCCAATCCACAATGGCATTACGTTATAATTTAATAATATGCTAATCAGATTAAAACGTGGCCTCCTTGAGGAAATGCTTAAATTTCGAGATTGCGAGAAAGGATAGACCTTGGAAAAAGCTTTGGATTTTAATTTAAGTCGATAGGTTATTTGTGTATAAAAATCAAATAAAACCCTAAATATTTAACAAACTATTTAGGGTTGCTAATGATTAAGCTGCAGGCTGATCACACTTTTTGCAGCATGCTAAGCTTCTGACCAAGACATAAATAGCAGAGATTCCAACAACAACATACACCACTCTTGAAATCATAGTATCGAGTCCAAATAGGGTGGCAACTAAGTCTAGATGGAATAATCCCACCAAAGCCCAGTTAATGCCGCCAACTACCAATAAAATTAAAGCAATCCAATCAAGAACATTAGGTTTCTTCATCATGGCAATCTCCTCGTTTTAAATTAAGAGTTTTCTGCTATTGCTAAGCAATAACAATAATACTTTAGACTATTTTTATATAGTCCGCTATTTTTTCATCCTGATAAGAGATGCGCTATAGTTAAAAATAAGTCATGATAAGACTGATCGTGACTTAATTTGAGTCCCAAGCAATGTATTGAGAGCGCAAATATGGCTAAAGTTAAAACTGTGTATGTCTGTAATGAATGTGGCTCGGATTCTCCTAAATGGGCAGGCCAATGCCCGGAGTGCGGAGCCTGGAATACCATGTCTGAGTTTAAGGTCTCTGGCGATAAAAAGAAATCAGACTCTGTCGGCTATGCTGGAGTGCAAAACGCTAAAATCCAACATATCAAAGATATTCAGTTATCTGAAATTCCTCGAATTCATACCGGAATGGAAGAGTTTGACCGAGTGTTAGGCGGCGGCTTGGTTCCAGGCTCGGTGGTTTTAATCGGCGGCGATCCTGGCGTTGGTAAGTCTTCTATTCTGTTACAAGTCATGTGTTATTTAAGCCAAAACCTGACCGCTTTGTATGTTACGGGTGAGGAATCAGCCGAACAAGTCGCAATGCGAGCGCAGAGAATGGATTTGCCTTGCGATAAGCTTGAGCTTTTAACTGCGACTGAGGTGGATACTATTTGTCATTTGGCCGAGCAGGCTAAGCCCAAAGTCATGGTAATAGACTCTATCCAGACCATGTATTTGCAGGACTTAAGTTCAGCCGCGGGCGGGGTTTCTCAAGTTAGAGAAAGTGCTGCAAGATTGACCCGATATGCTAAAGAAACCCATACGGCAGTGCTGTTGGTGGGGCATGTGACTAAAACGGGAGAGGTCGCAGGCCCAAGAGTTTTAGAGCATATTGTTGATGCAGTAGTTTATCTGGAAGGAAGCGATAACCGCTTTAGAGTCATGCGAGCTGTGAAAAACCGGTTTGGTGCAGTCAATGAGCTGGGAGTCTTTGCGATGACCGATAAAGGTATGCGTGAAGTGAAAAACCCCTCTGCTATATTTTTAAGCCGAAGTGAAGAAGCTGCTCCAGGCAGTGTGGTCATGATTGTGTGGGAAGGAAGCCGGCCTTTACTGGTAGAGTTACAAGCTTTGGTTGATGAAAACCAGTTTGGTCAGCCTCGACGCCTAGCGGTGGGTTATGATCAGTATCGATTGAATTTATTATTAGCTGTTCTACATCGTCATGCTGGTATATTTTTAGGCGGGCAGGATGTGTATGTTAACGTCGTGGGCGGCATTAAAGTGGTTGAAACCAGTGCTGACTTGCCTTTGATTCTCGCCATGCTTTCAAGTTTTAAAAACAAAACTTTGCCCCAGGACTTAATCGCATTTGGGGAGGTGGGCTTGTCGGGTGAAATCAGGCCGGTGGCTAATGGGCAAGAGCGATTGCATGAAGCGGCTAAGCATGGTTTTAAAAGGGCGATTGTGCCTTATGCCAATGTGGTGAAAGGCGGGGTGCCAGGATTAGAAATTATAGGGGTCAAAAAGATCAGCGAGGCCCTACAATACCTTTAATATTTCCACTTTTTAATTTATCCAGCGTTGTTTCTCGGCCAAGCTTGCTACTTCGAGCATCCTGCTCTCCGCCCTTCGGGTCGTCGCTATGCGACGCTCAAATTTCGCTCCAAGCAAATTTGTCATGTATTAACAATCGTCCGGTACTTGGCCTGCGGACGCCTTGGCTAAACTTAAAAATTGAAAATATTATCAATCCCTCCCTGTCTCCCATTACAAAGGGAGGAGTTAATTTCCCTCCTTTAACAAAGGACCTAGGGAGGATTTAAGGAATTTCATCCAGCAGCATTTTTTTCAGATTAAGATTTGAAATAGACTCAATGCTGTTAGCTTGATAAGGCAGGCCCTCTAGTTCTTTTAAGCTTTCAGGACCTACAACTTGTTCAATCAGGCCTTTTTTAATATGTAAGCTGATCTCTTGAATCTTATGAACAAAGGGCAGAGTTTTGCCAAATTGCCATTCCCAGCTTTGATACTCTTCAAAAGTTTGCATCAGGTTTGGAATGCTGCGTAGGCTTTTTTCATCTAAAACTTCAATTTCAGTATCGCTATAAGCTTCTGAAATCGCTTTAAGCATATCCTCATAATTCAATGCAGGATTAAGTTCGCACAAGTTGATAACTTTTGACCTAACTGATTTCACTCCCGTGGCTTCGATATTAATGGCCCTTGGTCTTAAACAGTCCCGTAAAACTGGAATGTCAGCATTCAGTAATAAAGTACCGTGATGGAAGGCGAAATCTTTGGTTTCGCGAAATGCGCTTCCTGAAATTTTATAGGATTCATTTTGATGAGAAATTAAAATATCATGACGTTCCGAAATAATGGGATTCAAGCCAAAATTTTGCATGGCTTTGGCAATGATGCCCAAATTGCGCTTTTTATCATAGTCTTGTTTGGGTGAAAGAAAGCTAAAATTTAAATTGCCTAGGTCATGAAATACTGTGCCGCCTCCGCTTTGGCGCCTGGCGAGTTTAACCCCATGCTTTTTCATGTTTTCAAGGTTGCACTCAATCCAAGGATTCTGAGCGCGACCAATCACGACACAGGGTTCGTTTCGCCATAAAAGAAGGGCATGTTCATTTTCTTTAAGCTGACGAAAAATCCAATCCTCAGTTGCTAGATTAAACCAAGGATTGGTGCTTAAAGATAAATAGATGCGATAAGACAAGCTTTTATTCTTCAGAAATAGATGGGATGCCAACTGTGCTAAATCCACAGTCTACATGAAGGATTTCACCGGTAATGGCAGAGGCCAAGTCTGAAGATAAGAATGCAGCCACATTGCCCACCTCTTCAATGCTGACGTTGCGTTTTAAGGGGGAAACTTGAGCAACGTGATCTAGCATTTTGCGAAAGCCTTTAATGCCGGAAGCCGCTAAAGTTCTGATAGGGCCGGCTGAAATTCCGTTAACTCTAATGCCTTCAGGTCCTAAGCTTTGAGCTGAATAACGAATGGCCGCTTCCAGGCTGGCTTTAGCTAAGCCCATTGTGTTGTAGTTAACAACGGCACGTTCCGAGCCTAAATAGGTCAGGGCAGTGATGGAGCCATTTCTTCCCTGCATCATCGAGCGGCCAGCTTTAGCTAAAGCGCATAGGCTATAAGCGCTGATATCATGAGCCGTTCTAAAGCCCTCGCGGCTCACATTGGCAATAAAGTCTCCCTCCAATTGATCGGCCGGAGCAAAAGCCACTGAGTGGATAATAATATCTAAGCCGTCCCACAGCTTAGAAAGCTCGGTAAAAACTGCCTCAATTTCCTGATCAGAAGCCACATCGCAGGGCAAAATAGCTTTGGGGTTGAAAGGCTCGGCAAGCTTGCTCACTCGATCTTTCATTTTTTCGTTAACATACGTAAAAGCCAGTTCACATCCTTCGCGATGCAAGGCCTCAGTAATCCCGTAAGCAATTGAGCGGTCACTCATTAGCCCAGTAATTAAAGCACGTTTACCTGTTAAAAATCCCATTTCTTACCCCTTTTTAATTAAACTTACACCGCCCATATAAGGCTGTAATGCAGTTGGTACTCGAATATTGCCGTCTTTGTCCTGATAGTTTTCAAGAACTGCAACCAAAGCTCTTCCCGCCGCAACGCCTGAACCGTTTAAAGTGTGAATAAGCTCAGGTTTGCCGGTTTCTGGATTTCTATAGCGAGCTTGCAGCCTTCTAGATTGAAAGTCTGTGCAGTTGCTGCAAGAAGAGATCTCACGATAAGTATTTTGGCTGGGAAGCCAGACTTCAAGGTCATAAGTTTTGGCAGCTGCAAACCCCATGTCTCCTGTGCAAAGGCTTACCACACGATAGGGCAGTTCCAGCTGTTGTAAAACGGTTTCAGCATGTTGAGTCATGCGCTCCAATGCGGCAAAAGAATCTTCAGGCTTGGTAAAATGCACAAGCTCTACTTTTTCAAACTGGTGCATTCTGATCATGCCGCGAGTATCTCTGCCATAAGAACCAGCTTCGCTTCTAAAGCAGGGGCTATGGGCAGTATATTGCTTTGGCAGCTCAGCATGCTCAAAAATCATATCGCGTGCCATATTGGTTAAAGGCACTTCCGAAGTCGAAATTAAATTAAGGTCAAAGTCACCTTTAATGGCAAATATGTCTTCGGCAAATTTAGGTAATTGCCCTGTGCCGTAATAAGAGGCGGATTTCACGAGATAGGGCACATAGGTTTCTTCATAGCCATGTTGTTCGCTGTGAAGGTTAAGCATAAATTGAATAAGCGCCCGGTGAAGGCGTGCCAGCTGCCCCCTTAAAATAACAAAGCGGCTGCCAGAAACTTTTACGGCTGTTTCAAAATCCATCATGCCTAATTGCTCGCCAAGATACACGTGGTCTTTGATTTCAAAGTCAAACTGAGCCGGGTTGCCCCAGCGTCTTACTTCCACATTGTCTTGTTCATTTTTGCCCATAGGGGCTGAAGCGTCTGGAATGTTGGGAATAGTGAATAAAATACTTTGAAGTTTGCTTTGAATTTCTTCGAGTTCGACCTCAGCTTGTTTAAGCATATCGCCCAGGTTTTCAGTTTCTTTCAATAAAGCGTTGATGTCTTTGCCGGCAGCTTTAGCTTGGCCAATTGCTTTAGCCTGTTGGTTTCTTTGAGCTTGAAGGTCTTGAGTTTTGCTTTGAATTTGCTTGCGCTGATGCTCTAATGCTTCAAGTTCCTCTGTATTTAAAATAAATCCACGAGTCTTGAGCTTTTCAGCGGCCAGTTTTAGGTCGGTCCTTAATAGTTTGGGGTCAAGCATGACTTTTTCTCTTGTTAAATAAAATGAATCAAAAGATGTTAACACAAAAGCTTTGAAAAAATAAAAAACTCCAGCTGAAAATGCCATGTTTTTTAGCGATATATCCGATATGCCAATACATGCCTTCAATATAATACATTGATTTATAAAGAAAATTTAATATAAATGCGTTTTGCCTATGACTTTTATTGGAATTATATATAATATTTTATTGTTTAGCATAAATTCGGGTTGAAGGATTCCATTTTTATGCTTAACTAAGGAAGATAGGGAGTCGCATATGGATAATGAAAATATTTTAAAAACTTTAACTGAAATATGTGAAACGATCAGTTTAAAAGGCGTATATTCTAATTATGCTTGGTGCAGTGAAAAGCTTTCTGAAATTTTAAGCATTTCAGATCCGGCAGAAATTAATGACATCATGCTGCATATTAGCCGTTTAAGCTTTTTGAAAAGCCCTCGATCCGTATACCAATGGTGCACTCCAAAATTTGCCAGCCTGTTCTGTTTTCAAGAAAATACCGCGATTAAAGGTAAATCTGATAATGATTTGGAATGGGGGGGAGATGCTTCTTCTGTATTTCAGGCAGCTGATGAGCAAGTAGTGAGTCACAATCATATTAGTATTGCTGAATGTCGCGCTTTACTGCCTGATACGACAGAAAGGTTTCTTAAAGCTAAGCTCTATCCGATTTATAATCTTAGTGGTCAAATAGTAGGAATATTAGGGGTGGTAAGAGAGGTGCTGTCTGCTGATATGCAGGCTAGTCGTCAAGTTGTCAGCCCAATTGCTACCAGCTAGTTAAGTCTTTTTATCGGGTGAAATATCATTATCAGGCTGTGTCTTGGCATTAGACTGAAATAAAGCTTTAGACTTATGCATTTGCTGTTGCCCATATTCCTTAGCCCATTCTGCAAATAGCTGTCTTTGCTCATTATTTTCAGCTTCAATTTTTAATTTTTGCTCAGCTGCTGCCTTCCACATCTCTTTTTCAGAAGCCCGATCATAGGCTTGGATTTTAAAGCGCCTATCGCGCATATCCATATCCAGAAATGCCTCGGCTATCTTGGCCAACAATGCAGCCGCTCCTGGCTTCATGGTTGAGATATTGCCCATGGTCACCATAGTTTTTTGAAACTCAATAACAATGCTAATAGGAGGAAAGTCACCAATCTTAATTAAAAAGCCATCGGTGGCTTTGGAGATGGTCAAGTCCCCATATTTAACCAATTCTGTTAATTTGCAAAGCGCGCTATCTTCAAAGTAAAAAGCAACATTATGGCTCCCTCCAGCGCTCTTGCCATCTTGGCTGAGGCTGAACATTAAGTTCCGCTGAGAAACATAACTATCATTTCTATCTTTCGCCATGGACTTAGCTCTTGTCGAGATTTTCATCAATTATACTCGCTTTTTTTAGATTAGGAAGGGTTTGGCTTGCGGCAAGCGCTTAAGAATATTATGATTTTCTCTAAATTAAGGAAGTAGTATGCGAATCGCACTAGGAATAGAATATTTAGGCAGCCGATATCATGGCTGGCAACGCCAGCAGGGCCTAAGCAGTGTTCAGGAAAGCCTCGAGTCCGCTTTATCCAAAATTGCCAATCAGCCGATAGTGGTTTTTGCGGCTGGCAGAACAGATGCCGGGGTGCATGCGACTGGGCAGGTTGTACATTTTGACAGCAGTATAGACAGAGGAGAGTCGGCCTGGGTTTTCGGTACCAACACTTTGCTTCCAGGTGATATTAGGGTGAAGTGGGCAAAGACCGTTCCAGAAAGCTTTCATGCCAGGTTTTCTGCAACTAGCCGAAGCTATCGCTATATCATCGATAATTCAAGAGCCAGGTCTGCCATACTATCTCAACAGCTCACTTGGCATCCTATCCCTCTAGATGTCGAGGCAATGCAAAAAGCGGGCCAATATTTATTAGGAGAACATGATTTTACCTCATTTCGAGGCGCTGACTGTCAGGCCCATTCTCCAGTTAAAACATTAATGCTTTGTAATGTCATTCAGCAGAAACAGTTAATCATACTGGAGCTTAAAGCCAATGGCTTTTTGCATCATATGGTCAGAAATATAGCAGGCGTGCTTGTCAAAGTCGGTGAAGGTAAAGAACAGCCGGAATGGGCTTTAGAGGTCTTGAAAGCCTGCGACCGACGAGCCGCAGCAAAAATGCTTGCTGCAAATGGGCTTTATTTAGTAGAAATAGGCTATCCTGATAATTATGAATTGCCGTCTACATTGCCAGGCCCGGCATTTTTAAATATAGTATGACTGGCTTAAAAAATTTAGGGTAAGAAAAATGAGTTGGTTTGGAAAGGGTTTGTCTTCAAAAATCCGTACTGAGGCTTCACCCAAAGAAAAAAAGGGCGTGCCGGAAGGAATATGGGAAAAATGTCCCTCTTGCTTAGCGGTACTGTATCGCCCTGAACTTGAGGCCAATCTTTATGTCTGTCCGCAATGCCAGCATCATATTAGAATCAAGGCAAGGCAACGTCTTGCCTATTTCCTGGATGAAACCTTACAAGAAGAAATTGGCACAGAAGTGAAGCCTGTAGATGCGCTTAAGTTTGTTGACACCAAGCCTTACAAAGAAAGGCTGGCAGCAGCGCAGGCTAAGACCAAAGAAGACGATGCTTTAATAGCGGTTCAAGGCTATTTAAAAGGGATTCCCCTGGTGGTCGTGGCATTTGAATTTGAATTTTTAGGCGGCTCGATGGGATCGGTGGTTGGAGAACGATTTGTCAGGGCGATTGATCGTTGCTTAGCAGAAAAATTGCCATTGGTCTGCTTCTCAGCAAGCGGTGGGGCAAGGATGCAAGAGTCTTTATTTTCATTGATGCAAATGGCTAAAATCAGTGCAGCTTTGGCGAGGTTAAAAGAAGCGGGCCTGCCTTATATTGTGGTATTAACTGATCCGACCACAGGTGGCGTTTCAGCGAGTTTAGCCATGCTTGGCGATATTCATATTGCCGAGCCTAAAGCGCTCATTTGTTTTGCAGGCCCAAGAGTTATTGAGCAAACCGTGCGTGAGAAATTGCCGGAAGGCTTCCAGCGCAGTGAATTTTTGCAAGACAAGGGCATGGTGGATTTAATTGTGGATCGTAAGCAGATGAGAGATAAAGTGGCGGCGATATTAGCCAAGTTACTCAATCGGGCAAAACCTTTTGAATGCTGATCTACCAAATTCTTTTAATGTTATACTTTGTGGTTCGACAGGCTCACCACGAGCGGTTATTTCTTCCACTCACCCTGTGAGCTTGACCAAGGGCGCTCCTCACAGCTTGTGCGCCTCATCTAATTTAGAAATAGAGGTGATATTTAAGTGATTTTATGAGGTATTGCTTTAAATGATTTCAAACTTAGATGAGTGGTTAGACTATCTTGGTAAGCTTCATCCCAAGGAAATGGATTTTGGGCTGGATAGGGTAAGGGAAGTGGCGCAGCGCTTAAAGCTTTTGCCGGTTTCCTATAAGTGCATTATTGTGGGTGGGACTAACGGTAAGGGCACAACATGCCATCTGCTTGAATCGATCTATCGTCAAGCAGGATATAAGACAGGGCTTCATACTTCACCGCATCTTTTGCGTTTTAATGAGCGCATTATTCTAACCGGCAAAATGGCAGATGATCAGAGTATCTGTGAAGCTTTTGCTCAAATTGAACAAGCCCGTTCATCAGTGAGTTTGACTTATTTTGAGTTTGCTTTATTGGCAACTTTGATTATTTTTCGGGATGCCAAGATTGATGTCGCTATTTTGGAGGTAGGCTTAGGCGGAAGGTTGGATGCAGTCAATATTGTCGATGCAGACGTAGCAGCTATCACGACGATCGACTTTGATCATATGCAATGGCTTGGCCATACTCGAGAGAAAATTGGCTATGAAAAAGCTGGGATTTTTAGAAAAAATACTCCTGCAGTTTGTGGGGACCCTGCAATCCCTGTTACAGTTCTAGAGTATGCAAAGCACTTAAACTCTGCACTATTTTGTCAGGAAAAAGACTTTTCGTTTATAAAGCATGAACAAAGCTGGGAATGGCAAAGCCAAAGCCAGCATTTTAAAGAGCTGCCATTGCCCCATATCCCTCTGCAAAATGCCTCCACTGCCTTAATGATAGTAGAATGTTTAGAGCTGCCGCTAAGAAGAATAGATATTGATAAGGCGCTAAGTCATATTGCAGTTCAAGGGCGATTTCAGATCATAGAAAAACACTGCCGGGTTATTGTCGATGTGGCGCATAATCCTCAGTCGGCAAATTTGTTGGCGCAAAACTTAAAAGCCCAGCCTTGCAAAGGGAAAACCTATGCCATTTTTTCAGCATTGGCAGATAAAGATTTATCCGGCATAGTGATTTCTTTCGCCGATATAATTGATGAATGGCATTACTCTGTTATTAAAGCTTCTCGAGCAGCCTCAAAGCAGCAGTTAGGAGAGTGCCTACAATCCTATCAATCTATTTATTATGAGAGTTTAGAGGCGGCATATCAGTCAGTGCTTGAAAAGGCTAGGCCAGAAGATAGAATGGTAGTATTCGGCTCTTTTTATACGGTAGCTGCTATTTTAGAAAAGGAAAGCCATGCGAAGAGTTCTAGCTAGTATAATAATAAGCGCATTGATAGGGCAGGCCTATGCAGGTTTTTTGCCTAACGAGCCCCAAGCTCCAGATGCTCCTAATCCCAATCAAGCCACTGATAATTCTGTCTCCATTAGTTCCACAGCAACTACGCCAGTTGCACAGGCTTGGGTCATTAGCATTTCATCGACTTCGACTGCAGCTCCTGGGCAAGTTGAAATTTTACGAAAAGGAGGGCTGCCTGCCTATATGGAAAATCAGGGCAGTCAAGCAGTGGTATTAGTTGGGCCTAATCTTAAAAAGGATAATTTGCTCCAACAACAAAAGATTGTGCTAGAGTTACTGAATACACCGGGAACTATAGTTCCTTATGTCAGCTCCGCCTCTTCATAATGCTGGAACTGTCTTGATAATTAGGGGGATATTGTGAATTTGGATATTAACTGGATTGATCTGGCTATAGTATGTATCTTTGGCTTTTCAATTATTTTGGGGCTGATTAAAGGCTTTATTCGCAGCATTGTTTCAGTTTTGGTTTGGATTGCGGCTATTGTTATTTCTATGCACTATGGACCGCTCATTGCTGATAAGTTCACCAAGGTTTCAGATGACCCTCAGACCCAGCTGATTTTAGCTTACAGTTTATTGTTTATAGCCGTCTTGATTATAGGCTTGGTGTTTAAAATCATATTGGAAGCCATTATTAATTTCACCGGTCTTTCCATGACAGACCGCATTATGGGCGCCTTGTTTGGCATAGTAAGAGGCGTTTTTATAGTCACTATCATGGTATTTTTGATGAGTTTAAGCTCTATTGCAGAAGGACAGGTTTGGAAAGAATCTAAGCTTGCACCTGCCTTTATGGACGTTGCGACTTGGGTAGAAAATATGGCCCCAGACAGCGTTAAACAGAAAATGGCTAGCCAAAAGCAATCAACTCAAGCAAAGGCCCAAGTCAAAGCTCAGGCAGCTCAAAAGTCAGCTTCTGATAAAGTGGGCGGGAATCTAAGCGACTAAGGCTTTTCTACAGGAAGCCCAGCTGAAACCCAGCCTTTAAATCCGCCTTTCATGGAAAGCACATTGCTATATCCCATTTTTTGCAGGTTATCAGCAGCCAAAGCAGATCGGTTGCCGCCGCCGCAATACAGAATGATGGGGTCAGTTTTTTTGGCAAAGTTATGAATATGAATTTCAATCATGCCTTTGCTTAAGTGCTTGGCTTTGGGCAATTTACCGGCTTGAAACTCTGCGGTTTCACGCACATCGATTAAGCAAACAGGCTCATTGCTATCAAGCTTTTGTTTGACTTCAGACGCGCTGATTTCTTTAATTCTTGATTTGGCGTCTTCACATAGAGCTACAAATTCAGGGCTATGTTGCATGTTGACTCCTTCTAAACCTCCTCCTTTGAAAAAGGAGGGATGGGGTGGATTTTAACTGAAACTATGCAGCATTATGCCATCTTTGGATAGCTCAATATAGCTGCCATGCTCATGCCAATCCCCCAGCACATATCTTTTTCTATTATTGGGGTAGTCATGAATAGCAAGCCTATGGGTATGGCCATGAATTAGGTCATTCACTTGGTATTTCTCAAAGGCTTCATTAACAGCCTGGTCGGTTACATCAGTGATTTCAGGGCGATATTGGCCGGGCTTTCTATGAGGATTGCTGTGGTGAATTTTTAATGCTAAAGCTTTTCTGCGAGATAAAGGCAAAAGTAAAAAAAACTTTTGTACCCATTTTCTATTGACCACTTTGCGGTATTTTTGATATCGGATATCATCGGTACAAAGCTGGTCGCCATGCGTTAATAAGATATTTCTGCCGTAAAAATTAACTAAAGAAGGGTCTTGTAAAAAGGTGGCGCCTGTCATTTTGGCAAATTTCTTACCTAATAAAAAATCCCGGTTGCCGTGCATGAAAAATAATTTCACGCCGCTTTGGGATAGTTTAGCAAGGGTATTAATAATGCTTTGATGATAATCAGATAAATCATCGTCTCCGATCCAGAACTCGAAAAAGTCTCCTATTATATATAAAGCCTCAGCAGAATAAGCCTTTTCTTCAATAAACCTAAAAAATAGGCGAGTTGAATCGGCATGGTTTTCACTTAAATGCAGGTCTGAAATAATAAGAGAATGAGGTTGGCTCATATTTTATTTGGCTTCTGGGTCAAATTTTCTTTATTATAACGGGAATTAAGAAATAGATAAGGCTTTTGAACAATGAAATCAAGATTTGCACCCAGTCCTACCGGCCTAATGACCATCGGCAATGCGAGGACTGCTTTGTTTAGTGCGCTTTTAGCCTGGCATGAAAAAGGTATTTTTTTATTAAGAATTGAAGATACCGATTTGGCCCGATCTCAAAAAGAATTCCAACTTGAGCTTGAAAGAGATTTGAAATGGCTGGGTTTGGCATGGCAGGAAGGAGTGGGGATAGGCGGAGCTTACGGACCTTACTGCCAATCAGAACGATTTGGCCTGTATGAAGAATATTACCAAAAGCTGCAAGATGAGGGCTTGGCTTATCCTTGCTTTTGCACTGAGCAACAACTTGAATTTAGCCGGAAAGTTCAATTGGGCCAGGGTATAGCCCCTCGCTATTCGGGCACTTGCCGTAACTTGTCCGAACAGGAAAGACAGGAAAAACTCGCTCAAGGCCTAAAACCTGCCATTCGCTTTAAGGTGCCCAAAGGCAAGATCGTTAACTTTGATGACTTGGTCAAAGGTCCTCAAAAGTACGAAGCGGATAATATCGGTGACTTTATTATCAAAAAGTCCGATGGCTCTAGTTCTTTTATGTTCTGCAACGCCATCGACGATGCACTTATGCAGGTGTCCCATGTATTGCGTGGAGAAGATCATCTTACCAATACCCCAAGGCAAATTTTAATATTGGAAGCCTTGAATTTAAGAGTTCCTGCTTATGGGCATATTTCATTAATTAATGGCTCAGACGGCCAAAAGCTTTCTAAACGTAACGGCAGTCGTAGTATTGTGCAATTGCGTGAAGAAGGCTTTTTAGCATTAGGGGTGGTGAACTATTTAGCAAGATTAGGGCACTACTATGAAAACAATGCACTAATGAGCATGGAGGAGCTTGCTGCCCAGTTTAAAAATGAGCATTTAAGCAAATCTGCAGCAAGATATGATGAGCCGCAATTATTACATTGGCAAAAGCTGGCCTTAGCCACTTTAGGAGAAGCCGAGCTGTGGCAATGGATGAGCATCGCAGTACATGATTTAGTTCCAAGCGAACATAAAAGTCTATTTATGCAAACTATTCGAGATAATATTTTGCTGCCCAAAGATGCAGTGAAATATGCAAAGGATTTGTTTGCCGATAATTTCCAAGTTGAAAAGGACATGCACATACTGGTTGAAACGGACGCTATTTTTTTTGACGAAGCCATCCATGCAGTGCAAAATTTCGGGGCAGACTTTAAGGCCATTAGCGAGCATTTAACGGTCAAGCTGGGTGTTAAAGGCAAAAACCTATTCCAACCTTTGAGAGTTGCTTTAACCGGTGAACTACATGGCCCTCAAATGGCAGGTCTCATCACTTTAATTGGAGCAGAGCGCTGTATTAAAAGGTTTGAGGATGCCAAAAAATACCAAGACATAAGAAGGTTTTATGCTAAAGATTTATAACTCGCTGACTAAACAAAAAGAAGAATTTAAAAGCCTGCGCCCCAATAAAGTAGGCTTGTATGTTTGCGGAGTGACCGTTTATGATCATTGCCATATCGGTCATGCCAGAACTTATTTAGCATTTGATGTCATCGTTCGTTATTTGAAATCTATCGGTTATGAAGTCAGCTATGTTCGCAATATCACCGATATTGACGACAAAATTATCAAAAGAGCTCATGAAAATAACGAATCCCCGGACGCTTTGGTAAAAAGATATACGGAACTGATGCATGAAGAGTTTAAAAAACTCAATATTTTGCCGCCCGACGTTGAGCCTCGTGCGACTCAAACCATTCCTGAAATTATCGAGATGATTAAAGTTCTCATTGATAAAGGCTATGCCTATGCCGCAGATAACGGAGATGTGTATTACTCAGTTAGTCAATTTAAGCAATACGGCAAACTAAGTGGCCAGCATTTAGACCAGCTTCAAGTTGGCGCCAGAGTAGATATTAATGAAGCCAAAAATGAGCCGTTAGATTTCGTCCTCTGGAAAGCTTCAAAGCCCGGCGAGCCGGCTTGGGAATCACCTTGGGGCAAGGGTAGACCAGGCTGGCATATCGAATGCTCCGCTATGACCAAAAAATGTTTAGGCACTGAATTTGATATTCACGGTGGAGGTTCTGATCTAAGGTTCCCGCATCATGAAAACGAAATCGCTCAGTCAGAGGCGGCCAATGGCGGACATTTCGCAAAATACTGGATCCACAGCGGTATGGTGCAAGTCAACTCTGAAAAAATGTCAAAGTCCCTCGGCAACTTTTTTGTGATCAGCGATGTATTAAAGCAATATCCGGCAGAAGTCATCCGATACTTTTTAATTTCAGCTCACTATCGAAGTGAGATTAACTATTCGGATGAAAATTTACAGTCTGCTCAAGCAGCTTTAACGAGACTCTATACGGCTTTAAGAGGCTTGCCAGAGATCCCGAGTTCTGCTTCGCAGCCCCAGGATGACAAGCTGTTCTGTCATTCCCGTGAAAACGGGAATCCAGAATTCAATAAGCGTTTTATCACCGCCATGAATGATGACTTTAACGTCCCGGAAGCTTTGGCCGTATTATTTGAGCTTGCTAAAGACATCAATAAACTTAAAGAAACTGACATAGAAGAAGCCGCAAAGTTGGCAGCTTTATTAAAGCATTTGGCAGGCGTTTTAGGCATATTGCAGCAAGATCCCGAAGTGTTTTTTAAAGGCAATGGGGGCAATGATTCTGAAATTGAAGCTTTAATTAAAAAGCGCAATGAAGCTCGTAAAAATAAAGACTTCAGAACAGCCGATGAGGCAAGAGATGAGTTGTTAAGACAGGGTATCGTTTTGGAAGATACGCCAAGCGGAACTCTGTGGCGAAAACAGTAAGTTGATCAGTCTATTTATATTCTTAGTAATTAATCTTGCTTGATTATTATATTTAATATCAATAAATTAGCATCACTTATTTTATGGAGAAGCCCATGTACGCTAATTTAAATGATGATCCTACAGCAGCTAACTGCACTAATCCTGCTTATGCAAATGAGCCAGCTTGTAATTTTGAAGATGAGACTCCTTGGAAGATTGGGCTAGGGCTGGGAATATCCATAGCTTTGGCAGTATTAATTATTTATTCCTGCAGAAAGCCGTGCCGCCATTTAGCATACAGCTTTCTTCATGCAGCAAAGAAAGATAATGTTAATAATGCAAATGACGCATTGGAGCTATCTTTCATGGACAGCGGTGAAGGGGAAGACGATAAGGCCACGGCATTTTTAGACGCAAAAGAAAAAGAGGCAACTCAAGCTGGTCAGCCCCTCATGCCATCAAATGAGAATCCCTTTATTTAAAACCACTTAGTGACTTTATCAATAGCGCGGCGCATGTTGCCGCCAGGTCCTACATCATCCATTGCATCAATTGGCTGAGTGGAAATCACTTTGCCGTTCATTGAGATAATGATACTGCCGACTTGCTGGCCTTTAGTAATGGGCGCTTCCACTCCCTTCATCCATTGCAGTTGGGTTGTAAGGGTTTGCTTGCTGTTGCCGGGTACGGTGACATACATGTCATTTACAGTTCCTGCAGGGACATACATGCTAGCGCCACCATAAATACGGGCTTTGCCTAAAGTGGTGCCGGCTGGATAAAGTAGCTGATCGCTAAAGAAACGGAAGCCGTAGCTTAGCAAGGCCTTGCTGGTGGTTGCCATAGTATTAGCATCCGGAGTATCCATTACCACGCTAACTAATCTCATTGGATTATTAGGCATTTGTGCAGAACCGACTAAGGAGTAACCCGCTTCGTTGGTTGAGCCTGTTTTCATGCCGGTAGCATAAGGATAAATAAACAATAACTTATTGAAGTTAGGCTGGGTAATATTGCCGTATTTAAAGTATTTTTGGCTATACCAGTCAAAATATTGTGGA
>JAQSYQ010000048.1 GCA_029256015.1 Gammaproteobacteria bacterium | reverse complement strand
GATTCCTTGAAAAATCTGAAAGGTGACAACACCGATCAAGATCATGGTATCGCCATTATGCGTCGTGCTTTAGAAGCGCCATTACGTCAAATCGTTGCTAACGCTGGCGGAGAGCCTTCTGTAGTGTTGAACCAAATTGCTCAAGGTAAAGGTAATTTCGGATACAACGCTGCGATGATTACCACTGAAGCCATGATTACCCAAATCAAAGAAGAACATGCTCACGGTGCTGGAGAAGGCGCTGGAATGGGCGGCATGGGTGGTATGGGCGGAATGGGTGGCATGATGTAATAATTCATCTTAGCAGCTTGCTGCTTGGATGAGCATTATCCTCGAACGCCTAGCGTATCGGGGATATCCTCTTCTGTCATCCTGGACTTGATCCGGGATCTAAATAAAACCCGCTTCGGCGGGTTTTTTATTTATAGCAATAGCTTTTTATACGAGAAATTTATACCCGAGTTCCTCTAGCCGGCTCAGCTTGTGCTGAACGAACTTGCCGAGGGCTTTGCATGGTTTGCATTACTGGCGCCACATTTGTCAAAAATTGTTGAACAGCTGCGGGAGACATTGCTGGAAAAGAGGCTGGCAAGCTAGGGGCATTTTGGCTTAGCATAGGCTGAGTTGTCCTAGGTAGTGAGGGCGGGCCTAAGTATGGATTAAAGCCAGGCATTGGCACAGCGGAATAAATTGTATATCCAGGAAAGGAGGCTGGCGAGAACACAGGAGGCATTGCTACAGGTGCGGCAACCGGTGACATTATTGCTTGTAATCCCTTTACAACTACTTGATGGAATTCTTTGGGTAACAAATGTTGGTAATAGGCAACTAGATGGGGAAGCTGATGATATGAGGGTGATTTGGGTAGCAATTGAAGCCAAGTTCCAACTACATATAAGCCTATAATTTCATTAGGCAGGGCTCGAACGGGCCTGGGGGCTTGTATTGTAGGGGCAGCAGAAGATGCGCTTGCTTCAGGTTTATGGGAAGCTGTGCTGCTGGCCGAGCTATTTTGACTTCCTTGGGTTGCGTGATAACTTGCCGAAACTTCAGCAGCTTTGGGTTCTATTCTCTGACGTTTTGCAGAAGGGCTTCGGCTCTCATCAGATGAGCCTTCGGATATGGTTTCATCAGCGAGTTGAGATCTTTTTGTTTTAGGCATTTAATAGTCCTTAAGCTTTTTTGACTTCCTCAGCCATTAACCTTCCGGCGATCACCGCAGGCGAGATTACGCTGTCAGCTCCGGCTTTACGGGCTTTGGAAATATTGTCAGATTTTTCAATACGGGCAATAATTTTAAATGGATTACTATCTGATTTAAAATCTTTTGCAGTCATGGCGATCACGACATTGGTCGCGTCTACATCGGTGGCGCAAATAATGCTTTTCGCACAGTTCAGTTGGGCTTGTTTTAGAGTTTCCTGACTGGTAGCGTCTCCTACCATGGCATGAAAACCTTTTATTTCAATTTGCTTGGCATTATCAGTACTTTCCACTATAAACAAAATCCCGATATTTTGATCAACCAGGGTATAAGCAGTTTGAAGTGCCAGCGAGTTATAGCCGCAAATAATAACGTGATCTTTGTAACTGCTTAATCTATTCATAAAGTTAACAACTCCTCTTACTCGCTTTTCAAAAAATGGCCCAAACAACATTGTTACAGTAGCAACAAAGGAACCCACACCTACTATCAGCAAAGAACATACGAAAATTTTAGCATTGTTAGTAATGGGCAGAATGTCCCCATAACCTACGGTGGTGAGCGTTTCCATGGTATAGTAAAAAGCGTCCAGCCAGCCGTGTATGTTGTTGAACTGGTCTCGCATTAAATAGCTGCCGACAATTCCATAGGTCACTGCAAAAGCAAATGAAAATATACCGATCACTTGGTTATAGGGCATGGGCCTATGATTGATAATATTAAACTCATGCTTAAACAGCATCAACAACACACCAAACAGAATAGACAGGACAAAAGTCGATACGGTTAAATGAGGATAAGTACTGTTCAAAATCATTAAGGCCAAAATAATAAAAGACCCACGCCAGGCTGCTCTTTTGCGCTCAAACAGCCCGATTCCGATCATAATGAGCATGGCACCCAGTGCAATTGATAGCAGGCTGCTTACTTTTAAAGAGGGGACCAGCTCAAAATATCTAAAATAGTGTTTAATAGCAGCACCGGTATGCAGCCTAAATATGGAAGACATCCCGACCAATATATTCAATATGCCGTTTAAAATAACCGCAAAAGCAATAAGCGTTGGCATGGGGTTTCTGCGAAAAGTTAACTTCAAACCGTTTCTCCGATTTATTCATTTACTATAATAAGTATGATAGTCTGATCTTAGCTATCAGCAAATAGGCGGTGGCCTTTATGCCAATACTGACAATCAATTTAAGTGATGTTTTAAGCGAACAAAGCGCTAATAAACTCTGGCAAAGCTGGATTAACAGTTTGCGTGCCTATGCCATTATTGATCAACAGGGCCCCTTAGATCTAGCGATTAATAATCAAAGTATTAAATTTGATCTTGCCCATCTTTCATCTTTGCAGTCTTTTGAGCTTTATCTTGTTCCCGGCTCTAATTCACTTTATGGGCAGCAAGCAGTCAATATTGTTGCTTTAAATAAACAGCCTGTGACAGTTACCGATCGAATTCTCATTAAAAATAGTGACTGGCTAAGCTCGAATCAAATCGAGCTTGACCTTCTTGCTCCTGCTATTGTGGTGGACTGTAGAGCAGGCGCCCCTAACCCCGGTTTAAGTTCAGAGCAACTGGCTTATTTAGAGGCCAATGGCAATAACGCCACCCTTTTTATTCATGGATTCGATGTGCCGGTGGGGAATTATGGGGAAGCCCCAGGGCTAAAAGATTTAGGATTTACCCTGTATAGAGACTCGGCAATAGACCCTAGTATAAACGGGATGGGAGCTTATAACTGGTTTGTCTCAATGGAGCATAATCTGAATGTGGCCGCAGGTTTTGACGGCAAGGATTTCAGCAAGTACAGCAGAATTGTAGGTATTATCTGGGACGGCGACCCTCCTTCAATATTGGATTATATAGTAGCGGTAAAAGAGGCCGGTCTCGCTTCTCAAGCAGTGTTAGCGGTAATTAAGCAATTGATCCAGCACAATATCCATATCAACTTAATGGCCCATAGTTTGGGCAATCAGGTTTTATTAAAAGCCTTGGAAAGCTTAGGCCAAGATCCAGAGTGCGCGCAGGCAATTGATCATATTTTTATGTGGGAAGCGGCGATTCCTGACAACTCTTTTTCAGATCCGGCAGTTAACCAAGATTTCAGTAAGGATTATGCTTTTCCCAGCGCCCATAAAGCCTTTAAAAAGGCCACCGTATTATATAGCCAACATGATAATATTTTAGGGCCGGTTGATAAAAAAGACCCTGATATGTGGCAGAAATTAGATGACCCTTCAGGGGGAATTGCGATTACCAGCATAGCTGAAATTATCAGCTGGTTTGATCAGTTTAATATCGCCGATCATCTTAAAAGCGTATATAACATTGCTAATATGTTTGGTACGCCCTTTACCGAGCTTTTAAAAAGCCAAAATAACCGCTTAAGCTTTTATCAAAGATGGATTGGCTTGCATCCTTCCAATCAAAATGGCTTGGCTTTTGCAGCAAGTCTAGAAGACCAAAAAAAACATTATGAAGAAGTTTGTCCTGATCCATACAACGCTCTGAGCTTAATATTCGGTGGTTTGGATAGGGGGCTTTTGCAAGGCATTTTTCACAGCGAATTTGATTTGTTGTCGCTTCGTTTAAAACAATGGGCCACGCTGCCTGAAAAATGGATTGATAAATTAGAACATAAGCCTTATAAGACCCCCATTGTTCGGGACAAAGTGGGCAATGATATGGCCGCTTTGATTATCACCGTATTTATTTCAAAAAATGCCGAGCCAAGGCCTGCCATGGGCTATTCAGGGCCTTTAGCGACAGACCCAAGCACTTTAGCTCTGATAAGCTCTAATCGCTTATTTACAGTAAATCAAACTGCCTACTACTTCACCCATTCGGCTTGCCGCATTCCAAGCCCTGATATTATGAAATTGACCTATCAAGAACAGTTGATGGGTAGCGGTCCGCAGGCTTTTGAACGATTTGGGCGGTATAAATCCATCCCTTTAGCAAAGGGAGGCTAGAAGGGATTTCTGAAAATAGGCCTTGAATTTGACTAAAATTAACCCTATCTATTTAGTAATAAAAACCTAGATTCCGGGTTCCGCTACGCGGCCCCAGAATGACATAAGCGAGGGTATAGACGATGAGGCTCGACAAATTAACTCATAAGTTTCAACAAGCGCTTTCAGACGCGCAGTCTTTGGCTATTAGCCAAGATAATAATGTCATTGAACCAGTTCATGTCATGTTGGCTTTAATCGACCAGCAAGATGGCAGCACGGCTGCTTTACTGACTCAAGCAGAGTTGAATGTTCAGGCTTTAAAAGCCGCTTTGGTTAAAGAGCTAGGCAACTTTCCTGTAATTAAAGGTGAAATAGGCCAGGTAGGGGCTTCCAGCAACTTGGTTAAGCTTTTAACTGTCACTGAAAAGTTGGCGCAGCAAAGAAAAGACGAATATATTTCAAGTGAACTATTTGTATTGGCGGCTCTAGAAGATAAAGGCATTTTAGGTAAATTATTAAAACAGTTCGGCGCCGATAAATCAGCTTTAGAGCAGGCCATTGATAAAATGCGAGGAGGAGCGAGCGTGCAGGATCCTAATG
>JAQSYQ010000019.1 GCA_029256015.1 Gammaproteobacteria bacterium | reverse complement strand
TAGCCTTGCTGCAGCTTTTAAAGCTGAGGCGGCTCCAGTACTTGCGCCAAAATAGCCGATGGGAAGATTGGATAGGGTACTTTGTTGCTTTACCCATTGAGTTATTGTGACTAGTCTTGTTGTTAATAGCTCAATATTGAAGCGATTTTCGTACACTTCATCTTCTTGTTCTGTTAGCAGATCAAATAGTAAGCTTGCAATTCCGGCATTATATAAAACCTCTGCCACAAAGTTGTTTCTTGAGCTAAACCTGCCGCTGCCACAGCCATGAGAAAACAATACGATCCCCACGGGATTTGCCGGTAGCCTTAATAGACCTTCAAGCTTTAAGCCTTGGACTGAAATACTAACAGGGCGGACTTCGCTTACATTCATGGCTTGCCTCCTATCTATAGTTTATTGTAACGGCGCGCTTTTAATGCATGCAAGCTGTAACAGCCTCGAAATGCTAATTTGATTTGTTTAAAATAAGGAACTCACAAGTTCACGCTTTGAAATATCCAGGCCAGTCCTCAAGATTGGCTTCTAACCCTAATTCAATAGCGAGTCGTTTAGGACCTTTTCAGAATAATAGAAGTGCTGGAATAGCTGCTGGCCCAAAAAAACAGGCAGGAGCTCATCAAGGGTTTTAGTTGTTTTAAGGTATTGGCTCAGCTTCGTTATGTAAATAACGATAATAATGCATCATATTGCCTCCAGCTACAATTCCGGTGATCACGCCAGAAATAACCATAGCCATTGGGTTAAACCACCAGTAGGGGGAGGGTCTTAGATTTTCAGTTAAAGACATAAAAAGCTCTACTCCAAAAGTAAGTAACATCATTACTAATAAGCTTTTATCAGTAGGCAAATAAATTAAACCCTTTGCGCGGTTTATTCTAATGGGGTAATTCCGCTTATAAAGATAGCCAATATAGGCTCCTAAGCCCATTCCAACTATCAAAGAAGTAATATTCAGCACACTCACGTCATCTGCTTTCATAAAATGATGAGTCGATACAAGAAAAAATATCAGTGGAATAACAATAAGCCTGTTTGGTTTGACGGTGCAAGGGTTGCAGAGCTGAACTCCCCAGATGACCAAAATAATGAATATGGGATAGAACCATAAAGGGATTAGTGACAGGGAATTATGCATGACAGCCTCACTTAATGAATAATGCAAGCATAGAATAAAATCGCTTATAAGCAAGAACTTATGGTGTCGGCGACTTAGAAATATCTTTATTAGTTGTTCTTTGCCTAAAAGTGGAGGGGAATTGTGGGGAGGCAGAAGACGAAACGCCTCCAGCTGCACCGCGAGAGCCGCCAACTGCTTCCAAATTTCCTAGAATGGCTTCATCTTGTTGACGTCTGATACTTATATCAAAATCCTCAGATGGAAGGCTGCCGGTTTCAACCAAGCTTTGTAAAATCGCAATGACCCAAGGACCACAGTTGTATGAGTCATTTTGTAATCTAATGGGTGAGGATATGATCTCCGCTTTACTGTGGATCCCAGTATAAACTGCGGTAATGGCTGAAAATACCTCGGGAGGAATGTCACGGCCTAGAGGGTCAAAATAACCAACTGTAGGTTTGGTTCTATCGTCATCAGCATAATGAATATACAGTCCTACCCAATGCCTATTGCCTAAGTTAATGGGGACTAAGGTATGCTTTACTTCAACCAGGCCAAATGATTCCTGCAAGATATCATGGACAGTCGCTTCATTTAGGTTTTGTTGTAAAACCTCTCCTTGCAATTGATAAGCCTCTATTGGCGTGATAATCCTTATATCGTCACGCTCGCCAAAATAATGCTCCAACAAGGTTTGCATATGGGCATTGGTATACCAGTTGTCATTAGCTTGTTTTTTAGTCGCTTTATGGCTTTTTGCTTTCAGTGAAGCCCAGCGTGATGGAATGCTTGGCTTGCCTGATCGCTTAGCAATTTCATCTAGGCTGCGAACGCCCCAGGATTGCGTGAGATTAGACATCAGCATATAAGCAGAGCTAAGGCGCTGACAATGTGCACAAGGAGGCACAACCCCACGCTTTTTATCATCTGTTCCTAGTAATAAAGGTTTATCCCCCAATTTAATTATCTGTTGGTTATCATGTACAAAAGTAATAGGTATATACAGATTGGTATGCGCATATCGGCTTAGCATGCTTTCAGCACAATAATATCGATGATCTTTAAGAAGCAGGTTTTCCAATAAAGAATAATAATTGTCAGATAACGGAAGTCTGTCCAATGCATCTAATAAAGCTTGCTTATCTTTGCCATTAGATTTTGTAACAGATTCTTTTGCCAGCTTTATCCAGATATTACGGATCTCTTCATGGATAGAATTAGGGCTGTCTTTAAAAATAAGCCGCATAACTTGCTTTAAGGTATATTCATAGGCAAGTTTGTCTTTTTGAACATCTATTCCCGAGGAGTTATAGGGGGCAGGGTAATAGGTGAATTTTGGCTGAACCGGAAAGGCGTCAGTTTCCCAGTTTTCTTGACGAAGATAGTCAATGAGCAAACTTAAAAAAAGCAAATGTGGTTCTTTGCGACCCTCTTTAGAAAAAGCCAAAGAAATTTCATTTTCACGATGACTTAACTCCCCTTCATCAAAAAATTGGCCTGAAAAACCAATGCCAAGTATGGGTTCAAATTTATCTTTAGCATCACGTGCATCTCTTAATTTGATGACGAACTCTATAAAAGGCTGCATTAACTTTCTAATATTGTTTTTTCTATAGTTTTCGATAAATGGAAATAACAGGTCATAAGAAGTTTCATCATTAAGCATATCTAGAAACTTCTTGAAATAAATTCGAACAGGTCTGGCGTGGGCTATTTCATCGGAGCTAGGTATCCCCGCATGCTGAATATAAGCTTCAAAGCCATAGATGAGATCAAGATTGGTTCTTTTTAAATGCCGGCGTCTTTTTCCTAGTTTGGTAAAAAGCTCTCTATCTTCTCGCCATGCAATTACCCTTACCAATGGGTGATCTGCATCATAGCGGCGCTCTTTTTTCAGTTGCTGTAAATCTTCAGAAGAGTAGTGTTTTTGATACTTCGAATAGTCTGTGGTATTACAAGCCAAGAACCTTTCGACTAACTCTATCTCATAGTGCAATAATATCCTTTCTCTCAATCCATATTGCTCTCTGGTCAAGGATCTCGCAAGGTTTTCATCCCAAAATTCTAAATGATCTTTTCCATCTCCAAAAATAAGCAGTACGTCATCGATCACTTTTTCTAAATTAACAACAACACGCTCTGCATAGGTTCGCAATTTACTTCCAGGCGCAATTCTATGAGATTGAGCTATGTCAAATAAAAAGTTACTTTGAGGCGTGTAAGCCCATAAACCACCTTGATTTGTGCTGATAAAGTCAGCAATCATTTGATTATAAATGCTCAGGGCCAATGGTTTGGACGTACTGTTAGGGATTTCATCTGAAACAGCCTCATAAAATGCATTCCAAAGGTTTTCCCTGGCAAATGTCTCATGGAGAAAATACATTCTATTTTGAGGGGGCATAGCTTTTGTTTTATGATCAATATATTCTAGGATTTCTTTTACTTGTAAGCTTCGCTCGTATTTAAGTAATTGAGCATTATTAGCGAACTTTCTCCCATATTTTCTTTCTTTTTCAGCCAATAAAAATAGCTGTAGTTCTTTTAATGCCGGATCTGCGGTCCTTTTGTTATATGCCTGCATGGCGCTTGACACTTCGATTTCAATTCCGATGCTTTCTCGTTCTAATTTTTTACGTTCGTTTTCATCCAAGCCTGGATTTTTAAGAAGTTGAGCAATTCTTCTTGCCCTTCTGATTTTTGATTGAGAGATATTTTTCAACCATGGCTGATAATGAAATATCTCAGCGGCTATATCGAGTGTTGCTGAGAATTGGGGCATATGGGTTTTGACAAAAAAGCTAACTTGCTGCCATATTCTTTTCCAGTCGAATGATTCGTAAAATTCTTTTAAACGGTCTTCAACTTCTTGTTCTGTCATATCAGGGTGGGGCCTCAAGATAGCAGCCTTGTCTGGGAAAAATGCTCGAAGAGTTTGTAAGATGACAAATGATTGAAGAACGCTATCTGATTTTTCTTCAGTATCCGAATGCGTGAAATGATGAGCTATGTATACTGCAAAGGGGTCTGCGCTCGCAGCTTCTATAGATGCGTTTTCAAATTGAGATACCATGATACTTGTAAGACTATGCATGAAAATTTGTATCGGATTAAACATTTTTTAAATCCTCGATTTAGCCTTAGGATAATACTAAAACTTGCTAGCACAAAGCCCTGATTTTTTAGAATAACACATTGGCATAATGCTTGTAGATCATGGTAAGGTTTAAGGATCTCTTTTTTATTTTCCTCAGTACTTAATTTAAGGATGAACAATGAAAAAGAATAAGCTTGTTGTGACACAATCTCTTTGGCGTGATAACTTTCAAGAAAAGCCATGCTTTAGCCTAAATGAAGATGCAGAAACCGATGTCTGTATAGTAGGCGGGGGCATTGCCGGTTTGTCTATTGCTTACCAGCTTGTATTGGCCGGTAAAAAGGTCATCGTTTTGGAAAGAAGAAAAGTAGGGGATGGGGAAACCGGGAACACCAGTGCTCATTTATCTTATGCCCTTGATGATCGTTTCTATGAAATTGAAAAAATGCATGGCAAAGATAAGGCTAAACTTGCTGCTCAGAGTCATAAAGAGGCGATAGATTGGATAGAGCAAGTGATTCAAACTGAGCAAATAGACTGTGAGTTCAAGCGCATTCCCGGGCTTTTATTTACTTTGGATTCAAATAAAACTGAATTAAATAAAGAATATGGCGCAGCTCATCGAGTGGGAATAAAGGTTGAATTTTTAAAAGAAAAGGAGCTTGGGAAAAGTTTGGTATTTCATAATCAAGCTCGATTTCATCCTAAAAAGTATCTTCGAGGTTTGGCTGAAGCCATATTAAGGCTAGGCGGAAATATATATGAACAGTCCGCTGTGATGAAAATTGACCATAGCAAAAATGAAGTCATTCTTGAAAATAATAAAAAAGTAAAAGCAAGTTATATTGTGACCGCTACCAACGCCCAAATGTTTAGTGGGCTTTCAATGCATTTTAAAATAGAACCTAACCGCAGTTATGTCGTAGGCCTTAAAATTCCTAAGAATTCCATAAAAGACGCCTTATATTGGGACACGGCCGACCCTTATCATTACGTGAGAATTGAAGAATATGATGAGGCTTCAGACATATTAATTGTAGGGGGCGAAGACCATCGTGTTGGCCTAAGCCCAAAAGGCAATCCATTTTTGCGTTTGCAGGCCTGGGCAAAAAGCTGCTTTCCCATTGCAAATGCTGAAATTGTATACCAATGGTCTGGCCAAATATTAGAACCAGTCGATTATATGGCTTATATCGGCCGTAATCCCAAAAACGATAAAGCCTTTATGGTAACCGGAGATTCTGGTAATGGTTTAACTCATGGCACCATTGCCGGCATGTTAATTTCTGATTTAATTCTGACCGGACACAATCAGTATGAGGCGCTTTATAAAGTAAATCGCTTGCCCATACGTGCAATAAAAAGCCTTTTAGCGAATGCTTGTTCTTCTATAATTGGCTATATCAAATACCTAATTCCGCAATGGAGCAAAATGCCTTCTATAGGCGAAGCTAAAGTGATTCAGGCGGGATTTAAAAAAGTAGCCGTTTATAGAGACGAGAATAATCGGTTAATAAAATGCTCGGCTATCTGTAATCACATGGGGGCAATTTTAAGTTGGAACCCAATTGAAAAAACCTGGGATTGCCCTGCACATGGTTCTCGCTTTGATTGCGATGGATCTGTGATAAATGGACCTGCTAGCAAAAAACTCCAATGTCCCTCTGCTTCAAGTAAAACAATAGCGTAGCAGGCTATAAGCAGCGTCTCTGCTGGGTTATATCGTCTTCCCTGAGAAGCTTCTGTTTTGTAGTGCTTAAATTTACATTGTTTTGCCAAAATGTGAAGTCCTTGGCATTCGTGGATTACAACTAAACTCAGTGCTTTTTATATACATATGTGATTCTTTTGTGGCAATCCTAGATATAATGGAACCCAACACACTCAAGGAAGAAGTTCAGCATTCTGTCAAACCTTGGAGAATCCGTATGTTTAAAAATGTACTGATAACTAAAGTCTACAACAACGTTCCCCCCACATTTAAAGGATTGAATTCAAAAGGTGAGCATGTGGTTTGTTTCAAACGAGTTAACCAGATGTATTATGCTACTTTAGAAAATTTAAATACTATGCAGTTAGAAAATTTATTCGAGCACTTTGCCCAAGAAAAATGTCCGGCTAATGAAGAAGGGGCTTAAGGCCTAAAGTTATGGTTCAATAGGCTACAGCCAAGCCCGCGAATGTTGCCTTGGAATCCGAAACATGCTTATGGACATAGACTGGGCTTAAAACGACCATTTCGCTGCTATAAAGTCGTTTTAGAGTCGGCATTACGCTTCAAGGGCTGAGCTGCATCTAAAAACCAGGGCTGCCATTTTTTAGCAATGACCCGAATATCATTAATAAAGGCTAAATAAAGCTTTTCAATCTGTGCATCAGACAGCTCTTCCAGTAATCGAGTCATTTGACTTCTCCGCCAATTTATTTGCTGTTTTGTCATTTTTTATTCTCCCCTGTAATGAGTTGAAATTACTCGTATGTTCTCTTATTGTTACCTTATATTAGTGGCAAAGAGAACAAAAGTAAATGCCTCATCTTGGCTATCTTTAGAACAAGCCAAATGGTGCTTACAAATGTAAATGAACGCTTAACAAATATAGCGAAATCCCGCAAATTTTCTAAGTAGTTGTCGGGGTTAAAATAGTAGAGGTCAGCTATTAATTCTGATAAAATAATTCAAAATAAACTATATGGATAGCTATATGTATAATCGTGGATCATCCAATTTATTAAGTTTTATCTATTTGAGCTTTGTATTGTATTTGCTAAATAGTTTCGAGCCTACAAGAGCAGAAGATACAATGCTTGAGGTTTCTGCTACTGGTGAACTGCGTGAAGTTGATGCTAACAGCTTTAGTATGCAGCTAACGCGATATGATGAATCGCTTACTGGCAAAGTAAGTAATAATCCATACCGAATTATTCTGGATGTAGATCCTTATTCAAAAGTAAGGCCCCTAAGTTGCATTAGAATGGAGCCTGAATGTGAAGCAGAAGAGAATGCGTATGGTAGCCATCTACAGCATCGGAGCCCCCAGCCTGATATGTGGCGAGTGTTTACAGGAGTCATGGGGCGCTATGTTTATAATATACCGGTATTTACTCAGCTTGCTGGCATAAGCCCCTTATTTTGGAGGAGCCTTAATTCTGTTATTTTGGCGAGTAATTCGTATTATTTTAATCGAGTGACATGTAATGAAGTCACTTCAGTTATTTACATGCAATTACTCGCTGAAGATGAAAGAGCGATGGAGCATGATGCTAAACTGAAATTTCCTAATATTTATAAAGTTGTGGTACAGAATTATGCCGTGTTTGATCCAAAGTCAGTCGATCAGTATGATCATGTCTTTTTAATCGTTTCAACCATAGCAATTCCGAATGTCCACAATATAAAAACTCACAGTGATATCCTCATGCTTCCTCAAGAAATACAAAATGCCATGCAAATAGTTGATGTATACAATAGTAGGATTTTTATACCAATTCACTCGAAAGATGCATTAGCCATGCATTCAGGCCGCTATTGCGCAAAAATCCGTATCGAACCGCTAATGAATTATAAGGAATTGCAACTTGGCGCGTCTAAATTCCCTGGCTGTGAAGGGCCATTTTTAAAAGCTATGAAATTAAGCCAAAATGTCCATACACTTGGTGTAGAGCCGGGGGCTGAAGGAAAGGCTATAATTGCTGAATTAGAAGCGGGTAAGCCTGATAAAGACGTTTTTGCTGAGCGTTATGGTTTTTCTTAAGCTTGAATAACTTCTGATCCATTAGCTCTGTCTTCTGCCATCCATTTTATTTTTGCCAAAAACTCATAATTCTATTTTCATTATTGTTGCCGGTTTGTTTAATAAGCTATCAGTGCCTATATGTTGCCAGCCAAGCTTTTGGTGCCTCTTGAGAAAGGCATATGATTTTCATGGGATTATCCTTCTATGGCGTCCATAAGCTTAGTGCTTTTGATAACAAAGAATGAAGTGATAACTGCCATGAAAATCAATCCTGTAATAATTATCCCAATATCTTGAAAGCTACCCTTGTAAAAAATAGCCGGCGATTTGAAGGGATAATGCCGTAAAGATAAGGCGGCCTCCTTGTATGATAGCTGACACTCTACCCTTAAGCTGGGGCATAATAGATGAACTTTAATCATTTCAGCCCTACTCATGTTTTTGCTCAGAGTAATAATCAAAGACCAGCTAATGAAGGGGATTCTAAAACGCTTGTTTAGCCTTATATGAGCGGTTTTTATAGCCTGAATTAGTATGTTATTCTAATGGTTTGGCAATAAATTATTGGAGGAAAGATGTTGGCTCTAATAAAAAACGCACCCCAAAGTACACGTATAGCGCTTGGTATATTTACAGGCGGAGTTCTTGGTTTGATCACAGCCGATTTAATTACCAGCAAAAGAAATCAAAGAAGAATGCAAGATATTGATAGTTTCTTAAATGAAAACCGCAATAACCATGATAATAAATCCTTATGCAGCCAATGTGTTTTTAATAATAATGCAATCAGAAATAGGGATTTAGATAAAGCAAATAATCATGGCAAAGAGCAGAGATAAAGCTCGGTCAGATAAAAATTATAAATTATTTTCTTTAATCTGCTTTTACCTTGGATTTGGTTGAAATTCGACATTGAAATGTATTAAACATGTTATGCACTTATAGCATAATGGATTTAACAGGAGTTATGCTATGACAGCAGCTACTATCAATGTCCGCGTTGAACCAAACTTAAAAGCCCAGGCTGAAAGCATTTTGAATAAAATAGGACTGCCCTCGTCAGAAGCTATTAGGCTTTTCTACACTCAGATCTGCCTGCAAAAAGGTCTGCCTTTTGATCCAAAGATCCTCAATAGAACTAAAGTGAAAGCTATGCAGAATGCTGATATGCGTAAAACCTGTAAAGCAAAAAGTGTTAAAGGTTTATTGGATGATTAAAAGGTAATGGAGTCATCACCGTGAACGCTATTTAGAGTCAGCTTGGCTGTTGATTTATCGGTTATTCAAAGAAGAGTCAGTAGTGGTTTTCATAAGGACTGGCTCGCATTCGGATTTGTTTAAATAATTGGTGGGCCCACTTGGACTTGAACCAAGGACCAAAAGATTATGAGTCTTCTGCTCTAACCAACTGAGCTATAGGCCCGACTGAGCACAAAGGATTTTAAATCCTTCGGTGTCGATCGCAGCATTGTAGCGAAGATCGGCAAGGGTGTAAATATTAAGCTGCTTTTATCTGCATACTTGGTTTAAAATGGCGCTTTTTAGGATAGGGAAATCATTGCATGCGGATTTGCTTTACGATAGCTGAGACAACAGATGATATTTACCGTCCATCCCCTGTAAAATATGAGCTGATCGTTAAGCCAGATACTTCGGAGGAGGCTTTGTTACTGCTGACTCGCGAGTTGGTTGCTATGTTGCAGCTACAGTTTAGTAACAAAGATCAAAAAAAACTTATAGTAATCGATGCCGTTGAAAATTCTAATAAGGGATTATTTGCAAAAGCTTGGCATAAAGCAGCGCATTCAGATTATAAGGCCTATGTTGAAATTTTACCTGAGGACTCTCAAATCGAGCGAGAAGAAATCATTCTTTCTGATGAGACTAGTGTCCAGTTTATTGATGGGCTTCTTCGTTATCCTTTTTGCTATGACCCAGAAAGCAAACACAATCCCAAAGGTTTGGCAGCTTCTTCCATACTTGGGATTAAAAAGATTGTCTGCAAATCGCCATTTTATATGCTCTCTATGAATGCGACGGCGGGACAGAGTCAGATTAATAATGTTATATTGGTCGAACTATTAAGTAATCATAAGCATTTAGAGGTATTTCTTAAAGGCTTGGCTGATAATATGGTTCAAGAGCCTGGCAAGGAATTGGTCTTACCCCCAAGTATAGTGCTCGTTCAGTATGGTCAATTGTTTAAACAATTAGGTCAAGTTGCTGCCTTTGCCAAGCTTGCAGACGACTGGGACAAATTGGTAAATGAAAGAATACAGAAAGCAAGGGAAGCTCTTGATGCAGATCGCTTATTTGTTAGGCTTCCTTCTGTTTCTGAAGGGGGTACTGTTGACGTTACTATGCAAGCTATAGAACATTCTCTGGCATTATGTAGCCTAAATCCTAAGCCACGTAGTTACTGTACTGAAAATTCCTCAGGCGGAACTTATTTCACAGCATCAGCATTCACTGTTGTGGGACGAGAAGCAGCCAATAGCTCATGCTGTACTATAGTTTAAGCTTGTGGTTTTGCCTTTTGCCCAATTTTGCTTTCGGTACCTGCCAGCAATCTTTTAATATTAGAGTGATGTCTTGCAATCACGATTGCTGCCAAAATAATTAAAGGAATTAAGCTTTCGCTCCCTAAAATAAAATAGCCAAATACCGGGCTTAACAAGGTTGCAATCAATGAGGACAGCGAAGAAATTCTGAATAAAAAGGCAATTACCGCCCAGCTCAATACAAAGCAAAGCCCGAGCAAAAGATTTAAAGCAAACAATACACCGATTAGAGTCGCGACTCCTTTGCCGCCTTTAAATCCAAAAAAGACAGGGAAAATATGCCCCAATACGGCAGCCAAGGCGATTAGACTTAAAGCCATAGGGGAAAAGTGCAAGGTATGAGCTATTGCAACAGGCAGTACGCCTTTAATAAAATCCCCAAATAGGGTGAGGGCTGCGGCTTTTTTGCTGCCAAGCCGAAGCACATTGGTCGCGCCTGGATTGCCGGAGCCAACGCTTCTAGGAGAAGGCAGGCCCATTAGTTTGCAGATAATAATGGCGCAGTTAACGGAGCCAATTAAATAGGAAACAATAACAGCGGCAATAATGTTTAGCATGCTTAATCCTCAAGTCACTTTCAGGCTATATTAGCTTATTTTAAGGCGCTTGAAATAGTTTTTTGATTGCATGCCACCAGCTGACTGAGTACACTTTCTCTACTAAATTAGGGTGCCTCTATGAAATTCAATACTATTCCAGAGCTTATTGCGGATATTAAAGCAGGTAAAATCATTATTTTGCTGGATGATGAGCATCGGGAAAATGAAGGCGATTTTGTGATGGCGGCCGAATGCGTGACCCCAGAGCATATTAACTTCATGATCAACTATGGCCGTGGCTTGGTTTGTATGCCTATGTCAAAAGCCCGCTGCGAGCAGCTAGACCTGCCTTTAATGGTTCAGCCTGGCCCGGGAAGAGTGCAGCATACCTATTTTACGGTATCAATTGAGGCGGCTTCTGGAGTATCTACCGGTATTTCCACTCATGATCGCGCTCACACCATAAGAATTGCAGCTAAAAAAGACGCTAAGCCTTTGGATTTAATCCGCCCAGGCCATATTTTTCCTATTATGGCGCAGCCTGGTGGAGTGTTGGTTCGCAACGGGCATACCGAGGCCAGTACAGACTTGGCAGCATTGGCAGGCTTTGAACCTGCTGCGGTAATTATTGAAATTTTAAGCGAAGATGGTACTATGGCGCGCCGACCAGAATTGGAAAGCCTTGCAAAACGCCATAATTTAAAAATAGGCTGCATTGCTGATCTGGTTCAATACAGACAAGAGCATCGAGAATAATATGGGTATGAGTCCAAAAGCACGTCATAAAGCAAGATCATTTGCCATGCAGGCCATCTATCAGTGGCAGCTTACAGGTGATGCTTTAAATCATATCGAAGCTCAATATCTTGTTGCTAACAGCCACCATAAGGTCGATTGGGACTTTTTTAAAGCGCTTTTACATGGCGTGCCTGAGCATTTAACTGAAATTGATTCGCATATTGAACAAGCTTCAAATGATAGAAGTTTAAAGGAAATTAACCCAGTCGAATTATCTATTCTTCGTTTGGCAATTTTTGAGTTAATGCACAGAATCGATGTACCTTATAAAGTAGTGATCAATGAATACGTTGATCTGGCTCATACTTTTGGCGCCGAAGAAGGTCATAAATTTATCAATGGGAATTTGGACAAAATAGCCAAACTAACTCGCAAAGTTGAAATGGGTCTATAACTCTACCTTTTAATAAAACCTTAAGATTTAGATTTTATAATGCTTAAGATTATTATAAAAAGGAGATAGGTATGTTTGGACCAATCACACCAGCAGGAACAGAGCCTTTAATTCAGCCCGCTCAAGAAACAATGGGTCCCGCGGCTCCAATAGCCCCAGCGAATTCCTTCTGCGAAAGGCTCACTCAGACAAATTCAGCTTGGATGCTTTGCACAGCATTTTCCTGTGGAGCTACGAATGGAATTGCGCTGTGGTCATTAACAATAGGGGTTGTGCCTCAAGCTATGATGACAAACTCCATAATTGCAGCAGCTGGTTTTGTAATCGGGGGCACGCTTTGCACTCCTTTACTAGCTGCAGCTTGCTGTAATGAAACCACTCGCCGTGAAGGGCCTCTGTCATTATTTAATGATGACTAGTTATAAGCTTACAATCATATCGCCTTCGACCTGCATATCCGCGTGATAAGACGAGCGGACATGAGGGCCGGAGGCCACGTTTTTAAATCCTAGTTTTTTCGCGACTTCCCCTAAATACTTAAACTCTGCAGGGGTAGCGTATCTTTGAATTGGCAAATGGAACTTGCTGGGCTGTAAATATTGGCCCAAAGTCAACATATCCACATTATGCGCTCTTAAATCCACCAAAACCTGTTCGATTTCTTCATTGGTTTCGCCCAGGCCTAACATTAATCCAGACTTGGTGGGCACATGGGGTAGTCGTTCTTTGACATTTTTCAGCAAGCTTAGTGACCATTGATAGTCAGAGCCGGGACGGGCTTGAGGATAAAGCCTTGGGATGGTTTCTACATTGTGGTTAAACACGTCAGGCGCATTTTCGGTAAATACGTCCAGTGCGATTTGCATACGGTTTTTGCCGCGAAAATCAGGAACCAAAATTTCAATCTTAATATCGGGATTTAAAGCTCTCGTTTCTTTAATGCATTCAGCAAAGTGATTAGCGCCGCCGTCTCTTAAGTCATCTCGGTCTACCGAGGTGACCACTACATATTTCAAACCCATCTTATGAATAGACTCAGCGAGTTTTTTAGGTTCATCCGTATCAAGGGCATCAGGCTTGCCATGAGCCACGTCGCAAAAGCTGCAGCGTCTTGTGCACTTGTCGCCCATTATCATAAAGGTTGCGGTCTTTTTGCTGAAGCATTCCGGCAGATTGGGACAGGAAGCTTCTTCACAAACAGAAGATAGGCCTTTTGAGCGAAGTTCTTTTTTAATAAAGGAAATGGTGGAGCCTTCAGAAGCCTTAGGCAGTGGAGTATAAAGCCAGCGCGGCAATCTCATGCGCTCACTGTTTTCAGTGGGCTCAATTTTAATAGGGATGCGAGACAGTTTATCAAAGTCGCGTTGTTTGGCAGGTTTATTAGAGGGTGTGCAGCTCATGATGCTTCCTTGGGGCTATATCCTAAAGATTTGCTAAAGTTTGCCACAAAACTCGCCTGAATTGCTAGTCTGTCTGCTTTAGGATTTAGATTGCTCACCTGGGTCATTTGTAAATTTTGATAGCCGCAGGGGTTAATATAAGAAAAAGGTTTTAAATCCATATCAATATTTAAACTTAAGCCATGATAGGTTCTGCCATGCTTTACGCGAAGACCGATCGAACTAATTTTGCATTGTTTAACATAAACTCCAGGGGCGTCACAGATTAAATGGCTTTCAATACCAAAATCAGCCAGGGTTTTTTGCACAGCAGTTTCAATTTCAGACACTAAATTTTTGATGCCGAGTTTTCTTCTTTTGATATCCAGTAAAAAATATACAATCATTTGCCCGGGTCCGTGATAGGTGACCTGGCCACCTCTATCAGTTTGGATGACAGGGATATTGTGAGGGTTGATAATATGTTCTGCTTTGCCATGTCTGCCTTGAGTAAATACAGGGTGGTGTTCGCATATCCAGATTTCATCTGGGGTATCGGCTTTGCGCTTTTCAGTAAAGTTTTGCATGTTTTGCCAAGTAGAATAATAGTCCACCAGGCCGAGTTTCCTTAACAAAAGGTCCTGCATTACAAAACCATTTTAACGTGTTTGTGCTTATGGAAAATTTGATAAATAGTATCAAGCTGTGCTTTGCTGTCAGCCATAAAAGTGGCTGTAACTGAAACGTACTTTCCACCCGAGCTTTCCCGAGAGTGAATGTCGATAGTGGAGGGGTCTTTAACGTGTTGTTCTAAAGTTTCTCTAACAAATTTTTTTAAATCAAATACCTGATCTCCCATGACTTTGATGGGGAATAGGCAGGGGAATTCAAAGTGGGTCTGTTCTTTATCTTCGCTCATACCGTTCTCTTTTTAAATCTATCTTTGTTGCGCTTCATGTCGAGCGGTCCTCATATATTATTTATATACTCCGGTTCTCGACCTTCGCGCGCCTCGACAGCTTTAAAAATAGAAGCGGTCTGTCGCAATGGTGATTCTATCAAATTACCGGGGTCTTTGGAATAAGTTGGGGTCTTTAAAGCCTAGGCTGACTAATTGTTTGGCTTGATCATCTGCTTGCATGGCTCTGTCATAAGGGCCGGCCTGGATCAGGTACATGTTTTTTCTTTCTTCTAAAAACAAGTTGGTCATTTCAGTTTTGTTGTCCAAGCGCTTTAAGTAGCTGTTGATTGCATTAGGGTCATTGGAGGCAATCAGCCTTAAGTAGTAATAATATTTATTGCTTGGTGGTAAAGGGGTGGGGTAGGGGGCTAAAGCTTCTACTTCAACTCGAGCTGTTCCCTTTGAGGTCATGCCTAGCTTTAAGGCAGCCGTATAGGAGACATCAATAATTCTACCTGGTTTAAACGGCCCTCTATCATTGACTCTTACTACAATGCTTTTGCCATTTTCCAAGTTAGTGACTTTGACGTAAGTGGGAAGAGGCAGGGTTTTATGGGCGGCAGACATGGACAACATATCATAGGGTTCGCCATTGGAAGTTTTAAGAGCATGAAAGCGGGTGCCATACCAGGAAGCAATGCCTTTTTCTTTATAACCATCAGCGGTGGGCAAAACTAAATAGCGCTTGTCATTGGTGACATAAAATTCCGGATTGCCTTTATCACTTTGAGATTCTTGGGCTGGGGCAGCGTTGGGAATTTTGCCAATATCTACTGCTGTGAGATACTGAGCCGGAGGGGCTGCATCTTTCGCAGTATTAGGAATTTGAGGGACACTGCTGCAACCAAATATTAATAGGCTTACTGCAACAATACTGCTGACTTTCAAAGGTTTCATAGCGAATTATGCTCGATGATAAGGGTGTTTCTGAATAATAGACCAGGCCCGGTAAATTTGCTCAGCCAAAATGACTCTAACCAATGGATGGGGAAAAGTGAGATTGGATAAAGACCAACGATGATTGGCTCGATTTGAACAAGATTCTGCTAAGCCTTCAGGGCCTCCAATAATAAAAACCATCGATTGGCTTTGATCATGCCAGCCTTGTAGTTTTTGTGCGAGCTGTTCTGTGCTCCAATTTTGGCCTTTTACATCCAGCGTAATTACAAGATCGCTCGGATCAATGTGGTCCATAATGGCCTGAGCTTCTTTTTTTAAAATGGCATCAGTATCCGCATTATTGCTGCGCTTTTGAGCGGGGATTTCGATTAAATGCAGAGCGTAGTCTTTGGGTAGGCGCTTGGCATATTCAGCGTAGGCTTCATTTACCCAGACAGGCATCTTTGTTCCTATGCTCAAGATTTTTATTGGCATTTAGGATGCGGCTTCAATCGATTCAACAGACCAAAGTTTTTCCAATTCGTAGTAGCTGCGAATTCCAGGCAGCATGGCGTGAACAAGAACATTCCCAAGGTCCAGCAAAATCCATTCGGCCGTATCTTCCCCTTCAGAGCCAAGCACTGGAATATTATGCTTTTTAGCCTCGGATCTAACGTGATTGACGATAGATCTTAAGTGCTGGGTTGAAGTGCCGCTGACTATAATCATATAATCGGTAACTGAGGTAATTTCTTTAACATCAAGGACCATCATGTCCTCAGATTTCATGTCTTCTAAAGCGTTTTTGATGATATCGAGCGGACTTACGTGAGTAAAATTAGACATTCGTTTTTAATTTTCCTCTTTTAGGGTGGCCTCTATATTTTAGCGCTTTCATTTGCGTGCAGCAAATTAAATTTGGAGAAAACGCCATGAGCAATACCGATATCCAAGCCAAGAAAAAAGTAAGAACTATCGATAATAATCAATTGTGTACGGCGTTACATACCCTGGGTATTTTAATCCCGGTAGGTTTCTTTGGTGCCGCCGCGACACACTATATTGAACCCAGAAGTGCTTTATTTAGCACTGCAATACCTGGTCTTGTATTTCCTTATCTTTCCTATACTCCGGCAATAGCAGGCTATAGAGCTGGTGATGCATCAGCAATGTTAACAGCAGGAAGGTGTGCGGCGGCGGGAGCTTTAAACTTAGGTTCTGCGCTCATTCTCTCCGATATCGACAATCAAGGGCCGACAGCCGATGTGGGTATGTGGCTTTATGCCGCCGGGTCTGCGGCAATATGGTTGCTAGGACTTGATAAAGAAGAGGGCCGCTTGCAAAATCTGTTTACTATCGTAAACGCCATCAACGATTTTGTTTCAATTGGAGTGCTTGGCAGTTCACTGAATAATCATATTTCACTTCCCCTTGCTTTGGCTTTAACTGCCGGACCTAATGCTCTATGTGCTTTGCTTTCTTTTGGGATGATATTATTTAGTCTTTTCAAAAATGAAAAAAATGGGTTGAGTAATAGCATGAGAGCAGTCCAATTACAGTTGTCACTATTCACTCTTATAGGCGCTGCATTGATGTTCAGTGATTTAGGGGATGAAAAAGGAAGAGCAGAAGTAGGAGTGTGGAGCATTGCGGTATGCACTGGAGCATTAAGGACTTTGCCTATGCCGGGGAAGCGCCAAGATATGCCCTCAAATGAAGATAGGGCCTCCTTGTTAGACACCGAAGCCCATCCAGGGCATGTACCTACAAACTCTTAATAAGCTTTAGCTTGGAATAATGCTAAGACCTGCCATTTTTATAATAAAATGCTGCAAGGCTTCCCAGGCGTCTTCTCTGATGACGCCTTTAATCATTTTATCAATCTGGCTGGCTGTTTGAAGCAGAGCTAGGCAATCAGAATGGCTTAATCGATTTAAGGCTCGGCGGACTTCGGGTTGGCGTTTATCCCAAACTTGATAGCGTTTAAATAAACCCTCTAAAGATTGACTACGGCTTTCTTGATGCAGCGTGGCTATTAAGCGAATTTCTTTGGTTAAAGCCCAGAGAATCACAGTGGTTTCAGTATTTTCAGCTTTTAGGTGCTGCATGATGTGCCAGGCCTTTTTAGCATCACCAAGTAGGCAGGCGGAGTTAAGATGAAATACAGTGAATCGAGATTCATCAGCTTGAAATGCTTCAACTTCTTCAATGCTAATTAAGCCTTCATGCTGAGTTAGGCTTAGCTTTTCCAGGGATTGTTTGGCGGCGAGTAAATTGCCTTCGCAAAATCCTGCTAAGGCCGTAAGCGCATCAGGAGCAAAGTTTAAGCCCAGTTTTTTGCCACGTTGTTGAATCCAAGCCGGGAGTTGGTTGGCCTCGATGGGCCAAACTGCAACATGGCATCCGATTTTTTCAAAAGCAAGATACCACTTTGTTTTGACTTGAGAAGCTGAAAGCTTATTGCTTCTTATAACAATGACCAGGTTAGGATCGGCTTGATTCAAAATTTCAAGCAAGCTCGCTGTGAATGCTTCTGGAAACTTATCTGTTAATTGAATTTCGAGACGCTTTTTTTCACTAAACAATGAAAAATTCTGGGTCAGTTCAAAAAGTTGCTCAGCTTGAAAGCTGCTATCAACATGTAATATTTGCTTTTCGTTAAAGCCTTCTTGTTTAAAGCGCTTGTGAATGAGATCGACAGATTCTTGAACAAGTAAAGGCTCATCGCCGCTTACCCAGTAAGCGGGCAATAAACTTGAGCTTAATTGTCTTGCTAAAGCACTATCATTTATTTTCATGAGTGGCTGTTGGTTTGAGCGGAGTGAATGCTAGCCAGTTGCTGCAAGATGGCTTGTGCCAGTTGCTGTTGTAATTGAATAGTTAATTGGTTGGCCATTGAGTTTGCGCTTAACACTTGGGTCGCGTTATTGCTATAAGTAGCGCTTCTTGTAACAGAGGTGGGGGCTAATAAAACATGTCCACTTGAATCTGCAACACTAAAGCTTACAGTAAGGCTAGTCAGATATTGGCCCGCTTCTGCAGCACCCTGAAGCGCGCTTAAATTATTATTTTGTTGGATGCTTAGAATCCGTAGAGTACTGCTTGCAAAACTAGATGCGCTGGTTAACTGCACGCCATTGGCCAGCAGTAAACGGCTTAATACCTGAATAAAAGGATCATTAGGGGTAGAGGTTTGGATATAAACCACAGAAAGCTCAGGAGCAAGCTGCTGGGGTTTGCGAAGATGAAAGCCACAGGCCGTCATGCTTAGGCTTAACAGCAAAATACAGCTAAAGAAAAATCTATGGGTATAAGTTCTAATCATATTAAACCTCTTTTTAGATCCCGGGTTCTGCTTCGCAGCCCCAGGATAACAAGCGACGAAGCGCCCAATCCAGTTTTTATCCTACAACAATATTCAGCAATTTATTGGGCACGTAAATGACTTTTTTTACCTGGCCTTCAATATGCCGTTTAATCGATTCATTATTGAGAGCTTCTTTTTCTACGGTATTTTGATCCGAGTCAGAAGCCACTTCAATTTTACCCCGCATTTTGCCATTTACCTGAACAATAATGGTAGCATGTTGGCGTTGCAAAGCTTGTGGGTCGGCTTTGGGCCAGTTCGCATGAGCGATGTCATTGCCATAGCCACATTCTTGCCAAAGCACATGAGTTGCATGAGGAATAATGGGGTTAAGCAATCTCAATAGAATACTCAAAGCTTCATGAATTAATTTCTTGGCTGATTCGGATTCTGGCAATTTGGCGAGCAGGTTCATGATTTTCATGCCGGCAGAAACCACAGTGTTAAATTGTTGGCGCTGCATATCCGAGTCGGCTTGTTGCAAAATTTGATGAAGCTCAGAACGCAATGCTTTTATTTCTGCGTCAGTTTCTTGCCATTCAGTCGTTTTAATGGAGCGGATGGCTTCTTTATGTTCATAAGCAAAAGTCCAAACTTTACGGATAAACCTGGACGCGCCTTCAACTCCCGCATCCGACCATTCCAAAGATTGTTCAGGAGGAGCAGCGAACATCATAAATAGTCTTGCCGTATCAGCTCCATATTGGTCAATCAGGGTTTGTGGGTCAACCGTATTGCCTTTTGACTTGGACATTTTGGCGCCGTCCTTTAATACCATGCCTTGGCTTAATAGGCGGGTAAAGGGCTCGTCATATTGAATAAGTCCAAGATCGCGCATTAATTTAAAGAAAAACCGAGCGTAGAGCAGATGCAAAATGGCGTGCTCAATTCCACCGACATATTGGTCTACCGGCAGCCAGTATTTTGCTCTCTCGTCCACCATGCCGTCGGCATCAGCGCAACAAAATCTGGCGTAATACCAGGATGATTCCATAAAAGTATCAAAGGTATCTGTTTCTCGAGTGCCGTTTGGGGTATTTAAAAATTCGGGCATGGATTTTAGGGGGGAAGCGGCGCCCGTGATAGCAACGTCTTCTGGTAATAATACGGGCAGCTCATTTTCGTTAACAGGTTGAGACTCGCCATCTTTATCAATCAACATAGGGATAGGAGCACCCCAATAGCGCTGGCGGGAAACTCCCCAGTCTCTTAAGCGGTAATTGACCTTTTTCTTGCCAATGCCGGCTTGTTCCAAATGCTCAGTAATGGCTTTTTTGGCTAGCTCAGAATCCATTCCATTAAAGCTTTGAGAGTGGATGAGTTTGCCGGGCCCTGTATAGGCCGCTTTATTTAAATCGATGCTTGAGGCATCAATAGCTTCAATAACCTGCTTAATGGCTAAATGATATTTATGAGCAAACTCGAAGTCTCTTTGATCATGAGCGGGAACCGCCATAACAGCGCCTGAGCCATAATCCATTAGCACAAAGTTAGCTGACCAGATAGGAAGGATTTCGCCTGTAATGGGGTGAATTGCATGTAAACCGGTATCGACCCCGACTTTTTCAGCGATAGCCAAATCCGCTTCCATAGTGGAACTTTTTTTACATAGGTCAATAAAGGCTTGCAGTTCGGGTTTATTTTTAGCAGCTTCTTTGACTAAAGGATGCTCTGGAGCAAGCGCCAAATAACTCACGCCAAAAAGGGTATCGGGCCGGGTGGTATAGATGCTTAAGCTCTCAGAATGATCTTTTACGGCAAATCGGATTTCAGCCCCTTCGGAGCGGCCAATCCAATTTCGTTGCATGGTTTTAACCTGTTCAGGCCAGCCCTCAAGCTTATCTAAATCCGTTAAAAGCTCTTCGGCATAGTCGGTAATTTTCAAAAACCATTGCGGAATATACTTTTTCTCAACCAAAGCGCCGGAGCGCCAGCCTCTGCCATCAATCACTTGCTCATTGGCTAATACGGTTTGATCAACCGGGTCCCAGTTTACTACGCTGTATTTTTTATAGACGAGGCCCTTTTTATACAGCTGAATAAAAAACCACTGTTCCCATTTATAGTAATCGGCTTTGCAAGTTGTAAGTTCTCGAGACCAATCGTAGGCAAGGCCTAGTTTTTTCATCTGCTCGCGCATATGGTTAGTGTTTTGATAGGTCCATTTAGCCGGAGCCACGCCATGCTTGATTGCTGCATTTTCAGCAGGCAGGCCAAAAGCGTCCCAGCCCATAGGCTGTAATACGTTTTTGCCCAGCATTCTTTGATAGCGGGCAATCACGTCACCAATCGTGTAGTTGCGGACATGGCCCATATGCAGATATCCAGAGGGATAGGGAAACATAGACAGACAGTAAAACTTTTCTTTAGAAGAGTCTTCAACAGCTTTAAAGCTTTGCTTGGAGTTCCAGAATTCCTGGGCAAATTGTTCAACTGAGCTTGGGGTGTAGGTTTGTTCCATGGCGGTTTTTTTATATTTAATTGAGTAGAGATAAAGGATACTGATTAATTGCCATTGTGCAAGAGCTAGCTGTCTTTATTCATGGCAAAAAATATGGCAAGCTGCATCTTAAATGAACTCAACTGCGGGAGTATGGATATGAACGGACAAGCGGAATTTATTGCAGATATAGTCGGATTATATAATAAATGGGCTGCTGCGATAGGGCGCCCACAAGCGAGACATGTTCATAAAAAAGCAGAAGAGTCTAAAACCTGCCCTGAAGAAAATTTTAGAATTCTTATAGGGACAGATATGAGTGGGAGCTATCGGTTTTTTGAAAGCATTTGTCTTCCAGCTGATAACATAGGACAAATAGGACGCTTAGGTCAGCCTGGATATCAGGATTTTTTGACAATTAAATGTAGCTATATTGAGGGCCTTTCAGAAGAGCAAAGAAAGGAAATGAAAGCCATGGCTCAGCGCTTTATCGAAAATGACCCTTTTCTTAGCGAAATAAAAAGGATTCAAGCTTGTTTTCTTCCGTGTGATCCATGTGGGCTGCTTGGTTGTACTGTAACAGCAAATAATGGGAAGAGCCTATCTATTTCATTGAAGCTTGATCGGGATGGCGGAATCATTTTTTCTGCAATAGATGCGAGCTGGCCTAAAATAGGTTTCTGTGAAAAAGTGAATAAAATCACTAGTTTTGACGAGGATGGCAATCCGCAAGCCTATAGGTATGAATTAGAAGTTGAGATCGATTCTCTGGTGCCTGAACGGATGGCAAAAATATTAGAGCCTTTATTAGCTGAGCTTGCAGCACTCGAATTTATGAGCAGCATACTGAAGGCCTACAATCAAATAGCAAAGCACTCCGGTCAAAAAGCTCTGGGATATGAGCTCAAGGAAGTAAGGGAGCTTGACCCGACTTCAATCAAAATAGCTTCTGCAAAATATTTCGCGTTCCAAGAAAATGAGAAGGGGATGGATTTTTTAAGAGAAATAGGTATCCCAGTGAAGAAAGGCCCTGGCGAAGCCACCGGATATGTAGGTTATGCTGACATCATCAAAATGCCAGTATCGGCCAGGAGGGAGTGCACTTCAAAAGCTGAAGCAAAACTAGCAGAAATTTGCGGTGAAAATAGGCTTCAAAGGCCTGAGTCTGCCTTGGCTGTTGCAAGTGCCAGCTTTGCTGCTGGTGGCAGCGGTGGAGCTGCGGCTGGAGAGGCGGGTAAAGTTGTTTTAGGTGCGATTCCATAGAAAAATCGAAATTAGCCCCGATATTCGGGGCTTTTTGTTTTGCTTGATGTTCAAATTGCAAAAAATATTGTGACTTGCTTGTTGACCTTCTCGCCAATATTTCATATTATGCGCGACGACATGGTTTTGGAGGGGTTCCCGAGCGGCCAAAGGGGGCAGACTGTAAATCTGTTGGCTCAGCCTTCGAAGGTTCGAATCCTTCCCCCTCCACCAGTTTTAAGTTCTGCGGGTGTAGTTTAATGGTAGAACTTCAGCCTTCCAAGCTGATCGCGCGGGTTCGATTCCCGCCACCCGCTCCAGTTTTTAGAGAAAAGTTTTGCCCACATGGCACAGTCGGTAGCGCACTTCCTTGGTAAGGAAGAGGTCACCAGTTCGATTCTGGTTGTGGGCACCATATACAGGGTAGTGCTTACTAAGCGCTTGCCCTTTCCGTGATTATTGGACGCCAATCCTCATCACGAGATGAAAAAAAGATTTGTTAAATATAAATGTTAAATCTAGGAGAAATACAATGGCAAAAGGTAAGTTTGAACGAACAAAACCACACCTTAACGTAGGAACGATTGGACACGTTGACCACGGTAAGACAACGCTAACAGCGGCGATTACC
>JAQSYQ010000001.1 GCA_029256015.1 Gammaproteobacteria bacterium | reverse complement strand
TCAGCTAGACAAGACTTGGCTTATCAGCTAGATTCTAACATAATATTATTTTTTCTTGGTCAGAGAATTTCATGCATGAGCTAGCCCCGTTAATTAAAGATTTAGCCATTATTTTAATTGTGGCGGGCTTAGTCACCTTGATTTTCCAAAGAATTCGCCAGCCGGTAGTCTTGGGTTACCTGGTGGCAGGGCTTATTATCGGCCCACACTCTCCACCGCATGCTTTTGTTTATGACGTGCCTAATATCCAGGTTTTGGCTGATTTGGGTGTAATCTTTTTAATGTTTTCATTGGGTCTGGACTTTAGTTTCCATAAATTGACTAAAGTAGGATTTTCGGTAGGAATGATTGGCAGCATTGAAGTTATTTTAATGCTTTTAATCGGCTTTGTTACAGGCCAAGCCTTGGGCTGGAGCTTTTATGACAGTCTATTTTTGGGGGCGGCGCTTTCTATTTCCTCCACCACCATTATTATCAAAGCCCTGGATGAGCTTAAATTAAGGACCAGGCGATTTGCTGATTTGATTTTTGGAGTGCTGATCGTTGAGGACTTGCTGGCAATTTTATTGTTAGTAGCGCTCTCTCTGGCAGTTACCACCAAGCAGTTATTTTCTTATGAAATCTTATGGGCGGGGGCCAAACTTCTCATTGTGGTAGGGAGCTGGTTTTTAATCGGTTACTTCTGCATTCCTTTTTTAATGAAAAGAATGAGCCGATATATCAGCGATGAAACCCTGACGATCGTTTCAGTTGGGCTTTGTCTGATTTTGGTGGTAGTGGCCTCGGCCTTTCATTATTCTTTGGCGCTTGGCGCCTTTATTATGGGCTCCATTTTGGCTGAAACGCCTCAGGCCCATCGGATTGAAACCTTGGTTAGGCCTATTCGGGATGTGTTTGCCGCGGTTTTCTTTGTATCGGTCGGCATGCTGATGGACCCCATGGTGATTATTGAGCATTGGCCTTTAGTGCTGCTTCTCACCACAGTCACTATATTAGGTAAAATTATTACCTCAAGCGTGGGGGCATTATTTACAGGCCAAGGCATTAATACCTCGCTGAGAATCGGGTTTGGCATGGCCCAGGTGGGTGAGTTTTCATTTATTATTATTGGACTTGGTGTGACGATGCATGCCATTAATAATCAAATCTACCCGCTGATTGTAGCGGTTTCCGCCATTACCACATTTACTACTCCTTATTTAATCCAAATTTCAGGAAGGTCAGCAGCTTTGCTGGAAAGACGTCTGCCTGAAAGCGTGAAGTACTTTTTTGAAAGCTATGCCGGCTGGGTTTACCGGACATTGGCTGGAGCTGAGTCCCGTATTATTTATCGAAAAGCGGTGACTCGCTTTTTAATCAATGCTCTTATTATCGCTATTTTGTTTACCATATTTGAACAGTTAATCTTGCCTGTTTTGGAAAGCCATTTTACGCAAAGGTGGATGGCAAAAGGCGTAGGTTGGTTGATTGTTTTATTATGCGCTTCACCTTCTATCTGGGCTATGTTGTTTGTCTTTAGATTTGTTTCAGCTAAGCGCAGTATCTTTAATCCACCCATGTTGCTTGCTTGGGTTTTAACCTTTTATGAAATCAGCTTTTTAAGTTTGGCCTATTTTGACTCTTGGCAAACCACTTTAGCCTTTTTAATTATAGGAATTGTAGGCTTTGTTGTTTTATATCGATATTTAGAGAAGTCCTATCATTGGTTTGAAAATCGCCTGGTTAAAAATTTAGGCCAGGCTGAAAGCGAATCTTTGGGGTACCAGTTAAAACAGCTTGCTCCTTGGCAAACCCATTTGGTGGAAGTGGATATTAGTTCTGACTCTGTGCTAGTTGGGAAAAACTTAAGAGAGCTGCAATTGCGTCAACGTTATAATATCAACGTGGTGGCCATTGAGAGAGGCAACAGCACCATTTTAGTCCCCAGCGCCAAAGAAGTTTTATTTCCCCACGATAAGATTGCCATTATAGGCACCGATGAAGGCATTGATCAGTTTAAAGAACTGGCTGAGCATGTTAGCGCTAACCTAAGCGGAATCGATCTGGGCTCTTTGAAGCTTAAGGCCATTTCCTTAAGCAGCGATCACCCGCTTATTGACCTTTCTATCAGAGACTCCAATATCCGTGGCCAGCTTGGTGGTCTTGTGGTGGGTCTTGAACGCCAGGGCAAAAGAATGCTTAATCCGGATTCAGGCACCGTCTTGGAGCAGGGGGATATCTTGCTGATCGTCTCTTATGATGAGCCTACACTGATCTAATTAGCCTTAAATTTATATTTATTTAGCATGAAATGATATAAAATATCATAAAATTATATTTATTTAGCATAAAATAATATAAAATATCATCTATATTTAAAATGGATAATTTATTAAAAGGACTTATTTATGTATATTTTAAATAATGACAAGGATCTTGGGCAATTCCTTAGCTATTTAAAACAGCTTATTAAAAGCTTGCCCTGGAAAGTAAGCCTCTTTACAAGCCTGCCTTCCGGCATAAAAGAAATGTTATCAGTGCTTGATAACCCGAAGATGGCAGACAGTGCTAAATTATCGAAGATTTTTCGCATTGTAAGGGACAAATACGCTGGAAGCAGCTCCTCTAGGTCCGAAGAAACGCACTTTTTCTACGGTGCTTTAAAGTATTTTATTTCGCGGGGTGAAGGTCAGGATATGTTTCCTGACATTACATTAGAGCAATGGAAAAAAGCTTTTGAAGCGGTTAAAGCTGGTACAGAAGAAGGGCATATTCTCAGCTCTATTCTCGAAGGGCTAGATGCTTCATATTCAGGTCGCGCAGAAGGCGAAGCGCCAAAACTTGGGGCAGAAATCGGTCGAGCTTTTGAAACCAGCGCTTTCGCGATCCATTTAGCTATGTGTTACTATCCATTCAATTTTATACAGCTTGGATTATTAGAAATCCAAGAAAGTGCACGCCAACATAAAGTGGAGTATGATCTGAATACTGCTTGGATAAGTTCCCATCGTTCGAGCAGGGATTACATACAGCAAGGCCTTGATTTAAAATATAAATCTCTTGAGCACCTTTTAGAAATGGGCATTTCAGGTGATGACCTATATTTTTATCTAAAGAGAGATAAGGAAGATGTTGCTCATTTAACAGACCAAAATTTTGATTTAGAAGCTTTAATGCTTTGTGTGCATGCTAAAGCTCCAATAGGAGAGAAGCTAAAATCACAAGGCACATCTGTTGCAATTGAAAAAGCATGTCAATCTGCTGTTGAGGTAAGCGATGAGTCCAGAAATAAAACGAAGTCTTATTTAGAATGCGTGAAAGATCTAAATTTCCAACTTAGCGAGAAAAATTTGCAAGATTTAAAAGCGCTAAGGAGACTTGTTAGTGTAAATTGGAGCGAGCACCCTGCTGAAAAGGCTGAAGTTTTAGAGCTGCTGGCAGAGGCTTTATATAATCATGGTTGGTCTAAGCGTGGTGCATTGGTTTGGCTTAGAAAAGCATACAGGGATGCTAGCATAGCTGAGCAAGAGAGATCGAACCCCTCGTCAAACAGTCCAAGCCCCGGGGACTCAGGCCATTAAGCCTGAGCCTGCAGTAAAGCTTGCACTTTTTCAGGGTCTACCCGGGTCATTAATGGCTTAAACTCATTAATCTGATGAGACAATAACGGCTTTTGGGCATCCTGCCAGCTTAATGGCGGGATGGCCAAAAAGCTTTCAGACTGTTCTGCGATATAAGGCAAAATAGGTTTGAGATAGACCATCAGCACTTTAAACAGATTTAAGCCCATTGAGCAAATGGCCTGCACTTCAGCCTCTTTGCCGGCTTCTTTTGCCAGGCTCCAGGGCTTGTGGTGATCGATAAACTGGTTGGCTTTGTCAGCTAATGCCATAATTTCACGAGTGGCTTTGGCGTATTCACATTGCTCAAACAATTCAGCAATCTGTTCGGCTTTGTCGGCAAATTCAGCAAATAGGCCTTTATCCATTAGCTCAGCGTTGAGCCGGCCCTCAAATTTCTTAGTAATAAAACCCGCACATCGGCTGGCGATATTGATAACTTTTCCTACTAAATCGGAATTGACCCTTAAGCTGAAATCATCGAAGTTAAGATCGATATCTTCAACTGTATGGCTAAGTTTTGCAGCATAGTAATAACGCAGATATTCTGGATTTAAAAACTTCATATAATCTTCAGCTTTAATAAGCGTGCCACGGCTTTTAGACATTTTTTGGCCGTTTACGGTCAAATAGCCATGAGCGTGAACAAAGCTTGGTGTTCTTAATTTGGCGGCATGCAAAATAGCAGGCCAGAACATGGAGTGAAAATAAACGATATCTTTGCCGATAAAGTGGTGAAGCTCCGTTTGGCTGTGCTCTCCCCAGAACTCATCAAAATTTAAGCCTAAACTTTTGAAACTGGAGATATAACCAATCGGCGCGTCCATCCATACATAAAAATACTTGCCGGGCTGACCCGGGATTTCAAAGCCAAAATAGGGTGAGTCTCTTGATATATCCCAATCTTTTAAGCCTTCTTTAAACCACTCTGCTAATTTGTTAGCAACCTCAGTTTGTAAATGACCTTGTGCGATCCATTCTCTTAAAAATTCCTGATATTTGCTTAGCCGAAAGAAAAAGTGAAGGCTTTTTTTACGGATAGGCGGGGTGCCTGATAAAATGGAAACAGGGTTTTTAAGCTCGGTTGGGCTATAGGTTGCGCCGCAATTTTCGCAGGAGTCTCCATATTGCTCGGCAGTATCGCAGCGTGGGCAGGTCCCTTTTACAAATCGGTCAGGCAAAAACATGTTTTTAACCGAATCATAGGCTTGTTCAATTTCCCGAGACTCAATGTCTTCGTTAGCGACTAGTTTTTGATAAATAGCATTAACCGATTCTTGGTTAATGGGATCATGGGTCGAGCTAAAGTCGCTGTCAAACTGGATATAAAAGCTTTTAAAGCTTTCAAGCTGCTGAGCGCTGATTTCTTTGACCATTGCTTCAGGAGTCATGCCCAATTGCTCAGCTTTAATCATAATGGGAGTGCCGTGAGCATCTGAGCCGCAAACAAAATAGCATTCCTGGCCGCGCATTTTCTGAAACCGTACCCAAATATCAGTTTGGATGTGTTCAACCAAATGGCCTAAATGGATGGGGCCATTGGCATATAAGAGGGCGGCTGTAGCGATAATTTTGCGGGGTTGGTTCATAGCTTATCCATTACTTTAAAGCTGCTTAGTATAGCAAATTTAATGGCTGAGTCCATTATTCCTGCTGATGCTTAAGAGTTTGCCTGGCAAGAATTTGATGATAAAATGAGCCAACATTCAAAAGGGGTAAATTATGCCGAATGAAATAGCAGCACATGAAATTTCAAATGCTCTTACTTTAGCAAGTGGCTTAGCTTTGGTTCTAACACTCGAAGATGAAGATCAAGACCTGATTGCGATGAAAAAGCGAGTTATAGGGTGCTTGCTGGAGAATGATTATTTCTCGGCATTAGCTTCAAGCTTGGATTCAGGATTACCTAATATTAATGATTATATAAAGATTTTCAGAGATGTAGCTATAAATATAGGGCATATTAATGAGCCTGAATTGGCAGAAGCATTTAATGCCAAGCTTAAAGAACATAATGTTGTTGATAAAATTATTGTGCTTGCATCAGAAGCATCCCCTTCGCAAATTTCTGCCATGGAGTCTTTAATTGGCCTGATAAATTATTCCTCAGCCCAGGATGCAGTAATAGCAAAGGAAGGCTTTATTGAAATGGCTATTAGCAGGATAGCTGTTGGGGATAAAATAGCAGGAAGCCTGGCCTATGCTGCTTTAGCTTTTATAACTAATGCAGCCATGTATTCATCCTGCCAAACTTTAATAGTTGAAAAACAAGCGGTCCCTTTGATAATAGCATTCCTGGCCCAGGGTGACCTGACTTTTCAATCCGCTGTAATTAATGCTTTGGCCCATATAGCTGCGCATGATATTGGTAAGAGTGAAATTACTGCTGCCCAGATCATTCCTAAAGTGATTGATTTGATGCGAATCGTTAAAGATACTCATTATCGATTGATGACTTTTAGGCTGCTGAGTAATGTAGCTAGTGATACACATTCAAACATTGAAGTGATGCTGGAGGAAGGACTTCTATCTGTATTAAAGGAATTTCTAGATATTTCTGAGTTAAGATCTGATGTTATCATATTGTTAATTTGGATAGCCACTCAAGATAAGAGATTCAGCCAAGCTATAGTTGAGGCTATGATCATTCCTAAATTATTCGATTTATTAAAATCTTCGGATCAAGACATTTCAGATTGTGCTTATATAAGCTTGTGCTATTGCTGCTCTAAGTATTTACACCACTACTACGCACTCTTAAGTCAGGAGCTATATGCAGAGAGTCCTGGCGCTGATATAACAGAAGCTGATCTTATCTCTAATATTGTAAGGTTTATCTCTTCTGATAGAGTTGAGCATCGATTTGGAGCTGCGTATGCATTGTCTATATTGGCTCAATTTTGTTCGGATATTAGAACATTAATCACTCATTCAGAGCTTATAGCAAAAACCGTTTGTTTATTAGATCAGCCAGAGACTGAGTTAGGGGCTTTAACGGTTTTTAATATATTAATGGAGCCAAAAGATGAAGAGATTAAGAGGCTGGCAAAAGAGGCTTTAAGAGAAGCGGGCGGTATCCCCAAGCTAGCTGCCTTATTAGACTCCCCAAGAGAAAAAGTTCAGGAATCTGCACTGGAGTTATTGGCTCTCTATTGCATTAATCATGCACAGAACCGCCAAATTTTAAAAGCAGCTGGTGCTGTGGAATTAATAACTCATTTTGAAAGCCATCCCGAAGCAAGGATTAAAGACTTTGCAAATCAGCTGTTGCAAGATTTATCAGAGGCTGAAGTACCTGCTGCGCCTAGTCTTGCTGTTTTGGCTGCGATGGCTTTAGCTGCTGAGCGCCAAGAGGGGCTTGCTCAAGAAAATGCTTAATTAGGTTGCAGGTTCACATAAGTACTTGTGACTTAAAGCTGACTAGTTTATGTAATTTAGTCAAGTAGCCCATTTAGACTTTGAACATTTTTCTCGATAAATGAACTGATTTATGGCCCGGTCAATAATGGAGTAATGCTAATGAGTGGTCATAATGAAATTATGCCCCAGGTTTATAGGAGCTATCAGCCAGCATCTGATCTAATCCCTCTAAGCATTTCCGACTTGCTGGCATTTTTAAGTTCTGAGGAAGAAGCTGTGCAATTGGATGCGGTCACTCAGCTGCTGCTTAAGGCTCAAACAGAAGAGGGCAGAAATGCCATAGGTTTGGCTGGTGGAATCCCTCGCTTAATTTCGCTGCTGGCTTCAGGCAGTATGATACTTCGCGAAAAGACTATGGTTGTTTTAAGTCAATTAACGGTTAATAGTCATTTAAACCAGATCGCACTTAGAGAAGCCGGAGGAATACCGCTTTTAGTCGCATTTCTTAGCCCAGTTCATAGTGATCTAATGAGGGAGCATGCTGCCGAGGTACTGGCTAATTTAACCCATCATTCAGATAGTCGAGCTGCGATAAGAACAGCAGGGGGCATTCCATCATTAATGGCTTTGCTGGAAAATGAAAATCCTTTTATTAAAAATCCAGCTGCTCGTGCCTTATATAATCTCGGCACTAGCTCTATGCCTGTTTTGATTGCGATGTTAAAAATAGAAGATCCCAGGTTGCAATGTAAGGCTTTGAATAAATTAACGATACACTTATTGACTCAGTCAGAGGAGAGTCGGGTTGCTTTGTTAGAGCCAGAGGCTATCGCTCAATTAGTTGCACTATTAGGGCATCATGATCAGGATGTTCAGCGCGGTTCTGCAGAGGTTTTAGAATATTTAATATTGGGTCGCTCTGCGTTTGCTATATTCTCTGATGATGCTCAAGATATTATAAGAAAAGCAGGCGCTATACCTAAGTTGCTTCCTTTACTCGGCAGCTCAAATATCAAAGTTCAGTTGGTAGCACTAAAGGTTTTGTGTAACTTGGATAGTTCAAATAATTGCACTGCGATTAGGTTAGCTGGGGCTATTACGCCATTAGTCGCATTGCTGAAGGCAAATAATCATGAGCTAGTGAATGAAGCTCTATTGATATTAATTAACTTATGTCAGTCTGGGGCCAATAATGCTATTGAAGTATTGGCAGCAGGAGCCCTTCAAGAAGCAGAACGTTTAATGAGGCTCCCTGAGGTGTATTTCATTGATCAGTCATGCAGGATGCTTATACATGCAATGACAGAGGTTTTGCCAGAGAAACTTATTGCAGCTTCCCGCACATCAGCGGCATTAACGGCTCAGGCAGTCTTTTTGGCGGCTAGAGAAGACATGAGAAAAGGCTCTGAAATGGCAAGCGCATTTTTTTTGTGGTAATCAGTTCGCTAATTTTAATCTTTGGAGTTTGCTTTAAGTTCTGCTATCATTACACAACATTGTGCTTCTACAATGGAATCAAAGATGCAAACTCGATTTATTTTTATCACCGGCGGGGTCGTTTCCTCGTTAGGTAAAGGCATTACCGGCGCTTCTCTTGCGGCTTTATTGGAGGCCCGTGGCCTCAAAGTCACCATGCTCAAGCTTGATCCCTATATCAATATCGACCCAGGTACCATGAGTCCATTCCAACATGGAGAGGTTTTTGTGACCGAAGATGGGGCTGAGACCGATTTGGACTTAGGCCATTATGAGCGGTTCGTTCATACCAAAATGACCAAAGCTAACAACTTTACTACGGGTAAGGTTTATCAGCATGTGATCGAAAAAGAACGCCGTGGAGATTATCTCGGTGCGACTGTTCAGGTTATTCCGCATATTACCGATGAAATTAAGCGCCGCATACTCGTGGCGGGTAAAGGTTTTGATGTCGCTATGGTAGAAATTGGCGGTACGGTTGGGGATATCGAATCTCTGCCATTTTTGGAGGCCATTCGCCAGCTAAGATTTGAGCTGGGACAAGACCACACTTTATTTATCCATGTCACCTTGGTGCCATTCATTGCAGCGGCAGGCGAAATGAAGACCAAGCCGACCCAGCATTCTGTGAAAGAATTAAGGTCTATTGGTATTCAGCCAGATGCTTTAGTTTGCCGGTCTGAGCAGTTTCTGCCGGAAACCGAGCGCCAAAAAATTGCTTTGTTTACCAATGTGGACACCAAAGCGGTGTTTTCAGCGCCTGACCTGGACAGCATTTATAAAATTCCCCGTAAGTTCCATGAACAGAATTTAGATGCCTGGGTGGCAAAACGCTTAGACTTGCCCGCAGTTGAAACTAATTTAACTGAATGGGACAAAGTGGTTCATGCTTTGGAGCACCCTAAGCATAATGTGAATATTGCAATGGTCGGTAAATATGTGGACCTAACAGAGGCCTATAAATCCTTATCTGAAGCTTTACTGCACGCGGGAATTCATACCTACACAAAAGTGAAGATTCACTATATTGATTCAGAACAGCTTAATGCTGAGAATATTACGCAGCTTGAAAACTATGATGCCATTTTAGTCCCGGGCGGATTTGGTTACAGAGGGATTGAAGGTAAAATTTTAGCTGCTCAGTATGCCAGAGAGCGTAACATTCCTTACTTGGGAATTTGCTTGGGCATGCAGGTGGCTATGATTGAGTTTGCCCGCCACATGGCCAATATGGAGCATGCAAACAGCACTGAATTTGATCTCAAAACCCCTTACCCCGTAGTTGCTATGATTACCGAATGGAAAGATGCTTCCGGCAAAGTGGAAAAACGTACTCAGCAGTCAGATATGGGCGGCACCATGAGACTAGGCGGACAAACCTGTGTATTAACTCCAGGAACTTTGGCTTCTAAAATGTATGCTAAAGATAGCATAGTGGAAAGACACCGCCACCGCTATGAGGTAAACAATCATTACTTAGCACAAATTGAAGCAGCGGGAATAAAAGTTGCGGGTCGTTCAGAAGATGGAAAACTGGTTGAAATGATCGAACTTCCCAACCATCCTTGGTTTGTGGCTTGCCAATTTCACCCCGAGTTTACTTCAACTCCACGAGATGGGCATCCTTTGTTTATTGGATTTGTAAAAGCGGCTTTAGAAGCTCAAAAGAAAAATTAGATTCCGGATCGTAGCTTGAGCTACGTCCAGAATGACAGAATGTTTTGTCATCCTGGGGCTGCAAAGCAGAACTCAGGATAACGTTATTAGGAGAAACAGTATGAAGTTATGTGGATTTAATGTAGGCATCGACCAACCTTTGTTTTTAATAGCGGGCCCCTGCGTCATTGAAAGCGAGCAATTGGCCATAGACACAGCTGCACAGCTTAAAGAAATTACTCAAAAGCTTGGCATTCACTTTATTTATAAGTCCTCATTCGATAAGGCTAATCGCTCTTCTAGCAGCAGCTTTCGCGGCCCTGGAGAAGAGAAGGGTTTAGAAATTTTAGCCAAGGTGAAAAAGCAAATCGGCGTGCCGGTATTAACCGATGTGCATGAATATACTAACTTTGACGAAGTTTCAAAGGTGGTGGATGTGCTGCAAACTCCCGCATTTCTTTGCCGCCAAACCGATTTTATTCAAAACGTTGCAAGGTTAGGCCTGCCGGTCAATATTAAAAAAGGCCAGTTTCTTGCTCCTTGGGATATGAAACATGTGGTTGAAAAAGCTAAGGCAGTAGGAAATAACCAGATTATGGTTTGTGAGCGCGGAGCCTCCTTTGGATATAACAATTTAGTATCTGACATGCGGGCCTTGTCTGTAATGCGTGAAACCCATTGCCCAGTCGTGTTTGATGCAACCCATTCGGTACAATTGCCGGGTGGCCAAGGTGCGACTTCAGGCGGTCAGCGTGAATTTGTTCCAGTTTTAGCGCGAGCTGCGGTTGCTGCAGGAGTGTCGGGTATCTTTATGGAAACTCATCCGGACCCAAGCAAAGCCTTAAGCGATGGCCCTAACGCGTGGCCATTAGGAAAAATGCAAACTTTGTTGGAAACTTTAGTAGAGCTTGATAGAGTAGTGAAGTCGAGAGCTTTTGTGGAAGATAGTTTAAAGAGCTAGATTGTTTTTTCTCATCCTGGGGCTGCGTTAGTAGAGCCCGGGATCTATACTAGGGAGATGTGCCCTTTCTCGCAAGGGTGAGGCGGAGAAAGACAAAGCACTGCTTTGTCCCCGACGAACGCCCGAAGCAAGGAAAGTGCAGGGCCGGCTTTCAAACGGAGCAGGAATGCGAAGTGCAGAAAGGAAGGAGAAGTCGGTGGGAATGAGCATGAGTAATTGAAAGGTGGTGTAAAACCCTCTCCTTGGTCCTCTCCCGCAAGCGAGAGAGGAGAAGTAGGTGGGAATGGGTAATTGCAAAATTTAGGTGGAGTAATATGGGAACTATTAAGAATATTATTGGTCGCGAAATCTTAGATTCACGTGGCAATCCAACGGTTGAAGCAGAAGTTGAGCTTTCCTCAGGAGTTCAGGCTTATGCCGCTGTTCCCTCAGGGGCGTCCACAGGTTCTCGTGAAGCTTTAGAGTTAAGAGACCAAGATCCTAAGCGCTACCTAGGCAAAGGCGTGTTAAAAGCGGTCCATCATGTAAACCATGAAATCAAACAAGCTTTAGTGGGGAGGTCTGCTCTTAATCAGGCTGATATTGACCATACTATGATTCAGTTAGACGGCACTCCAAACAAAGCTAATTTGGGTGCAAATGCTATTTTGGCTGTTTCTTTAGCTGTAGCCCATGCTGCTGCCAAAGAACTGAACAAGCCTTTATTCCAATACCTTAATCACGACGGCAATTTTTCTATGCCAGTGCCCATGATGAATATCATCAATGGCGGAGAGCATGCTGATAACAATGTCGATATGCAGGAATTTATGATAGTTCCAGTCGGCGCACCAAGCTTTTCTGAAGCATTGCGTTATGGGGCGGAAGTATTTCACACATTAAAGAAAATCTTGCATCAAAAGGGCTTAAGCACCGCGGTAGGGGATGAAGGAGGCTTTGCTCCTGATTTGCCTTCAAACGCTGCGGCAGTTGAGATTATTTTAGAAGCCATTGAGAAAGCAGGCTACAAAGCCGGTAAAGATATCTATATCGCACTGGACTTGGCGAGCTCTGAGTTTTATGAAAATGGTAAATATCATTTGGCTTCAGAAAACCGCATGCTAAGTTCAGAGGAATTCGTTGAATATCTAGCGGACTGGACCAGGAAATATCCTATTATCAGCATAGAAGACGCAATGGATGAAAGCGACTGGCACGGTTGGAAAGTGTTAACCGAAAAGCTGGGCACGCAAGTTCAATTGGTAGGGGATGATTTATTTGTTACCAATACTGAAATTTTGCAAAGAGGAATCAAAGAACATATCGCTAATTCCATTTTGATTAAGCTCAACCAAATTGGAACCTTAACTGAGACTCTGGCAGCCATTAAAATGGCACAAGATGCGCATTATACGGCCGTTATTTCACACCGCTCTGGTGAAACTGCTGACACGACCATTGCGGATTTAGCGGTAGCAACCCATGCCGGCCAAATTAAAACAGGTTCATTGTGCCGTACTGACAGAGTGGCAAAATATAACCAATTATTAAGAATAGAAGCCATGCTGGGATCAAAAGCAATCTACCCTGGCAAATCAGCGTTTCACCAAGTGAAATAATAGGAGCCCAATGAAACTTAGAGCCTTCATAGAAACTCAAATTGAAAAGCTAGCGCCTAAGCTTATACGAATGACGGATTCTAGCTATTGGCAAAATATGAGCCGTTTTGATATGTTTTTATGGGCAATAGGAACTTTGATTTTTTTATTGCAGGTTTCGTTGTGGTTAGGGCCTTCAAGTATTAGCAGTTTGTTGATTCTTGACTATAAAAATTATAGGCTTGAAACAACTAACCAGCAGACCTCTGTGCATAACATGCAGCTTTACCAAAGAATAAGCGGTTTAAAACAAGGTACCGATGAGGTAGAAGCAAGAGCAAGAATTGAATTAGGCATGGTCAAGCAGGGCGAGACTTTTTATCAATTAGTCAATCAAGCTATATTAAAAGCTGATGGCAGCAGTTAAAGGAAAATGAATGCATATTTTAGTAACGAACGATGATGGTGTTTTCGCCCCTGGAATTATGGCTTTAGCTAAAGCTTTAGCAGGGTTTTGTAAGGTAACGGTGATAGCCCCGGATCAAAATAGAAGCGGAGTCAGCAGTGCGATTACTTTAGAAATTCCATTAAGAGTACAGGAAACCCCAACAGGTTGGTACCAGCTTAACGGGACTCCGGCAGACTGTGTAAAGCTAGCCCTAAGCGGGTTTATGCAAGAGGAGCCTGATATGGTGGTTTCTGGCATTAACGCAGGGGCTAACTTAGGCGACGATGTGATTTATTCGGGTACAGTGGGGGGCGCTATCGAAGGAAGGTTTTTAGGATTGCCTTCTATCGCTATTTCCTGTGTCGGGCACCACGGCAAAATGTATTACGAGACTTCTGCAAAAATTGCCTGTGATTTGGTCAAAAAATTTATGCATTCCCCTATGGAAAACGGAGTAGTGCTTAATGTGAATGTCCCCAATGTCCCGATCGAAGAAATTAAAGGAATGAAAATAACCAGACAAGGTGAGCGACATTTTTCAGAGCCTCTTATGCCAACAGAAGATGGCCGCGGCCGCAGAATTTATTGGTTAGGTGACTCAGGTAAAGTGAAGGATGATAGCGAAGGGACTGATTTCCACGCAGTTTATAACAACTATGTATCTATTACTCCGCTTCAAATTGATTTAACTAACTATCAAAGAATGAACTCTATGCAAAAATGGCTCGAGGAACACTCATGAAAAAAATCATTGCGTTAGGCTTTAGTGCTCTACTATTAACAGGCTGTACTCATGGCTTTTTAAGGTCTTCCAGTACTTATACCGTTCAGCAGGGCGATACTATCAATAGCATTGCGCGCAAATTTAAGGTGAGTTCTCAAGATCTTGCGAGCTATAACAATATAGCTTCGCCTTACACAATTCGAGTCGGTCAAACTTTAACGATAAAGAATCCGAAAGCCAGTGATTTGCCTCCGGCTGTTTCTGAACCTGTTAATGAGCCGGCCCCAGTGAGTACAACAAATACTTCACAAGCTCCCGCTAGTCCCCAGCAAACCACAGCGCCAGCAACATTAGGTCAGACAACCCCACCAGTGAGTTCAACTAATGCGGCAGAGGGCATTACCTGGTCTTGGCCAACTCAAGGCAACCTTATTACAGGAGCGCCAAAAGGCATTAATATTGCGGGAACAGCGGGCCAACCTATTTACGCTGCGGCAAGCGGACAAGTGGTATTCAGCGGTGTAGGCTCAGGCAGCTACGGCAATATGATTATCATTCGATCTGCTAATAATTTCTTAACTGCTTATGGAAATAACCAAAAGCTAATGGTAAAAGAAGGGCAGCAAGTCGCTCGTGGCCAACAAATTGCTACAATGGGGCAGCTGCAACAGCAAGCTCAACTGCGCTTTGAAATTAGAAAATCAGGCAATGTAGTCAATCCTTTAAGCTATCTGCCTGCTAACTGATTTTGGAGAATTTGTGTTGAAAACTATTCGTAAAGCAGTGTTCCCTGTTGCAGGATTAGGCACGCGGTTTTTGCCTGCTACCAAGGCCAGCCCAAAAGAGATGATGCCTGTTGTCGATAAGCCTTTGATTCAGTATGCAGTAGAAGAAGCCATTGCAGCCGGTATTAAAGATTTAATTTTTATTACAAGCGGCGCAAAAAGGGCTATTGAAGACCATTTTGATAAAAACTATGAGCTTGAAGCTAAGCTTGCTGAAAAAGCCCAACATAAAGCCCTGGCTGAAATACAGAACTTGCCTCCAAAGGGCATCAATTGTATTTACATCAGGCAACAAGAGGCTTTAGGTTTAGGTCATGCGGTTTTATGTGCTAAAGATTTAGTAGGAAACGAACCCTTTGCCGTTTTATTGGCGGATGATTTGATTCGAGGCAATGGCAAATCCTGCCTGGCTCAAATGGTTGATCAGTATAACGAGCAGCAAGCAGGCGTACTAGCCGTAGAGAAAATTGATATAGAGCATTCTCAACAATATGGGATTGTGGTGGCCGATCAGCAAAATATGATTACTAAAATAGTTGAAAAGCCAAAGCCTAGTGAATCCCCTTCCGACTTAGCGGTAGTGGGGCGTTATATTTTACCCTCTGAGATTTTTGCTTTGCTTGAAAAAACTCAGCCAGGTAAAGGCGGGGAAATCCAGTTAACCGATGCTATCGCTGAATTAATCAAGACCCATAAAGTCATGTCCTATACATTTGATGGTAAGCGCTATGACTGCGGCAGCAAATTAGGCTATTTAGAGGCAAATCTAGACTATGCCATGCTTCACCCTGAATTTGGTGAAACCTGGAAAGCGTATTTATATAAGCGTTTTAAAGCCTAACAATAATGTCTTCTAAAACCAAGCTAGTTCACATTATCACGAGCCTGTCATCAGGCGGTGCCCAGGTCCTTTTGTATAATCTGCTTAAAAATGCAGATCATGAGCGTTTTGATATTGAAGTGATTTGTTTGGGGAAAGCGGGGCCCATTGCAGAAAATATTGAAGCGCTTCCTTGTAAAATTCATTATCTCAAAACCCCTAAGTTTTTTCCCTTAATAAGCTTTTATCAGCTTGTCCGGATATTGAAGTTAAGCCGGCCTGATGTCGTGCATACCTGGATGTATCATGCAGATTTATTAGGTGGGCTGGCTGCAAAAATGGCGGGAATTAAAAAGATAGTCTGGAGCATCCATCACAGTGATGCTTCTAATCTTAAGCTATCAACTAGATGGGTAATGAAGCTTTGCGCAAAGCTATCCTATTACGTGCCCAGTGCTATCATAGTAACCGCCAAAAAAGCTGCAGAATATCATGAGCACTATGGCTATCAAGCCAGTAAAATGTCAGTGATTCGCAATGCGATTGATCCCGCCGCCTTTTTGCCCAATCAGGCTATACGATTAGATTTAAGGCAAAAGCTTGGCATTGCAGATAATGAGCTGGTATTTGGAGTATTTGCAAGATTTCATCCCCAAAAAGGCTTTAAAGTATTATTAGAAGCTTTTAGCCAGTTAAACTTTCCAAGCAAATTGGTATTAGCAGGTGCAGGTATTGATTTGAACAATGGTGCTTTACTTAAGCTTATTGAGCAGTTTGATTTATCAGAAAAAGTCATTTTGTTTGGTGAAGTTCAAAACGTAGCTGAATGCCTACCCTTTATAGACATATTAGTTTGCTCCTCCATTTCAGGAGAAACCAGCCCATTAATTTTGATGGAAGCTATGAGTTGTGAGCTTCCTTGTATCGTGACAGAAGTAGGGGATTGCGCTGAAATAATAGGGGAATGCGGTTGGTCTGTTAAGCCGAACAATGTCCCTCAAATGCTTAGCGTCATGAATCAAGTCGCTGCATTGCCTGTTGAACAAAGGCAGAAACTAGGTCGCCAAGCTAGAAGCAGGGTTGTTGAACATTATCATATCAAAGCAATGACCGAGGCCTATGAAAAGCTTTACCTAAGCAAAAAGGTTTTGATTATTGGCAGTTCAGTCTCAAGTTTACTTAGGTTTCGATTACATTTAATGAAAGACTGGCAGGCAAGGGGCTATCAAGTGATTGCCGCAGCTCCAGGTAATTTGTCATCCTGGGGCTCCTTCGACAAGCTCAGGATGAGCAAAGAAGGAGAACCCGGGATCCAGTTTCAAGCTATTCATTTGAACCACACCAGCCTTAATCCATTTTCAGATGTCAGAACCATTTTAAGTTTAAGAAAGCTGATTAAATCGCATCGGCCTGATTATGTACTGACTTATACTTTAAAACCGATTGTATATGGATCATGGTTGGCAAAACGCTATAAAGTCCCTCATATTGCTTCGATGCTAACCGGTTTGGGTTATGTGTTTTCAGGAAATAGCTTCAAGCAAAGATGCCTACAAGCAGTTTTAAAAAGCTTACTTAAACGGGTAGTTGATTATAACCAGGTAGTCTTTTTCCAAAATCCTGATGATGCGAATCAGTTTATCGATAATAAGCTAGTGCCTGCTGATAAAGTGAAAGTAGTGAATGGTTCGGGGGTGGATTTAAGCGAATACAAAATGACTGCCTATCCTGAAAAGTGCAGCTTTATTCTGGTGGCGAGATTACTCAAGGAAAAAGGCATTGCAGATTACGTAGCAGCTGCCAAAATCATTCGATCTCAGTACCCGGAAGTTAGATTTTTGCTGGTGGGATCGCATTATCCCTCTCCATCCAGCATAAGCCAATCTGAGCTGGATGAGTGGCTTCAATCCAAAAACATTGAGTATTTAGGAGAGTTAAGCGATGTTCGTCCTGCAATTGAGCAGGCCAGTGTATTTGTATTGCCTTCCTATTATCGAGAAGGGACTCCAAGGGCCATTTTAGAGGCCATGGCAATGGGTAGGGCCATTATCACTACCGATATGCCAGGGTGCCGTGAAACTGTTCAAGAAGGCGCGAATGGTTATTTGATTCCTCCTCAAAATCCAGAAGCTTTAGCCAATGCCATGAGGCAATTTATCGAGCAGCCCGATTTAATTATAAGCCAAGGTCAAGCCAGCCGAAAAATGGCTGAAGAAAAATATGACGTGCGCAAAGTGAATCAAGCTATAATCAAAGCATTTGAAATGGAATAACAAGCTCAATGCAGTTTATTATTAAGCGAATATTCGATTTTTGTATAGCCAGTCTTTTGTTTATAGCACTGCTTCCTTTCCTATTATTAATCGGGTTTGGAGTATGGCTTGAAGACAGAGGCCCGATATTTTATTGCCAGCAAAGATTTGGCAAAAATGCTAAGCCTTTTGAAATCTACAAGTTTCGTTCCATGCAAATGGGTTCAGACAGTTTGAGGGATGAACTGCCAGGCAACCCAAGTGATCCAAGGCTAACCCAATTTGGCCGATTTATCCGAGCCTGGAGCTTGGATGAGCTTCCTCAGTTATGGAACGTCATAAAAGGGAATATGAGCCTGGTAGGCCCAAGACCCAGAAATACCGATGATCCGCCATTAAGCCAATACAACGAAATCCAAAAAATAAGATTTAAAGTAAAACCTGGCATAACAGGACTTGCTCAGATAAAGGGAAGGAACCGGATTAGCTGGGAAGAAATTGCCGGATGGGATGCCCAATATGTCAAAAACTTCAGCCTCTGGCTCGACCTTAAAATTCTTTTAGTGACTTTTGCCAAAGTGCTAAAGCGGGATGGGGTTTATCGTTCCTAACATTATCTTTTTCTGATTTCGGCTTTCTTGATTCTTCCCGTGAAGATGAGGCCCATTGTGATCCTTGAATTAAAACGATTTTAAGCCTATAATACACAAAAGGCGACAAAAGGCAAAAAATGAAATTTGATAAGCCTATAGAATGGAGCGAAGGTAAAAACAAGCTTCTTATTGAACAAAGAGATTTAAGCTTTGAGGCTATAAGTATTGCTATTGATAATGGATATTTATTGGATGTTATTGATAATCCAAGCGTAGAATATCCTCATCAAAAAATGCTTGTAGTTGAAGTGGATGAATATGTGGTTTTGGTTCCATTTGTTGAAGATAAAGAAAAGATTTTTCTAAAAACCGCTTTTAGAAGTAGAAAAGCCAACAAAAAATTTAAGGGAGAATAAGCATGGCTAAGAAAAATTACAAGCTTGATAAAGAAGAGCAAGCAATGCTGGATGCCTATGAAGCTGGCAAACTTAAATCTGTTCCTAATGTGGAAAGCGAAAAAAAACGTATTCGCTCTATTTTTAGCAATCAGCAAAATAAGCTACATAGAATCAATATCCGCTTAACTGAGCGGGATTATTTAAAAGCCCAAGAGTTGGCTATGAGAGAAGGCATTCCTTCAGCAACCTTGCTATCTAGTTTGTTGCATAAATTCTTCACAGGCCAAATAGTTGATAAGGCAGCTAGAAGTTAAGGTCTAGATTCACGCTTTTGCAGGAATGACAGTTATTAACTAATTGACTTTTTGAGATAATACCGCTTATCGCCGGTTGGCAGATCAAGCTCGGCAAATATCTCAAATCCAAGCTTTTGGTAATAAGCAGGAGCTTGAAAGGAAAAAGTCGACAGATAAATCAGCCCGCAGTGATGTTTTTTAGCTTCGACCTCAGCCAGCGCTAACATTTTTTTGCCATAACCTAAATGGCGCAGCTCTTTGTTTAAATATAAATAATCCACATGCAGGGCTTGCAGATAGTAATAAGATTTTAAGCCGCCGACTATTTTATTAGTTTCATCTCTAATAAGAATATTAATATTGCCTCGATCATTTGCCGCAGGGGTTTGCTCAATATTGTGGGCTATAAGGCCATTTAGCAAAACCTCTAAGTCTTCCGGTTTAGAAAGCGCTTCAATGTCTATACGATATGTCATATTTATTCTCTTAAATAATATTCAAATAATATCACGGCTATTAAGAATTAGGCACGTAGCTCAGGGGTTAGAGCACCACCTTGACATGGTGGGGGTCGGTGGTTCAATTCCACTCGTGCCTACCAGTTTCTTTTATGATCTACCCGCAAGCTTTTCATTCCAATAAAACTATGGTAAAAGTTCCGCTTATTTCAAGGCGGGAGAGTTTTATGCAAGGGCGTCATATCGAAACTGAATTAGATCAAGCACGTGAGCTTTTAGATGGCATCGATCTGTTGGATTCCAATGAATCTATTTTAGAACAGTATCCTGAGCATGCGCTAGATTATAGCCAAGCTATGGTGGTGTTAGCTTCCAAGTCATTGATTAGAGCCAATAAGCCGAAATTGCTCGATAATATTGCCCATATTTCGCAACTTGCAGCAGGGCTAGAGTCTTTGGATCGTTCAGACTTATTAAGCCAAGCCAACGTTGAATGGTTGTTTGCTTACCCTGAGTTGGCCAATGATATAGCGTATATAGTTAAAATCTTAAGCCAATATGATGCTTTAAATGAGGATTATAAGGGTGATTTAAGCGAAGTTAAACAATCTATCACCCATATTGCTAATATTCTTGAAATGTTGCATAGGCAAGACTTGCTGCAAAATGCTATGGTGGATTTTATATTCAAATATTGGCGTGAAAGTGATCAGATAGATAAAGCGCTAGAAGCTTCACTTAATAGCCATTGTTTATCTGCCGAAAGAGTAGGAAGAATATTCGATTATGTAGACAATAGCGAAATAAAGAATGTTTTACTTAAAGCTATTTTATGGATTTATGCCAACTTGCCGGAAAAGGCAGATGAACTTGCCAGCGAATTGATTGAATCCATTAAGCCGGATGGGTACCGTGCGCTAACAGAGGAAAATTTGCAGCTGCTTAAATCACATCCTGACGTGGGTTTAAGCTTAATAAAAGCACTGGCACTTTACTGCACAGATTATATTCTTATGCCTGAAGATCGGGCTTTTTTGATTGAGAGAGCTCATCATGCAGAACAGATAGTTAATATCTATATGAAATATATCGAGAACGACCAACATAAATGGGGTGCGCTATCGACAATGTCATTAAAAGAGTTCAAAAAGAATATTGATCAGCTTGAGGCGACTCTTATTGAATTAACGGCTAAGCCGGAGCTAGGTGTTGAGGGGCTTAAGCTTAATGCTGAGGAATTCAATTTAATAATTGAAAATATCGAAAACGTCGAAAATATGATTGCAGCATTTAAAGCCATGGCGTTGGCTGATATTTTTTCACAAGCCAACATGAATATATTGATTGAAAGCATGGGTGTGGATACCTATACAGGGAGTGATATTGCTAATATATTAGGGCATTTACAACAAGGCAGAATGCTTGATCAAGGCACTTTTAATCTGGTTTGCCAGCATGCCAATAATGCCTATGCTTTGGACATTCTTTGTGAGAATTTAAGCGCAGCGAGAATATTAAGTCTTGCAAACTTTGAAGCCAGCTTGCCATATTTGAACAATTTCCAAAACAGGGATGTGGCGAATCTATTGAACAATATGCCATTACACTTGCTGACTCAGCACGCTTTTGATCATATTATACTGATCTGTCGTGAAGCTGAGCAAGACTATCGTGCTGAGAGAATTCAAGACTATGCTGCTGATTTGATAGTAGAATATATGCAAACTTTAGAAGCTGAACTGCCGCCCGAGATGAACTATGCTCAGAGTACCCATGCCAGAAGCGTTCACCAGTCAGTTAGCTTATCTGCTCAAAAGCTGTTTGAGCGCTACAAAGATGCTATCGATACAAAAGCTAAGCTTGATTCTATTTTAGAAAGCCTCATTACTTGGTCTGAGGCCGTGGAAGATCACACTAATACAGTCAAATCCTGTATTAATCGAATTACTGAATTTGGCTATACATTTGAGGACCGGACTTCGCAGATTAGCATGAGGCAACTATTGGCTTTAATCTGGAAAGCTCTACATGATGATGCTAATAGACATGGCAGCTTAGAAGATGCCTTAGATCAATTCAAAAAGGGCATGTACCAAATCCAGCGCGGCTATAATCTTGATGAGCATGGCAATGATGATGGATCCGAAGATAGGCCTATTTGTGTCGCCGGAACCTTTAATAAAATTATAGAACAACTGCAGGGCATTCATCCGGATGTTGAGATTAAGTTTATTACAATACAGACAGCGACTCTTAAACTCCCTAAGCTAATCAAGGAACAGGCTAAACAATTTTTACAGGCTCTCTCGCTTAGCAATCCAGATCAGTTCAATGAATTATGTATAAAAATCAAAGCTGAGAATCTTGAGGCCATTTGGGAAAAGATTAAGCCTAAAGTATGTGACGCTATGTTTGAGGAGTTTTCCTGTTTATTTAACTCTAAGGAAGATATAGGTTTTAAAGGTTTAATCGAAGCAGGCCAGTACTGTGAACTAGATTGGGATAAAATTTTGCCTGCTGTAGCAGTTGGATCAAGTGTCACCGTATTTGCCGGAAGCCTGGGAGCTGCTGGAGGTGCTGGACATTCTATGCAAAGTAACCCCTAAAGGTTGCATAGCGATAAAATAAAGCATGAGTCTTGTAGAATTTATGATTATAATAGAGCGCTTTGTTAAGTGCTTTTTTATTTCTAGAGGTTATGCATGATTAAGATTACGTTACCAGATGGTAGCCAGCGTGAATTTGAAAAAGAAGTCACTGTTTTAGAAGTCGCTCAAAATATTGGAGCAGGTCTGGCTAAAGCTGCTTTAGGAGGCGAGGTTGACGGCAAAGAAGTGGATGTTTCTTATGTCATTAAGCATGACGCCAAACTTAAAATTATCACTGCTAAAGATCCGGCTGCTGTAGAGATTATTCGTCATTCTACCGCGCATTTATTAGCCCAAGCTGTCAAACAGCTTTACCCTCATGCCCAGGTGACCATCGGCCCGGTGATTGAAAACGGCTTTTTCTATGACTTTGCCTTTGATAGGACCTTTACTCCTGAGGATTTAGCTAAAATTGAAGCGAAAATGCAGGAGCTTGCCAAAGCCGCTCAACCTGTAACTCGTACCACGATGAGCCGCAATCAAGCGGTTAAATATTTCAAAGACTTAGGTGAGCATTTCAAAGCCGAGATTATTGAAAGCATTCCAGAAACCGAAGAGCTTTCTCTTTATACTCAAGGCGATTTCACTGACCTTTGCCGAGGCCCGCATGTACCCAATACCGAGCATTTAAAAGCCTTTAAATTAATGTCGGTTGCGGGAGCTTATTGGCGCGGAGATTCCAAAAATCAGATGCTGCAAAGGATCTATGGAACAGCCTTTGCCAATGAAAAAGAGCTTAAAGCCTATTTAAACCAGTTAGAAGAAGCCGAAAAAAGAGACCACCGCAAAATCGGTAAAGCTTTAGATTTGTTCCACTTACAGGAAGAAGCGCCTGGTATGGTGTTCTGGCATGAAAACGGCTGGACCATTTGGCAGGTAATTGAGCAATATATTCGTAGTAAATTAAAAGTTTCAGGCTATAAAGAAATCCGCACTCCACAAGTGTTGGATGTCTCATTTTGGAAAAAGTCAGGCCATGCGGACAAATACATCGAAAATATGTTTTTGACTCATTCTGAAAACAGAGACTATGCAATCAAGCCCATGAGCTGCCCTTGCCACGTGCAAATATACAATCAAGGATTAAAAAGCTATCGAGATCTGCCTGTTCGTTATGCTGAATTCGGAAATTGCCATCGAAATGAAACCTCAGGATCTTTGCACGGCATCTTAAGAGTGCGCGGCATGACCCAGGACGATGGGCATATTTTCTGTACAGAAGACCAAATTCAAGGCGAAGTCGCGGCATTTATGAAGCTGGCTTTTGCTATGTACGCGGATTTTGGTTTGGATGATAACGTTAAAGTTAAAATTGCCACCCGCCCTGAAAAAAGAATTGGAAGCGATGAGCTATGGGATAAGGCTGAACAAGGCCTTGCTAAAGCCTTGGAATCTTTAAATATTCCATTTGAGTGGCTGCCGGGAGAGGGGGCGTTTTACGGCCCTAAAGTCGAGCTTCACTTAAAAGATAGCATCGGCCGTCAATGGCAATGCGGTACCGTTCAGATTGATTTCTTTGTGCCAGAGCGCTTGGAAGCAAGCTATGTGGCAGAGGACAATACCCGCAAGGTTCCAGTGATGATTCACCGTGCAGTAATGGGCTCTATGGAGCGTTTTATCGGAATGCTTATCGAGCATTATGCAGGAGATTTTCCCGCATGGCTTGCGCCAACTCAGGCTGTTGTCATGGGGATTTCTGAAAAACACAGCGAATATGTCACACAAATTAGCGAAAAATTGCAAAAATTTGGGTTTAGAGCTAGATCGGACTTGAGAAATGAGAAGATTGGGTTTAAAATCCGCGAGCATACTTTGCATAAGGTTCCCTTTTTATTGGTTGCGGGTGACCAGGAGTGCGAACAGGGAACAGTCTCTGTTAGAACTCGCAAAGGTAAAGATTTAGGGGTGATGCCGTTAGCTAACTTTATTGAAATATTAGAGAAAGCAGTAGGGCGTCTTGGTAAAATTGATGTGGAGGAATAGCCATTAATAAAGGTGAAAGAACTGATAAAGCGCGGATCAACGACGAAATTCGTTGCCCTGAAATTCGTGTCATCGGCGACGATGGCGAGCAATTAGGTGTGATGACAGTGCCACGAGCGCTTGAACTTGCTCAACAGGCAAGTTTGGATTTAGTGGAAATCTCACCCACCGCGACCCCTCCAGTATGCAAAATTATGAACTACGGCAAGTTTGTGTTCCAGCAAAACAAACAAAAACATGCCGCTAAGAAAAAGCAAAAGCAGGTGCAAATTAAAGAAATTAAACTGCGCCCAGCTACTGAAGAGGCAGATTATCAGGTTAAGCTTCGCAGCCTTATTCGTTTTTTAAATGATGGCGATAAAACCAAAATTACCCTAAGGTTCCGTGGGCGTGAATTATCTCACCAGGAATTAGGGGTGGAAGTGTTAAAAAGGATTGAAGCCGACTTGGCAGAATACGCTGTAGTAGAGCAGCCAGCTAAAGTTGAAGGCAAACAAATGGTTATGGTAATGGGGCCTAAGAAGAAAAAGGTCTAACCAAAAGAATCTAGGGTAAATCCTAGAAAAACGGCTACCTGCCGAGCTTAATTGTCTTAGGTGGGTCTAAACAGGAGATAAAAATGCCTAAGTTAAAAACCAAAAGTGGCGCGGCTAAGCGCTTCAAAAAGACTGGAAGCGGCGGATTTAAACACCGTGCAGCTAACCGTAGTCACATCTTGACTAAGAAATCGACCAAGCGTAAGCGTCATTTGCGCGGAATGGATCAAGTTAGTCCTTCCGATTGCGATGCTATTCAACAATGCTTGCCTTACGTGTAAAGGAGAGATCACATGTCAAGAGTAAAACGTGGGGTCACTGCCCGTCGTCGTCATAAGAAAATCCTAAAGCAAGCTAAAGGTTACTACGGCGCAAGAAGCCGTGTGTATCGTGTAGCCAAGCAGGCTGTAATCAAAGCAGGCCAATATGCATATATCGGTCGTAAGCAAAGAAAGCGTCAATTCCGTGCGTTGTGGATTGTTCGTATCAATGCGGCTGCGAGAATGGCTGGCATGAAATACAGCACCTTTATGAATGGTTTGAAAAAAGCCAATATTGCCATCGATCGTAAGATTCTGGCTGATATGGCTGTATTCAACAAGGCTGAGTTTTCTGCCTTGGCTGAAAAAGCTAAAGTGGCTTTAGCATAGATCCCGGGTTCTGCTACGCAGTCCCAGGATGACAAATATTTAATAAAAAGGAAGCCTCGGCTTCCTTTTTTATTGCCAGTCTTTTCTTTTTTATTTCCGTGAAATTAGTGTAAAATCTTCACATTGAGTTCCCCTCTTTAAAAAAGAGGGGCTAGGGGAGATTTAAAATCCATCCCAACTTTCCTTTTTTATAGGAAGGCGTGGTTAAAGGAGATTTATGCAGAATTTACAAGATTTAGCTAAGCGGGCTTTAGATGAGATCCAACAGGCGGATAGTGCCAAGACTTTAGATGATATTAGGCTGACCTATCTGGGTAAAAAAGGGGCTTTTACTGAAGTTTTAAAAACTTTGGGTTCTTTAAGCGCGGAAGAGCGTCCCAAAGTTGGGCAGATTATCAATGAAATCAAAGACCAGCTTGTTCAGGCCATTAATCAAAAAGAATCCAGTTTTAACCAGGCTGCCTTGCAGGCAAAATTAGCCTCAGAAAAGTTAGATGTGACTTTATCTGGAAGAGGGCAAGAGCTTGGAAGTTTGCATCCCATTTCACGCTCCATGCAGAGAATTGAAACTTACTTTAGAGGAATGGGCTTTTCGGTCGAAGAAGGCCAGGAAATTGAATCCGACTACTACAATTTCGAAGCCTTAAATATTCCGCCCTCTCATCCAGCTCGAGCGGCTCACGATACCTTCTATTTTGATAGCAATACAGTGCTTCGCACCCACACTTCAAATGTGCAGATTCGCACCATGGAAAGCAATCAACCTCCTATTAGAATCATTGCTCCAGGGCGAGTGTATCGTTGTGATTCCGACATGACCCACACTCCTATGTTTCATCAAGTAGAAGGCTTGTGGATAGACAAAGATGTAAACTTTAGACACCTAAAGTCGGTTATTTCCTCGTTTTTGGAATACTTTTTTGAACGTCCTATGAAAGTTCGCTTTAGACCTTCTTATTTCCCGTTCACCGAGCCTTCAGCTGAGGTAGACATCTGGTTTAACGACCGCTGGCTCGAAGTTTTGGGCTGTGGTATGGTGCATCCTAAAGTGCTACAAAATGTGAAAATAGACAGCGAACAATATAGGGGATTTGCTTTTGGGATGGGCGTTGAGCGCTTAACCATGATTCGCTATGAAATTCCGGACCTTCGCATGATGTTTGAAAATGACTGGCGTTTCCTTGGCCAATTTTAATTCACAACCCTGCACCGACGTGCGAAGTAGCAACACTATATAAATTTAAAAGAGAACGACGAGATGAAGTTTAGTTTGAAATGGCTACAAGAATGGGTCTCTCCCAATTTATCAGTGAATGAAATCGCTGATCAATTTACTATGGCTGGCCTTGAGGTTGACGATATTGCCGAAGTTGCTCCTGCATTTAATGGGGTGGTAGTAGGGGAGGTGGTTTCGCTTGTCCAGCACCCCAATGCAGATCGGCTCAGAGTGTGCCAAGTTAATGTAAACAAGCCTGAGCTTCTTAATATCGTTTGTGGGGCAGCCAATGTTCGTCAAGGTCTAAAAGTTTGTGTGGCGATGGTTGGTGCGACTCTGCCGGGAGATTTCAAGATTAAACCCGCTAAGTTAAGAGGGGTAGAGTCTTTTGGGATGCTCTGCTCTGAAGGCGAGCTGGGTTTGAAAGAAAACTCTGAGGGCATTATGGAATTGCCAGAAGATGCCCCAGTTGGCACTGACATTAGAGAATATCTGCATTTGGATGATTCCATGATAGAGCTTAGCATTACCGCTAATCGTGGAGATTGTTTGAGCATCAAGGGATTGGCGCGTGAACTAGGCGCATTAACCCAAGTTCCTGTTCATCCTCCTCAGTTTGCTCAGGCAGCTATTAAGCATCAAGATAGTATTAAAGTCGAAATTAAAGAGGCTCAAGCTTGCCCCAGATATCTGGCCAGAGTCATTAAAGGCGTAAAAAATGATATTGCTACTCCTTATTGGTTAAGCGAGCGCCTACGCCGTTGTGGGATTCGCAGCATTTCCCCGATAGTCGATATCACCAATTATGTGATGCTGGCTTTGGGTCAGCCTATGCATGCTTTTGATTTGGCAAAATTGCATGGCGGTATTAGCGTTCGCTTTGCAAAAGATAAAGAAAACCTAACTTTGCTCAATGGTGAATCGGTACAGCTAAAAGCCCAAAGCTTAGTCATCGCCGATGAAAAAGCGCCGATTGCCTTGGCGGGAATTATGGGCGGTGAAGTCTCTTCTGTTTCCACTGAAACCACTGATATTGTTCTAGAAAGCGCCTTTTTCAGCCCATTGGCTTTAGCCGGGCAGGCAAGATCTTATGGCTTGCATACCGATTCTTCGCATCGGTTTGAAAGAGGGGTGGATCCTGCCATTACAAGAGATGCAATGGAATATGCCAGCGAGCTCATTCAGTTGATTGCCGGCGGGGAAGCAGGGCCGATTGTTGAGTCGGTTTCTAAAGAGCATTTGCCTAAACAGGCCGATATTGATCTGCATTTAAGCAAGCTAGAAAAAATCCTGGGTTTGGCTGTTAGCATGGATGAAGTGAGTAACGCATTGGAGCGCTTAGGATTTAGCGTTGAGCAGAATTCGGGTCAAAGTTTAAGAGCCAAAGCGCCTTCCCATCGATTTGATATGGGCATAGAAGAAGACTTGATAGAAGAGGTAGCAAGAATTAAAGGCTATGAGTCATTTACTCCACTTATTCCGGCTATGCCAGTTATTGTAAGTGCCGATTCTGAGCTGGAATTGCCTACGAAAAGAATGAAGCAGTTATTAGTTGATAGAGGCTATAGAGAAGCGATGAACTATAGTTTTATCGACCCTAAACTGCATCAGAAATTTTTTACTGACAAGCAAGCCTATCCTTTGCTTAATCCGATTGCTTCGGATTTAGCCGTTATGAGGACCAGTTTAATTCCAGGGCTTATTCAAAACTTATCTTCTAATATAGCAAGACAGCAGCAAAGGCTTCGCTTGTTTGAATCAGGTAAATGTTTTGAATTTGATGGCAAAAATCCGGCGACAGAATCCCAAGTTTTAGCGGGTCTGATCTACGGCAAACTATTTTCTGAGCATTGGGATAATAAAAACAAATCAGACTTTTATGATATTAAGAATGATGTGGAGGCAGTTTTAGCTTTAACCACCAAGCAGTACGAATTTATTGCAACAGAAGCCATTAGTTATCTGCATCCAGGCAAAGCCGCATTGATTTGCGAAAACGGCATTCCAGTAGGCTATATAGGGGCCGTACATCCTAATATTCAGCAGTCCTTTGATTTGATTTCAGAAGCTTTCGTATTTGAGCTTAAGCTTGAGAGTTTAAATGGGAGGGAATTGCCGAAGTTTAATTCTATCTCTAAATTTCCCAGCATTCGAAGAGATATAGCGATCGAAGTCGATGAGCTTGTATCAGCCCAAGCCTTATTGGATGAGGTGAAGAAAGCTGCGGGAGCTTTATTACAAGACACTTGGGTTTTTGATATTTATAAAGGCGGGCAAGTCCCTACCGGTAAAAAAAGTGTGGCGCTGGGCTTGATTTTGCAAAATTTATCACGCACTCTTAACGAAGAAGAAGTTGTTGCAATTATGGAAAAGCTAGTGAGTCAGTTGAAGAACGAATTCGCTGCACAGTTGAGGGAATAAATATGACATTAACAAAAGCTGAACTAACCAATAAGCTATGTAAAGAAGTGGATATGCTACAAGGTGATGCCAAAGAATTTGTAAATAGCTTCTTTGATGAAGTTCGCAGTTTACTTGCTGAAGGCTTTTCTATTAAATTATCTGGGTTTGGTAACTTTGAACTCCGTGAAAAAGCCGCTCGCCCTGGCCGTAATCCTAAGACTGGTGAAGCCGCAGTAGTTTCAGCCCGCCGAGTTGTTACATTTAAATCTGGTCAAAAATTCAAAAAGATCGTTGCAGGCTAGCGGTAATTTTTTGTAGAATTCACTTTTTAGATCGGGGCGTAGCGCAGCCTGGTAGCGCACATGCCTGGGGGGCATGTGGTCGCTGGTTCAAATCCAGTCGTCCCGACCATTTTCTGCTAAACTGGATTTATTCCTCATTTGGCAGGTCACTATGCGTTTCTTCAAATTAGAAAAATATCACAGCAGTATTAAAAACGAAACCATAGCCGGTTTTACCACATTCTTTACCATGGCCTATATTGTCATTATCGCCCCTAGCATGTTGGCAGGAGCTGGTATGGACTATGGCAGTGCTTTTGTTGGAACCTGTCTAATCTGTGCTTTTGCAAGTTTTTTATCAGGCTTGTTTTCTAATCTTCCTGTGGCCTTGGCGCCAGGTTTGGGTCTGTTGTCTTATTTTTCTTATGTAGTAGTGGGAAAGCTTGGATATAGCTGGCAAGCAGCTTTAGGCGCAGTTTTTATTGCGGGGCTAGTGTTTTTCTTAATCACTATAACAAGATTAAGGCAGTATATTTTATTGGCGATCCCTCGATCACTGGGCTGTGCTATTGCAGCGGGGGTCGGCTTTTTTATTGGGTTCATTGCACTAAAAAATGTCGGCGTTATTGTTCAAAGCAGCCATACTTTGGTAATGCTAGGAAAGATTAACACCATCAGTATTGCTTTGTTCTTTTTAGGTTTCTTTATCATTGCAACTTTGGATTCTCGTAAAATACCGGGAGCTATTATTATCGGAATGATCGTAGTTTCTTTATTGGGTCGGCTGCTAGCTGTCAGCCATTTTGCAGGCATTTTTGCTATGCCGCCCAGTTTGAAAATGTCTTTTTTAGCATTAGATATTCATCCTTTATTAAACTTGGCAAGCTTGCCTGTTATTTTTACTTTTATTTTGGTGGCTTTATTCGACAGCACCGGCACGTTAATTGGTTTGTCCTTTCATTTGGAGCGAGAGCCAGGGGAGTTAAAGCAAGGCATAAATCGTGCTTTATTGGCAGAAAGCGTTGCTACCACGGCTTCTTCTCTAATCGGGCTGTCAACAGTCTGCCCTTTTGTAGAAAGTGCGTCTGGAATTAAAGCCGGTGGAAAGACGGGTTTGACTGCCTGGGTAGTTTCAGGCTTGTTTTTGCTGCTTATGTTTTTATCGCCATTAGCTGCCAGCATTCCTGTTTTTGCAAGCTCTGCTGCTTTATTTTATGTGGCTTGCATTATGGTTAAGCCCTTTGCCGAGGTAAATTGGGAGGATGCAGCTGAATACATTCCAGCAGTCATTACTTTGCTCAGCATTCCTTTAACTTTCTCCATCGCTGATGGGGTGGGGCTTGGTGTGATTTGCTATGTCACTTTGCAATCCGCAAAAGGCCAATATAAAAAAGTTCACTTTGTAATGTGGCTGTTAGCCCTTATCTTTATCGCTTACTTCTTGTTATAATCTCGCTTAAGCATAACTTTCTAAAAGGTGGCTTATATGATATCAAGCATGACTGCATTTGCTCGTGGGAGCAAAAAAGGGGGCTGGGGCGAACTTATATGTGAGCTTAAGTCTGTCAATCACCGTTATTTGGAAATCAGTCTGCGCCTGCCAGAAGTGTTAAAAGATATGGAGATGCCGATCCGTGAGCACATTAAAGCTCATATGCAGCGGGGCAAAATTGATTGTACGTTTAGTTTATTACCTTCTACTGAAGGAGGGGTTAACTTAGAGGTTAACACAGATTTGGCTCAACAAATTCTTCAGGCTGAGATGATTCTGCTTGAAACCTGTAATGTCCCATCCAGCCTTGATACTCAAGCTTTGCTAAAATGGCCGGGGGTATTGCAGCCAAAATTAGAAAATCATAGCCACACCGAAGAAGAAGCCCTTGAGCTCTTAGATGCTGTGTTAAAAGAATTTAGCGGGTCCAGGCAAAGAGAAGGTAAAGCCCTAACCGAATTTCTAAAGCAACGCCTTAAAGATATTGAACATTATGTTGTAGTGGTTCGTAAAATGCTGCCCGGCATTCAACAGCATTATGAGTCTAAAATGTTGACCCGCTTTAACGAGGCTAAGCTTGAGCTTGAGCCTCTGCGATTGGCCCAGGAAATGCTACTGGTCGCACAGAAAATGGATGTTACTGAAGAGTTAGATAGGCTATCTGCCCATAATGCCGAGGTGCAAAGGATTTTGGATAAGGGGGGAGTAATGGGTAAGCATTTAGACTTTTTAATGCAGGAGCTTAACCGTGAGGCCAATACGCTTTCTTCAAAATCGATTAACGCTGAGATGACAAAAGCCGCGGTTGAAATTAAGCTACTCATCGAACAAATGCGTGAACAAATTCAAAATATAGAGTAAGGTTTTTTTATGAAGCGTAGTGGTCTTATTTTTATTGTGTCAGCGCCTTCAGGTGCAGGCAAAACCAGTTTGGTTAAAGCTTTAATTGAGCAAACTTCTGATATTCGAGTTTCAATTTCTCATACAACTCGAGCAAAAAGGCCGGGTGAAATCGAGGGCACACATTATCATTTTATTGAAAAGCAAGAGTTTTTAACCTTACAAAAAGACAAGGCTTTTATTGAAGATGCTGAGGTTTTTGGGCATTTTTATGCAACTTCTAAAATGGAAATTGAAAAAGCGACTACGCAAGGTCATGACATTGTTTTAGATATTGATTGGCAGGGTGCTAAGCAAGTTAAACAATTGTTTCCAGAGCAAAGTGTAGGCATTTTCCTTTTGCCGCCTTCTAGAGCAATTTTGAAAGAAAGGCTTGAAAAACGCGCTCAAGACCATCCTGAGGTCATTGCTAAACGCTTGGCTGAAGCTAAAAGTGAAATGGAGCACTATTCTGAATATGATTACTTAATTATCAACGATAATTTTGATCATGCTTTAGATGATTTAAAAGCTATTGTGAGATGTGAAAGGCTAAAAACTAAGAGACAAGCGCAATGTTGTGCTTCTCTTTTAAAAGAACTGCTATAGCAATATCCTGAACTTATTCTAATAGGATTCATATAACCTCTAATGGAAAAGTTGAAAGTAGCTGTTTTTTACGGAGGGAAATCCCCAGAGCATCAGATTTCAGTAAAATCTGCTCGGTCTATTATTAATCATCTTGATAGGGAGTTTTTTGAGGCAGTCCCTATTTTTGTTGATAAGCAAGGACAGTTGGAATTTAACGCCCAAAACTGGAAAGCTAAATTTGATATCGCTTTTCCAGTCATACATGGGGCGCAGGGAGAAGATGGCGCTATTCAGGGCTTCTTTGAATTCAATGGTATTCCATATGTTGGCAACTCAGTCCTCGGTTCAGCCATAGCATTTGATAAAGTCATAGCTAAACGATTGGCTTTAAATGAGGGCATTGCTGTTACTCCATATTTGGTTATGTTAAAACATAATTGGGAAAATCAGTTTGAAGAATGGCATCATCGGATTCAGAAGAGCTTAGGCTATCCGGTAGTAATCAAGCCTGCAACACAAGGTTCAAGCATTGGGGTAAGCTGGGTTGATAGTGAAAATGAGCTACTGCATGCTATTGAATTGGCTTTTAGTTATAGTGACAAAGTTCTTATCGAAAAAGCTATTGATAAAAGAGAGATTTCTATTGCAGTACTAGAGCAACCCAATCAATTATCCCCATTCACTAGTATGCCTGGAGAGATAATTAGTTCGCATAAGTTTTTAACCTATCAAGCAAAATATTTAATTGATGAGGCATATCAAATAGTTATTCCAGCTGATTTAACTCACCAGCAAATTGAAGAAGCTAAGCTAATTGCGCTAAAAGTATTTGAATGCTTATCCTGTCGAAGCATGCTGAGGGTGGACTTGTTCTTAGACAAGCATTCTGGAGAATTTTTATTCAATGAAGGCAATACGATGCCCGGGTTTTCAGAAAATAGCTTCTATCCTAAGTTGCTAATTGCATCTGGAGTAAAATATAAAGACCTGTTAACTCAAGTGATCCAGTCTGCGTATGCGATGAAGCCTATGATGAGCTAAAAGTCTCAAGAATTTGCCTAATATAAAAATTGAATAGTCATCAAACTAGTCTATGCCTATATAAATAGGAGTTTCTAATTGGGCAAAAAACCGCTAGAATACAGATAGATCTCGGGCTTAGCATTAGAAGCTGCGAGATGAGATCAATGTTAATAAGGAAGAGAAAAATGGCTCGAGTTACCGTAGAAGATTGTTTGGGCAGAGTAGACAACCGTTTTCAATTAGTTTTGGTGGCTAGCAAACGTGCTCGCCAAATAATGCGCTCAGGTGAAGAGCCAACTGTAGAGTGGGACAATGACAAACCTACCGTCGTTGCTTTGCGCGAAATCGCAGCAGGAAATATTGATAGAAGCATTTTATTAACAGATACAAACCACTAAGCAGTTAAATTGTGTTTATATTCAGCTCGTTTCAAGAAAAGCTATCTCGTTATTTAACTCCAGGGCAAATCTACCCCATAGTTCAAGCTTTTCTTTTCGCTGCTGATGCACATGAAACTCAATTTCGCAGTACCGGTGAACCCTATATAACTCATTGCGTTGCAGTCGCTGGGATCCTTGCAGATATGCATATGGATCCCGAGACCATTATTGCTGCGCTTTTACACGATGCGGTTGAAGATACCGCGGTCACATTGTCCCAAATTTCTGAAATATTTGGAGAGACCGTTGCTAAGCTTGTAGACGGAGTAACCAAACTCACTCAGATTGCCTTTGAATCAAAAGCTGAAGCTCAGGCTGAGAACTTTCGCAAAATGATGCTAGCCATGGTGGAGGATATTAGAGTTATCCTCATCAAAATGGCTGATCGCTACCATAATATGAGCACCTTGGCCAATTCTAATTTTAGGCCGGAAAAGCGCCGCAGGATTGCTCTTGAAACTTTAGAAATCTACGCACCGATTGCCAACCGCTTAGGAATGAATGTATTTAAAAATGCCTTTGAGGACTACGGCTTTCAAGTGCTGTATCCTCTGAGATACAGAATATTGGAGAAAAGGGTTAAAGCTGCACGGGGAAACCGTCGCAAATTGATGGATAAAATCCATGAGGCTTTAGTAGATCGGTTGAAGCAATATAGCGTGCCTCCTGAGCATATATTTGGCAGAGCTAAGCGTTTATACAGTATTTACAGGAAAATGCAGTTAAGAGGCGTGCCTTTCTCCGAAATTATGGATGTTTATGCCTTTAGGGTGCTTGCCAAAGATCTGGACGATTGTTACCGGGTATTAGGGGCTTTGCATGGTCTATATAAGCCTATTCCCGGAAGATTTAAAGACTATATTGCCATTCCAAAAGCCAATGGTTATCAGTCTTTGCATACCACTTTGTTTGGCCCATATGGTGTTCCTATTGAAATTCAGATCCGAACCATGGAAATGGAAATTACTGCAAAAAACGGAATTGCTGCTCACTGGTTATATAAAACTCAAGGTTTTGTGAGTCCAACAGAGGTAAGAACAAGAGAGTGGTTGGAGCAGTTGCTTGATATGCAGTCCAGCGCGGGTAATTCTTTGGAATTTATTGAGCACGTCAAAATTGATTTGTTCCCCGATGAAGTCTATGTCTTTACCCCAAAAGGTGATATTATGCGCCTGCCAAGAGGGGCAACTACTGTAGACTTTGCTTATGCAGTCCACACTCAAATTGGTAATCATTGTGTGGCAGCTAAAGTAAACAGACGCTTGGTTCCTTTAAATTATGTATTAAACAATGGGCAAACAGTTGAGGTAGTCACCTCGCCTAAAGCGACTCCCAATCCGTCCTGGCTTAACTTTGTAGTGAGCGCCAAGGCTAAAACAGGGATTAAGCATTTTCTAAAGTCCAAAGAGGAAGAAGAAGCTATAGCATTAGGCAAAAAATTACTCACTTATTCCTTGGCGGAAATAGGCTTAAGCTGGGAGAAAATTCCGCAGGGAGCGATTAAAGCCCTGTGTGAAGAGCTTAACCTTCCTTCAGAAAAAACTTTATTAAAGCAACTGGGGTCTGGAGAACGAAGCAGCCGAGTGGTGGTCCATCAGCTGATGGAAAGCATGAGCCAGGCCGAGCGAACTGAGCCTCAAAAGCAAAACCTACAAATTATTGGTTCAGAGGGCATGAACCTGAGATTTTCAAAATGCTGTTATCCTATCCCGGGGGATGAAGTAAGAGGTATTTTGAGCAAAGGCCAGGGGATTGAAGTCCATACTAATCAATGCCCTATTTGGGGGAAAATAGATTATAAAAATCATCCTGATGATTTAGTAAGCTTAAGCTGGGCGGGTGAAATTAGCGATTATTTCCCTGTTAAAATGACCGTCGAAACAGAGAATGTGCGAGGGGTTATCGCAATGGTTTCCAAGGCCATTACCGACGCAGACTGCAACATCCGAGAACTGCATGTAGAAGAAGCCAGGACAACTTATGGCATTATTGATGTGGTGATTGAAGTGAGAGGCAGAGTGCATTTAGCAAGATTGATTAAAAGGCTGAAAAAGCTTAAATATGTTATGAGAGCTTTTAGGGTCAAACCGAATATTTAGGAAAACAATGAAAAAAAGTATTAGTACAACAAAAGCGCCTGCTGCGATAGGGAGTTATTCTCAAGCAGTAAAAGCAGGCAATACAGTTTATATTTCAGGGCAAATCCCTTTAAATCCAGAAAGCATGACAATGCTAACAGGCCCGATGGAGCTTCAAGTTGCCCAGGTATTTGAAAATATCAAAGCGATTGCCGAGGCAGCTGGCGGAAGCTTAAACGATATAGTGAAATTAAATGTATATCTGCTGGATTTGAAGCATTTTGAAGTGGTCAATCAGGTGATGAGAAGCTTTTTTAAAGAGCCCTTTCCAGCAAGGGCTTTGCTGGGGGTGGCTGCTATGCCAAAACAGGCTGAGGTCGAAATTGAAGCAATTATGGTATTAGGGGAGTAGTTTGACTAAATTTAACGATCCTCACGCACAACGAGAAGCTGAGAAATACGCCGATCCTATTCCAAGCCGCGAGCTTATTTTAGAGTTTATCGGGCGCTCGCAAGAGCCATGCACCCATGATTATTTATCTAAAGTGCTGGAGCTGGATACCGATGTAAAAAGAGAAGCCTTGCGCCGACGGTTGCGTGCCATGGAAAGAGATGGACAGCTTACCTGCAACAGACGGGGTGAGTACCAGATATTAGAACATGTAGACCTTGTTACAGGCACAATTTCTGTTAACAAAGAAGGCTTAGGTGTTGTCATCCCGGAAAATAATCCTAGCCAGACTATTATTTTATCCAAGCGGCAAATGCGTACGGTTTTCCCCGGCGATAAAATTGTGATCAAAGTAGTAGGCGAAGACCAATCCGGTCAGCTGGAAGCCGTTATTATTGATATAGTTGAAAGAAATACGACCAAAATTATTGGCCGTTTTCACAAAGAACAAGAAGGTTCTTATGTGATCCCTGAAGGCACCAAAATTAAAAAATCAGTGATGATTATGCCAGAGGATGAAGCCGGCGCTAAGCATAACCAGCTGGTTTCAGTGGATATTCATACCCAGCCCACTTATCACACTCAAGCAGTGGGCAAGGTCAATAAAATATTAAGTGACAGCATCAATGTCGATTTGGCTATTGATTCAGCTGTAGCAAGCTATGATTTGCCTCGAACTTGGCCTAAAGAGGTCATGCAGGAAATCAGCCGACTTACTGGCGAGGTTTCTGAGAAAGACAAGCAGGGAAGAACGAATCTGACCGATCTGCCTTTAGTCACTATCGATGGCGAAGATGCGAAAGATTTTGATGATGCAGTTTATTGTAGACCCTTGGAAAACGGTCAATGGGAACTCTATGTGGCTATTGCTGACGTTTCCTATTACGTAAGGCCCGGCACGGCTTTAGACCATGAAGCTCAAAAGCGGGGAACCTCGGTTTACTTCCCTGGTCGAGTTATTCCCATGCTGCCTGAAATTATTTCAAATGAACTCTGCTCATTAAAACCTGATGTGGACCGACTTTGCATGGTTTGCCAGATGCAGATCAGTGACAAAGGTGAGTTGATTAAATCCAGTTTTTATCCTGCTGCCATGCGCTCCAAAGCGAGATTAACCTATAATTTAGTTGCCCAAGTATTGAAAGAGCAGCCCAAAGATTGGAACAAAGCAGATTTATTACCTCATTTAAACAACCTTGAAGCGCTTTACAATGTGTTGGTGGAGCGAAGAAAGGAAAGGGGTGCTTTAGAGTTTGAAACCATTGAGACCATTATCTCTTTGAATGAACATGGGCAGGTTAGAGAAGTCAAACCCGTGGTCCGCAACGACGCTCATAAAATTATTGAAGAATGTATGTTGATGGCCAACGTGGCGACAGCTCAATTCTTTATTAACAATAAAAGAGAAGCCTTGTATCGAATCCATGAATCGCCTAAAGAAGAAAAGATCGAAGACTTAAGAAGTTTCTTAAGCTTAAGAGGGCTAAGCGTGCCCGGTACCTATCAGCCCAAGCCTGGCGACCTCAATAAAGTCTTAATGAAAGCCAAAAATCGTGAAGACTATCCCATTATTCAAACGGTATTGCTGCGCTCGATGAATCAAGCGGTTTACAGTGAGCATAATATCGGGCATTTTGGCCTGGCTTATGAGGCTTATACCCATTTTACTTCACCGATTCGACGCTATCCTGATCTGATCGTCCATCGTTTAGCCAGAAGCATTATCGAGAGAAAAGACCCTTCAGCGGTAATTTATGAAAAATCCAGGCTGGTGGAGTTTGGTGAGTACCTTTCTTTTACCGAAAGAAGAGCTGATGAGGCTAGTAGAGAGGTCGTTAGTGCCCTCAAATGCGCTTATATTTCCGATAAAGTGGGCGAAGAGTTTGATGGTATTATTAGCGGTATAACCCACTTTGGCTTTTTCGTCACCTTAAAAGAAGTGCTGGTGGATGGTTTGGTGCATGTATCAAACCTGCAAAATGATTACTATCAATTTGATACTGCTTCTCATCAGCTTATCGGAGAGCGGACAAGGCAGGTTTTTGCGCTAGGGCAGTCCATTAAGGTGAGATTAGCCAAAGTGGATTTGGTTGAACGCAAAGTAGATTTGCAATTGCTGGGCCAGGAAGGCGTTAAGATTTCTTCTCAAGCTAAAGCCGCCCGTAAAAAGGAAAAAGCTAAAGAAAAAATTAAAGAGAAACGCAAGAAATACAAAGCTAAAAAGGCTAAGAAAAAGCATTGAATATTAGCTTGTTTTATAGATAATTTTTTTTAAAAAGCGTGCTATATCCTCGTTGATTGCCGATTTTAAGAATGGGCAGTATCAAGGCTATATATGATTGCTCAGAATTTAAGAGAGATCACTTCGCTGTATTGCTTTCAGCATGAAAGGTTCCCTATATCTTGTGCGTCAAGCCTATTTATATAGGGAAAATAGAACGAGAGGCTTGATAGAGCCTGAAATTCCTATAGCTGACCAGAGACCAAGGCATCCTAGGGTATTTCAAGCTGCCCAAGCTGTGGTTCAAAATATAGCAGAAATGGGCAAAAGGCGGCTTACTAACAGCATTTAATTTCTTATTTGCTTCTGATAATGTATGTTTTTAATGCTATTATTCTTGCGGGAGCGTAGCGAATGTTCAGAGCAATGCTAGGTTATAGCATTTCCGATTTATACAAATTTGTCTCTCATGGTGATATTGAGCATACAAAGGCATGTTTAGATTACTTCCGACAAAAAGATAATTTAGAGAAAATGTTACATCCTAAAAAGCCTTATATCAGCAGGGTTGTACCTGAAGGGGCTTGGAATAGCATTCCTGTCATTAGTGCATTTGATGAGAAGCATAATCCCCATTATTTAACTGCAGCTCTATTGCTAGATGCGGGAACAAATCCTTACTTTTGTGATTGGTACGGGGGAAATATTTTTCATTTTGCTATAAATCGGTCTGATATCGGCTTATTTATTTTACTGCTCTGGTATGCTGATTATGAAAAAGTGCTTCAACTTAAGGGTAGCCCAAAGGCAAGCACTGTGGAGGCTAGGCTAGAGGAGTGGGAAGTAATTCAGCCAGGAGTAAATACGATCATAAAGGAAACAGCAGAGGATGCGAGGAAGCTAAAAACCTTAATCAACCAGGCAAGGCTTATAGACTTAGATGTGGCTATGCCTTTATACGTCCAGGCTTCGGGGATATATATAAAACACTCTGATTGTGGCATTCACCCTGATTTAAAAAGATATTACATCCAAAAAGCCCTGGAAATTTTCCAAGAGATTGATAATCGTTACCACAAGTTAATTTCTCCTGGCCTTGAACAAAAGCGGCAACATGTTCAGATTTCAAGTAAAATTAGCAAACTTGCCGAGTTATTGGGCTTAAAAGAACAAGTGCTCACATATAAAGCATATGCAGGCGAGCTTATGCTTGAAATTGAAAAAGAATCGCAGGCTGTCCAAGGAGCATTTCATCTGGCTCAGTCGAGCCCCAACACTAAAGAATTAGGCTTGCAGTATCCATAAGCTCTCTTCAACGTGACCGGCGTTAATAGTTGCGCTATCCGACAAGGAAAATATATAAAGCTAGCCAAAGTAGATTTAGTTAAACATAAGGTGTTAAGATTACTTCTCAAGCTAAAGCCGCCCGTAAAAAGGAAAAAGCTAAAGAAAAAATTAAAGAGAAACGCAAGAAATACAAAGCTAAAAAGGCTAAGAAGCCAAGACATTAATGGATGGGGCACTAATGATAAACCGGACGGCATTAAAGTACTGTGATAAACACTTATGGATCGGCTCAAGATTGACAGGTTGCGCTGCCATGCTTATCAACATATCATTTACGTTCTGCAATGACGAGTTAGCTATTATCGGCTTGGCGGCTCTAGCTTATGCTAATGCTTTATTGTCCATTGCTTTTAAAGCGGGTAGTTATACAGAAAAGCGTATAAACTATGGCGAGCTAATGCGTACAGATCAAGAGAAATTGTTCTACCATAAGGCATTGGTAAATCTCTTTGTTTTAGGTTTGTCCCCAACTTTTAAGCTCATTGCGAATAAACAAGCTGATGAAGGATTAAATTCTCCGTGGCTATATCTTGGTCTGCTGATTGTTGGTGCCGCAACTTCTGATTATCTTGAAGGTTTGCTCAATCGCTATGAAGAAAAAGCCACAGAGCTTGCAAGAGGGGTTTCAAGAACTGCAGGAGGGTTTCGGGAAAGTCAGGTTCTTGCTTATTGCAGGGTGCTAGAAGCCAAGCCTGCCTAGCAATAGGCGGATATGCTATGAGAGCCATAAGAAAAGCGAATGAATTGACTGTCTACGCAAGTGACCAAAAAGAATACGGTGAGCTTATATCAACAGTTAGTGGAATTTATTCTATGCTGAGCAAAGCTGATCGCGAAGTGATGGAGGGCTGCCAGTTTAAGTGGCAAAAGGTTGATGAAGAAAATAGCATTTATATTACAGCAAAAAAGGACTGGTTAGGGCGAGCTTTGCCAGGGATTGATCAGTTTTTGGATGTAATGCGCCATAATGGCTATCATATTGATGTGACAGAACTTACTTCTAAATGTTCAAATATGCTTCAAGGGATTTTTTCCATTGCCGTAAAAAAGGATGCTGCGCAGCCTTTGCTGAATGACAAGCTTGAATCCAAATACTGCGATGGTCCAAAGTAGTGGCGTTAATGGTTGCGCTATCCAACAAAGAGAAAACACAAGAAATACAAGGCTAAAGGATAAAATTGCTTTATTGCCTGCTAAAGAGATGGAAAAAGTTGATGAAATACTCTCAATTCAACTTAGCCATATCTATTAAAGGGCTGTGCTTTAATTCCCCCTGGAGCTAAAAGTAGTAATAATCTAGCTTCCTTAAATAAAACCTCAGAAAACCCTAGTGCAAACCCTTAGGAAATTTTAAGCCTGATAAAGCAAATGCTTGCGTTGAAGCTAAACTCTCTGTAAAATGGCCGGCGTTAATGGTTGCGGTATCTGGCAAGGGGTCAGGTGGCGGCACGGAAAAGAGGACTATAGCTATGCAAAAAGAAATTCATCCAAATTACGCTCAAATCAATGTGTCCTGTAGTTGCGGGCATAAATTCAAAACAGGTTCTACTTTAGGTAAAGATCTACATTTAGATGTTTGCTCAAGCTGCCATCCTTACTACACCGGTAAACAAAAACTTGTGGATACCGAAGGTCGTGTAGACGGATTTAAGAAAAAATTCGGCAACTTTGGCGCAATGGCACGCAAAAAATCTTAATAAGCCATTTGTTTTTGAAAAGCCACTTTCGGGTGGCTTTTTTGTATCCAAAGCTTTCATCATGCGTAAACTTCTGCGATAATTCCCAGGGTTTGCAAGGGGGCAATCATGGTCGATGCGGTTTATGTCGGCAATTTATCTGAAAGTACGACCGAAGAGGATCTGAAGTTATTGTTTGCAAAGTTCGGTGAAGTGCAGTCAATTAAGATAATAAGAGAGTTCGCCTTGGTTAAGTTGATGAATGCAAAAGCCATGAAATTAGCGGCTAAAGAGTTAAATGAAGTTAAGTTTAAAGGTAAAAAATTAAAAACTTCCTGTGCCATAGAGAGAAAGTCATAATGCCTCAGTCAGATCGAAATATCATTATTATTGGAATTGCCGGTGCATCGGGTTCTGGAAAAAGCTTGCTGGCGAATACTATTGTTGATGAATTAGGTTCAGACCGAGTCGTCGTTATTTCCGAAGATGCTTATTACAAAGATTTGTCAAATTTGAGCATGGAAGAGCGCAACAAAGTTAACTTTGACCATCCCGATGCTTTTGATCATAAATTGCTGGTGCAGCACCTGTCGGAGCTTAAAGCAGGGGATTCCGTTAATATTCCTGTTTATGACTATGTAACTCATAACCGCACGAGCAAAACCAGACACATTAGCAGCAACAACAGCATTGTGGTTCTAGAAGGGATTTTATTGTTTTCAGAACCGGCTCTTCGCGATGTCATGGATATTCGGATTTTCGTTGATACTGCTTTAGATACTTCGTTTATCAGAAGATTGCGCCGAGATGTGATGGAAAGAGGGCGCAGCATGGAGTCTGTTATCGAACAATATGAGACAACAGTTCGACCTATGTTTGTACAGTTTATTGAGCCTTCTAAGCGTTATGCCGATATCATAGTCCCGCATGGCGGCAAAAACCGCATTGCTATTGAAGTCATTCAAGCTAAAATGAAAGAATTACTTAATCATCCCAGCACCCGCTGATTGGACACGCATGAAAAGAGCGATAGTATTGGTTCTAGATTCCTTTGGAATTGGAGAAGCGCCTGACGCAGAGACTTTTGGAGATAAGGGCGCAGATACGCTGGGCCATATCGCAAAAATCTATGCGGAGAATCACCATAAAGCTTTACACTTACCTCATCTTGCCGAATTAGGCTTGGCGAAAGCCTATGGAATCAGCACGGGCAAAACCTTGCCTGATAGTTTAGGCTATCAAGGGCCTATCAAAGGGGCTTATGGTTGTGCGGCTGAACTGAGTCGAGGCAAAGATACACCAAGTGGACATTGGGAAATGATGGGAGTCCCGGTTGAGTTTGAATGGGGCTACTTTCCTACAATAGAGCAATGCTTCCCTAAAGATCTGATCGAGGCTTTTGTCAAACAAGCTGATTTGCCTGGAGTGCTTGGAGAAAAGCACGCCTCAGGCACCGAAATTATTAAAGAGCTGGGTCAAGAACATATTAGGACGGGCAAGCCCATTCTTTATACTTCAGGAGACAGCGTATTTCAAATAGCGGCACATGAGCAGTATTTCGGCTTGGAAAGGCTTTATGAAATTTGTGAAATCGCCAGGAAATTGGTAGACCCTTATAATATCGGCCGGGTGATCGCAAGACCCTTTATCGGAGAGGCAGGGTCTTTTAAAAGAACCGCCAACCGCAAAGATTTAGCAGTGGCTCCACCAGGTGATACCTTATTAGATAAGATGATTGCAAATGGCCAGCAAGTTATTGCTATAGGGAAGATTGCTGATATTTTTGCACATCGAGGAATCAGTGAAGTGATTAAAGCGCCAGATAATAACGGCATATTTAACGCGACCCTTAAAGCAATACAGGCCGCGCCTGATAAAAGCTTAATTTTCAGCAATTTTGTGGACTTTGATTCTTCATTTGGCCATCGACGTGACCCATTAGGCTATGCTGAGGCTTTAAAGGAATTTGATCAAAGACTACCCGAGTTATTAGCTATAATGCAGGAAGAAGATATTTTGGTTATAAGCGCCGATCATGGTTGTGATCCCACCATGCCGGGCTCCGACCATACCCGTGAGCATATTCCTGTGCTAATCTATGGAAAGAAGCTTAAAGCAGGGAGCCTGGGAGCAAGAGAGAGCTTTGCAGATATCGGGCAAACTCTCGCATCTTACTTTGCTTTAGCGCCTTTACACTATGGAAAAGCTTGCCCAATAAGGTGAATATGAATATTTCAGAAAAACTTAAGCACTTAAGAAAAGCCATGCAGGAAATGGGAGTGGACTTTTATTACGTTCCTTCTGGAGATGAGCATCAAAATGAATATGTGCCAAAGCATTGGCAAAGAAGGCCTTGGATAAGTCATTTTACTGGCTCTGCAGGGGATGCTTTGGTGGGGATGGATCAGGCCTACTTATGGACTGACCCCCGTTATTTTTTGCAAGCTGAAAAGCAGTTGGATACTCAATATTACCGGCTCATGAAAGAGCAAGTGCAGGGATTTGCCCCTCCCATTGATGCCTGGCTTAAAATGAATGCTGTCGGCAAAGTCTGCGCAGTAGACCCTAAAGTGATCAGCATAGCTCAGGCTAGAAAATTTAAAGCAGCTTTAGAAAGCGTAAAAGGCAAGTTATTAGCCCATGATGTCAATTTGGTCGATAAGATTTGGCATAGAGAAGCTGAGCTTAAGAACAGCCCGGTAAGTATTTACGAGCTTAAACATAGCGGAATGAGTGCGAAAGATAAAATCGCTCAGCTGCGTAAAGCTTTACAAGAGAAAAGGGCGGAATCCCACGTTATTAGCATGCTGGATGCCATCGCCTGGCTGTATAATATTCGCGGCAAAGATGTAGATTACAATCCTTTGGTCATTAGCTATGCCTTGGTGACTCAGGATCAGGCTATCCTGTTTGTTGATTTGGCCAAGATTAGGCAAGAAGATTTGGCCTATTTTAAAGAGCAGGGCATAAATCTTCGAGAATATTCAGAAATCCAAGCAGCATTAAATGAGCTCAAAGGAAAAGTCTTAGTCGATCCGGCTACGGCAAGTTACTGGATAGAGCAGCAGCTTAAATCGGCAGAAATCATGCTGGATGCTTCCCCCATTACCATGATGAAGGCATGCAAAAACCTCGTTGAGCAAGAAGGGGCAAGAGAAGCCCATCGAAAAGACGCGAGGGCTATGATTCGGTTTTTATGCTGGATGGATAAGCATTGGGCAGAAGGCCATACTGAAATATCTTTAGCGACTAAGCTAGAGGAATTTCGTAAGCAGGATGCAGACTACGTCAGTTTAAGTTTCAACACCATAAGCGGTTTTGCTGGGCATGGTGCCATTATTCACTATGCAGTGAATGAAGATACTGACAGCAAAGTAGATAATTCAGCGCTTTACTTGCTGGACTCAGGCGCTCAATATCTGCAAGGTACCACCGATATCACGAGAGTGCATCATTTGGGCAGTCCTAGTCCGGAAGAAAAACATCATTACACACTCGTTCTAAAAGGCCATTTGGCTTTGGCTCATAGTGTATTCCCGGATGGCACCAGGGGGGAGCATATCGATGCTCTAGCAAGAATGCCTTTGTGGCAGGAAGCCCTAAACTACGGGCATGGTACTGGTCATGGGGTAGGAGCATTTTTATGCGTTCATGAAGGCCCTCAAAGAATTTCACAGGGCGCAAGCGGAGTAGCACTTAAGCCTGGGATGATCGTGAGCAATGAGCCTGGGCTTTATCTTGCCGAGCGATATGGCATTCGCATCGAAAACCTTTGCTTAATCCGTACTGTGTATGATGAGCTGCAAAGTATGAGCAATCACGGACCATTTTATGGCTTTGAAGACCTCACTTTGGTTCCCTATAATCGTAAGCTTATCAATAAAGCGGAGCTAAGCGAGAAGGAAATCCAGTGGATCAATGACTATCATCAAAAAATTGCCGATACGATTAAAGGCCTGTCTCAAGAAGAACAGGACTGGCTAAAAGTAGCGACAGCTCCACTATAAACTCCCTCCTTTGTAAAGGAGGGCAGGGAGGATTTGAAGGGCTATAAAATCCCTCCTAGCCTCCCTTTAAAAAAGGGAGGAATATTTTGTATCAATTGCTAAAGCCATTACTGTTTAAGCTCAAGCCTGAAGTTTCACACAGCTTAAGTTTAAAAGCTTTGCAGCTGGCTCATCACCTGGGTCTTACTAAGGCTTTATTCCCTAAACCCATTAGAAAGCCCAAGCAATTGTTCGGTTTAAGCTTTAGCAATCCTGTAGGTCTTGCTGCGGGTCTTGATAAAAACGGCGACTATATTGACGGTTTGGCCGCTTTAGGATTTGGATTTATAGAAATTGGTACGGTGACTCCCAAAGCTCAGGATGGTAATCCTCGGCCCCGCCTGTTTAGACTGAATCAAGCCCAAGCCCTTATTAACAGAATGGGTTTTAACAACAAGGGGATTGATTATTTAATCGAACGGGTCAAACAGAGCCAATACCAAGGTGTTTTAGGGATTAATATCGGCAAAAATGCAGCCACTCCCATTGAGCTGGCCTTAGATGACTACACTATTGGCTTAAAAAAAGCCTATCATTACGCAAGCTATATTACCGTTAATATTTCCTCTCCCAATACTACAAATTTACGCCAGTTGCAGCATGGGGAATATTTAAATTTTTTAGTTGCCGGCATTAAGTTAGAGCAAGCGAATCTGGAGCGTAAATATAATAAAAAAGTGCCTGTTCTATTTAAAATTGCTCCAGACCTGACTCATCAAGAAGTAGTAGAGCTTGCAGAGTGTTTTTTAAGGCATAAAGTTGAAGGCATTATCGCAACCAATACTACGGTTTCAAGAGAAGGCGTAGAAAGCTTGCATGAAAGCAAAGAGGCCGGCGGTTTAAGCGGGGCGCCTTTGTTAAGCAAAAGCACTGCAACCTTAAAGTTACTTAAGCAGGAATTAAAAGGCCAGATTCCTATTGTGGCCTCTGGCGGAATCATGAATGCTCATGCCGCTCAAGAAAAAATTGAAGCCGGGGCGGATTTAATTCAGCTCTATACCGGCTTGATTTATCAAGGGCCTGGATTGATTCAAGATTGTCTATCTGTCATTCCCGCAAAGGCGAGCATTTAGTAAATTAAAACCTGGATTCCCGATTAAGTCGAGGATGACAGCATAGTCAATGACAACACTATTATCATTTGCACTCAAGGGTTTCTTTGATAAAAAGCTGACTGATTGATGCACATAAAACAAAGGCAATAGGCAATACAATTAAAGCATGCTGAAAGCTCATCAAATCATAAGTCTGTCCAGTAAAGGCAGTTCCTTCGTTCCAAGCCAATAATTTCCCTACCAAAGGCTGCATAACAAGCCCGCTGGCCACGAGTGCCATATTGTTAAATCCAATGGAAGTCGAGAGTCTGGATTTGGCAGCAAAATCTTGCACGACGGCATAGCTTAAAATCTGCCCCGAAGAACCTACCCCGGCGAAAAACAAACTTATTCCTAATAGTGGCAATGGCAAATTGGGGGCATAGATAACGGCGGCTATGCTAATGGCACCAATTAAAGCAGTTAAAGTTAAAAATGGTTTTCTATGGCCCACTTTGTCTGATAACACACCGATAAACGGGCTGCTTAAGCCAATTCCTAGCCAAATTAGTGAGCAAAAGCTGGCTGCTGTCTGGGTCGAAATGTGGTAGCTGCTTATCAAAAAGGGAACTCCCCACAGTGAAGCAAAAGCAGTAACAGGGGCCCAGTTTAAAAAGGCATAAAAAGCGATCCACCAGGTTTGGGGATTTTTTAGGATATGACGAAGGCTGGTTCCAACCGATTCAGGATGAGCTTCTTGTTCATAGCTGCATTCTTTCTGCTTGAGTTTAAGAAAAGTCCAAACCGTCAAAGCAAGCATTAAGCCTAAGCTCATTAAAACCCATAAAGTATGTCGCCAGCCCAAATGATGAACGGCAAAAGCGATCGGGATTTCGCCGCCAATAGCGCCTAAAGCGGCTAAAAGCTGAGCGATTCCTGATAAAAAAGCAAAGTGACGGGTATGGAAGCAACGGCCAGCGACGGTCAATACCGATAAAAAAGCAAAGGCTGAGCCAAAGCCCATGAAAAGTCTTGCCAATAAGCCGCTCAGTAAAGAATCTGCCAGACCAAAAATGCCGGCGCCTACCGCACAAATACTAATAGCAATGGTAACCAAGATCCTAAAGTTGGCTCTATCGAACAATAAACCTGAGGGGATCTGCATCAGTGAATAAGTCACAAAATAGCATCCTGACATTAGCCCTAAGCCATAAGCGCTTAAATGCAGGTCTTGTCTTAAGGGTTCTGTCATGACTCCAGGGGAAACTTGTAAAGCCATTTCAAAACAAAGAAATAAAGCCATTAAACTGAATACTATAATAGAGCGATTGTTAATCATTGAACTTCCTTTAATAGGGTTTCAGCGATAGTTTTAATCGAAGCGCCAGTCGCTCCGGCGCCAAATAGGGCGCTTGCATCATTTTGAAAAGCGTTGGCCAAATCAAAATGTAGCCAACCTTTGCCATCGTTTGGGACAAATCGGCTTAAAAAGCCGGCAGCGTTGCTAGCCCCACTTGGCCCACCCATAGGAACTTTTCTGCTATTGGCAGTGTCTGCATAGTAGGAAGGCACTTGGTCTCTGTGCCAGGTTTCAAGCGGCATAGGCCAGACAAGCTCATGTTGCGCTGCTGCGTAGTCTAAAGTACGACTTCTTAAGTCAGCATCCAAAGCGAATAAGGCCGTATAGTCCATGCCGACAGCAACCACTGCTGCCCCCGTTAAAGTTGCGGCATCAATAATTAAAGGAGCACCGGTTTCAGAAGCTTTGATCAGGCCATCGGCTAGCACCAACCTACCTTCGGCATCAGTGTTCACAACTTCAACGCTGATTCCGTTTTTATAGTGAATAATATCGCCTAGCTTATAAGCATGCCCGCTTACTAAGTTTTCTGCACAGCACAAAATAATCTGAACTCGTTTTTTAAGGCCTTGTAAAATAGCCAAGCCTAGAGCTGCGCATACCGTTGCCGCGCCTCCCATATCATTTTTCATATTGGACATAGATTCGGTTTGTTTCAGACTATAGCCTCCGCTATCAAAGCAAATGCCTTTGCCTACTAAAGCTGCTGCCGTGGGAACGGTTTTATTTTTCTTGGGGTTGTAATCAATCACAGCCATGACAGGAGGGCGATCGCTGCCTTTGCCCACTGAGTAAAGCCCCATCCAGCCTTCATTTTTTAAGTCATCACCGACTATTAAGCTTGAAGATATTTTACCAGGGGCAATTTCTTCTAAAAAGGCAATGGCATTATCAGCCAGAGCTCTAGGGGATTTTTCTTGGGCTGAGGCATTGATTTGTGTTTTTGCCCAGCTGTGGACTTTTAGCCAGGCCTGCAATACGGTTTCCTGCTCTGCCGGAAGCTTGGCAAAGCGCAACTGGCATGGCTTTTTATGATTGCTTAAGCCTTGATAGAATGCCCATTGGGAATCGATGTCCCAATTTTTACCGCTTAAAGTTAATCTAGGGATGCCAAGGTTATAACATTGACGTCCGGCTTTTTGGATTTCACGAAGTGGCCAGTTTTTATTTTTAGGAACATGCACAGTGATTTGGCTGTTGTTGAAGCTGATTAAGTTGTGCTCGCCCCATGGAGCAGCAGCAGGCTTGTCAGTTAAATGTACGGTAATTTCTTGGTTCATGTTAGGCTCGTTAATTTCAGGCTATAATTTTAATAGTGTATTATAGTTAGTATAATAAAAGAATTGGCATAAAATTAAGTTTTACAAAACTTGAGCAGGTAAGGATTCAATTTAGCATGGTTATAATGTATTTAAGAGGTCACCTTGCATTAAGCTCGTCAGCATCGCAGAAGCTTTTGCTAGACATCCAAAGCTCAGTGCCCCAAGTTGAAGCCATAGAAGCCGAATATGCTTATTTTGTGGCTTTGTCTCAAAGTCTTTCTGATGAGCAGTGCGGAGACTTGGTAAAGATTTTACAGCATGAGCCTATAGCTGCTCATACTATGCAAAGCGATTTGAACTTTATCGCTATGCCGCATTTTAGCACTATCACGGCCTGGTCTAAAAATGTCACCGAGCTAGCTCATGACTGTGGCTTATATGCGGTTGAAAGAATCGAAAGAGGCGTGCTCTATCAAATTAAAACCAGTTCCTCAATATCTGATGAAGAAGCAAAAAGACTGGTGAAGTTTTTATATCAAGAAGAAACCCAGACTTTATTGCCCGATATAGAATTTGCTAAAGCTTTGTTTTTAGAAACCATTAAGCAAGCCAAGGTGAATTTGAATCTGGCGCCAGCTGTCGATAGCCCTCAAGATTTATTTGAAATGCAGTGGACCATTAACGGTGAAAAACAGCCATTGACCCCGATGCAAATGATAGAGAAGTCCTGTGAGAAGGATGGGGATGTTTTACTTCACGAGAGCAATGTAGGAGTAGTACGAGGCAAAGAGGCGGCTTACTTCTATCCGAATGTGGATAATCATATTTATGTCTTTCACCAGGAAGATCAGCATATTAGCTGCCAGTTAAAACAAACAGACTTAAGCGCATTTACTCCGACCTTTTACCCCACAACGATTGGTCGGGGCTCAAAAACTAATGCAGTAATATCAGGCTATACCTTGCCTGATTTGAATATTCCTGGTTTCGTTCACCCTTGGGAGCAGCTAGATATCTATGCGAGCGATCAGCAATCGACTCTGTCAATTATCATGAATGTTCCTGTCAGTCAGGCTCGTGGCTACCATAAATTAGGTTTGCCGCTAATAGGGGGCTTTCTAAGAACCTTCCCCAAAGTTTTTCCAAAGTTGAGCACAGCTTATATTGGTAATATCCAGCCTAATCACGTCAAATCGCTTGCTGAAAATGGACTGGCAATAAAAATCAGGGAAGACATGATTCTTGCTAGGCAAAAGCTTATAGAAGACTGCTGTAATATGCAGCCCAATCCTATTTTATCCATAGTGACCTATCCTAATGGAGATATGATCTGTAAGGTTGCCGAGGAGCATTTGGCGGTTTTTGAGAATTCGGCCAAGCGATCAAACTGCCAGTTTGAAGTTCAAATAGAAAATAGGGAAATATCAGAGCCTAAAGCTGAGCTTTTTGGAGTCAGAGTAGCTGATTTGCTATCCAATCCATCGGACTTATGGCAAAGCGATGGTATTGATCTTGAGGAAGCGGTAAAAAAAGTATTAAGGCTTCCGGCTGTAGCAAGTAAATATTTTATTCTGAACCACTGTGACCGCTCTGTAGGTGGCTTGGTTGCGCGAGACCCAATGATTGGCCCGTGGCAAGTTCCAGTGGCAGATTTTATGATGCTGTGTCATGGATTTGAGGGCTCTTCGGGAGAAGTTATTTCTTTGGGTGAGAAAACTTTGCTGGCACAGGCAGACCCTATTGCTTCAGTCAGAATGGCTGTTGGTGAAGCTATTACCAATTTAGCCGGCGCTAAAATAGAAAAAATGAGTAATATTAAACTGGCCTTAAGTTGGGCCGAGGCGATTCAGCCATACGATGCCTCACTTTATGAAATGGTTAAGACAGTGGCCGAAGAGCTTTGCCCTGAGCTTTCTCTGTCGATTATGGCCAATGACTGCCAAGCGAGCAACATGGTTTTGGATGCGGATAACAATATGGCTCCTTCTGTCATGGTCACTGCTATTGCACCCATTAACAATATTAGAAGCACAAGGTCTCCTCGCTTAAAGCGCCATTTTGGTGAGAGCTATTTAATCTTGTTAGATTTAGGGGAGGGTCAGCAAAGAATGGGAGGTTCTTGTTTAGCCCAGGTCTATCAAAAGAAAGCTTCTCCTGCTCCTGATGTTAAAGCGGCGACTCTCAAGAACTTTTTTACGGCCATGCAGACTTTACTAGAGAAAAAGCAGGTGTTGGCTTATCACGACCGCTCTGATGGCGGTTTATTGGTAACGCTATGTGAAATGGCTTTTGCCAGCCATGTAGGCGTAAGAGTCCATTTGGACGGCTTAGGCAAAGACCCCATTCAAGCCTTGTTTAATGAAGAACTGGGTGCAGTAATTCAGATTAAAGCTGATGAGGTGGATGAGGTTTTGGGCGTGTTTTCCGCCTTAAAGGTCCAGGCTATTATTATCGGAGAGCCTGATAAAAACGATGAACTTGAAATCTCATTTGAAGACCAAATCATTTTTAGGCAAAGCCGAGTTAAGTTACAAAAATGGTGGTCAAAAACCTCTTATAAAATAGAGGCTTTGTCGGGTAACCCAGAACTGGCTAAACAAGAATATGAACAGATAGCTGACCCAGAGCATAAAGGATTAAGTGCTTTATTAAGCTTTGACCCTAAAGAAGACGTCACAGCAGTTTTTAGTCAGCTTCAGACTAAGCCCAAAATTGCTGTGTTGCGGCACCCAAGTAGCCATGGTCATATTGAAATGGCAGCAGCTTTTCATTTGGCTGGATTTGAATGCATCGATATTACCATGCAAGATCTAAAAGAAGGCCAGGCGGCATTAAAAGAGATCAAAGGGCTGGCAATTTGCGGGGGCGCTTCTTATAACGATATCTTGGGTTCGGGCAACGGCTGGGCTCAAACCATTTTATTAAACCCAAGGCTGCATGATATTTTTTCTGAATTTTTTAATCGCCCTGATACTTTTACTTTTGGAGTGGGCAACGGTTGTCAGCTTCTCTCCCACTTAAAAGACATTATTCCCGGCAGTGGTCTGTGGCCTAGTTTTGAAAGAAATCTTTCTGAAAAGTTTGAGGCAAGATTATCTATGGTGGAAATCATGCCATCCAAATCCATTTTAATGACAGATATGGCTGGTTCTAAGCTTCCTATTGTCATTTCTCACGGTTTTGGCCGGGCCAAATTTGTGATTGATTCTACTTTGGAGCAAATGCAAAGCTCCAAACAGTCAATAATGCGCTATATTGATCATATGGGTAATTCAACTGAAAAGTATCCCTATAACCCTAATGGATCATTGGGAGGAGTTACTGGATTTTGTAGCGAAGACGGAAGGGTGACGGCTATGATGCCTCATCCAGAAAGAGTGTTTAGAAGTATACAGATGTCTTGGTTCCCGCAGGAGTGGGGCGCTTATTCGCCATGGATGAGATTGTTTAGAAATGCCAGAATCTGGGTGGGCTAATGAATTCAATAAATAGAGCCTTATTATGGGGCATGATATTGGCAGGAGGCTTACCTGCAGCCTATGCTGAAACTCAAAATGTTAATGTTTCAAGCAGTATCACCGTCATTACGCCTATCAGCATAAACGTCAATAACAATATTGATTTTGGACGGTTTGCTCCCGGCTCAATGAGCTCCACAATAACAGTCGCATCAACCGGAATTCGCTCAGTCACATCAGGCGATGCGGATCTAGCTGCCGGAGGGACCATTTCTCCACTCAGCTTTACAATTACTGGCTCTGCAGGCTATGCAGTTTCTCTTACTTATAATCCTGCTGTAGGCAATACGGTAGATTTGGTTAACGGCTTCAATACTCTGCCCTTATCCTTAATAAGTCCGCCAAGCAGTTGCACCTTAAATGGCAGCGGGCAGTGCAGCATTACCATTGGCACTTCTGTCACTGTAGGACCGGCAACAATGATGGGGCCGTATAGTGGAACTGTCACCATTTATGCCCAATATACCTAAAAATAAGCGAATTAAGTCTATAATTAAACTAATGGCTTATTGGGGCGGATATGAAAAATAGCTTAAAGTTTCTTTTACTGGGGCTGAGTGTGGGCTTGGCAAGTTCTTGCTGGGCTGAAGGGGCTTCTCAGACGGCAACGGCCTCAGCTTATGTCTTGCAACCTGTCAGCGCTTCTATCGGCATGTCTTTAGATTTTGGAAATATTTCTGTAGCCTATGATTCTGGTGGCACCATTCAGCTGAACCAAAGTAGTGCCTGCTCTGTGAGCACCACCGGAAGCGTTCAGTCTGCCGGAGGAGCAGTGTGCGGAACCGTTAATATCAATGCCTCTCCGGGCCAAGCTGTTGCAATCAGCCTTTCCAACGGCGGAAACTTCATAGTGGGTGACGGTAACGGCAATACTATTAACGGGGTTTTAGAGACCAATATGTCTAGCTGTTATACGGGTGAGGGTTCGCCTGCTTGTGGCACACTTTCTATTGGTGGCACGCTAACGCTTGAAGGTACCAGCGTAAACCCTGCAGGCTTATATCAAACTAGTAGTGGCGGCGGCCAAGCCGTGACCATGTATTTAGACTACACTTAAGAGAAAAATATGTGGACCATTAAGCTTAAGAATTTTGTCAAACTCACGCTGCTCTCAAGCCTTGGCCTAGCAATTTGCACAATATATGCCGATGAGGGCACTTCATTAGTTATTCCAGCTCAAGTCAGGGTTTCGCAGGTGCTAGCTGTGAGTGCTGAGCCAGTGAGTTTTGGTACGTTTCTTCCCGGAGATTTTACAGGGGGATCGGTAATGGTTGGGACCGGTACTTGTACAGCCAGTGCAGACCCCGGGGTGACCATTATGGGAAGTGCTGCGGGCTGTGGTTCTTTAAATATAACGGGAGAGGGCAATAGGCAAATTACCCTTAACCTTAACTCGCCAAATATTACTTTAAGTGATGGAAATGGTCATTCTATATCGGGCACAGTGAGTTTGAGCAATACCAGTTGCTATGTAAGCGGCAATGTTCCTTTGTGCAGCGATATTACTCTAGGTGGTAGCTTAACGGTCCAAGGCTTAAACTCAAATCCTGCAGGAAACTATTCTACTGACAATGCAGCTGGTGTGCCCGCCCAAATTACTGTTCAATATTTCAGCTAACAGACATAATTTATTTAATGCAAGTCATCGGCTTTTAGTCTATAAATAACTTATATAGCAACAAAAACAGGAGAAAGTCATGAGATCAACAGGGATTAAGAAAACTATTCTTGTTATAAGTTTGGTTTTAAGCGGCGCTTATGGAATTGCAAATGCGGCTACTACTTCAATCGGCGCAAGCGGACAAATTACCGCTGCTTTGTCAGGTTCCGTAACCCAAATAGACTTCGGTAAATTTACTAACTCGGGCGGATCGGGTACGGTGGCGCTAACCTATGGTGGTGCTTGCAATGCCACTCCAGGCGGCGCGGTAGCTCTGACGGGCGGAACACCAACTTGTGGTGCCGTAGCTATAACGGGTCAAACCGGCGCATCGGTGAGTTTATCTCTTACAGGCGCTACGGCGACTCTTGGTGATGGCTCAGCTCATACGATGGACGCTGCTCTTACTTTCTCTGGAGGCGGAACAACAGCTACTTGTACAGTTGATACAGATTGTAACTCCAAGATTGTGGTGGCCTCGCTAACCGTTGGAGACTCAACTGCCAACCCAGCAGGTACTTATAGCACTGCCACAGGTGGTACGCCTGGCACCTTGACCATCACCTACAGTTAATGTGATGAAGCTGCTTGGCAGACTGAGCTTTATAAGCTTACTCATATTACCAGCTTTTGCTGGTAATGCTTTAACTGCTACCGTGAATAACGGTGTGAGATTTGGCAGTGTGGGGGTTGCTTCAAATGTTGTCGGAGTGACTGTAAGCATTAATACATTCGGGCAGCTTGCAACTAATAACCCCTCAAGTGTGGATTTTGTTAGTGGCTCAGGAGCAGGAGCGGGATCAGTAAGTTTAAGCGGAGGAACGCCGTTTACTATAGTGTCCTATAGCTTAAGCTTTAATAGCTTTCCAGACAGCAGTGCAATCAGTGTGACCAATGCAAGTACAGACCCATCGGGGTCATGTAATCTGGATGGTTCCGGCAGCTGCAATATCAACATTGGAGCTACGGTGATGTTAACTAACCCCACAGCTGGGACTTATGAAGGTTCGAACATAATAGTAATGACTTTAGACTACATATAATTAAGTATAACGAGGGAATAGCATGAAATATATGAAAAAAATAGTATTAACTACAGCCGCTTTATTAGTACTGCCTGCTATCAACAGTATGGCAAGTAACTATGCTTTAATGCCGGGAGTAAATTATGTCAACATGGGCAAAAACCATTCTGCAACCGTGACATACTCTGTATTAAATAAAGATAGTTCTGACTTAATCTTAGCAGTCAGTCCTGTTTACCAAGCTGCCGGCAGCTCAAATGCAGGGCCTTTTCAAAATGATAAAGCTTTAGCCGATCAAGCTCAATTTAGTTTGTTGCCTTATTTACGTTTCAGCCCAGAGAAACTGGTTATTAAAGCAGGGGACACCCGTACAGTACGTATTTCTGTCAGAATGCCTGGCAATTTGCCAGCAGGAACTTATAGAGTAGGAATTGATTTTGCTCAACAGCAAACTCCTTCTGAAGTGGCTAGCCAACAAAAGCTCAAGCCTGATCAATTAAGCGCTCAAATTACGCCATTGATTGACCAAATTGGCGCTTTATATGTAAATGTGGGAACGGGTAATGCACAAAGCGCTCAGATTTCCTGTCATACTGTTGCTGCCGGTGATGTTCAAATTAACGTGAACAACAATACTAATTGGATATTTAACCCATCTGTTGATGTCTATCCAGCTTCTTCTAGTATTAGCTCAAGCAAGCCATCAACCACTGTTATTCCAGTGCCAGTAATGGCTCAAACCGCAGGTATGAGAGAAGTGAAATGGACTGCTAAAGATCAAGGCCCATATAAAATTGTGTGGACTTTGCGTGAAACTAAAAACGCGGTACCTACTACTGTAATCTGCGATTAGTACATAGCAAGCTATATAAACATGGCTATATATGATAATAAAAATAATAAAATGTTTATGTATAGTTTTTTTACTTTGCTTGATTAACATTCAGGGCTTTGCTGAACCGGCTATTTCTCCAGCAAAGCCCCAGTCTTTAGAACTAAGTTCACTTGATGTTGGGCTTAAAATAGCCCAGGCTAAGGAAATTATTACTGCAGATGATTTCTATCCCATATTAATCAATCAGCAAGATCAGCCTTATATCGATGTGCCCGGTTTATTTTCTCAGATATTTGATTACAACGTAGATTGTACCAACTTTAACCAATGTAGCATTGTTTCAAAGCCGGCTGATTGGAAAATGGTATTTTCTTTAGAAAACCATAATGTCACCGTGACCCATAAAGGAGAAACTAAAATCTATCCCTTAGGGAGTCAGATGCTAATCCAGCAGAATGGCAAACTTTGGCTAAGGTACGACCAGTTTGATACTTTTTTGCCCAATAAAAGCCGCTGGGATGTCAAAACCTCTCAGCTAAATATTCAAACTGAATTACCTGTCTTGGAGATATTGATTCAGAGGCGTAAAGCCACTAATCAAAAAATTCTAGCCTTACAAAAACAAAGGGAGTGGGAAGCGGAGCAAAATGCGAAAGTTAACCCGATCACTCCTAAAAGCCCCATTGATGGGGCTTTGATGTACCAGTTAAATGATAATGAAGCTATTTCAGGAGGCAATACCAGTAGCCGTCAGGCCCAATTTATGGGGGTCGCTGATGTTCTGCAAGGCACCTTGGCTGCATCAGGCTCAGTGAATCAGCCTAAAAACGGGCCATTCCCTTATTCATGGAATTACACTCTTTCTAAGCCTCCCTATTTCAAAAACTTACAGGTGGGCGATACTAATGCTAACAATACTCCGTTTCTAGGGAGTTATAGCCTAACTAATGGGATAAGCTTTGACAAAATGCAGGCCCAAAATGCTTATCTGCAGTTTGTTTATTATGGCCAAGCAATGCCTGGCACCGAGATTGATGTCTGGAGAAATGATAATTATTTGGTAGGGATATATTACGCCGATGATAGCGGTAAATTTACTATAACAGACCCGCAAGCCGTACCAGGGGATGCTTATACCCTAAAGTATTATTACAACGATGGCAAAGAACAAGTCGATACCGTGCGATTTGCGCCTGATAAAGGAAATTTGCTCAAAGAGGGCGATTTTGATACGGATATTAACTATGGTCGGTTGGATCAGGGCACTCAATTTATGGGGCATGCTGGAGAAAGTTTGCTTCGCTATGGGGTGGCTCCCGGGGTAACCGTGGGTCTTGGTACTTACTGGATGAATTTTGGGAATGATTTTTATAATCAAAACCTTAACCAGCTTAATCAGCAGAACTATGTCATTCACTACGCCGATTTAGCTTGGCAGGCCTTTGATAGCCTTAATTTGCAAATAGATAAAATGCTCAATACCAGTGGCTATGCCTTAAAGGCTACTTCCAACTATTTTCAAAATAACGTTTTGGAAGTTCAATATCGGGAACTAGGTCAAGATAGCCCGTTACTTTTAATGCCTAGCAGTTTAACCAATTCAACTGCATATAAAATGCTTGAAGTAAAAAATTCGTTCACTCTAGGCAGATGGCGCTGGGTTAACGATTATTGGAATACTAACTTAAATCAGGAATTGAATTCTTCCTTAAACGCTTATTTCAATAAATGGCTGGCACCCAACTTGGTCGTGGATTTCAATAAGCCTACAGGAAGTAATACTGCTATAACCACCCAGCTTAATAATACTTTTATGATTAGCTCCAATGCCACCATGCAAATGGGTTGGTCTTGGGCCCAAGGGGGCGGTAGCAGTCAGTCAGCCCAACTGACTTATAATGGAGGCACTCAGCAAAACTATAGTGTAGGAGTGGGCTTAACTCATTCGCCGGGAAGTATGCAGCCTAATATGAATATTAACTGGAGAGTAACCAAAAACTGGAACTTAAGCCTGAGTTATGTCAACTCAGGCCTGCTGTTTACAGTAGGCTTTACAGATGCGATTGCTTTGTTTAAAAGCCCTCAACTTCCCGGGCAGTACGCAGCAGGCTCCGTATCCGGGATCGTGATGTCGCCAAAAATACCCGGCCAAACTCAATACCCCTTAGAGGGTGTAAAAGTGGTAGTGGGAGGCAATTCCTCCATCACCGATAAACATGGGAATTATGCGATTTCTGGAATACAGACTGGGCAGACTCAATATTTATCAATAGATCCTGAGTCCTTAGATGTTAGCATGGTGCCTGAGCAGGACAAAGTGCCTTTATTTTTCAGGCCGGGTACTCATATAGAATATAACCCGATTATTGTTGCTAATATAGGTATAGATGGCTATGTGTTAAGCTCCGAGGTTATTCCAGAGGATGCTCAGATCGTTGCTATTCGCCAAGATAAAAGCGGCTTTGAAGTTGCAGGAGCTGTTGAAGATGATGGATTCTTTAGCTTAGAAAAACTTACTCCAGGTAAATACCTACTTACACTAAAAGGAGTGTCCAATCCGCCGGCTGGAGTTCCTTTAGATATTCCTGAAAATAAAACCTGGATCAGTAATTTGCGAATAGAATGGCAATACACAGCGCCTCAGCTTAAGCCTGCTCCGGTTAAACTCGCTGTCGCTAATAGTGCTGCAAAACCTGAAAGTCCTGTGGCTCTGATTAAACCAGAGCAGATAGAGTCCCTTATTTTGTCAAACAGTGGCATTTTTATCAGCCCGGTCATCCTAAGTGACTTAGAGCAAGCACATACTTATTCTAAGCCAGCTGCATTTTTGCCTAAAAAAACAGCGCCAGTTCAGCTTCAGCCTAAAGACCAGCTGCCTGCTGAAAACAAACAAATAGATCAAATGATTCAGTCAATTGATGTGGGACAGCAGGCAAGAAAAGTTATTTCCTAAGTATTTTTTTATAAATTTTATAAAAAGCCAACTAAAATAAAAATAAGATAAGGGGGCTGCTTGAAAAATTGGATTAAATGCACAATCTTAAGTATCAGCATGCTTGGGGTATCATCTGTTTGCCTGGGGATAGACCCAGAAACGGCTACAACCAGCATTGCAGCTTCTGCTCAAATAACTGAAACCATCACTGTGGCAGTAGTAACTACATCCAGTTCAAAGTCACCGCCTCAAGCCTTACCCATTTTGCCCCAGGCTCCTAGAGGCGGGGCTTCAGCTTTAGTGAGTCCGGATGATGCCTATGGTGCTAATCAAAAAGATATTACGGTTAGCCGTACGGCCACTGGCAGTACCACGGCTGTGCTTGTGTTGGATTCTTCAGGGCAAATACCTCAAGGCAAGTCTATCAGAATTGCTTTTTCTCTGGGAGGGGCAAATGCTTCGGGTACTGATTACTCAGTTAAGGCGCAGCCGTTGGTAGGGGCTAATGGCGAGAGCATCCCTATTACTGCTTCAGTTGAAAAAAAGGGCTGTGAAAGCGGCAGTTGCAAAATAGCTGTCAAAATTAGCTTTCCTGCAGGGACTAAAATAAAGCCCGGCTTTTATCAGGGAAAAATCAGTTTAGTGATCAACAATAACTAGCTACATTTTATAATGGCGCAATGAGTCTAGGCGTCTTTCATCAATTTTATTGGCCAGCTCTTTGCCTTGGTATTGTGTGCTTAGATCTTGAAATGAAAGCTTAAGCAGGCATTCAAGCCTATGTTCTAATAAGCTTGTATTATTAGCCTCTGGGTGGACTGCTTGGCAGGCGAGTAAAAGTTGCCCAAAGCGCTCAGGCCTTCTTAGGGCATCCGTTTTTTTAAATAAACTCAATAAAGTTTCTGGGTTTAATTCATGGGCTTTACTAACAAGCTCATGGTTTTCCATGGTCATTTTTTGCAAGGCTGAATAATCAGAAGGCAATTTTAAATTAACACTGTGCTCAAAACAGGCCGCAGCAAAACGTATAACAGGAACAGAGGAAAGAGCGGTTGCCTGGCGAAGTGCGGATAGGCCTCGGTTTGTCATGCCAGGAAAAAATAACCTCAAGGCGTCGCAATCCTGTAATACAGTAAAAAAAGCTTCGGGCTCTTTGCTAATTAGCGCTTTGTAGGTTTCTTGCCAGATTCTTTCTTCTGATAAGTGCTCAAGCTCAGCTTGGGCAACCATTTCCTGTATTAATTTTAAGGTTTCTGGAGCAATCTTAAAGCCTATTGGAGCGAATTTAGCCATAAAGCGAGCCAGCCTTAGCACTCTTAAAGGGTCTTCTTTAAAAGCGTCTGAGACATGGCGCAGCATTTTGTTTTTAATATCTGCTTGCCCGCCATAGGGGTCGATAATATGACCGTTTTGGTCTTCGGCCATGGCGTTAATGCTTAAATCTCGCCTTTGTAAATCCTGTTCCAGGCTTACATCGGGCGAACTGTTAAAAATAAAGTCGCCATGCCGTTTGCCTGATTTCCTTTCAGTACGAGCCAAGGCATATTCTTCATGAGTCGTTGGGTGCAGAAATACAGGGAAGTCTTTGCCCACTGGTTTATAGCCAAGTTTTAGCATTTCTTCAGGCGAGCTGCCTACTACTACCCAGTCTTTTTCAGTAACTGGCAGATTCAGCAGTTTATCTCTTACTGCGCCCCCGACTAAATAAATCTGCATGTATTAATGCTTATTTTTATCAAGAATGCTGTTCCATTCTTTCACGCGGCCGGCCATAGCTTGCATTAAAGAAGAGTCATCGCCCTCGATGCTAATTTCTTGAATAACATCCCCTTGTTGGATGCTGTTAACCACCTTAAGGTCGGCTTCGCTCAAGACTTCTCCAAATACGGAATGTCTGTTATCTAGGTGTGGGGTGGGGCCGTGAGTAATAAAAAACTGGCTGCCGTTAGTGCCCGGGCCGGCATTAGCCATGGATAAGATACCCGCTTTATTGTGTCTGAGTTTTGGAGAAAATTCATCTTCAAAACGATAGCCTGGCCCGCCTGTCCCAGTGCCTAATGGGCAGCCGGCTTGGATCACAAAATCAGGAATAACTCGGTGAAACTTAATTCCGTTATAAAAGCCGCGTTTTGCTAAATTAACAAAGCTTGCTACAGTTATAGGAGTTAGGTCATCGTGTAGTCTGATGTGAATGCTGCCTTTGTTGGTTTTAATATTGGCTTGTAAATGGCTCATGTTTTCCTCTTAGGGTTTGGTATAGGCTTCTTTGGGTTCTTTGATTAATCTGGCATAGAGTTTTGGTAATACAAACTCTGCCCAATACACGGATAAAATTCCGACATAAGCGCCGAAGATAACATCGCTTGGGAAGTGTTGTAGGGAAAGAATCCTGCACAATCCCACTAGCACTCCAATTGCAATAAAAACAATACGGAGCCAGCGCTTTGGAATAGAAAGATATAATGAATATAGGCCAGCAAACGTTAGGGCAGTGTGGCCTGAAGGGCTAGAGTGATTCATATCGTCCATAGAAAAGAAATCAAAGCCATATTGGCCTTGAAAAAACAAAGCGTCAGGGCGGTAACGGCCTAAAACAACTTTTAACAAAGCGCAAACGATATAACTGATAATAATGCTTAAAGCGAATAGAAGAATAACATGGCTTACATGACTCCTGCGCCAATAAGTTTGCATGGCGCCGATAATGAGAGCTAGCAAGCCAATCATAAACCAATGCATGGGTTCAAATATCAGGCTGATATAGTTGGCTGCATACCAAATTGAAGAGTCAGGTAAAATATCGTTGCCTAAACGAGCGAAGGGAATATCAATAAAGGCGTAGCAAATGGTATAAAGGATCAGTAAAGGGAAAAAGGTCTTGGCGGTGAATTTTAGAATAGCGTCAGTATTATGAAATCTCATGTTATACCTTTTAGTTAAATTTGTTGTTTAGTTTATGGTATATTCTCTCAAAAGTAAAAGCAGCAAAGGGATATCCTATGACTGAATTGGCTGAAGTTCCCGTAAACGGAAGGGTACAGCTTGAGGCAAGCTGGAAAGAGGCGTTGCAGGATGAGTTCAATAAACCTTATATGGAAAGTTTAAGGGAATTCTTGCGCCAGGAAAAACAAGCAGGCAAGACGATCTTTCCGAAAGGCTCGGAAATTTTTAGTGCGCTAAATTTAACGCCGTTTGATCAGGTCAGAGTAGTGATTATCGGTCAAGACCCTTATCACGGGCCTAATCAGGCTCACGGTTTATGCTTTTCAGTCAAACCCGGCATCCCGCTTCCGCCTTCTTTGAAAAATATCTATAAAGAAATTTACACAGAGCTGGGTATTGCGCCGGCCAGCCACGGCTGCTTAATTGATTGGGCCAAGCAAGGAGTACTTTTGCTTAATGCCGTGATGACCGTAGAACAAGCTAAGCCCGGCTCTCATCAAGGCAAAGGCTGGGAAATGTTTACCGATAAAATTATCGAGCTTATCAACGAAAAACATCGGCATGTAGTCTTTTTGCTGTGGGGGAGCTATGCGCAAAATAAGGGCTCTATTATTGATAGCAATAAACACCTTGTATTGCAATCAGCGCATCCTTCGCCTTTTTCCGTGCATCGTGGCTTTTTTGGAAACGGGCATTTTAAAAAAACCAATGAGTATTTAGAATTGCACGGCAACAAACCTATCAATTGGCAATTGGGCGACCCTCCGGCAATTTAACATGCATCACTATCAAGATTTAATTCATATTTTTAATGGCCAATTTCAAGAAACTGAGAAGACCATTCTGGTGAAAGGAGAGGCTGAGCCTTTATATTTGCCAGATTCAGCTGAGCATCCTTACGCCCAGGTTATTTTTGCTCATGGCTTTTATCAAAGCGCTTTGCATGAAATTGCTCACTGGTGTGTAGCGGGAAGTGAAAGGCGAAAACTTGTCGATTATGGCTATTGGTATCAGCCCGATGGTAGAACTGCAGATCAACAAAAAACATTTGAATCGGTGGAAAGTAAGCCTCAAGCGATTGAATGGATATTTTCCATGGCGGCGGGTTCCAAGTTCTATGTCAGTGCTGACAACTTGTCTGGTGAAGAAACCAGTGCGGATAGTTTCAAAGCGGCAGTGTATCAGCGAGCTTTGCATTACTTGGAGAACGGGCTGCCCGAGCGTGCTGAGCAGTTTAAGCTGGGCTTGCTTAGTCATTATGGATTTAAAGAGCTTGATCCAAGTCTTTTCAAAATAGAGGCCATATAGAATCCATCCCGCTTCACTTTGAGTGGTGCTGCCTCAGTTTGAATTGATTGCATTAGTCCTGGTATTGTTTTTCATTGCTCATGGTCGCAAGCGCTTGGAAAAATACAAAACTGTCTGGAACAGGTTTTGGGCGCACGTTTTATAAGGGCGCTCTGTAAGAGTGAAAAGCAGGACGCTTTTCATCCATACTCAAGCTTGTAGATCCGTAGGATGCCGCAAGGATGCGGCATGAGGCATACAAGATCAGGGACGTCTGTTATGCCTCATCTTAAGCTTGGGTGAAATTTTTCCAAGAACAAGCTTGCGCAGAGTAACGAAAACGATGCCAGGACTGATTTAACTCAAACTGAACCTAGCTTCTGAGGTGGATATTTGACTTTGGGTCGATCCGACCCTATAATTAGCATGCTAACTATTAGTGAGCTAATAAATATGGAAAAATTAGTCGATAGCTTTCCCGCAGCGCTGCATGAAACGGCATTGATTTGGCGCAACCAATTAGATAAACGCTTGAAACCCTTGGGCTTAAGTCAGGCTAAGTGGCGGGCATTGTTATATTTATCTCTGGCCAAAAATCCCATGACTCAAACTGAACTTGCCTATCAAATGGGCATAGAGGGTCCCACTCTTGCGGGTCTTTTAGATCGGTTGGCTCAAGCCGGTTGGATAGAAAGAAAAGAGTTGCCTCACGATAGAAGAAGTAAAACAGTTCATTTAACTGACAAATCTCAAGAAACCCTGTCGCAAATCTATGCGGTTGCCAAGCAGCTGAGAGATGAACTTTTAGGCGACATTCCGGAAGCAGAGCTCAAACAATCTATGATCGTATTCCAAAAAATCAAAGCCAAGGCAGAAACCCTATGACTGAGCATTTAAAATCTGGCTTTCAGAAAATTAAATCCTCACGAAACCTACAGAGAATCATACTGCTTGGCTTGCTTGCCATTTTCTTATTGGGCTGGTTCGCTTACTCATTGTACTCAAAACGCTATATCAGCACAGACGATGCTTATGTAAATGCCAACCAGATTCAGGTGGCGGCTCAGGTAAATGGCCAGGTGCTTAATTTAGCAGTAAGCAATAATGAATTTGTTAAGCAAGGCCAGCTCTTGTTTCAGTTAGATCCGGCTCAATATCAGGCTGCAGTAGAAAAGGCCCAGGCTCAATTAGCAATTGATCAAGCCAACTTGGTAGATACTCAACTAACTACAGAGCGCACTTTAAATCTAGTAAGGCAAAAATTATTTTCAGAGCAGCAGGGCGATGATGCCAGAGCCAAACTTGCCAGTGCTCAAGATCAGGTCAAACTAGACCAGGCTAATCTCGCTGAGGCTCAACTAAACCTAGGCTACACACAGGTTTATGCCGCAAGCGATGGCTGGATTACCAATATGGATTTAAGAGTCGGCAGCATTGTAAATGCAAACCAGCCTCTATTTACGCTTATTAGCTCTAATCAATTCTGGGTGGATGCAAACTATGAAGAAACTGAAATGGAAAATATCAGGCCCGGGCAAACGGCTAAAGTAGTCGTGGACATGTACCCTAATCATCCGTTTAAAGGAGTAGTGGATAGCATTAGTGGCGGCACCGGTTCGGCTTTTTCTTTACTTCCTCCTGAAAATGCCACTGGAAACTGGGTCAAGGTCACTCAAAGACTACCTGTTAAGGTCATTATTACAGACCCTGATCCCAATTACCCATTGCATATTGGTACGACTGCTACCGTTACCATCGATACTCATTAAAAATGAACTACCAAGACTTCAATAATACCGAACGCTGGCTGATTATTGTGGCAGTAATGGCGGCGACTTTAATGGAGGTATTAGATACCACTATTATTAATGTCGCTTTGCCTTATATGCAGGGCTCTCTTAATGCGGCGCCTGACCAAATTTCCTGGACCCTAACAAGCTATATGGTCACCTCCGGAATTTTTATGCCATTGGCAGGGTATTTTTCAGACCGCTTAGGCCGCCGTCAATATTTACTGTATTGCATAGGTGGTTTTACACTGGCTTCTATGTTTTGTGGCGCGTCTACTTCACTGGCCGAGATGGTTATATTTCGACTATTGCAGGGGGCTTTTGGGGCAGGGCTTATTCCTTTATCCCAGGCAATCATGACTGATATCCACTCTCCACAAGACCGCGGCAAGGCCATGGCAATATGGGGGGCAGGAGTCATGGTTGGGCCTATTTTAGGGCCAACCTTAGGAGGCTATCTGACTGATGTGGCAAATTGGCGCTGGGCTTTTTATGTAAACGTTCCTATAGGAATTGCCGCGGCCATGCTAGCTTATAAAGTAGTACCCGATACCATTCAGAAATTAAGAAAGATGGACTGGTTGGGTTTGGGGCTTATTTCATTTGGAATTGGCTCATTGCAGTTTGTTTTAGATAGAGGCAATCAAGACAATTGGTTTAGCAGTACAGGTATTCAACTTGCTGCCTTTTTAGCGGTAGTCTGTTTTGCCGCTTTTATTTTTCGTAATGTAGAAAGAAAAGAACATGCAGTTTTTGATTTGGAGATTTTTAAAGATAGGAATTTTACAGTAGCAACGCTTTTAATGGTAATAATGGGGCTTGGCCTTTATGGCAGCATGGTGGTGCAGCCTTTGTTGTTAGAAGAGCTGATGAACTATCCTGTACTGCTAACCGGCCTAAGTATGGCCCCGCGCGGTGTTGCAAGCATGATCAGTATGATTATAGTGAGTAAGATTATTGGCAAAGTCGATCCTAGGATATTAGTCGCTTTCGGCATTATGCTATTTGCTGTGGGGACCTCAATAAACACCTATTACTCTCAAGATACCAGTTTGATGTGGTTTATTTGGCCTTTGCTGTTGCAAGGTCTTGGACTAGGGATGGTTTTTGTGCCTCTATCAACCCTTGCTTTTTCCAGTTTGCCCGTACACTTAAGGGTTGAGGCAGCGGGCTTATATAGTCTACTAAGGACTATTGGGGGCTCAATGGGGATTGCTATAACTGTCACTATTTGGACTCGGCATACCCAAATAGCATGGAATGAGCTGGGCGCGCACATTCAGGCAAATAATCCAGCAGTTTCTAACTATTTACAGTCTTTACATTTGCAAGCGACTGACCCACAGGGGGCCGCTGTACTGGCTAATACTTTATTGCAGCAAGCTCAAATGGTGGCTTTTGTCAGCGTTTATGCATTTGTTGCGTGGAGCTTTCTATTGATGCTGCCATTTTTGCTGCTATTTAAATATAAAAAGCCCGAAAATGAGACGGTAAGCTTCGATGCCCACTAGAGGTGCAGGGCGGCAGTTCCTGAGCTTGCTGCAGCGCTCATTCCAGGCCCTAGTATAAAAGCATTTTCTGCCAATGCTTTTTGCGAGAGCTTTGCTTGAACTGCCGCACAAATTTCCATTAACTTACCAGATTCTACTTTTGGTGCAATGCTTCTATCAAATTCAGGGGCTTTGCTTGGAGCCTTTCCCAGCTCATTAAAGCCTAGCTTTTGATAGAAGGCGCTAAGACTCGGTTCATAGTGCCAGACATAGAGCTGTTGTGTAAAACCCAATTCCTGAAGCTTGATAAGCATCACATAAATTAGGCTTAGGCTAAGATGTTTGCCGCGATATTCTTGATTGATATAAAGCCCTCTTAGCCAGGGGCCAAAATCTGAATCATTAGAAATACTGGGAAGGGGGTCGATGTTTTCAGGGCTAATAGAGCTTCTTTTATCCGCGCTGACTGTCCCAACGAACTCAGGATGTCCGTCAGTTAATTTGTCTTCATCAATCAATATAAGGCGAAATGGCAAGCCTTGTTCTTTAGCTTCACAGGATAGTTTAACTTTTAGTTCTTGCTGCTCAAGGCTGAGGGAATCATAAGCTCCCCATGCTTCCTTAAAATAGCGTGCTATCACTTTAGTATAATGATCGCGGCTAGGTTTCGGTGCTTTAGCCAAATTCATGAGCTTAAGCTTCATTGCTATTACAGCCAGTCACTTAGGCTTACCCCCACACCCGCTCCATTAGTGTAGTGATTGTACTCAATTAAACTTTGTCCATAGCCGCTATATAATTGAACATAAGCCCTTAAGCGGCGCGATATTGGGAAGCTCCAGGTTAGCATTTCAGCTCCTCGGCTAAAGCCGCTTTCAGCTTCGTTGCGAAGAGTTAATGAAAACACCTGGGTATTATATTTATAAGCTGCAACAATATCTCCATGCCCCATATATCTTGTCATATCTGGGTTATCTCTTTCATAAGTTGAGTCATGGAATACATACCAGGGTTTCACTGTCACCATCCAGTTACCTTTAGATGTAATAGCCTGAACATAGGCACGGTTCCAGCTTCTTTCTAAATCCCCACCTTTGCCGTTAGATTGGTGCATGGCGCCGACATTAAGGAAATTAGTAGTCCATCCATCAGCTATGTCATAGTTAAGCTGATGTGAATCAAAGACTTCTGGCTCATAATTGGTTTCTCTAAAATAAGCCGAACCTGCGTAAGCCTGCCAGTAAGACATTTGAGTATAAGCTAAATAGAGCTGATCTTTGGCAGTAATTTGCCATACTGGTACTTTAAAGCTAAATTGGTATTTGATTTCGCTTCGACTTAGTTGCTGATTATTAGGGGTATTCCCTGCATAAACCTGATTGTCTGGAGTCTCGGTATAGTAATAAGGGAGCACATAGCTAGGCTGGTAGGCGCTGAACGAATAAGGATTATTGTTTATGGAGTCCTCTTCATTTGCCCTTTGCACAACCGCGCTTTGGGTTTGAGAGGGCTGAATACTTATAGGGGTATCGGCAAAAGCTGGATGGGTCGAAATAGATAATAAAGCCAATACCGTCAATTGGCTTGTGCGGCCCCAAAAACTATTCAAAGGTTTTAACATGCGTTTACTGTCCATTGCCTGATCAAAAACTCCATGCTATGGTGAATAGGAATAAAATAAAAGGGGTAACGATGAAATTCTTTAAAATTCTAGCAAGTAGCCTGCTCGTATCAACCGTCTCCTTTGCTTATGCTGATACTTTACAAACTAATTTGCAACAAGAAGCTGCCACTATCCAAAATCAGTACGGAGTATATGCAGTTTCAATAAGCGCTTATATTCCTAATGGAACCAAAATCAATGCCTTAAGCGGGACGATGACTAAACACGGTAATGTTCCGATTACAACTAGCAGCCTTTTCCCCATTGGCGGCATTACCCGTACATTTACAGCTGCATTGATCTTGCAGCTTGAACAGCAGGGCAAGCTGAATATCAATGATCCGTTGGGTAAATATATTAATACCTATCCTAATTGGAGCAATATCACTATAAAGCAATTGCTTAATCATACTAGCGGCGTATTTAGCTATGATGAGATTTCTCATTGGTGGCTACATTTAGCTTTTCATCCTGATCAAGTATGGACTCCGAATCAGCTCACTGATATTGCTTACTCTAACCAGCCTTATTTCGCTCCTGGACAGGGCTGGCGCTTTACCGGGACTGATTATATTTTGCTTGGCATGGTTATTGAAAAAGTCACAGGACAGTCCGTGAGTGATTTAATTCAGCAAAAATTTATTCAGCCCCTTAAGTTAAATCAGACTTTTTATTCCAATGAGCCTTATACAGATGCCGAGCTGGCTCAAATGGTGAGCGGTTATGTAAGCTGGCATGATTTAACTGATATCAACGGTTCTTGGATTGGGGCGGCGGGAGCTTTGGTTTCTACCCCTGAAAATATGCTGGATTGGGACGTTGCTTTGTTTAATGGTAAAGTAATCAACAATCAATCTCTTAACGAAATGCTACAGTTTAACTCAGTCAAAACAGGCGCGCCTTTGCAGTCTCAAAGCGAAACCGGCTATGGCTTGGGTATTGCAAGAGTTAATACTCCAGTGGGAATGCTGTATTTCGCACCGGGTATTACTCCGGGCTATCGCTCAGGCATGAGCTATTCTCCTTGTACGGGCTTGGCGCTTAGCTTTAGTTTGAATTCAAGCTTGATGGATCACCCTGAAGTGATGGGAGATATCCTAATTCATAGTTATCAAATCTTGCTTGCCGATCCTCAAGTGCAAAAGGCAGTGAAGCAATATCAAAGTACACATAGCTTGCCAGGATTCTGTAGTGTGCCAAAAGCGACTAGCTTTAACTTTCCGGTAATAAGCTAATGGAGTTTATTTTATATGTGTTGCTGGGCGGGTTTTCAGGGTTTTTGTCGGGGCTGTTAGGAATAGGCGGGGGCTTGGTTATTGTTCCAAGCTTAATATTTATATTTAGGCATTTTACCGAGATTGCTACTACCCAACAAATGCATTTGGTTTTAGCCACTTCTTTGGCCTGCTCTACAGTCAACCTGATATTTTCCGCTCGAGAACATCACAAGCATGGTGCAATTCGCTGGGAAGTTTTCTTGGCAATGCTGCCGGGCGGGGTAATAGGTGGGGCGGTGTTAGGCCCTAGTCTAATGCTCTATTTAAAAAGCGAATATCTGGAAATTATTTTTGGAGTATTTTGTCTTCTCGTTAGTTTATACCTGTTCAAAGCACCTAAAAATTCTGAGCTAAAAGAGCATTTGCCTAAGAAGTTTGTATTATCTCTGTTCGGCTTGATTGTCGGAGGGCTATCAACTTTATTGGGAATTGCCGGAGGCTTGATGTTAGGTTCCATTTTAAACTATTACCAGATGAATCCACGTAAAGTCGTTGGAACCATTGCCATTACGGGCCTATTTATTGCTTTACCAGGCACTATTATTTTGATGTTGCTAGGCTTGCATCAACCTAATCTACCTAAGTGGAGCACAGGCTTTATTTATTGGCCGGCTTTTTTGGCTATAGTGGTGCCTAGCTTTTTTATTGCGCCATTAGGCGCTAAATTAGCTCATAAGCTGCCTGTATTGATTTTAAAGAGAAGCTTTGCCGTTTTAGTTTTTGTCGTTGGTATAAAAATGCTAACTTAAGGAGATGCTATGAAATTATATTACAGTAAAGGTGCTTGCTCTTTGGCTGTTCGAATTGTTATCAATGAACTAAATGTTCCATGCGAATACGAAGCAGTAAATTTAAAAACCCATCTTACTGAAAGCAATATAGACTTTTATAGCATTAATCCCAAGGGAGCGGTTCCAGCCTTAGCTTTAGATGGTTCGGACATACTAACCGAGAACAATGTTATTCAGCAGTATTTGGCTGACAGTTATGATAAGTCGGGCCAACTTTTGCCTAAATCTGGCACAGAAAGATATCAGATCTTAGCTTGGATGAACTACGTGAGCACTGAAATGCATAAAGGCTGCTCGCCTTTCTTTAACTCCAATATTCCGGACGAATTAAAAGAAAGCGTATTCAAACCGATGCTTCTCAAAAAATTAGCTTATTTAGATAGGATTTTAGCAAAAAATACTTATTTGACAGGAGAGCAATTCAGGCTGCCAGATGCCTATTTATTTGTGGTATTAAGATGGCTGCCTTCGCTTAAAATTAACCGCTCTGAATTTACTCATGTAGAAGCTTATTTTGAGAGAGTAAAAAAACATCCTGCAATAGTGAAATCCTTAGAGCAAGAGGCTTTGTCTTAGTCCGACTTTAGCCCTTTTCTTCTAAAAGAGAGGGCTATCAATTTTTCAATAAAAGCTTATCTTAATTCTTGTCCTAGCATGCCTTAATATTTCCTTAAGCTAATAATGTTAATCTATCGCAAATTTCATTATACATAAGGAAGAATCATGCCAAAGCCGATCCATTTAACTCTTGTAAGAGACTATCAAACCTCTCCTGATACCCCTCATCTCATCCGTTCACATGATTGGCACCATGATCAAGGAGGTAAATCCCATTATTTTGATCCGGACTCTATCGATGCCACGGCCTATCCTGATTTTTCAGCTGCTGAGCTTTTATTAGCAAAGCATAATGCTTTAGTTATGGTAGAAGGATTGGCAAAAAAACTAGACTGTGAAGATCTAAAACCGGAAGAAAAAGCGCTAGTGGCTGAAGCAAAACGCATATTCCCTGATCATTTCCCTGAAAACTATGATGATTTTAGCGAGGAGCAAAAAGCTTTTTTAAACAAGCACGGGGCGGCCAGAACTCTGTTTTATTGCGGTGAACTTGCGCAGCTTTATCCACTTAATGCTGGTCAGGATCGAGATAGAGCGTTCCAACAAGTTGAATTGTTAGCAAGCACTCAAACTCAGGAAGATCTTAAAATTGTGGTAGTAACGCATGCTGTGAAAGAGCTTTCCTTTATTCCTTTTGATTATACGGGTGGTATCGAGTCGATTGAAAGACATGATAAGCTGCATGGAAACTTTGGTAGCACTTATCGCAGAGGGGCTCATCTGTACGCCAATGAGCACTATTCTCTTGAGAAAGAACATAACCACGGCCATATTCGTAAACATGGTCTAGCAGGGCTTGAGCCTCATACTGAAAGCTTAGAGGCAGCTGGGATGGCTCAAACAGGGCTTACTCTTGGGCTGGCAGCCTTAGCTTTCTGTGCATGCTTTGCTAGAAGACGGGCAAAAGCGGCTAATAAAAAAGCAACAGGCAGTGCAGCTTCTTTGCATTAACTTTTATATGTGTGCGGGTACGCTCAGTTTGAATTTCTTGGTATTAGTCCTGGTATCGCTTTAATTCAAACTGAGGCTCTATCTGTGTGAGTATTGAATGCCTAACTGCAACTCTATACAATACAATTGCGTTAAAACAATTTGTAATGTGGAGAGCCTAAATGACGACATTACTTTTAAGCCTAATCGGGGTATTTGTTTTTGCCATTGTAGTCACTGCTTTTTGTGCCAGAAAAAATTCCAAAAAAAATGGCCCTGAGTTTGACTCCGAGCCAGCTTTGAAAATAAATCAATAACTAGGATAGCTTGTTGACCATATTGCCTGTAATCACAGCATCTCTTACGTGATCAGTTAAGTCCGTCGCTTTGCCTGGCATTAAAATAACCGAGCTTTTGTTGTTAGCGCCTATTTCCTTTAAAGTGTCGTAATATTGAGTGGTTAAGACCAGATTCATTACGCTTGAAGCAGTGGCTTCAGGTACCGCTTTTTTAAAGTCTTCTACTGAGTCCTTTAAGCCTTGGATAATCGCTTGTCTTGCTTTAGCCAGGCCTTCACCTTGCAATCTCATGCTTTCAGCTTCTGCCTCAGCCTGTTTTACTTTAAGGATTTTCTCGGCTTCCCCTTTTTCGCTGGCTGCAATTCTTAGGCGGGTGGCAGCGTTGATTTCATTCATGGCCACTTTTACTTTCTCGTCAGGATCAATGTCAGTTACAAGAGCTTTTAAAATACTAAAACCAAATTCTCTCATGGTTTCGGCCAATTCTTTACCTACCGCCAAAGCAATTTGCTCTTTTTTCTCAAAAACTTCGTCCAAGGTAATGGTGGGAACTTGGGAGCGTACCACATCGAATACATAGGCTTGAATTTGCTTATTAGGGTCTGATAGCTTGTAGAAGGCTTCGTAAACATGATCAGGAATAGCCGCATATTGAATGGAAACCGTCATATGCACAAATACGTTATCTGAAGTTTTTGTATCAACCTCAATATTTAGCTGTTGAATTCTTAAGCTTACCCGGCCGGCTACTCGTTCAATTAAAGGGATTTTGGTATTAAGGCCTGGTCTTGCCACTCTTACAAATTTACCTAAGCGCTCAACAATGGCAATTTTTTGCTGTTCAACTGTAAAAAATGCAGCAAATGCAATTAAGATAACAATGGCTAGTAAAGCAATCAATACAAAGTTCATGAAGTCTCCTTTATTTAGACTCTTATAGTTCGGTAAATCTATGGCGGCACGATCATTGAAACTAATGAACAGAGGATATACACTTGTTCTATTACAAGCAAGCATGATAGGACGGCTATGAATTACATAGTAACCTTAAGGCTATTTTTTACCGCAATTATAGCAACAGCATTGGCTTTAACGGCACATATTCTGATTCAAAAACATACAATGGCAAGCCCTCCTGATTATCCGCATTACATTGTAATATCTGCCTATTTCACTGCGTTTTTAGACATTTTTATTCTCAGTTGCGCGTATTATTTCGTGGGCGATACCATTCGAATAAAAAGAAAATGGCTAAAAGGCCTGGCTCTGGCATTTTTTATTCTCAGTATTAAGATGGATTTGATCCGGCAGCTTGTAATGAATTATTTGGTGAATCTTCATTCAGGGTCAAGTCATCCTTTATATTTGGCTGCATTACCTTTGTGGGATGTATGGACAGCAAACTTATTGCTAGCATTGAGTTTGGTTTATCTATGTCCCACAAAGAAGCTATTTTTTAAGCCAAATCCCAGAATAGGGGCCTAGCTCTACAATATGGCCTTTAACCTTCACTTCATTAACTTGTATAATCGGGCTTACTTCGGTTTCATCAAAAGTAACTCGCATTGGCGTACAGGAAAGATTAATGTAAATAAACAAATTGTCTGGTCCATTGGTATAACAGGCTGCAAAAACTTCATCAGGAGCTTTGCGTCTAGTAGGCCAGTTGTTTAGATAAAGCCTGAATACTTTGCGCTGGCTAAGAAGCTTCGCCATCAATTCAAGCGTTTCGCTGTTTTCTATGAGCTCATAGCTCTTAGCGTCGATTGTTCCCCGATTTATGTTACGAGTATCCTTTTGCTCAATTTGGGTCAGTTTTTCTATAGGGATATTATCAGCGGCAATTTCATCCCCGTAAGGCACCATCATGCCACCAGGCAAAGAGGCTAATAAAAAGTATGCCATTAAAAATTTTGCTTTGTTGCCGCCCAGCAATGAAAAAGTTCTTCCTGAAATACCGCAGCCTTCACGAAAGTCTGCACCATGGGGTTCTAAGGCATCCTGCATCATCTTGAGGCATTCATCTGATAGGTAAGCGAGGCTGAGTTCATCATGGTTTCTTAAGAAGTTAAGCCACTCGGCATGGTCCGGAGTTTCTTTAAGCTTATCAAGGATGCCCCAGGTATAGTTAATGTTCTCAGTCATTAAACTTACCCAAATACTGGTGCAGAGGTGAAAATTGTAGGAAAGGTTAGCTGATATGCAGTCGGTTCGGCCGAAATATTCAATGACCGAGTCAATCTCCTCATAGGTTTCTACCAAAAAGGCACAGTTTGGATTCACTGGGTCTGCAATGCACTTTAAGGCAGCAGTAATAGCATGGGCTTCTGTATTTTTGGTGCTGATTTCTTTGTAAGGGCCTTTGCCAATAAAAGGAATGGCATCTAAGCGGAAGTTGAAGCCTTTTCTGGCCCAAAATACCACTACTTTTGCCATTTCAATAAATACATCGGGGTTTTCCCAATTTAAGTCAAGCTGTTGCGGGTAGTAAGTGTGATAATACCAATAACCATCGCCGCCTTCTCGCCAGTGAGGGACGGGGCCTGCATATTCAGGAAAGGCAATATTGGTAATTTTCCTTTTCCCATCAACTTCATACTCCGCCCAGACCGCACTTTTTTCATGAAATTTTCGGATAAATTTAGGCTTTTCTTTAGTGTGAATAAAGTAGTTGCGATAATGCTCATCGCCACTAATTGCTTTTTGGAACCACTCATGTTGGTCGGATACATGATTAAATACTAGGTCCATAAATACGTGAATACCAAGAGATTTCGCTTCCTTTAAAAGGGCCTTCATATCTTCTATGCTGCCTTCGTGCTCCCTAATTTTAAGAAAGTTGCTGATATCAAAGCCCCTGTCAACCATGGGGGATTCTAGGAAAGGCAAGATGTGAATAGCATTAAAGCCTAAAGCTTGAACGCGTTTTAGATGAATTTTTAAATTTTGTAAAGGATTAAGTGAGGAGTCATAATTTACGCCATCCGGGTAAACGCAGTAAAGTTCAACTGCTCTATACCAGTGCTTGTCTGCGGTTCCCATGGTATGGATGTGAACTTTATCAATATAGGAGCTTAGCCGCTTAGCAAGATGCTCTGCTTTATCTCCATATAAAATTTTTAAGGCATCGGTGAGTTTGTCTAGTTTTTCCATGAACTTAGGCTAACAGACATTCCAGTTGCCTTCAATCTTGTTACAATAGGTAAGCCAAGCGGTAATTTTTCTTAAATTACTCGAGGGTTCCTGATATGTTTTCACTTATTTTGACTGTAATTATTGATGTGATGGGTAGCAACTTGGTGTTGCCTTTGCTACCGTTATTGCTGATTCAAAGTAACAGCATTTTGCTCCCGACAGGTTTTAGCGAGTCAACTCGCTATATCTTATATGGTTTAACTATGGCGGCATGGCCATTTGGGATATTTTTAGGAACGCCATACCTTTCAGGGCTTTCGGATACTTATGGTAGAAAACGCATATTAATTTTAGCTTTGCTCGGAACCAGCATTGCGTTCATTCTATCTGCGATTTCTGTGATGCTTGGCTCATTTGCTCTGTTTATTTTATGCCGGCTGCTGAGTGGATTTTTTTCTGGAACGTTTTCAATTGCTCAGGCCTCAGTTACCCATGGTAGCCAGTCATATCAAGAAAAAATGCGCAAGTTAGGCTGGCTGTCTTTTGCCGGAACTATCGGGGCCATTATGGGACCTTTGTTGTCAGGCTATTTGGTGGGAAGCCACCAGCATTTTAGCTTTGCAATTAGCTCACCGTTTTGGGTGGCAGCTTTATTGGGATTAATCAATATTACTTTGCTTTATTATTGGTTTAATGAACCTTATCAGTTTGTAGTATTTGCTAACTTTCAATTAAAGCAAGTAGTGTTGCGGATCCTGACAGACTTTAGGTTTATATTCATCGATGCAAGAACACGCTATTACGCTATTTTATTTAGTTTGCTGCAAACAGGTTGGGGCTTTTATATTCAAGGTCTGCCTTTAGTGCTAACGGAGCATTTTCATTTAAAGACTCATGGAATTAGTGTGTTTTTTATGACTCTAGCTGCGGGCCTGGGCTTGGCTCAAATTACTTTAAGGCCTTTATTGTCTAGATTTTTGAAGCCAATGTCCATGTTTGTATTTGCTAATGCTTTATTAGGTATCTCAGCTTTATTGTTTTCTTTAACGAAAAGTTTGCATATGGGCTATGCTTTGGCTTGCTTGAGCGTTATGGTAGAAATGATTGCTTATACTGGGATTATTAGCTTATTTTCAGAAGTCGTCGGCGCTTCTGAGCAAGGAAAGGTAATGGGTGGGACCGCAGCTATTTTTGGTTTAACATGGATGCTAAGCGGGGCCTTAACAGGGGAGTTGGCAGTGATTTGGCTATCATTACCTATCGCATGTTGTGCTCTATTTACTTTGCTAGCAGCATTTTTGGGCTATACTTCAGTTAAATAAAAAGGAGTGTTATATGTCTATAAAATTAAGCCTGTTGTTAACTTTATCGCTTGGAGCGGCCACAGCAATGGCAGATAGTCAAAATCTGACTTGGACCGCCGTTTTTTCCAAAGCTGAACCTATTAGCTCAAGTACTACTCAGGCTTATTGCAATGCTCACTCTCCGAGCAAAATAATAGCTACAGTGAATCAGGCTACGAGTAAGCCTGGAGTAAAGGCCCTGAATGGGATTAATCTGTACTACAGCTCTTATAAATCAGTAGGCTACGATAATCTCTATTTTACCTTTATTAATGCTGTGGCAAGCGGCCAGGACCAAAATGGCAGCTGGTCAGATAAAATGAAAGTGTATGGCCAGTCATTGACCCAAAATGATGTGATTAATGGAGTATGGAGCAGTTCTTACTGTAGAGGTCTTTTCCTTGCCAAGCCTAGTCCAGTGTCCTCATCCTAAAAGCTGTTTCAAGCGCTGATAGACTGAATCAAACTCGGTGAATTGAATGCCGGTAATGTTCACACTTTCAGCGCCTTGCACATTTACTAAAACGTCATCGATAAAAATGCTTTCTTCAGCCTTAATTTTATTGGTTTCCAACAAATGAAGGTAAATGGCAGGTTCCGGCTTAACGAGCTTCACATAGCCGGATACGGTAATGTGTTTAAATATGGGCCAAAAATCATATTTGGCTTTGATATATTCAAAGCACTCACCACTCATGTTGGTTAAACAATAAAGCTGATAGTCTTGCTGCTCAAGCTCATTTAATAGGGCGATAGTTTCATGCTTAGGGCTAAGTGAACTTTTTACGGTTTGAGTTAAGAGATGGGCCTGTTCAACTGGAATGTTCAGCCTAGAGCAAAGTAACTTTTCAATTTCAGGCTCAGAATGAGTGCCTCGATCAAATTCAATCCAGTCTGCATGCAGAAAGATCTCTCGGGCATAGCTTGCCGGATTTGCGATGCCAGGGAATACAGACTGGATAACAAGTTCAGGTTGCCAGTTTAATAAAACATTGCCTATATCAAATATGATGTTTTTGTATTTCATTGAATGCCTATTTTTTAGCTGTGAAATCTTGCTGCTTTAATTTCTTTTCTAGGAAGTCAGCAAATTTCCTTACAATATGTTCTTTGGGATGCTTGGCATAAAAGAGATAAAGGCTGCTGGCTTGGCCTTTGACCTTCATGTCTAATGGCAGCAGCTTACCTTGTCGAACATAATCCAGCACCGCCTCTTCTGCCATATTGATGATACCAAGATCTTCCATAGCCAATGCAACTACTAAAGCCCCGTCGTGAGTGGTAATTCGTGGGTGCAAGGTGATTTCTTTGTTATCGAATATCCACTTTCTGTCAGGATGGGTGGTCAAATTGACCAAGCAGTCGTGATTAAGCAAGTCTTGTGGAGTTTTGGGTGTGCCTCTTTGCGCAAGATAAGCAGGGGAGGCATATAAGCGCCTGCAGGCTAAAAGTAGGGGGATTTTATTCAGGTGGGGCAAGTCATGAGTGCTATGTCCAAGTACAATATCTACCGCACCATCAGCAATTTTTAATGGGGAGGCTTCATTTAAAAACTCTATATGAACATTAGGGTTTTGACTTAAAAATTCATTAAGAGATTTTAGAACAAATAGCCTGATCAGAATAAAAGGACTGGAAATTCGAATCACTTTAATAGGAGCTTTTCCGTTAGAGAGCTCAGTAAACAAATGATCATAGTTTTTTACCAAGGCCTCCGCTTCGCTTGCAAAAAGCTGCCCTTCCGGGGTCAAAGTCACCCTTCTTGTTGTACGATAAAAAAGCTTGTATCCCAGCTCGTTTTCTAATATCTTGATTTTTTTTGTAATAACGGATGGCGCAAGATTTAATACCCATGCTGCTCTGGCGAAGTTTCCTTCACTTTTTACAGCTAAGAAATAACGAATGGCTTCGATCATGATTGTTTCCTTTTTGGAAACATTATAGCCCAGTTCATGGCATTTATAAACCAGCAAAATCTAAATAATATAACGATATGACATACACTTTATAAGCAAGGAGAAAAAAATGAATGGAACCAAACTAACCTCTAGTGGTATTAACCTCACACCAGCAACTGCCAAACTTTTGAAAGTTGCTCTTATTCCTGCCACAATCGGAGCTGCAATTGCTGCTGCAGGAGAAGTGGGCGAGAGCGCAATGTTATCCCAAGGAGTGCCACAAGATGCGGCCGCTACCTTTAGAGACGGTGGTATGGCTGCAATAGGAGCTATATTGTCTTTAACTGTCCTTGGAAATCTTTTTATTCAAAACGAGAAACTGAAATTCTTTTTCACTACTGTTATAGCTGGCCTGTCGGCTTTTTTTGCCATGCAGAAAGCCCAAGACATTGAAATTGGCAGCCCGCAATGGAATGAAAATGCTAAGGTTATTATCCCATTATTGCTAGCTGTGTTGGGAACCAAAAATCTGGCGGGTATCGCTGTTGGTAAGTATTCTGGCAAACCCCTGGCTGCAGCTCTTACAAGTGTAGCAACAGAAATAGGTGCTGTTCAGGCCGGCGGGAGAACGATTACTGCATCAGGAGCTATGCCTTTTAATGAGGGTGCCAACGCTTTTTCTGCAATGATACTTACTGCCTCACCCCTTGTTATAGCGCTTCTCCTGTTTGCTCTTGTTGAGATTGACCGCCGTACAGTACAAGTTAGAGCTCCAATTGACCTGGATGCTGCAAATATAGCTCTGCTGGCTAATGATGGTGTGCAACTTTCTGGTGTTGGCGGTGCTGTTGCTGAGTCGGATAGGGCGGCATCATCAGAAACCGCTAGCGATCAGGAGCGAGGCGAGTATAGTCCTACAAGTCCTGTAAGATCTGCAATGAATGCTGGAAAAGCTGATCAGGCCGCAGCAGTGGATAACGACAAGTAGTATTTATATCACTAATAAATCCCTGCCTTGAGCGGGGATTTTTTTGCCTAGATTTTAGGATTTAAATTTAAGCAAACTTAAGATTGCAATCATTGTAAAAGTAAGCACGCCGACTATAGCAATAACATGGTTTAATGGCATGTGATAGTTTTGAGCAAGGTTGTACCAAAAAATAAGCCCAAGCATTGCGATATTTTCTAAAAAGTTTTGAACCGCTAAGGTGTGTCCAGGGCCAATTAATTTCCCGCCATTTTCTTGCAAAAAAGCATTTAGCGGAATAATAAACATTCCTCCGCAAGCGCCAATCAATACCATAATAATGGCTAAATGAGTAATGCTGTGAGCAAATAGGGTAAGGCAAATCAAGGGGCCTAAAAATAAGCCGGGGATGACTGCTCTTTTTACATTGTGCAGTTTAATCCAAAGCCCAACCGTTAAAGCGCCTACAGCAACTCCAACTGACATAATGCCCATTAAATTGGAGGGCAGCTCATTGCCGGAATTCAAAAACATGAAAGGGACCCAGGCAAATAGAATCAATCTCAATGTGGCTCCAACCGACCAAAAAGTACTGGTCCCGATTACACAAAAGCGAGTACCTTTATCTTTGCAAATGGCTGATACCGCGCTGAAGTATCGGTAGGTATATTGCCAAAGTTTTCTAAATTCAAAGCGTGATTTGGCTGGAATATAGGGAATCAGTATGTTCATAAATGCTGATAATAGATAAGCAGCAGCGCAGCCCCAAATCAATATAGTATCGGAGTAGTCTGAGATTATCCCACCTATCACCACTCCAATAATAATGGCCATAATAGTAGAGCTTTCAATAAGGCCGTTGGCTTTAATTAGCTTATCGCTTGTCACAAGCTCAGGAAGGATTCCATATTTGGCAGGGCTATAAGCTGCAGCGCCAATTCCGACAATGGCATAGCCAATTAAAGGATGAAGTCCTGATAGCATGCTTAATGTGCCAAGCACCTTTAAAATATTAGCACACAGCATTACCCTGTTTTTAGAATGCCCATCTGCAAATACGCCAACATAGGGAGCCAGGGCGACATAGGCGATGAGAAAGCTCATCTGAAGCATAGGAGTGAGCCCAAAGTGGCCCTGCGACTTTAATAAAGCAATAGCTGCGATAAATATCGCATTGTCCGCCAAGGCTGACAAAAATTGGGCAACCAACAGGCTGCAAACGGGGCGAGATAAAAGTCGGTAATGCATAGGCCCTATCGGTTCAATGTGTCATTGCTAAAGAGTGTAGCACTAAATCACTTATCTATTGCAGTAAATTTTGCTAAAGGACAATCCAGGCTAGTGCAGACAGGAAGCTTAAGCGGTGCTCCATTAAAACTCAGTTTTACATAATACTGACCTTGCTCGGTTTTGAATAGCAAGAAATTCAAATCAGAAGCATAGGGAACTTGTTGACCTCTTGGAACGCCAAGCTCGCTCATTAATCCTAAAATATTAGTATCGTGGGCTGAATAAAGTACATATTTCAATGGGCTTTGATTTTCGCTGGCTTGAACCAAGTATTGATCAATCGACATAAGCAAATTATGCGCCATTGCCTGTCCCATTTGAGGCGATCCGTATAAAACAGCCATGCCCCAAAGGTTTGTATTGATAATCATTTGAATATCCTGCTGGCTTAAGCCTGAGGGTGGAGGAATGTGATGTAATTGGCGGACATACAATGTATCTCCCAGCATGATAACCTGGTCAGGATTGGTTATTTTTATTCCAGTGGCTTTGCCCCATTTGGCATAATAAGGCTGTAGCTCTGCATTTTTTTGCTGCCAGGCAGGGCTATTAAATACGTATTGTTGAAGAATGGCTTGCTTTTGCTTAGCAGACAGCGGGAAAAACAGATTATCCTGGCTGCTTGCAACCGTATGTATCGGGATAGGCTGGTAGGCGCCGGGTAGGGCGACGCTGCCATAGCCCAATTTAGGTCCGGTCCCTAAAGAATAAAGTCCTAATAAAAAACAGTCTGCGCTCATTAAGGTGCGGTCTAGATCGGTTGAACGAACGTATATCGTTCCAAGCTGATAGGATTCCGGTAAAAGTTTATAGTGATTTATATATTCAACATGCATTTTGCGGCCAAGCTCATATTCCTGGTTCATGCCGATAGCAGTAAGTTGTCCCAAGCCTTCTGTCCAATTATAGGGAGATTTTGGCAATGCCTGAATGGGTGTCCTGTCTCCATGTCTAATAAGATCAATAGCAAAAACTAGCTTGTCCTGTGCATATAGGCTATTTGCTATGAGTAGCCCGAAAACTAGGGTCGCAATTTTCTTTAACATATAAGCGCCTTTGCCGTGTGATCACCTTGATTAAGAACTTAATCTATTTTAAGTTTAAAACGTACACCATCATAATAACAGGAGAACAAGCATGAAGTTTAAAAATGCATTTGCAGTAGGTTTAATGTGCGCAGTATTAGGTGGTACTTTAGCAGGATGCTCATCGACTCCAACCAATGAAAGCACTGGCCAATATGTTGACAGCAGCGCAGTGACCACTAAAGTAAAAACCGCTTTGTTGGCAACCAAAGGCATTGATTCTAACAGCATCACTGTCAATACCTATAAAAGCACAGTACAGTTGAGCGGCTTTGTTGATACTCAAGCCCAAAAGAACTTAGCCGGCCAAACTGCAGCTAATGTAACTGGGGTTCAAAGGGTCATTAACAACATTATAGTAAGAACCAACAGCTAGCAAAAAGTAAATATGATTTGCTGCAGGCTTAAAGCTTGCAGCAAAATTGTCCTATTCTAGAAAGTCTTTATTTCTCTTCGTAATAAAATTCCCATCGCTTTACTCCTCAAATAAATTCTGATTGAATGTCCTTTATGCCTAGCGTGTCTCGGCTGATGCCTAGGGGCTTATATGTGGGGGCCTTAAACATCACTCACAGTATGGCTTTCAGATGTGTATCATTAAGCTGATAATTATAATTACGAGGGTTCAATTATGAAGCTATGGGAAGCAGCCAGAGATGGCAATATTGATGAATTAAAAAGCCTATTGAAAGGTGGGATATTTACTAAGGCTGCTGATCCAAATGAAAAAGATCCTGCGACAGCTAAGACCGCGTTAGCACTGGCTCTTGAAAATAATCATTATCATATTGCGGCTATACTCCTTAAATTAGGTGCAAAGCTTGAAGGGCCAATTAATTACCACGCCTTTCAAATGGCATTTATTAACAATCATAAAGAGAGGATTGATTATTGGTTATCAGCGGGCTTTAAAATAGAAAGCATGGAAGTACGAGATCAATATTATGCATTGAGCCATGTAGTGCTAAACGGCTACAGTGATCTTGCTAAAATGTTGCTGTCTGCCGGTGTAAACCCTAACTCAATGGGCGCAGATACTAAGGCTGACTTGGTAATGCTTGCCGTTATGAAGGGCTATAAAGAAATAGTTCAACTCTTGCTTTCAGCCGGAGCAAAACTTGAAGTCAAAGATGTGAATGGCAATAACGAATTAATACTAGCAGTACATGGCGGTCAAGTTGAAATAGTTCAGGCATTAATAGCTGCAGGGGCAGAAACAAATCTAATAAATAACCATGGCATAAATGCTTTGATGATTGCTGCCTTTAAAAATTACAAAGAAATACTCACATTATTAATAAAAGCTGGAGCAAAAATAAATGTCAATAATAGAGAGGGCGAAAGCGCATTAATAGCAGCTGTCAAAGAAGGCCATCATGAGGCTGTTGCCCTGCTTCTATTTGCAGGAGCTAATCCGGAAGATATGAACCATTTTGGCAACCTTGCGCTATTAATTGCTGCCGAAAAGGGCTATACAAAAATTGTAGAGTTACTGTTATCAGCCGGCGCTAAAGTCAATGCAAAGGTTGGAGCTGGCAAGACCGCGCTGAGTTTTGCTGCTGATAAGGGCTATTTAGAGATTGTAGACAGGCTTCTGAAAGCCGATGCGGATGTTAATGTGAAAGACAGTGAGGGGGAAACTCCCTTAAGACTAGCTGCTACTAACGGGCATAATGAAGTTGTGCAGAGATTGCTATCTGCTAATGCCAAGGTAGACGAAATAGGACGATTTAAAGGTACGGCATTGATGTGCGCTGCATCACGAGGTCATAAAGATATTGTGCTATTACTATTGTCAGCAGGTGCAGATTTTAATCTCAAAGACTGGGTAGGAAAATCTGCTCTGGATATTGCTAGAGAAAGGAGGCATCATCAGATTATAACAATTTTACAAGATCCAGTAAGTTTCATTTCGTACTCGCCCTACCGTAAAGTCCGAAGTATTCCTGATATGAGTAAAGAAATTGCGGCCGATAATCTGCGTAAAAATGAAGCAGATATCGGTTCCACCATGACAAGCGCTATCGGGCAAGCAGGGCATCCTCCACTGGCCCCTGCTGATGATGCAGTTTCAAGCAAAGATAGGCCAGATGCTAATGTCACTGAAGCCTTAAGCAGGGGAGGCTTTGTATTTCAGCCTCCCGCTAATGGTGGGGCAGGCAGAGCCGAGGCACCAGCCTTCAATAATGGCTTTTAGTAGGAGTTAACAAGGGGCTGCAGCGGCTTCGCCAGCCTTTTTGCCAAATCTTTCAGTAATCAAAATACTAGGCTTCCAGCCCAAATCTCTTTCTAAACCCGCAAGACTGGCCCATCTTTGAGGATGTTCTGAAATAAGGGGATAGCTACGGTAACCTTCTATCTTGTGGGAGAGCACTGCATCGATAATGGATTGCATAGCACTAATCATGTCCTCTTTAGCAAGACAAGCTGTAATTTCGCTGTGCTTGACATCCCCTTCCAGCTCATAGGGGTTTTTAATGCTGAGCCAGCCTAGCCGAACCATTATCATTGTGCTTGAAGGATTGAGTCTAGCGAGTCTTTGAGCTAATGATTCTAAACCTTCTTTGCTTTGAATATAAGCGAGATTGTTTTCAAAGCTATCTGGATTAAAGGCTTTGATATTATCCTCACTATTATCTAAAGGCGTGTTGACTGATAACCTTTCATTTTCTGGAACTCCTTGATTAGTCATGCCTGCTAAAATCTGGCGGATTTTGTCATTTTTAATAGCAGCGCCATACATCACCATAATAGAGCTCATAGCAATTACGGGAATATTAAGCTTTGCACAGGCTTCTAAAGTATTGGAGTGAATCAGCTGATTTGTTGATTTAATTAATTCAGGTTCTTGGTTTTCAAGCAAGCCTGCTAAATGAATAACACAATCAGGCTTATAGCTGCGCAATACCTCTTCAAAACGTTCTTTTTCAAGGCTTAAATCTAGTTTATGGATAGCACCCTCTGGAAGACTAGTATCGATTTCAGCTTTTTCTAAGCCGAATCGGTTATAAGGGTCTTGGCCTACTTTATTATCAACCAAAATAAGCTGGTAAGAGGGTTTAAGTGCATGGTAGAGAATGCGCCCAACAAGCCCATTAGCCCCTGTAACTAATAATGTTTTCTTGATTCCCCACATAGTGATTCTGCCTATTTAAGTACTGAAGAAGAAAAGATTTGAATCAAAGCAAGGCCAACCAACAAAAAGCCGCAGCCTATGATAATTCCCCAATTGAATTGAACCTGTTTTAAGAAAAAGTAGGCAAATGCCATAGTAAAAAGTGGATAGGCCGACTCTATTAAAGCAGCCAGGGTTGCATTACCGGCATTGATACTTTTTAGAATCAATATTGAAGCGGCAAGGTAAAGTATTGCGTAGGCAATGACAGTGAATACAAGTTTGGGGTGATGAAAATTTAATTTACTGAACAGGGATTTACCTTGGCCTGTCATTAAAAAGAAGGCGCCCAGGCCAAAAAATACAACCAGTGAGCTTAACCATAATATATGCAAAGGGTCTAAGCTTTTTAAAATATATTGGCTGGCAACATAGGTTAAACCCCATAAAGCTGAAGCACTGATAGCAAGCCAAAACCAAGCTAGCATAGTAACCTCCAGAACTAAGGCGTAGATTTCAAATTATCGGATATCTTGTGCTTAAGCAAGGCTGTTACTATGCTATGATGAAAGAAATCTAAAGAGGAACTGATATGAAAAAGATGCTAATTTTAGGTGCATTTGCTATGGCTTCGATTGCTTATGCTGATAATAACCAAGCCGTTCCTTCGGTGACCCAAACTCAAGTGATGAATGTACAGGCAGTGGCTTCTTCTGATCCAAGCTCATATAAAAATGGGAGCTGCTTTTTAAAATCCTTATATAGCAATCGGCCAGATGCCTGGAGATGTTCCGTTACAAGCTCTAGCTCAACTCCCGAAGTGTATGATCCTTGTTTTGCTGTGCCTAATTCTTCTAATTTAGCAGTTTGCGGAATTATGCCAGGCATTAGTGATAATGGTTTTACGATGAAAGTGAGCTTTGCTAACAAGCCCCCCATGAATGGAGAGGGCTATTGGAGCATGCAGCTAGCTGATGGGACTTACTGTAGGGTATATGACATCGCGCCATTGCTGCCTCCCTTGGTTGCAAATAAAAAAGGCAAGATCCTTGGCAATTATGGCATAGATGAGGTTTGCGGCAATAACCCTGCTATGACGGGGCGTTCTGCTTCAGATTTGAGCCTTGCAGACAGCGTTATTCTCGTGGGAACTGTAACTAAAGGCCAAGTCTGGACCGCAAAAAGAGCTTATTTCACAACCAACCCAAATGACTCAAGCAGAATCTATATTCAAAAAATTCAAAAGGTGCAAATCGCTAAAGTATGGCAATAACAGGACAGCAATTTCATCAAAAAGAGTGGGTGGATAGCTCTGATAATATTTTCGAAAATTGCGTGTTTGTTGAAAATGATTTTTCTTCTTCTCAATTCAACGAATTTCAAGCATATCGCTGCCAGTTTATTAACTGCCGGTTTTCTCATGCCAACTTTGGTGATTCGGTATTTGATAGTTGTAGTTTTTATGAAGTTGAACAGAATAAAGGGACTGACTTTTCCTATGCCAACTTCAAATATGCAAAATTTCTCGACTGTGATTTAACCCAAGCCAAATTTAAAAATACCGAATTATTTGGAGTGAGTATAAAAGCGTGTAAAGCAATGGCGGCTCAATTTGAGCAAGCTAATTTCTGCAATAAAGTAAGCCCCAAAGTTATTTTTGCCCAGGCTGATTTTATTGATTCAAATTTTAGATTTGCAAAATTTGTCGGAGTCTACCTTGCTCAATGTAAGCTATCTGGTAATGATTTTACTGAAACTGATTTTACCTATGCCAATTGTTCAGAAGCCGATTTGACTAATTGTATTTTAAACGAAACGGGTTTTGAAAAAGCTTCTCTAGAAAATGCAGCAATTCAGTATTCTGATATTCGTAATATCAACCTTGATTCATGCAAGCTAACAGGGTTAAAAATCTCACCTGATCAAGCATTCGCTTTTCTTAAGCTGTTTAGCATTGAAGTTGAATAATGGCTATGAGCTTACCTGTTGGTTCTTGCAGGACTGTCCCATTATCTGGTTTGCAGGAGATTGAGCATTCATATCGGGCTTACCTGTTGCAATCTGTTGAGCATTTTGAGCCAATGCTGTCAGATCGGTTTGCGAAAAGGCGCAGCTTGTATTAATTGTAATAGGTTGCACAGAGCTTGGGGCGCCGGGAGGTGGGCTGAAAGTTCTTGAAATATTCACCAGGCATTTGTTCTGGCTCCAGCCATAAATAGTAAAAGTGATCACTGCGTGAGCAATAGCATTGCCTATTGCTTGAACTTGGGGCGAGTTAGCTTGAGAGCCATTCTGCGACTGTATAGCTTGCAATGCAGCCATTAGCATATTGATTGCAAATGGATCAGGAAGATTAAATGTATTAGGCGAGCAGGTATCTAAGCTTGTGGCGTAATTGGCCCAGCCGCTGTAGTCGATATTGGATTTACCATCTGCAATAATGATAGGGCCTGCAAAGCTTGGGTTAATAGCCCCTAATATCAAGACTGGCAAAATGAGCTTTAAAAGACTTCGTTTCATATATGCTCTCTTTAAATTTCATTTTTTGAAGATTATAGTAACTAGTTTACTCTATCAAGAGAGGTTAAAATAATGAAAGTTAAGTGTGAGGCTAAAATTAGAAAGGGGTCTGCCGACTTCCCTTTAAAGGATTATGAGTACTATAAGAATGGCAACCGGGTAGAGGTCAGTATTACTAAAAGAAGTTACCGTCAAAAATTTCATTTTGAACTAGATGATGTTCCGAGCGATTTTGAGAGGGCTTTAGTAAATTATACAGCTGAAACATGGAGCATTATTGAGGCTCATAAATATTCCGATGGGAGCATAGCTCAGATACCTAAGAAAATGCTTAAGCTCAACGCTTCCCTTCCTGTTGCATCTGATAATGACATACAAGAATGCCTTAAGTATTTTCTAAAGCCAGATCACAATATATTTAACGAATTGCCATATGGCGGGCAGGAAATGTACAAAACAAGCCAGGATATGTCGTTTCGCTATCATGCCGACCGCCATCACGGCTTACCAGGTAAGTCTGATCTTGCGTTTACAGAAGAGGAATCGAATGCTTATCTAAAAGATATTGGTAACCCGGCTACTGGAAAAGTGGAATATCATTCCCTTGGGCTTTCAGTTAATAAAGCAGCAGCACAAGGAAAATATGGCAATATTGAGCTAAAGTTTGCCCAGCGTCCTTATAAAGTAATATTGAATTTACATCTTGCAAAGGCTAATCCCGGTGAGCCGACTCTGTCTAGAGCTCAAGTTTTAGAAATACTCCAATTGTTTCGAAGTTTTGCTTTTAGCATTAGAAACGACGCAGCCATCGGGAATTTTTTTAAAGGATTTGGCTTTACCCATAAATTTATCAAAGAAGGGGAGATTATTCCTGAACCATTGCCAGCCCCAGCCCCAGTCCCCAAGCCTGCTGTTAAAAAACCAGATAGGTTGAAAAGCCAATCAGTTTTTATGGATGCGATGAAGCATGCAGCAATGCTGTCTGATGATTTAGATTTTGATGAATAAAAGCTTACGTCGTTCAAAAGAACGTGGTCTGACTAAAACTCATTGGCTGCATTCAGCCCATAGTTTCTCTTTTGCTGATTACTATGACCCTGACTATATGGGCTTTAGTGTCCTGCGAGTGATAAACCAAGATATTATCGACCCAAACCAAGGTTTTGGCATGCATTCTCATCATAATATGGAAATTTTAACCTATGTACTAAGCGGAACTTTGCAACACAAAGATAGTCTGGGCAATGAAAGCTTAATTAAACCAAATGAGCTGCAAAGAATGAGTGCAGGTTCTGGGATTCGTCATAGTGAGTGGAACCCTTCATTCACTGAAGACTGCGAGCTTTTACAAATCTGGATTTTGCCGGAAAGTGAGGGTGGGACGCCGGGTTATCAGCAAGCTTATTTTTCTTCGCCTAAAGTAGGAGCCTGGCAATTGCTGGCTTCTCCTAATGCTGAGCAGCATTCTTTAAGTATTAAGCAATCCATGAAGCTCTATCGAGCCAACTTAGAAGAGGGCGCCGAGCTATGCTATGTTCCCACCGATAATCGAGCATTGTGGCTGCAAGTGGTAAAGGGTCGGCTTCAAGCCAATGAACACGAACTTAGCGAAGGAGATGGCTTGGGCATTAACATCGCGCTCAAGCTAAAAGGAATATCGGCAAGCGAAGTGCTGCTATTTGACTTGCCTGCGCAGCCAGCCTAAATAAATAAGCCCGATAATCAGCCAGATACTTCCCATCATGTGAGTAAAGCGATCAAGTCCCCAAAATACCCACATAACAATGATAAAGCCAAGTCCTGGCAATATAAGGTATCTACAATATTGTCTGCATAAAGATTGCTTATGGCTAAAATAAAACCGGATTAGGCTCAAGTTTAGAATGGCAAATCCAAGCAAGGCCCCGAAATTGACTAGGCTGGCTATTTGATTGATTCTAGCTAGGCTGCCAACAATGAAGCTTATTAGCATAATTAAAATCACGTTCCAGTGAGGGGTTTTCCATTTTCGGTTAACAGCAGAGAATAGTTTTTTATTTAATACTCTGTCACGGCCCATGCCGAATAATAGTCTTGATGTAGCTGCGGTGGCAACGATATTAAAAGTCAGCATGCTGACAATAAATCCAAGAGAATACAGCAGCGCAAAGTCTTTGCCGCCGGTCATTTTGGATATTTGAAACAGCGCAGTTTCTAGCCAAGCTTGATTCTGAATTTCAGTATGCCAGTTGGGGATAGCAAGCATGGCCAAATAGCCTGTGAGCACCATAATGGTTCCACCAAATATGACGCAGATTAGAATGGCTTTAGGGATATCTTTAACGGGGTCTTTTGCTTCCTCAGCCAGCGTGGTAATCGCATCAAAGCCTAAGTAACTGGCAACCGCCAATGAAGTGGCGCCAATAAGAGAGGAAATATCAGTGAAATGAAAGGGCGCTAAGCTCAGTAAAGTTCCTGTGCCTATGTGTTTGAAGTGAATGGCATAAGACCAGACTCCAAAGCTCGACAGGACAAGTATTTCAATTGCAATTAAAATAATAAGGCCGATAGAGGCCATAATATTAACGCCGAGTAAATTAACGATTCCGCTTAGGGCGATAAAAATAAATAGATTGAGGTCATAAGGTAAAGCAGGGACAAGCTGATTTAAATAAACAGCTGCACTCATCGAGGTTACAGTAGTAATTAATAGGTAATCCAGCAGCAAAACCCAGCCGGCAATGAAGCCAATATGCGGATTCCATGCCAGCCTTACAAAGTTATAGAGTGAGCCTGCCAACGGAAAGTGACGCACCATTGTAATATAGCTTGTGGCCGTCAAAAGCATCGCAATTCCTGCTAGCAAAAAGGGAAGTACGACTGTTCCTCCCGATTTTGCCAATATAAACCCAAAAAATATGACTGGAGAAAGCGGGATCATATAGTTCAAGCCAAAGGCAATAAGCTGCCATAGGCCTAAGCTGCGCTTTAGCTCCTGTTTGTAGCCAAATTTTTCTAAATGGGACGAGGGCATAATAATCTCATGGGCTTAATAAGCTGCTAATTTACTACGCTTTGCGCTGAATATCACGCAGAAAAGCCGCCAGGCATTTACAAAAGGTCATTTTTCTTTTTAAGCATGATCAGTAAAGCAAGCAAGCTAAACCCAACTGCTGCAAGGGAAAGGGGCAGGGTAGAATCAATATTTTTCCTGATAAACACAGCACCGGCTGTGGCCATAAAGGCAAAACGCAGAGCTCCGCCAAGCCCGGCTGCCGCTCCCGCGGTATCCTGAAAAGGTTCCATAAGGCCGGCTGTGCCCATTCCCAGTTGAAAAGCCCCGCCAACACCGATAATAAGCATGGGCCAAATAAAGTTGGCAATAGATAGGCCTGAAACCATATGCCAAGCGAGCATAATCACTCCGCCCAGTAAAGATAGGATAACTCCAATCAAACAGGTTCGATAAACGCCGTAATGCTCTACTACTTTACCTGCCAAAAAGCTTCCTAACAAAAGGGAGGTGCCCATAAAGCAGAAATAATAACCGTAATGGGATTTGGGCAAGTGAAGTACGGTAATAATTATGTAGGGGGACATCGAGCAAAACAGATAAAAGTATGATACCCCTATAGCCGATATTAAAGTGTAGTAAAAAAACCGAGGGTGTTGAAATATATCCCAATACTCTTTGAAAATTGTAAAGTTAAAGGGCTTTCGCTTTTCCAAGGTTTCAGGTAAAAAGCCCCCTATGCTGATAAATGCCCAGGTAACAATGACTAGTAAAGCGATAAAAGTAGCACGCCAGCCAAAATAGATATCTAAAAAGCTTCCAATAAAGGGAGCAAAAATGGGGGAAAAAGAGACAATACCGTTTAGATAAGCATAAATAATAGCGCTTTCTTTACCCTCTGCGACATCTCTTACTACGGCAAAAGCCAAAGCCATCATGCCGCAGCACCCAGCAGCCTGAATCATTCGGTAAATTACTAAGCTTGCCAAACTGTATGAAGTAGCGCACAGAACGCTGCCTATTCCAAATAGGCCAATGTTTAAAAGCAGGATAGGTTTTCGCCCGGCTTGGTCGGATAAAGGTCCAATAATAAGTTGCATAAGGCTGGCTGAAAACATAAATAAAGTAAGTGTTAATTGCATTGCAGCAGGGGTGACAGAAAAATATCCGGCCATATCAGGCAGGGCGGGAACATAAATATCCATAGCAAAAGGCAAGGCAATAACCAATGCAAAAAGCAAATTAATTAGCTGAAGTCGACGCATCAATTCATTTCTCGTAAGCTTAATTTCTGATGTCCATTATGGTCGAAATTGTTAGGGTTTAGCCACTTTTCAAGTTTTGCTTTGATACGAGGCCATTCGCTGTCAATAATTGAAAACCATGCTGTATCGCGATTGCGACCTTTGAAGACATTACATTGTCTGAATATGCCTTCAAATGTAAAACCTAAACGCTCAGCCGCATTCTTTGAGGCTTGATTTAAGGAATGGCATTTCCATTCATATCTACGGTAGCCAAGGTTTTCAAATACATTTCGCATCATTAAATACATGGCTTCAGTGGCAGCAGGTCGATTTTTTAGTAAAGCTGAAAAATGCACCCGGGCAACCTCAATTGAGCCATGCTCTGGGCAAATCCGTAAGTAAGCCGCCATGCCGATAGGCTCACCAGATTTAATATCTAGGATGGCATAAAGAAGCGTTTCTGGATCTTTGGTATTGGCTTTTAGCCACTCACGGAAATCCTCTACATCATCAAAAGGGCCGTGGGGCAGATAAGTCCAGGATTCGCCATTGTTATCAATTTTTAAAGCTTCAAACAACTTGTGAGCATGTTTATCAATATCCATCACTTCCAATATACAGTAATGTCCATACAGGCTTTCTTTTGAAGGCCTTTTAGCTGGCTGCCAGTTTGCGACCTTAGCCCCTACAATCTGGCCGAATTCATTTGTTTCTACCATGAAAATTACCCTTTATTAAAGCTAGGATTTGCTTTATAGCATGACATATTGTGAGTTGCCAGTGCTAAATATGGGCTTGGATTGTGGTAATCATAAAAACTTGGAATGGATATCCTATTCCTAATATTGTGCCGTGGTTATTTTGTATTTCTGCATCTACTGTATTTGTACTTAGCATGAAATTTGTTCTGAAATATGATTGTAAAAGGATTATAATTGTCGATTATCGATATTCGACGAGAAACATTATGCCTTCAAAAACCATTAAAAAAGCAATTCATCCCGGCGAGATGTTGCTTGAGCAATTTTTAAAGCCCCATGATATTTCCCAAAAAGAATTGGCTGAGCACTTGGGATGGACCACAACTCGCTTAAGTGAAATTATCCATGCCAAAAGAGGGATAACAGCTGACTCCGCGCTTTCTTTGGCCGACGCTTTGGGGCTTGAGCCTGAATTTTGGCTCAATATGCAAATAACCTGGGATTTAGAACAAGCAAGGAAAACCTATACCAAAAAAAATAAGCTTATAGGAGTAAGGATGAGTAAATGATTGCCATCATAGAAGCTTATAAAGCCAAGTTATTCACTAAAGCCAATATTTATCAAAATATTGTGGCAGGAACTATTGTCGCTATAGTAGCCTTGCCCTTATCAATGGCCTTTGCTATTGCATCCGGCGCCACACCACAGCAAGGAATCTATACCGCTATTGTCGCTGCTTTATGCATTTCGCTATTTGGCGGGAGCCGAGTGCAGATTGGAGGACCCACTGGGGCTTTTATCGTTATTTTGGCGGGAATAACCGCTGAATATGGCATTGCCGGCCTTCAAATTGCAAGTTTAATGGCAGGTTTTATTTTAATTTTGATGGGCCTGCTACGCTTAGGCTCAGTCATTAAATTTATACCAGAGCCTGTGATCATTGGATTTACTGCCGGAATTGCCATTATTATTTGGGTGGGCCAATGGAAATACTTTTTCGGCATGCATGTAAACACGGCGGGATTGCCTTTTTATCAGCAATTTTTTGAGCTTTTAAAGGGTTTCGCACGTATAGACATCCATACCACAATCTTGGCATCGGCCAGTTTAGCTATTTTAATTATTTCGCCAAGATTTATTAAAAAAGTTCCGGCACCTTTGATTGCCATGCTGGTAGCTACTGCTATCCAGAGCTATTTTAAATTTAATACGGTAGCAACTATTGGCAGTACCTTTGGTGATTTCCCAAGAAGCCTTCCCATGCCGCATTGGCTGCCTATCAGCATGCATGAGATAACAAGTCTCATGCTGCCTGCCTTTACTATTGCAATGCTAGGCTCTATAGAATCCTTGTTATCAGCTGTTGTGTCAGATGGCATGGCAGGAACTAAGCATAACTCCAATCAGGAACTGATAGGGCAGGGCATTGCTAATATTTTGTCTCCCCTTTTTGGCGGCTTTGCTGCAACAGGAGCCATTGCTAGAACGGCTACTAATGTCAGAAATGGTGGGAACAGTCCGATTGCAGGAATAACGCATTCAATTATATTAATCTTGATCATTCTGCTGCTTGCGCCTTTGGCTTCCAATATCCCTTTATGCTGTCTTGCCGCTATCTTATTCGTAGTGTCTTACAATATGTCTGAATATAAAAGATTTATAAAGATGTCTAAGCAAGCGCCTTACTACGATGTGTTGGTATTATGGACGGCCTTTCTTTTAACTGTATTCGTAAACTTAGTTGTAGGGGTAAATGTTGGCATAATTCTTGCCTCACTTTTGTTTATGCTGCGCATGTCAAAAACCTTTATTGTCCAAAAAGAAATAAACGGCTTTGCGCTGGCTGCCTCAGCTTCAACCACTAATGAAAATTCCATTACTTTTACGCTAAATGGGCCGTTGTTTTTTGGAGCGGTGAGTCATTTTGAAGAGGTCTTAGAAAGCATTCACGATCAAGCTACAGAGGTCATTTTTAATATGCAAGCTGTCCCTTTCATTGATGGAACAGGAATCATGGCCTTGCAGGATGCTGTTAGCAATCTTAATAAACATAAGATGAGCGTTCAATTCATTGGAATGAACGAAGTGGTTGAGAGAAAGCTCAGGAAAGCACACATTATATAAGTCTTATAACCTCCCACCATAGGTAGTCTAATGGCATTAGAATAATAATGCTTATTAGAAACAAACTTAAACAAAGCTTTGTCACTTCTTTTAATGGGAGCTTACCTAGTCGCATTGCGATCAATAGCGGGGGTGACTGGTAGGGCAAAATAAACATTGAGTAACTGACTACCTGGGTCATTAAAACAGTATTTAATGGCAAGTGAGTAAGGCTCGCCAGATTTGCAGATAATGGAGTCATAATGGTAGGGATGCCAGGCAAGGTGGTAATTAAGCCAACTAAACAAGCGGTAAAGCTTAACAAGTAATAGTTAATAAAGTTATGGCCAGGAGCAAAGGGTAATAAGCTTACTAACCCATGTCCCAGCATTGTGCTCAGATTGGTGTAGGTTATCACAGTGCTTAAGCCCACTAGGCCACCCACATAAAATAAGGGTTCTACATTAATTTCTTTCATAAAGTTTTTATGATCTAGTATGCCTATACTTGGAAGCAAACAAACGATCGCAGCAAGCAATCCAGGCCAAGCCGGTGACAAGTGAGTTATAGAGTCTGATAGCCAGGCAATTAATAGTAGTGCCAGATAGAAGCATAAGCGCAGCTCCATTAAGGAAAGCCTAGATAAAGGCCCATGCTCTTCTTGATTTAAGCTGGGGCTGTCTTTAAACATCCAATTTATTACAGCAATAAGCATGGCAATTTTAAGCATTCCTAACACAGGAAAGTGAATCAACATGTAGCTGGTATAAGTAAGTTCTATATGATAAAGGGAGCTTGCCGATCCCATTAGGATAATATTGGGTAAATTAGAGGGTAAAATGGCAAAGCCGGCAATATTACTAGCGACAATCCCCGACAATAAAATCCCGTTATAGCCTTTTGAGCCTGCTGTAAACCCATTTGTTTTCGCAAAAGCAATTAATATAGGCGTAATTAGCATCACTCTGCCTAAAGACGAGGGCATAATAAAAGCCATGATTAGACCAAATATTGCTATGCCTGAAATAAGTAAAAGGTAACCTCCTTTGCAAAATCTTGCCAAGTTATGAGCGATGCGGTCTGCAAGTCCGGTTTTCTTAATGGCTAAGCCTAGCGGAATTCCCGAAAAAGTTAACCAAAACGCAGGGGAAGTAAACCCTGAGAAAATGACAGAGGCAGGTGCTAAGCTAAAAACCACACTTACTGCTAGAAAAATAAGCACAGCCATATATTCCATTACTAGCCCGGATGCAAGCAGTCCTATAGCCAGTATGGTTGCGCCTAAAGTTAAATCCAGTTTTAACCCCATGCCTTGTTGGCAAAACCAAGCAAATAAGCCAAGTAGGATAAGGCAGCTTAAGAAATAAATATGTGTTCTTTTCACTTAAATTCCCTAATTTTTAGTGATCTTGCAGTATTATGCGGCATGCTATACTATAAATGAAACTCATTATAGTTATTAGGGCAATAACTTATGGTAATAGACCTATATCGAATTAATTTGAATTTACTCATTGCGCTTGATGTCCTTTTGGCTGAGCAAAACGTTACTCAGGCTGCAAAGAAGTTATGTCTTAGCCAAGCTGCTATGAGTAAAAATCTCCAGCAGCTACGAGATATTTTCAAAGACGAACTGTTAGTTCGAGAAAAAAACCGCATGATTTTGACTAACTACGCGAGCTTGCTTCAGCCAAAATTACATCAGGTTTTAGAGGAAATACGCAATCTTATTGAAAATGGTCAACGATTTGAGCCAAGCACTTCCCAGAGATCTTTTAAAATAGGCATGTCAGATTACATGAGCTCATTGCTTTTGCCTAAGCTGCTTGAGCATTTGCAAAAAAAAGCGCCCGGGATTGAAATTATTGTTATGCCGGTTGAATATTTGGGAGATCCTGAGGCCTTTGAAAAAGGGAAATATGATCTAGCCTTAGGCAAGATATTTGGGGATAGTCCTAGTATCAAAAAGCAAATATTATTCAAGGATCGCGGAGTGTGTGTGCTAAGTAAAAAGCATCCCTTAGCAAAAAAGCAAAGCATCGGTTTGGAAGAATATCTTAACTATCCGCACACCGCCGTATTGCGTACAGATAACCCTGAAAGACCCCGGATCATTGACGAAGCCCTTGCTAAGTTGAATGTTAAGCGCCAAGTTAGGGTAAGTCTTCCTTATATGGGGCCAATTTTCCAACTGATTGAAGAATCTGACAGCTTAATTGGGACTGCTCCAGAAAAAATAGCCTTACTACACCAAAAACATTACTCAATTCTTATTAAATCATTGCCATTTAGTCTGCAGGAAATGAAGTTTCAGATAGCTTGGCATCATATTCATGAAAGTGACTTGGGCCATGCTTGGCTTCGAAATCAAATTATGGAAATTGCTGATATAGCTTTATTAGCCAAGTGAGGCTTCGTTCACTGGAAAGTCTCGCAAGGCGATGGCTTTTCCTGATTGATTCAAAGTTGCCTCAAACCTTGCGACAAATGCTTTGATAAAATTTGCGCGAGCCTTATTTTCTATGCTTATAGCGGTATTATATAAATCTTGAGACAATCCTTCCGGTTTATACAGTGAGCTAGAAATTTCTAATACTTTGCGTGAAGCAGTCTTTTTATGTTTTGGCTTATACATAACAAACTGGCTGCTAAGTATGTCAATAGGGCCATTTTGATTATTATAGGCATCACATATTGTATTGTCTCTTTGCAAAAATACATGAGAGTCACTCATACCATTATAGCTAAATTCAACAGTCACTCTTTGCAGGGAGGCAAGGGTTTCATTTGCTTGGATTAATCTTAAGGCAATTTGAATGGCGGTAAATTCTGCGCAGTTGCCTAAGTTTTGAGACAAAGCCATTTCAGCTACAATAAACTCTTTTAGGCGAAGCTTAACCTGTTCTACAAATGCTTTATGACTTTTCAAGGCATGCTCCAGATGCATAGCCTGGGTTTCATATTCAATTCTAGCTTTATCTCTTGCTTTAGAAAGCCTTGCTCTATTTGCAGGGGCTTTATGCTCGATAAATTGCATCAGCTTTGTTTGTTCAGTTTGGCAAGCTTTGCCATTTTCATCCAAAATGCAGGCCGCCGGCATAGGACCTTTAGGGGTAAAAGCTATTGCTACATCTCCCGGTTTCATGGCGGCTTCAATAATGGGCTTACAAGCTTCTGAATCGAGCCTATATCCTTGAGGAAGCATTGGCAGTGGATGCTTTTCCATTAGATGGGAAGGTCTTGCCAGGTATCTCTGAAAAATAATAGCTATTAAAATAACAGGTAAGCTTAAAAGCAAATAATGCAATGGCTTAAGCGCTTGAGCTTGGCGATGAATGGGCATGGCATAGCCTTTTTGTGTTGAGATTAATAAAGCTTGGCCATTATAGTTCGCTGTGCGCTAGATGCCTATAGCTTTATGGTTCACGAGGTCAGCCTCTGCAAAAGCCTTAATTGTGGCCTAGGCCCATTCCTGTGCCTGCATATTGCTTGAGCCTTCCTTTTCTTGGCCTGATGCAACCCTCAATGGATTAACAACAGTCATAAGCTCTACTCCTGCAGCCTGCTGAGATCCTGCATTTTGGCTGACAGGCTTTGGTGAGGAAGAGAACCTAAGGCGTGATGCCAATTTAGCTCCCATTATGGCAGCATGATTGATTTCATCTTCACTCACGAGGGAATACCCTTCTTCATTTACCCGATGTGAAATGTGATAAGAAAAAGCAGTTTGCTGCAGTATGATAGCAGCCGTTACACCAAACAAAAGGCTTGTGCTGTGCTTTAATAGTTGCATATAGGCATCATTTTCCATGGCTTGGGTTTCTTGGGTAATTTCAACCCAAATTAACCATAGATACGTGCCTAAAATTAATGTGTTTTTCCCAATATCAGCAAGTAGGGTTAACTGATACGCAATGCTAGCAAGCCTTCTTAATGCTTTCCATTCTGTGTCTTTTTGCAAATAAGGATAAAATCCAGCTAGCGCCCCAAACAAGCCCAAACTCAATGATAAGTTAGGCGCTTTATAAGAGAAGTGTTTATCTAAAGCAAACAGTGAAGCTAATATATTGGCAATAACAGCAACAGATCCCTGAACTTTAAGAAAGCTTACAATAAAGTTTTTGTGGATCATTAATGTGTGTTTTGAATTTTTAAAACGAACCGACCATTTGCCGGGAGGGGCTTGATGCCCCTGCCTTACTTTTTTGCAACTTTGGGTGACGGCGTTACCAAAAATGTCGAAGCTTTGAGCTTCTTCTAATACAGTTTCTTTGGTCTTATCTGAAGGAGGGAAAATTGAAATATAAACTGCAGGTTCAAAAAATTCTTTGCTCATACTTAAAAACAGTGAAATTATTGCTATAGGAGTAAGTATATTTACATTATAAGCAAGTTTTTGAGGGTTGAAATAGCTATCACTTAAATCGATATAGCCAGAAAGCGAACTCAAGTTGTTGAACAAAAGAACAATAATGTTTATTCCTCTTGAGTAGGCAGGAACTGCAATGGCTATGAGCATTAACGAAATTGCAGGAACGAAAATGAATGCTAAAATAAGATTTGACCGAAAACTTGAGGCCTTAGAAGTCTGTTCATTATTGCTAGTCGCTCGTTTCAAATGGATTAGATTAAACAATAAGTCTTGCAAAAAAACGATTGCACTAGGGTAAATGATGATTTTAGATAGTTCAATGCTGTTTCCAAGTGTTTGTAAACTTGGATCAGACGCACTTTGTGACCAGAAGTAGTTTAGCAAAGTTGCAATAAGCATGAGTTGAGTTTGAATGCTTTTGCTTAGCAAAAAGTAGGGCTTTGTGACAAATTTTTCTTGCCTTCTGCTGAGCTGTCTTTGAAATAAATATAAAAGCGAAGCAAAAATGGCTCCTGTATAAGCCATTTCTGAAGTGTTAGGACTGATTTCATAATCTGAAGCTTCGGATACTGCATATTTATAGGAGATTGCCAAGGCACTTGCCAAGCCTAATACCGAAAGGGTCCGCAATAGCTCATAGCGATTAGTGACATTAAGAAGAGCCAAATGCAAAACCGTTACTGCTGCAAACGCAATAATTCCATCATTATAGGGATAAAGGTTGTTGAGGGCAGCTATTCCTGTACCTAAAACAATCGCTGAGCATGCAGTGATGTTAGGGCTAATTCTTGCAATGGAGCCATAGAAACCTTCGGATACCCTGCTTATTGTGGCCTGACAAGCTTGGGTTGAAGGGCGTGGGTTGCAAAACATGGGATATTCCTAATTCGCTTTTACTCAGCGAGCATATTAGCAATTATTTAATTAAATCAAAAGCTAAAGGTATATATCGAATGCTGCTGAATATTTATTTTTAAGATGGTGATAAAATAAATTCAGATCACGGCCGAAGGCGTAAACTCAACATGCAAATTGGCATTACAGCAATCGGAACAGCAGTGCCTCAATTTAAGCAATCCCAATCCAGAGCAGCTGAAACCGTGGCTGACATATTGGATTTGGAAGGGATAGAGCGCCGCCTGCTTAAAAGACTTTATAAGGCGACTCAAATTGAATATCGCTACAGTGTGATAGGAGATTACCTGAAGCAGCGCGGAGAGTTTGAATTTTTTCCAAATGACGCCAATGCTGCTTTTCCCAGCACCGCGGCTAGAATGAATCTATATAAGGCCAACGCTTTGAATCTAGCCCTTAGCGCAATTAAAAACTGCTTGGCATCAATTGAAAATATTGATCCCCGCGATATCACTCATCTTATAACAGTGAGCTGTACCGGCATGTATGCTCCGGGCCTAGATATTGAAATTATCCAGCAACTTCATCTTTCAACTACTACTAAGCGTTTTGCCGTTAATTTTATGGGCTGTTATGCCGCTTTTAATGCGATGGAGCTTGCTTATAATATTTGTAAAGCTGACTCGCAAGCAAAAGTTTTAGTAGTCTGTGTTGAGCTTTGTACCTTGCATTTTCAGCAAAGCAGAAGCATGGACAATATGATTGCCAATGCCATTTTTGCAGATGGGGCCGCCGCTGTCTTAATAGAAGCCACCGATGCCACACGGAATTCTTTAAACTTCTTGAAATTTCATTGCGATTTATTGCCTCAGACCGAGCAGGAAATGGCCTGGCATATTTCAGATTTCGGTTTTGATATCGTACTTAGTTCCTATATTCCCAATTTGATTGAAAGCGGCATTGCAAAATTTGTTGAAAAACTTCTTGGCGGGCAAAGCCTTGAATTATTAGATATTGATTTCTATGCGATTCATCCAGGCGGAGTAAAAATTCTTAAAGCCTGCGAGCAAGCTTTGAATATAACAGAACATGATAACCGCTATGCTTATGAGGTTTTGCACCAGTTCGGCAATATGTCTTCGGTGACCATTCTATTTGTATTAAAAGCCTTATGGCAGGGCTTAGACAGCCAGGATCATGACAAGAATATTATGAGCTTTGCCTTCGGCCCAGGTTTAAGCATCCAATCTATGCTGATAAGGCCTCACTATGTTTAAACAAAGAAGCCAGCAAAAAGAGTTAATGGATGATTATTCATTGTCAGGAGAGGAGTTGGCGCTTAATTTACGAGAGTTGGAGCTGACCAATCGATTATTTGGAAGCCAAGCTGCTTTACTTAATTCGCTTGAGAAAGTGCGGCAGTATTACCCGAAACATAAGAATTTATCTATTGTAGATGTGGGCTGTGGGAATGGAGGTTTATTGAGGGCTCTATCTAAATGGGCACAGGCAAAGGGACTTATGCTTAACTTGCTGGGCATTGATATTAATCCGTTTATGATTGAGCAAGCTAAAGCTCAATCGAAAGCTTTTTCAGATATTCAGTATCAGGTAATGGATCTATTTTCTTCTGAATTTTTAAAGCTTAGTTTTGACATTATTAGCCTGAATAGCTTTTGCCATCACATAAGCGATGCTGAACTCATAAAGATATTGGCTCAGCTTAGGAAGCAGGCAAGACTGGCTATTGTTATCAACGACTTGCAGAGGCACGCTATAAGCTATTATTCAATAAAATTTTTGGCAAAGTTATTCAGGTTTTCAAAACTATCCCAAAATGATGGCCCGCTCTCAGTACTTCGGGCTTTTCATAAAAGAGAAATCATCGATATATTAAAAAAATCTTATATTAATCGCTACAGCATAAGCTGGCGCTTTGCTTTTCGTTGGCAAGTTATTATTTGGCAAAAGGAGTAAATCATGGAGTTTGAGTTAAGAACAGATCGTCCGTTATTTAACGATCCAATGCAAATAAGCAAAAGGATCACTCAGTTTTGGGAGCAAATTTCTCCAGCATGGTCTAGTATTTGGGGACCTCATATTCATCACGGATTTTATGAAAATGACAATGCGATTTCTCCGTTGCAGGCCCAAGAAAAATTAATAGACGAACTTGCAGCTTATCTTGAGCTTAAGCCGGGCGATAAAGTTCTCGATGTAGGTTGTGGTATGGGCGGCAGCAGTCTATATCTAGCTAAACATTATGGAGTTTCAGTCACGGGAGTGAGCTTAAGTGAAAAACAGGTTTTAATGGCCACAGAGCGGGCTAAGCAAGAGAAGGTTCATGATGTTTCTTTTAAAGTGGAAGACGCATTAGCAATGGACGGCTTTAATGAACATCAGTTTGATGTGGTTTGGGCCCTTGAAAGTTGCGAGCAGTTTTTTGATAAAAGCCAATTTATTCGAGAGGCTCACAGGGTGTTAAAGCCTGGAGGAAAATTGATGCTTGCGACCTGGTGTTCGAATCAGGATTCTTATCAAGGGCAGGCAGCCAAAGAGTACAAGACGCTTTGCAATGCTTTTGACCTTCCTTATATGCCGTCTATTGAGAAGTACAAAAGTTTGCTGGAACAAGGCGGCTTTAACATAAAGCGCTCTGAAGACTGGAGCCCTAAGGTTGCTAAAAGCTGGGATATTGGAATAAGCTTGGTCCGCTCTTATAGCTTTCTACAATTGCTGATGTTAGGCGGCATAAGAGGGCTTCGTTTCGCCAAACAAATTAAACTTATGAAAAGAGCCTTTCAAGAAAACAGAGTTCGATATGGCGTTTTTATTGCGAATTCGGCTTCGGCTAATTGTAAGGGGTAATTAAAACAACAAGAGCCGGGGCTTGATAAGGAGCAGAGGGCGCTTCTTGCTCCTGCAGCCTGTCAAAAAATGGGCGGCTGCCTTGAGTTCGACAGCCTCGATCACGCAAAGTAAACAAGCCTTTTAATGCGGCTGTGGTTAATACAGCGCTAGCGCAGGCAATGCCCACCGCAATTAAAGCTTTCATAGGCTCTCTTTCCCAATCAATAATGGGGTAGATCGGGTCTGATTGAATTTTTTGGCCTGCATAATTCCACAAAGTATAAATGCCCATAAACAAAGCTAAGTTGACTAGAGTATGGGCGAAATGAAAGGGTCGATTATTAAAAAAGTAGTCCGCTAAAATGGCTAAACTGATGGCCCCGTGCATCAAGCCTGCGCTAACATAGCTATTGGGCGTTGTGATATCTGCAGCCACAGGAAAAGCCAGGCCCCAGTACAATATGGGGATGACTCCTTCTAATGATAAGGCAAGATTACTAAAACCTTCTGTATGAGTGTAATTATCGTCTCTCAAACATCTCCAGCGGCCATTGCCTTGAATATATGCATTATGTGGTCTTAAAAGAGGACTATGCGGATGTATAAGGTGCTGTAGCAAGCACAGATAGGCACCATCTTGGGTTAGCCTAAATGCATAAGGAGGCCAGCTCTCTTTATCTTGAACAGTTAGGTTATGAATAATGATACCTAGGTAAATAGCGCCTAGCACCCACCAAGAGACTTTTCGAGTGGTGGATAGCCCTCTATTGCGTGAACGCGCAAAAATAAGGGCTTCTTCATTGCTGGAAGGTGATTGCATGATTCCTCCTTTATATTCACGGATAGCTTGGATAAACTGAGATTAGGCTTATTATAAAGCCCTTAGCTGTAAAATCCCATCGCACACAGTTTATGCCGTATTGTCACTTCAATACGGGTTGTGATAATTTGTTCAGCCATACTAATAAACTATAGGAATCCTTATGCCTTCATTTGATGTGGTATCAGAACTAGAAATGCATGAAATAGTAAACGCGGTTGATCAGGCTAATCGAGAAGTTTCCACTCGATTTGATTTCAAAGGAGCAAATGCTAAATTTGAGCTCAATGAAAAAGATAAAACCATCAGCTTAGAGTCCTCATCAGACTTTCAGGTTGCTCAGATGCAGGATATTTTGAATAACAAGTTAATCAAAAGAAATATTAGCTCAAAACATTTGGAAGTTAACGATCCTGTTCCAAGCGGCAAAGTAGTAAAGCAAGTTATTAGCTTGCAAGAGGGCATAGATAAAGAGCTTGGCAAAGAAATTGTTCAACTTATCAAAGACGCCAAATTAAAAGTAAAAGCCAGCATTCAAGACAATAAAGTAAGAGTATCAGGCGATAAGAAAGATGAGCTGCAAGCCGCTATTGCTCTGCTTCGCACACAAAATTTAAGCCTGCCCTTGCAGTTTAATAATTTTAGAGATTAAAAATATGGTAAATGCTAAGGAGACTCTTGGTATAGATTGTGATATACTGCTTTCGTTGCCTCTTATTCTGAAGAAAAATTCAGTCAAGTTGTGACACCAACAATACAAATAGAGAGACATTAGATGAATACTGGTACAGTTAAATTTTTCAATCACAGCAAAGGTTTTGGTTTTATTACTCCTGATGACGGCGGCAAAGATGTTTTCGTTCACTTAAACGGCATCAAAAGAGGCCAATTAAATGAAGGTAGTAAAGTTCAGTTTAGCACCGAAAGCTCAGCAAAAGGCTTGAACGCGGTAAATGTTGAAGTGATTGGTTAATTTTAACCAAGCTTAAAAAGGACCTTAGGGTCCTTTTTTATTGTTAGTAATAACTCAGTAGATTTCTAAAGTTGAGATAGGTATTCTAGGTATTGCAGTATCTTCAAATCATATTGTTTCAAATAATCAAGTAAGTTTAAGACATTCATTTTGCTCTCTTTTAATTAAAGGAGGTAGTTATGTCTACTAGAAAATCGATTGCTATGCTCGCGAGCCTTTTATTATCTGGCACGGCTTTAGCCGATTCTATGAGCCTATTTAATTATACAAACTTTAAAGAAACAGACCCGACTCTACCCGAAACTTTTCATTGCACTATCAGCGGTGCGACAGAGGAAACAGTGGTAAGGGCTAATACTTTTTATGAAGCAGTCGGGGGCTTCAGCACAGTAGGGCAGGCCGGAATACCGCCAAGTGTATTAAACAGCAGTTATTTTGTGGGCCAACATGATCCTTTATACCGGAATGAGGGGGCGTATGTTCTATTTCAAGGATTTACTCCAGACTCTCAGCAACCCGCAAATGTCAGCATAGACTGTGAATCAGGGGCTGGAGATCGGCAATTTGCTTTTGGGTTTGGCTAGAGTGCTAACTTGACTTATCAATAGGCAAAAATTAAAGTGATTAATTGTTAATCAATAAGCATAGGTTTATATGCGCCTATTAGAGCTAAGCACTATAAGAGCAGGGGGCTTTCTTTTACTTGCCCAGATCATGACTGGCGTCAACATCGTTGGGTCAAAATATTTACTGGCTTCTTTGCCTATTTTATTTTTGTTAAGCATACGTTTTTCTGTTGGCGCGGTTTCTTTGATTCCTATTTTTTATTTAAGCAATCATAAAGACCCAATTCTTCAGCAGCTCAAGTCTTTAAGTTCAAAAGAGTGGAAGCTTATTTCAGCACAGGCGCTCTGCGCTGGTATTATTTTTAATTTATTAATGCTCTGGGGGCTTAGAAAAACAGAGGCGAGCGTCGCAGGAATTATAACAAGCTCACTTCCCGCCATTATCCTGGTTCTATCCTGCCTGTTGCTTCATGAAAAACTTACTTTGAAAAAGCTCGCTTGCATCGCTTTAGCTACTTTGGGTCTATTAGTGATTAGCAGTGCCCGACTAGAAGGTTTGCCGAACGGAAACAGCATAATAGGCGATCTTATTATTCTATTGGCATTGCTACCTGAAGCAATGTATTACATTTTGAATAAACTCTATCAAAACGATAAAGTGTCAGCCACTTTAGTTGCAGCTATTATTAACTTAATTAATGCAGTACTAATGTTACCCATTATGTTAATTTTTATGCGTGCTTCTATCTCTCATCTCAGCAATATTCAACTTTTAGTGCTTTTGCTAGTGGGCTTAAGCTCTGCTTTATTTTACCTATTTTGGGGGCTGGGTTCAGCCAAGATAGAAGGAGTGACGGCCTCACTTGCAACGGCCTTAATGCCAGTATGTACTGTCATTATCGCAGCCTTAACATTGGGCGAAATGATCAATTTAACTCAGTTTATAGGAATGCTATTGGTGATTAGCTCTATTGTGGCTTATGGCTATCGAATTAACGGCACTTAAGCATTAGAATGCATTTTATGAATTAATTACGGTTTACAAGCCTATGCAATTCTATTATCTTCTCCTAAACTATTAAAAATAAATTTGCCTGATTACTTGCAGGTGGTGACTCTATACTTATTAAGGATAATATCAAAGTGCAGCGTGTTTTTTTAAAGTTATTGATTGCTACTGTTTTGGCTTTTTTAAGCTTTTCTGTGTTTGCTGATCTAAGCTCATCTATTAATGCTCTCATTGCCAATAATGAAGATAAAAATGAAAAAATTGGTATTTATGTCCAAAACCTTGATACAGGTGATGTACTTTACGAATATCATTCTAGCGAACCCTTTATTCCCGCAAGTACTACCAAAGTCTTTACTGCCGCCGCAGCCTATTTGTATTTAGGGCCATCCTATCGCTATACCACAGCGATTTCTACCAATGCGGTAATTGCTCAGACTCTAAAAGGCAATGTTTATCTCCAGTTTAGTGGAGATCCGACTCTGACCAATATCGATTTGGATATTTTGATTCGTCAAATGCGATTGAGAGGCATTAGAAGAATTGATGGTAATGTAGTAATAGATCAAAGCATATTTAACGGTCCGTACTATGGGGAAGGCTGGACTCCTGATGACCTTGAAAACTGTTATGGTGCACCTATTGCCGGGGCCATTATTAACAGCAACTGTGGCAGAGAAGGGGTGATTAAATATCCTAACCTGTTTGCTCAAGCGGTGGTGAGAAGAGCATTAAGGATTGCAGGAATTCATTTAACTGGCAAAATCATAGAAGGCCAAGCGCCAGCTAATACCACTGTTATTGCAACTCACAATTCAGCTTCTTTGGAAAATATTTTAGGCCACATGCTGAAATATTCCGATGACGTATATGCCAATGCCATTTTTAAAACCATTGGCAAAAATTTTGCTAACAACGGAAGCTATGTCGGGGGCGCTGCTGCGACCGACAGTATTTTGACTTCGCATCTTGGTAATGGTTTTAACCCGCCTAAATTACAAGACGGCTCAGGTTTATCTACTTTGAACCAAATCTCCCCGCAGCAATTGGTTGCTTTGTACAACTATATGTATCACCAGCCCGACCTTGCAGATCGCTTTAGACAAAGTCTTGCAATTTCAGGGGAGGGCGGAACATTGATCGACCGTCTTAACGATCGAACTCTAGCTGGCAACGTTTATGCCAAAACAGGAACTTTTGAGCATGATGATGGAGGCGTTTCATCACTTGCGGGTTACTTGATTCTTCCAGGCAAGCAATATCCTGTTATTGGCTTTGCCATTATGACCAATAACATCTCAGGAGATACCAGCCGAGCTGAATATCTCCAAGATGAAGTTGTTAAAGCTATTGCAAGAGATGAATTGAACTAGAGCTAGTCCCAAATTGGAGCAAGCCCTTTAGGATCAATGGTACGACCTTGAGGGTGCGCAAGCTTGTGAATCCTTGCCATTTCCTCAGCGCTTAATGAAAAATCAAAAATATTCAAATTGTCTTTTGCTCTTTCTTCATTAAGGGTTTTAGGAATCGCAACAACTCCTTGTTGGAATAGCCAACGTAAAGTAATCTGAGCTGGCTTTTTACCATGCTTGGCAGCAATCTCTGCAATAACGGGATCACTGATGATTTTACCGCGGGCTAATGGTGAATAGGCAGTGATCAAAATGTTATTTTCTTTGGCTGCTGCAAGCACAGCACCTTGATTTAAGTAGGGATGGTATTCCACCTGGTTCATAAAAATTGGGGCTTTACTTAATTCGACGGCTTGTTTCATTAAGCTCACATTAAAGTTACTAATACCAATATGGCGGGCTAGCCCCAAAGTATGAATTTCATTTAGTGCCGCAATGGTTTCTTCAAGTGGCACATTAGGATTGGGCCAGTGAAGTAGAAGTAAATCGACATAATCGGTTTTTAATTTGCGTAAGCTGTCTTTGGCCGAGACGATAAGTGCATTATGTTGATAATAATCAATCCAAATTTTAGTGGTCAAAAAGATTTCATTACGATTAATCTTTGAGCCTTGAATAGCAGTTCCTACCTCAGCTTCATTACCATAAATTTGAGCGGTATCGATATGGCGATAGCCTATGCGTAAAGCCTGTGTTACTGCATTAACAGTATCCTGTGGGGCGACCTCAAAGGTTCCAAAGCCAATGGCTGGAACTTCTATGCCTTGATGTTTAATACTTAAAGAATGCATGCTGACTCCTTGGTTGATAAATAATTCTGATAAAGGGAACAATTTTATCATTGCTTAAACAAGATTGCTGGGTATATAAAAACTTAATAGCAATGAATACAAAGCTAAATAGAAAGCTCATAATTGCATATACTTAAGTTTAAGAGGTATGCATTTTCTTGGTATTTTTTAGGAGAAAATATCATGATCAATAGGGCAAAAACTTCACCTGAGCCTGAGAGCGTAAATCTCAAGACACAGCACACTTTGTCAGTCTGCTTTTATAGCGAGTTTGAACCTATATGCTATGGAAACGGCAAGGGCTTTGAGCCAGACCTATTGCGAGCCATCGCAAAAAAATGGGGACTGGATATTAAGTTTTATCCACAAAAAGACTATGAGGGTGTTTGGTTGCTGCCTTCACAAAAATCCTCACCCTGTGATGTTGCGATTGGAGGCATTACCTCTGAACAATATCGTATTGAGCAGGGGGCTGTTTTTTCAGTTAGCACTGCTCATTTCTCTCAATCATTACTGGTCAGAAAAGATGACTATGACACCGGAAGAATCTGCTCTATGAGATCTTTTAAGGATAGCAATATGAAAATTGGAGTAGTGGGGAATACCACGGGTGAGAGTTATGCCCATGCTTTGGCTCAGGATAATGGAGTGTCATTATCGGTATTTGCTGCTTTTGAAACTGAATCTGAGCTGCTGCCGGCTTTAAAGGATAAGAAAATAGATGCCATTGCAAGAGGAGAGATTGGCAATAATTATCAAGCCAGTTTAGATAAAAGCCTGTTTACTATTGTGACTAAAGATTTTGGTGAGGCTTTTTGCATAGCGGTTGATCCCTCTAATAAAGCACTATTAGTTAATCTCAATAAGACCATAGGTGAGATAACACATAATGGAAAGATTGGTTATACACAATGGCAGAAAAACCATAATATATTTATGGAACAAGTCAAAGGGCGCTAACTTCTTGCTATTCTTGTAATTCTTTTAAATCTCTATGTCACCCACTAGTACATGCTTATTGTAGGCAGCTTGCTGAGGCAGAAATATTGCAACTTTATTTCTGCATCTGACAATTAGTCTACCATAATAAAATATAACAAAAGCAGTAGCTTCAGAACCAATCCAATCTATGCTCTTGAATGGAAATGGCGATAGTCAGCTTTGAGTACCCTTTTAAATTGACAATGCTAGGGTCGCAAAGATATAGTTGATCAAGTTTTGATAAAAATATCGTTAATTAGAGAGGAATAGCATGCCAAATTCACTTACAGCCAGCTTATTAGGAAATGCAGACGGAACTCCAATATATAATGCCTTACATGCCGAGAGTGGTCAGGGCATAACCGGTGGCACAGGATTGCCTCAAGCAGGTTCAGCTGCCCCAGCACAGGCATCTGTCACTATATCCGCGGAATTGCTTGCTTTACTCGTGGCTAACATGACTGGACAGGCTAAAGATGCTGCTTCTACATTAAAATTAGCAGATGGCAGTACTTATACTGGGGATATAAAAGATGGCAAGCCTCATGGCAACGGGATATTAATTTATTCTGCTACTAACGCATTTAAGCGTAAAAGGTATGAGGGCGAATTCATTGATGGAATACCACATGGTCAAGGCTATATACTTTATTCAAATGGAGATGAATTTAGAGGGGAAATAGAGAATAATAAGCTTTCTGGGAAAGGTGTTTGTAAAAATGTTGACGGCAAAAGATATGAAGGGATGTTTGAAAACGGTAAATATCACGGCGAAGGCGTCATGACTTTTCCAAATTTTGATGTGTACACTGGTGAGTGGCGAGATAATAAGGCTAATGGCCGAGGGAAATTGACATACCGTGATGGAACATCAAAAGTAGGCGAATGGCGAAATAATAACTTCTGGAGTGGAAAGCATTATGCTAGGAATTATTTAAATCAAGAATTAGTTTCTGAGTACTCAGGTGGCAAAGAAAACAGCTGCTCAGGCTGCACAATAGCATAATTGATCCTGTATTTCTAACTTTATACCATATGTATATATATAAATTTACATCTAACACAAAAGCCAGTATGGCTGATTTTTATTTGTACTGGCTTTGAATTTTTTAGCTATTGCTCAGCAAATAGTTCAGCAGTAATATAAAAAATTACAACTCACATTAATTTCATCATTCAGGAAGCATTCCATGGTCCATCAAATAGATAAGCCACAAGCAAAAACAGGAATGCTGATACGCAGGCCAGTAGCCGAAGTATTTGAAGCATTTATCAACCCTGAAATTACCAACAAATTTTGGTTTACAAAAGGCAGCGGCAGGCTTGAAGCTGGAAAGCAGCTTGAGTGGACATGGGAAATGTATAATGTAATAGTTCCAGTGATGGTCAAAAAGATTGAGCCTAACTCAAGCATTGTTGTTGAATGGGGCAACTATCAAAATATGTCTACCGTTGAGTGGACTTTTAAAAGTTTGGGCGAGAAGGGGACTTATGTCAGCATCGTCAACAGCGGATTCCAAGGCAGCACCGATGAGTTATCTGCACAGGTGATGGACAGCACCAAGGGATTTACTTTTCTGTTGGCAGGCCTTAAGGCTTACCTAGAGCATGGAGTTCGGCTTAATTTATCGGCTGATGCTTTTCCGCCTGAATTGACCGGCTAGGAAAGAGCAGAGCGGTAAGATCCTGCTATTGCTTGACTCTTGAAGCCTAATCTTATGGCCTCAATTTATTTTTTAGATTTCAATGTATCGCGCTTGGCACTGGCTTTTTTAAGTTCGCTAGCAACTTTTTCTAAGAAAACTGCGGTTTCATTATAGTCAGTAATCTTTCCATCAACCTGTGCTGGCACATAAGTTAACTTGCCACTTGGTGAAAAGTCATCCACTGCTGTGACAAGTCCAAAATTCCGTACAATAGTGGATTCGATAACATCATCTAGAGGATTGGCAAGGCGATCCTGAACGTCAATTTCAAAACCTTTGGTTAATTGCTCCAAATCACCGTCTATGATGCCAATCGAGATAATTTCGCGAGGGTTAAAAGCATTAACCACAGTGTACATGGTTGTAGGGATACCAAAGCCATTGCTGTGGAACCAGGCTTTTCGGTAATCTTCGTAAGATTTGCCTTGTTTAAGAGTCCGTGTCACCATCGCGATAAACTTCATATTATCTATCCTACGTATTGTGTGAATACTATAGATTATAGACCAAGAAGTTAGACCTTTTCTTATCAAACAAACGCAGCGGCAGAGCTGATAAAAATTGTTCAGCATAGGGCGCTCAATATTGCTGATATAGCTTAGAGAAATTATTCGGCTTTACCTAATTCCTCACGCTCTCTCGCGCAATCCACCGATATTTCAGAAATTAATCCAGAAGGGGAAAGGCTTAAGATATATCGCATAGTTTTCACGATATCTTCTGGGCTAAGCCTTTCGGATTCTTTGAGCCAAGTGATGTCCTTGGTCATATTAGTATTTACGGTACCCGGGCAAATAGCTGAAAGTTTTATTCCATGTTTAATGATTTCTTTATTTAGAGAATCAATATATCCCAGTAGACCAAATTTTGAAGCACAATAACCGCCAATTTTAGGGTGGCTTTGTTTGCCTGCAGCGGAAACCATAGTTAAGATATGTCCGGATTTTTGTTTTTTCATGCTTGGTAATACAGCCTGAATGGTATTGAATACGCCAATCAAATTTACAGCAAGGAGCTCATTAAGCTCATCTAACGAGAGGTCGCTTGTTCCAAGCTTAAATAGGCCTGCAGCATTAAATAAAAGATCCACTCTGTTAAACTTTTTGATAATGGCGTCGAGAGCTTCATTAACTTGTTCGGCTTTTGTAATATCTGTGGGAATGACTAATGGTTTATGTTTAGGAGAGTATCTCTTGATAATATCTTGAGCGAGCTTATCAAGTTTATCTTTATGCCGGGCTAGTAAGCATACTTGATATCCATCTTCTGCTAATGCTCGTGAAATGGCACTTCCAATTCCACCACTTGCTCCAGTTATAATAGCTGGCTTTACACTTTCCATGGTTTTCTCCTAGTGAAAAATGGCTTGCCTATTAAACTTTATGGTCTGTATGGTTCTCAGTCAAGCTGTTACAAGCTCTGCCAAAAGTACGCAACTTTATGTGTTAGCCTATTTTTGAATATGATTACTGGTGATCTAAATTTAATTTTTTACATAGTGAGTATAATAGCTTAAAACTCCAAAAAAATGGGGGCAGTTATGCCGGTAACAAATGATCATCTCGAAGATTTCTATAAATTTGCAGAAGAAGGAAATACTCGTGAAGTAATTCGTTCAATAAAAGAGTTAGGTATCCCAGTTGACGAAAAAGACGCTTCCGGGGAAACAGCTTTAATGCGTGCCGCAAGATTAGGCAAAGTTGAAACCGTTCTCGCTCTGCGAGAGTGTGGAGCCAACCCTGATGTTAAAGATAGTAATGGTCAAACGGCTTTAATTTGGGCTGCAGCCAATAATCAAGTAGAGATAATCCATACCTTGATGCGACTAGGGGCAAAAATCAATGAAAAAGCTACTAATGGCACTACGGCTCTAATGACTGCAGCTGGCCTCGGCAATACTGATACAGTCAAGATTTTAATTGAATGTGGGGCCATTATTGATGATATAGACGACTATGGTCAGACAGCGTTAATGGGGGCTGTAACTAATAATCAATCTGCAACAGCTCAAATTTTGCTGGCACGAGGCGCAAAAGTAAATGAAAAAGATAAGATGGGCCGTACAGCTTTAATTAATGCTGTGCAATGGCGTCACACAACCGAGACAGTCAGAGTCTTGCTTGAGCACGGGGCTAGCGTGAACGAAATTGATAACAATGGAGAATCAGCTTTGCTTGCTGCTGCAGAGAATAGTAAAGCTGTAGTCATTGCACTTTTGCTTAAGCATGGTGCTAACGTTCATGAGAAGAATAGTGATAGCTCGACAGCATTGATGAAAACTGCAGAGTTTGGCCATACAGCTAGTCTCGTAGAATTACTGAAACATGGGGCTAATGTTCATGAAAAGGACAATAACGGCTCGACCGCTTTGATGAAAGCTGCCGCAAATGGTAAAACCAAGGCTGTTAGAACTTTACTTGCCCGTGGGGCTAGAATTGATGAAAAGAATAATTCGGGTATGACTGCTTTGATGTTAGCCGCATACTTAGGCCAGGTTTATGTAGTCAAAGCTTTGCTAGGCCGTGGTGCAAAAACTTATGAAAAAGACAACCATGGTAGAACAGCTTTGTTATGGGCTGCCCAATATGATCAAAGTGAAATAATTAAGATCTTACTGGCACGGGGGGCCGATATCAATGAAAAGGACATTAATAACAGAACAGCATTAATGGCTGCTGCGCTTACTGGTAAATGTAATGCACTTAAGACTTTAATTTTGCTTGGTTCAAATCTGAATGAGAAGACTGATGGGGGTTATACGCCTCTAGTGCTATCTGTTATCGGAAATGAATTAAAAACTGCTAAACTCTTGATTGAATCTGGCGCCAAAGTCAATGAAGAAAATGATTATGGCGAAACTGCTTTGATGTTAGCAACGAGACAAGGTAAAGTCGAAATGGCCTTAACTTTGATTGATGGCGGGGCAAAGATAGAGGAAAAAAATGCAGACGGCGAAACGGCATTAATGCGGTCAGCACGGTGGGGACATTTAAACTTGCTCAAGGCTTTACTTGGTCGAGAGGCTAAAATTGATGTTAAGAGCCATTCAAACAAAACTGCGCTAGATTATGCAAAAGAAAATCATCACCATGAGATAGTCGCATTCCTTGAAGGACATATAGCCCATTCTTCATCTTCGGCATTGCCTGTGGCTTCAGCTTTATTAGCTGACACAGCGGCATGCGGAATTGATAAAGCTTTATGAAATAAAAGCGCTTTGGTCTCTCAAAGTTGATAATAGTGCCAGCAAATGCTAGCATTTAGTAAACTCCCAGGAGAAGTCTCATGGCGAACTTGAGTATAAGAAAGCTAGATGATGCAGTTTATGAACGATTACAAAGGCTGGCTGCTGAGCACTCAGTTTCGATGGAAGAAGAAGCCCGCCGAATATTAAGCCAGGCTGTAGCTGCACCAGGGCGGATTACCGATGTATTTGAACAGTATTTTGGCCAAAAAAATGGCATTCATTTAGATGAGCTTGATCAACGTAAGCCGCATGATCCAATGGATTTATCATGATGATTTTATTGGATACCAAATATCATTTCAGAAATAATGTAGCCTTCGCCACAAGTCGAAGTGGTTAATTGGCTGAATAAACAAGAAAGCAAACACTTATTCATAAGTGCCATTACCATAGCAGAAATATCTTATGGTATTAATGCCTTGCCAGAGGGCCGCCGCCGCAATTTGATTGAAGATTCCTTTCATAAAGTAATCGCCATAGCTTTTAAGCACAGAGTTATTTCATTTGATGATGCCGCCGCGCTCATTTATGGAAAAATAATGGCAAGAAGAAAATCAGTGGGTAGACCAATTGGCGTTCCTGACGGTCAAATAGCTGCCATTGCCTATTCTCAAGGCTTTATTTTAGCCACGCGTAATACTCGCGATTTTGTTGATTGTGGGCTTGAGCTCGTTAATCCTTTTGGTTGACTCTATCAATTAAAAGAGTTGCCTCATTGGCTATGTTGCAAGAAGGGGTTTTGCCTATGTTTAATGAAAAAACTAAGCTTTAGAGAAATATCGCTAATAAATCGGAGTTAATGCAAAAATGGAACAAGAGTTTATTTTTCGTAGGGCCCAAATTGCAGATTTAAAATGGCTATTTTATTGCGTGAAATTCGATGACTTTCTTCCCTATTTCTTTTCCCATAGTTCAATCCATCTGCCATCCGGATCTGAAATCCATGCAAATGAGCCATATTCACTAATTTCAGGCTCTTTTAGGAGCTTTACACCAGCTTTATTAAAATAGTCTATCCATTCATTAATATTGTCTACCTGGAAATTTAACATTACAGGCTGTTCTTTTGGAAAATAATCACTGTCCTGTTTAAATAGAGAAAAAATGGTTTCGTTATCTGAGTCTGGTTTAATAATTGTTCCATTCCATTCTTCTAGAGAGATTAGCAAGGTTTCTTTGTACCATTTCTTTAATGCATCTATATCGCTAGTTCTCCAAAAAACGCCACCAAAGCCTTTAATCTTCATTTATCAAGTCTCCAATTCATAATTTCTATACCTAATATATATCAAATATCAACAGCAAATCTATCAAGCTGTTGAAGCTCATGAATAATTACCAGCATAGAGAGTCTGAAAAAGAGGGTGTGGTCATTGTATGAACAGATCAAATAAAATACAATTGGATTAGGTTTCTAGCTTCTTAAACGCCTGAACATATCATTAATTGAAATATATCATATTAGGATATATAATATGATAAAATAGCAAGTTACAATTACAAAAAAGACACAAAAACAAGTCCAAAAATTGAAGCCTTCCATGCGCAAGGTTTTACAATTTTTACTTGAAGACTTAATTAATGAGGGGCCAGCAGCTTGGGCTTGGCCAAACTATGGCAAGTTATATGGAAAACGCTTTGAAGACAAGCGTCATTGCCATATTAAGAAAGGAAAACCAACCTATGTCTGTTGCTGGGAAGTAATTGATAATGAAATTAGAATAATTGAGGTCTACTATGTCGGGACACATGAAAACGCACCATACTGAGCGAAGTGTAATTATATATATCACTTATGATGATAAGCATTACGCCATTCCTAAAAATGTGGCAGATAAATATCTTATTGATGATGAAGAAAACGTCCCAGTTGAAGTTTTATTTAGAGATATCAACAGAAAATATACAAAAGCAGGGGCTTTATTACAAGGTTTGCGCTATCGAGAGAATCTTACTCAAGTTCACTTTGCTAAAAAGATTGGAATCACTCAGGCCAATCTGTCAGCCATGGAAAATGGTAAAAGGCCAATTGGTAAAGTTATTGCCAAAAGGATACAGAAGGTTTTTGGGGCCAATTATCGGTATTTTCTTGAGTAGTTATGAAAATTAATTTAATCGAAATTAAAGACCCTAAGATACTAATTAATCAACTTGAGCAGCTTCACCAAGAAAAATACATTTTTCGCGGACAAAGAGATAGCGAATCCAAGCTATTTCCAAACGCATTTCGATCAGATAGACGCAGACTGCTAGCCAAAAATTTTCCCATTACAGAGGAAATTATTTTTAATAACTGGCTAAATAGCCCTGAACTTGAAAACTGCATAAAAATTCAAGTGCGAGGTGCTTATTTGCCAAAAATGTATGCATTGAAAAGGTTGCTCTGTAAGTGGCTAATTTTGCTATTCCATTACAATCATGAATTACATACTCATATTGAAAAAAATAAACAGATAATGCCTGCTGATCAACTTCAGTTAGTAAAAGAAAGACCTAAAGATTATTGGATACAAAAAAATACTTTACTGAAGATCAAAAACAGAGCATTTTTTGCAATGCATATATTATGGACTATAATTTGGTTGTTACTATTCATTTTTATCAATTATCAACCAGGCGAAATGACAATAGTCAAAAAAATAGGAAGCAAGTGCGATGAAGATGACGGAAATTGGGCCATCAAATAATAAGCTCGTTGTGCCAAGGATGGGGTTTGGTTGTATGAGTTTAGTGCCAGATTCTTATAAACCACGTGTCGGAGAAGAGGTTGTTGAACCGTGCGCTGTGCTTGAAGAGGCATATCGTTTAGGAATGACTTTATGGGATACCGCCGATATGTACGCATATGGAAGAAATGAAGAACTAATTGGTCAAATGTGGGGAAGAATCCCCAGGGATAAGATTATTTTGGCCACAAAATGCGGGATTTTACGTGATGAATTTGATCCCAAGGTAAGAGGGGTCAATAATTCGGCGGATTATATTGTAGACGCTTGCCATCGTAGCCTTGGTAGATTAAAAACACCTTATATAGATATTCTCTATTTGCATCGAAGGGATCCTAAAGTGCCAATAAGCGAACCTATGCGGGGATTCAAGCAATTAGTGTCAATGAATAAGATTAGACATATCGGCTTGTGTGAAGTGGATGCAGCAACTTTACGGGAGGCACATGCAATTCATCCTATTTCAGTCGTTCAGGTAGAGTATTCATTACTGACAAGACAGCCTGAAACAGAATTATTACCTACTTGTGAAGAACTTGGTGTGCATGTCGTTGCATATAGTCCTATTTCTCGAGGGTTATTAAGTGGCACGATGGATAAACCAGGGAAATTCGCAGAAGGTGATTCAAGATTAAATTTGCCGCGTTTTACTGAAGAGCATATGGCTACCAATATCTCGATTGCCCAACGTATTAAAGGAATGGCAGATCGGAAAAACTGTTCTTTACCTCAGCTATGTTTGGCATATTTATTACATAAGTCTGATAAAATAATACCCATTCCAGGTACAAAATCTATAGCTCATTTACGGGATAATGTAAGAGCTATAGATGTTGAATTATCACCCCTTGAAATCGCTGAATTGGAATCACTAGCACCTATCGGTAGCGCAAGTGGTTCACGTTATGATAATGGCGCCATGGATAAATTTAAATTTAATTGGTAACTCGCTAGCAACATTGGAGCCACAGTATGATTGGCAATAATGTGCAAGACTAGAATAAACACTATCGGTTCGCATAATGTATATTATGTTAAATTATATATTCTTTTAACAGAGCAATTTGTAGGATTAAGCACATATACCCTGCACCTCATAATTCACAATGACTAATTTATCTTTAGCTGTGCTTCTTTATCGTTTAGCACAAACAAATCATACAAAATAAGTTAAAGGCCGCAGCTTTGCTGTCAACAAATATATTGACACTCTTGCTCTCTTCATTAAACTTAAGGGGCATTATTTGGAGTCAAATTACAATGAAAATCAGCTTGAGTTATCCTGCCAAAATCGCCAAAACTAAAGAGGGATATTTTGTTAATTTTCGCGATATTGAAAATTGTTTTACCGATGGTGATAGCTATGAGGAAGCTTTATATAATGCTCAGGACGTACTTGGCGTAATGCTAAAATCTATGGCAAAACATAATGAAAATCTGCCAAAGGCAAGTGCAGTAAAGTCTGGCGAAGTGCTAATCTCACCTTTTCCAGAAATTGCCGTCCCTTTAGAGCTTTATATTCTGCGCAAACGCCAGGGAAAAACCTTGGAAGAAGTTGCGAAAATATTAGGCATCAGCAAACAACGCTACTCAGATATAGAGCGAGGCAAAAACTTAACTTTAAAGACTTTGCATAAAGTAACTAAAGCCTTAGGGGCAAGCGCTGATATCGTATTAACTGCAAACTAAAACACGTGCACAATCAGCCAGATAATAATCAAAATTGAGATAGGAACCCCTAAAATCCAAGCTAGAATGTATTTCATATCACAGCCCTCTTTATTGGATTGAAGTTTTAAGTTTATTCCTAATTCTTAGCGCTCTCAAGCCGAGCAGAATTTAAAAAGGCCCTAGATAAAGAGCCTCTAATTTAATTGCTTTATAATTCAGCAATGTTTTGGTCTTGTATATCTGTATAAGTAACATTTTTAAAAGTACAAGCTATAGGGTAACTGCAGCTAGGATCAAAATCTTTAAACTGTGGACCAATTCTGACCATGTGTTTCCCTGCTTCGCGCACAGCTAAAAAAGCATTAGCCTCAGGGTCCAGTGGGTTTACTGTTTCTGCGACATAAGAACCATCTGGATAATTTGTGACATGAATGCTATCGTCATTAACGAAAGCATGGCACCACATCCCTGAGTTACGACTCAGTACACGCTTTCTATCTGGTTCCGGCATTTCTGTGAGAATCTGAGCCTTTTGACCGAAGGCCACACAATTCTTGTAAGTTACTCCAGGGCCGTATTTGAGTGCATTGGCTGAAGCATGCCAAGCCGTTGCTATCAAAGTTATCAACTTTGGTATAGACATCATATATTGAGCTCCTTTAGTTTAACCCAAGCCCACGCTAATACAATGCTTGCTAAAAATCAATGACATATAGAATTTTGTACAAGCAAATCAAACTCATCTAGACTTCTTAACTGTTATTCGTTAAGTTAATTAAACCTAAACCTTTAGGAGTTCACCGTGAAAAAAATTCTGTGTTTTACCGCAGTTACTTTAGCAACTGCACTTGCTTTACCCGCTTTAGCCGATAATACTCCGGCAACTGCTTCGGTACCTTTGCAAGTTGTTGGCTTTAAGGGCAATAACTACAAAGTCGGCATAACTGTCTCTGTTGCAGGCGGTCCTCCTACTTTAGTCACTTTTGATACAGGCGGTGAAGGTCTGCATATTTTCGCCAGCCAGGTTGGCAATATGAATCTAACTTATACCAATAAGCATGCTAAGAGCGCTTACACTAGCGGCTTAGTATATGAAGGAACCATTGCTTATGCGCCCGTTTCATTTAATGGCATCAGCACTCAACCTATTCCTGTTTTAGTAATTCAAAAAGCTTACTGCATGAAAGGTAAAACTAGCTGTGGTGCCGGCAGCGATCCTAATAATCCTTCTCCGATTATGGGCCATTTCTATGGTGAACTGGGCGCCGGTATGAACATTGAGCCAAGCACAGGTTTGTACACCCCGCTTAGAGCACTGCCTGGTAATTTAGGAACTGGCTTTATCGTTCAGGGCTTAAGTTCATCTGGCGGAAATCTCATTTTAGGATTAAGCCAAGATAATACCTCAGGCTTTAGCACCGTTCAGCTAAACCAAATCGGTACTTATCCAGACGGCAAGCCAGTTTTCGATGATAAAGGCCTAACAGTGGACTACACGATTGGAAGCTTCTCTGAAAACATTCGTACTGCTTTTGATACAGGCGGAGACGCAGTAGTCAACGTTTGGTCAGATAATACCGCAAGCCTTGCTACTAAAGGCAAAATGGTACGCCCTCGTCAGCAATTTACTGCAAACTTGCCGGGCGGATTTAACTGGAGCTTTACTACAGGTAAAAACCGCGGATTTAATGCCGTTGTAGTTGCTCCTCCAAAAGGCAATAAAGGTGAAGAAGTGAATACAGGTATTAGTTTCTTCTTTGCTTACGATGTGATGTATAACTTCCAAGATGGTCAGCTAGGGTTTAAACAACACTAAGCTTCCTTGTATTTTATATGCCATCCCTCACACTGGATTCCCGCCTCTGCGGGAATGATAGCAATGAAACCAAAGCCGCTTATTAGCGGCTTTTTATTTAATGCCACATTATTGATGTAAAGTTGTTGTTTTAATCTTATAACAGTTTAGGCATAATAGTCTTTTCAATTTTTAATTAGGAGCAAGACTCGTGACAACAGAACAAGAACAATCCCAAAAAGTCGAATTCGCTATTCAAAAAATCTTTACCAAAGATATTTCTTTCGAGTCTCCTAATTCTCCGCTAGTCTTTAAAGAACAATGGCAGCCTGAAGCAAATGTTGATATCAATACTCAGTCAAATATGCTGGAAGAAGGCCAGTATGAAGTTAATCTATCCATTACCGTTACAGTTAAAGTGGAACAGAAAACAGCTTTCTTGGTAGAAGTTAAACAAGCTGGCATTTTTAGCGTTCAAGGAGTAAGTGCAGATCAACTAGGCCATATCTTAGGAGCTTACTGCCCTGCCACCCTCTTCCCTTATGCAAGAGAAGCGGTAGCTAGCATTATCGGTCGCGGAGGTTTCCCCCCTCTTTCATTAGCGCCTGTTAATTTTGATATGTTGTATCAGCAAAGCCAAGCACAGCAGCAAGTTAAGCACTAATCGACAGATTTTCTTGGCTGTTTCCTGCTGTAGAAAATCGTCATCCTGGGGCTTTGACCAAGGGTCAAAGAACCCGGGATCCATTTAAATCTATCAATTCATTCTTTGCATCAAAGCAAATAGAATCAAGCCAAACAACAGAATCGGTGCGGCCGCGCCCAAAAATGCAGGAATAGGAAATAATAAGCTGAACGAGCTGAAAAACTGGTTCACGATATAAAAACTAAAGCCTGCAAATACCCCTATCAATATTCTTAAGCCGTTACTTGATGAGCGCAAAGGTCCAAATACAAAAGGTACAGCCATTAGCATTAAAACCACCGTACTCAAAGGCTGGAATATACGGCTCCAAAATTGAAGTTTATAAGGCTTGGGGTCCAGAGCATTTTGCTTGCGGTATTCAATGTAAGAATATAAAGCCGGCAAGGTCATATCTTGTGGATCCATGCTGATAATTTGCAATAAGTGTGGCGAAATCAAGCTTGGCTCAGTAATGCTGGCGCTGGTGGTTTGAGTAACTTGATTGTCACTTACTTTAGTATCGCTGACATGGGTTAAAGTCCACTGATCTTTTTCAATTTGGGCAGACTGCGCCATTTTTACTTCACTAAGCTGACTGTTATTGATGGTGAAACTCACCAAGTTCAATAGGCTACCACTTGGACGAGTTTGGCCAATATAGACAAAATGGTCCCCTGACTTAAGCCAAGTTGCCGTCGCTAGTACCAATAAAGCCTGTGGGTTGCTTTGCTCGTTTTGTTTCAGGTAAGCCAAATGCCTTGTATAAGGGGAAATATAAGTGCTTAGCAGATAAGCAAATACTAATAAAACAGAAGAAGCTAATAGCACCCCCCTGCTGATTTGATATATAGAGACCCCTGCTGCCTGCATGGCAATCAGCTCACTTTTAGAGGCAAGAGTTCCCAGGCCCACCAAAGTTCCTAAAAATGCGGATACAGGTAGCATTAAATAAAGATCAGTAGGCAAGCGCAATAGTACAAAAACAAAAGCATCCACTAATGTATAGCCTGCTCCCAATGAATTAATTTGGACGATAAAGGTAAAAATAACATCAATGCCAATTAATACCCCTGTCACGCCTAAAATAGCTAACAGGACCGTAGTGAAGATATAGCGCATTAGTTTCCACATAGCATTACCTTACTAGCTTTAAAACTTGGCGCCAGCCGCCTTCTAACTGAATAATTTTAGCGCTAGCCAATAAGAAAAATAATAAATGAACCGACCATAGGCCATACCATCCTGGGATTTTACCACTCGCCACTAATGATCGGGTAATGGACAGAAGGTTAAAGTAAATAATAAACAGCGCTATGGCATAAAGCAATTTTGAATAACGCCCTGCTCTTGGCCTAACGTAGCAAATCGACACTCCCAGCAAGCTTACAATCAATACTGTCAATGGTAGAGTAAATCTCCATTCCAATTCTGCATTAGCGGCGGGCGTATGAAGGAAAAATAGTTGCCAGGTTGTGAATGCGCTTAAATCAGTGCGGACAAAGTTATAATTAGGTTGTTGAATTTGGGCGGTATAAGAATCAAAGGTGACCATTTGGTAATTCAGTTGCCCTAAAGTTGCTGAATACTCCCTGCCCTGTTTTAGTACAAGATACTGGTTTTGGGTGTTAGGGTCAGTCTGCATATAGCCATAAGGCGCTAGAATAATCTGTACAGATCCGCTTGGCATAGAGCGGTAAATAAATAAATTTTGACTCAAACTGGTTTTAGGGTCGGTTTGCCCAATATAAACAATTTCATTACCGCCCTGCAGGCTAATAAATCTTCCTGTTTCAACCAAATTGATATTGCTCGCATTTTTCTGGGATGAGATAGCAATTAAGCTATCTTGATGATAGGTCATTTCTGGAATCACATATAAAGACAATAAACTTACCACAGCAAATAAAAACAAAGCAGGCTTTATGGTAATCTTGGTTAGCTGCCACCAACTCATGCCGCAGGCCATCATCACAAGCAGTTCGCTGTCAGCAAACATCCGACCATATACCACTACAATAGAAAGAAAGTAGCTAATCGGGATTAAAACGCCTATATAGCTTGGCAGCACGACTCCGATTAAGCTTAGCACCATATCAAAAGTCATCGCCCCGCCGGCCGCTACAGAAAGATAACGTACAAACATCACGCTAATCATAATAACGAGCAAAACCAGCATGATGGCTAGCATCATATGGAATACTTCACGTGATAAGTATTTCAGTAAAATCACAATAGACTCTCGATAATAAAACCTTGCTTATTGTAGCTTATTCCAGATGAAACTGAACATATTATTGTGCTAAAATGCCGTATGGTAAAATTGTAGAGCAATATATGAATAAAAAAACTCTTTTAGCTTGCTGCTGTTCTTTATTGATGTTAGGCAGCCAAGCTTTTGCTGACACCCCTTCTCAAATAGACCCAGCTCCGATTGTTAAACAAAGCATTACTCAACTCATGCAAAAAGATCAGATTCCTGGCGTTGCAGTGGTAATATATGAGAATGGGCAGCCTTATTCCTATTATTTTGGCTATCGAAATATAGCGCATAAACGTTTGGTAAATGATAAAACCTTGTTTGAAATAGGCTCAGTGACCAAACTATTCACCTGCCTTTTGCTCGCCATTGAAGTTAACCAAAACACCCTGCAGCTTAATAATACTTTAGCGCAATTCTTGCCTTCCTTACATCAAACAAAAGCGCCTGCTGCTAGTATCAATCTAGAAGAGCTTGCAACTCATACCTCGGGATTGCCGCTAAATTCGCCTTTAGCCTTAAATGCTACGTTTAATATTAATACAATAGATACTCTACACCAGTATTTGCTTACATGGCAGCCCGCTAGCCCTGTTGGGAGCCAATGGCAATATTCTAATTTTGGAATGGGCCTGCTGGGAATAAGCATAGAGGACAAAATAGGATGGCCTTACAACAAACTAGTCGCAGCCTACATATTTAAGCCTTTAAAAATGAAAGATTCTGGTCTAAATATTGCTAACTGGAATTTAAATTATGCCGATGCATACAGCAATGGCAAAGTTGTGCCTCATTTTAAAATGCTGATGTTTCCAGCCGCTGGGGGTATTGAAGCCTCACCAAGGGATATGCAACACTTCTTAAGTGCAGCCTTGGGCCTCCCTGGAACACCACCTGCTATTGAAGCTGCCATGAAAATGACCCAAACCCCTTATGCCCAAACCTCTACTATGCAGCAAGGCTTAGGCTGGGAAATTTATCCATTCAATCCTCAGGACCCTCAATTTATTCATCAGCCAGCCGCCAAAAATCTGGGCCCTATGCCGGCCACCCAATTAAGCGCTTCGCAATCTGTCTATAATGGTAATGCACTATTGCAGAAAACAGGCGCTACTAATGGATTTAGAACTTATATTGGTCTTGTTCCTAATACACAAACAGGTATCGTCATTTTAGCGAATAGTTACTTTAGCGAAGGCGACCTTGTGAACACAGGAAGGACCATTCTTACTCAATTGATTAATAATAAGCAGGAATAACATTATGTCTATCAATATAGAACAAAAATTGGCTGTTGATTTTAAATTACTTGAGGGCGACCCTACTGCTAAAGCTTCTGATTGCCTGGTATTGGGAGTATGGGAATCAGCTAAACCAGCCACTACTGTAAAATTAAGCAAACAAAGCAGTGACTTTATCCAAAAATGCCTAAAACAATCCAACATGGAAGGCAAAATTGGTCAGTCTGTTATGCTGTATCATGTGCCAGGTATTAAAGCCCCCGTAGTGTTGTTAATGGGCTGTGGCAAACCAAGCGAGCTGAATGATTCGCATTTCAAAAATCTCTGCGTATATACAACAAAAGCCTTAACAGCGGCTCGAGTGAAAAGCGCTATTTGCTGCCTTAATCAAATTGATATCAAATCCCGTGACATGGAGTGGGGATTGCGCTTCGCAGTGGAATCGGTTTCCTATGAACTCTATGATTTTCACTATTTTAAAAGCAAAGCCGAAAAGCCTAAATTGGCTGAAGTGTATTTTGCTATTCAAAGCAAAAACAAACGCAAACTTGAACTTGTACTAGAACAATCTTGCGTAATCGCCGAGGCCGTTCAGTTTGCAAGAGACTTAGGCAATATGCCTGCCAATATATGCACTCCTTCTTATTTATCCAAGCAAGCTCTAAGCATGAAAAGCCTGTCTAAAAAAGTGCATGTAGATATATTTGACCGTGAAAAACTACAGGAAATGGGAGCCAATGCTATTCTTGCAGTAGCTCAAGGCAGCCATGAACCTTGCCAATTAGTAAGTATGGAATACCGCGGAGGCAAAAAAAGCGCAGCCCCTATTGTTTTGGTAGGAAAAGGCGTTTGTTTTGATTCAGGTGGGCTATGTATCAAGGGACGTGATGGCATGAACTTGATGCGGATGGATATGTGCGGCGCCGCAACAGTCATTAGCGTTTTTTACGCAGCGGTCAAATTGGCATTGCCCATTAATTTAGTCGTGGTGGCGCCCTGTGTTGAAAACATGCCAGATGGCAAGGCTTTTCGACCCGGTGATATTATCAAGAGCATGTCTGGGCAAACTATAGAAGTCCTGGATACTGACGCTGAAGGCAGATTGATCTTATGTGACGCTCTAACCTATTGCGAACGCTTTAACCCAGATTGCGTTATTGATGTGGCCACCTTAACAGGTGCAGTTATGGTAGCTCTAGGGCAACATTTAACTGGGCTATATGCCAATCATGATCCGCTAGCAAATGAACTTTTAAAAGCAGGGAAAGCCAGTAATGACCCTGCTTGGCATATGCCTATTACTGAAGAGTTTCAAAAGCAAATCGACAGTAAAATCGCAGACATGGCAAACCTTGGCGGCCCTTATGGCGGCAGTGTTACAGCAGCTTGCTTTTTGGCAAGATTTACCAAAAAGTATCATTGGGCTCATTTAGATGTAGCAGGAACAGCTATGGCAAAAGAAGGCGCTAAAGGACGGCCAGTTAATTTGCTGATTGAATTCTTACTGGGTAGACTTGCTTAGTCTATCCTAAACTTATAAAAGTTTATATATATAATCTTATAAAAAAATATAAACATTTAGCTGGATTTTTTTGATGCAATAGATAGAATAAATCCTTAATTTGCGCCAGCATTATCAATGGGGAGGTAATAAAGGTGCCTTTAATCTATCAGCCATCATCAAGAATACGCTTTTTTTGTCCTGAAGAAGATAAACAAGAATTTGCTTCATCTCACTGCATTGTGGCGGTCAGTGTTTTAGGGCAGCCTAAAACTGATAAAGAAAAGTTTGCTTCTATTTTACATAAAGTAAATAAAACTTTTAATAAATGCACCATTCTATTGGCCGATACGCTACATCGTCATACCTTCAAAATTTTAAATGAAGACTATACAGAAGAACAACTTTACAGGGCTGCTCGTGATGCAGGGGATGAATGGCTTGAAAGAAATCAAGCCACCATTGATGCACTGACCATCCCTCATAATACTTTGCGCTGGCAAGAATGGTTAAACCACCCTAATTTCCCAGCAATGAAGTCACTTATAGATGAGTTTTATGAAAAAAATTCTCACTTCAGAATCTCTGTCTTTAAAAGCGTCGAGGAATTTTTACTCAGATTAGATAAAAGTGAAAGCTCCCTCAATTGTACCAATGCTTTTAGATGCAGCGCTGAATACTTAAAAGAAGAATCTGCTGTTATGCAGTTAGTGGCTTACGACAATTACCATTTTATCCTTTATCCGGGAAAACGGCCTCTTTCTATACAGTTAACTTACGAGCATTTTATTAGGCCATTTTATCCAAATCGTTTGCGTTGGGTAGAGCTTGGATTCAGACAATCAAGCAAGCCAAATAAAAATCCAAGAAGCCCAATTGAAGTTGCAGACGCTATCTAATTATGCTATTGATAAGTTATTTGGGCTTAAGAAAATGGCAAATAAATTTAAAAATGAGTTAGCCGCATTCCCTGCAGAATGGGATGCTATTGAGAAGCTTTTAGCCATTTTGCCTGGAAACATCTATTGGAAGGATGTAAATGGCCGCTATCTTGGCTGCAATGATGCCCAGGCCAAAGCCTTAGGTTTTAGCTCTAGTGATGAGTTAATTGGAAAAACAAGCAGTGACTTGCACCTGAAAACCGGCGGCAATATACAATCCACTGACAATCTTGTCATGCTAACAGGCGTTGGGGTTAGTCTTGAAGAGGCTGGAGAACAAGGCCAAACCTATCTTGCAAAAAAAATTCCACTCAAGAATAAAGATGGCGAGGTTATTGGTTTACTTGGCATATCTTTTGATATTACAGAACGAAAGCAGAAAGAGCATAGCCTTACTAAGAAAAATAAGCAGGTTCAGCTTACTTTAGATAATATTCTCTCAAATTTGCCTGGACATGTATTTTGGCTGGATGAAGAAGGCATTGTGCTAGGTTGTAATAATTTGCAAGCCCAGTCTCTAGGTCTGTCTTCTGCAAAAGAACTCCTTGGCAAAACCATGTTTGATATCTTTTCTAAAGAAGAAGCTGAGGCTATTACAAAGACCAACCAAAATGTTATGGCCGCTGGTTCAATCGTAACTGTTGAGGAAGAATCCTCCAATGCCGATGGGAAAAAAGCCATCTTTTTGTCAAAGAAAGTCCCTATGCGGGATGATCAAGGCAATATAGTAGGATTGCTTGGTATTTCCTTTGATATGACCAGCGTAAAGCAAGCTGAAAAACTCCAAATAGAGCATGCTATTTCAGAAGAAAAAGCCCAGGCCATGAAAATGCTGGCTGCCACCATAGCCCATGAACTAAGAACCCCCCTAGCATCAATTAGCGCCCTTTCAAGCGCTATACAAATATTTCTACCCGTTTTGATAGAAGGCTATGAGCTGGCTGAGCAAAATAATCTTCCAGTAAGTCCGCTTAGCATGGCGCAAATTGAAGCATTAAAAACCTTGCCTGAAGACTTCAATCAGATCATTAATGCAGCCAACACTTTTATTAATATGTTATTAGCAAAAGTAAATTTAGAGAAAGCTAAACCCACTCACCTTGTTGCTTTGTCTGCTGCTCAATGTGTTGAGAAAGCCCTCAAACAGTATCCATTTAATAATGGCGGACAGCACTTAATCAAATGGGACCCCGCAAATGACTTTAGCTATAAAGGGGATGAGCTTTTAAGCACCTATCTGCTGTTTAATTTGTTAAAAAATGCCATATACTATGTTACTGCTGCCGGCAAAGGAGACATTAAAATTTGGCTAGAAAAAGGCACAGAACACAATATTTTACATTTCAGGGACAGCGGAACAGGTATTCCCTCTGATATTTTGCCTCATATATTTGAACAGTTTTACAGTAAAACCTATCATGGGACTGGCGTAGGGTTGGCTTTTTGTAAAATGGTAATGGATGCCTATAATGGACATATTAAATGTGAATCTACCGAAGGAGACTTCACACACTTTATGCTTTTATTTCCTGCCATTCAGGAAAAATAAAGCTATAATTTACACAACTTAAGCTTGAAGGCTAAAAATGCATATTAATCAAATTCCTTATTGTTTTCACCCAAGCACCATTATATTAGTTGATGATGATGTGCATTTTCTTAAATCTTTAAGCCTACAGCTTAGCTCTCACGGAAACTGCTTGGCCTATCATAACCCTTATGAAGCCTTGGACTTTCTTAGGACATATAAAAATACGCCTTTTACTGACCGCTGTGTTTCTTTGAGTAGCTCAGTTACTCAAGATGAGCCTGAAATTAGAATCGATCTTAAAAAGATATACAAAGAAGTTTTCAATCCTACTCGCTTCAGTGAAGTGAGCATTGCATTGGTTGACTATTCCATGCCAGGCATGAATGGAGTGGAGTTTTGCCGTCAAATTAAGAACCGCAAAATCAAAAAAATTATGTTAACGGGCGAAGCCGATGCAGCTATTGCTGTACAAGCCTTTAACGAAGGAATCATTGATAAATTTATTATGAAAGGCTCTCCTAATATGATTCAGGAGGTCAATAAAGCAATCCATGAGATGCAAATCAAATATTATCTAGACCTATCAAAGCTTTTAACTATTGCACTTGAAAACAATCATAGCTCCCCTCCTTTCTTTTTACTTGATCCGCTATTTAGCGAGTTTTTTTACAAAATCATTGCAGAGAATAAAATTGCAGAGTTCTATTTGCTTGAGAACTCTGGGAATTTCTTGCTATTAGATGCAAAAGGTAATGTGAGCTGGCTTGTTGTCTGCGATGAAATGCAGATGAAATTTTTATATGAATTTGCTAAAAACGAACATGCGCAAGAACCCGTGGAGGATTCTGAAAACATCGTTAAATCTATTGCTAAACGAGAAAGAATTCCCTTCTTCTTCCTAGAAAGAAACTATGACATCCCAGTTTATGAGTGGGGGCCATATTTGCACCCAGCTACCGAAGTTCTATCTGAAAATGGGAAGTATTACTATGCTCTTATCAAGGGCCAATCGGTTTACCCCATTGAAGATCAAGAAAAAATTCTGCCTTTTACCAAATACGACCCTAAAAAGTGACAGATTCTCTTGCAACTTGTTGCATAGAGAATTGTCATCCTCGACTTGATCGGGGATCTAGAGCAGGCTTTGCCACTTAGAAAATCATCATCCAGATCCCCGCCTGCGCGGGGACAAGCTTTGATCGGGGATCCAGGCTATTAAATTAGTCCTGCTATCGCTTTCGTTACTCTGCGCAAGCTTGTTCTTGGAAAGATTTCACGCAAGCTTAAGATGAGCAACGAAAGCGATACCAGGACTCATACCAATAAATTCAAACCGAGCATACCCATGCCAGATATCCTTCGACAAGCTTAGGGCTTGCAGTATATAATTTTGCACGAAAATTTAATTGAATATGGACGCGGTATGGAAAAGACTTACTCACCAAAAGATATCGAATCTAGCCTTTATCAAAGCTGGGAACAAGCTGGCTATTTCACACCAAGCGGCAACGGTTTGCCTTTTTCAATTATGCTCCCTCCTCCCAATGTTACGGGAAGTCTTCATATGGGACACGGCTTTCAGCAAACTTTAATGGACATTTTAATCCGCTATCATCGCATGCAAGGAGATAACACTCTCTGGCAGCCTGGAACAGACCATGCTGGAATTGCGACCCAAATGGTTGTGGAAAACCAGCTATATGAAAAAGGCCAATCCCGCTATGACTTAGGTCGTGAAGCTTTTGTTGAAAAGGTATGGGAGTGGAAGGCAGAATCCGGTGGTAATATCACCCGTCAAATGCGTCGATTAGGGACTTCCCCAGACTGGTCTCGCGAACGATTCACCATGGATGAGGGTTTATCAAAAGCCGTTAAAGAAGCTTTTATTAGATTATATGACGACAAATTAATTTATCGCGGCAAACGTCTCGTGAACTGGGACCCAGTTATGCTAACAGCGGTTTCCGACCTTGAAGCAGTTCCCACTGAAGAGCAAGGCTCCCTTTGGCATATCCGCTATCCATTAGAAGATGGCTCGGGCTTCTTGGTAGTCGCAACTACCCGCCCTGAAACCCTGCTAGGAGATGCGGCTGTCGCAGTTCATCCTGATGATGAGCGCTATCAGCACTTAATAGGCAAGATGTTAAGACTGCCATTAACAGAACGCTTGATCCAGATTATCGCTGATGACTATGTTGACCCAAGCTTTGGGACTGGCTGTGTTAAAATCACCCCTGCCCATGACTTTAACGACTATGAAGTCGGGAAAAGACATCAATTGCCCTTAATCAATATTTTTACCGAGAAAGCCCATATCAATGAACATGCGCCCAAAGTTTATCAAGGCATGGAAAGATTTGCGGCCCGCAAAAAAATAGTGGCTGACTTAGAGGCTGAAGGCTTACTAGAAAAGATCCAACCCCATGCTTTGAAAGTTCCAAGAAATGAACGAGGCAACGCCGTACTTGAGCCCTATCTGATGGACCAATGGTATGTCAGCACCAAGCCATTAGCAGAAAAGGCCATTGAAAAAGTCAAAAATGGTGAAGTGAAGTTTATTCCTAAAAACTGGGAAAATACCTATTTTGAATGGATGAACAATATTCAAGACTGGTGTATCAGCCGCCAGCTATGGTGGGGACACAGAATTCCTGTATGGTACGATAAAGATAATAAAGAATACGTTGGCCTAGATGAGCAGGATGTCCGCAAAAAACATAATATCGCAGATCATATTGAACTCAGACAAGATGAAGATGTATTAGACACCTGGTTTTCATCTGCTTTATGGCCATTCTCTACTTTGGGCTGGCCTGATCAAACTAAAGCACTCAAAACCTTTTATCCGACTTCAGTGTTGATTACAGGCTTTGACATTATCTTTTTCTGGGTAGCCAGAATGATGATGTTTGGCCTGCATTTTATGAATGACGTGCCATTTAGAGAAATATATATTACCGGTTTGATTCGAGATGCTGAAGGCCAAAAAATGTCTAAAACCAAGGGCAATGTCCTTGATCCCGTTGATTTGATTGACGGCATTGATTTAGACAGCTTAATTAAAAAACGCACCTACGGCATGATGCAGCCCAAGCTCGCTGAAAAAATTACTGAAGCGACTAAAAAGCAGTTTCCTAACGGGATTCCAGCCTTTGGAACCGATGCCTTAAGGTTTACCTTCTGCGCCCTAGCTTCCACTAGCCGCGACATCAACTTTGACGTACAAAGGATGGAAGGCTATCGCAATTTCTGCAATAAACTATGGAATGCTGCTCGATTTGTATTGATGAATGTGGAAGGCCACAGCATCGCGCCAAGCAATCATTTGAATGAAATTGACCAATGGATTTGGTCCAAATTAAATGAAACCATAGAAAATGCTCATCGTTATCTGGCTGAATATCGCTTTGATTTACTGGCTCAAACTATTTATGACTTTGTTTGGAATGAATATTGTGACTGGTATCTAGAGCTAGCCAAGGTTGTGCTAAATAGCGCTGAATCTTCAGAGAAGCAGAAAGCGGCGACTCGCTATACTTTGGTTGCTGTGCTTGAGCAGGTTTTACGTCTGGCCCACCCGATTATTCCCTTTATTACCGAAACCATTTGGCAGTCTGTAGCCCCTACTTTGTCTATTTCAGCTAAAAGCATTATGCTGCAAGCTTATCCAAAAGGCGAAGGCAAAAATGATGATCAGGCCGCAATTGATATTGAGCACTTAAAGCTATTAATCAGTTCTATTAGAACCTTACGATCTGAAAACAATATTGCTCCAAGCAAAACCGTTAAGCTTTTGATTCAAGGCGCTAACAAGCAAACTCAATCTAACACTGAGCATTTTGAGGCATTGATAAAACAGTTAGCTAAAATTGAAAACATTGAATATCTGGGCAAAAATGACAGCCCCCCTGCTTCAGCAACGATGATTATGGATGATATGCAACTGCATATTCCCTTAGCGGGGCTTATTGATATTCAAGCTGAAATCGAACGTTTAAATAAAGAGCTCGGTAAATATGCTGAGGAAGTTGCAAGGTTTGAGGCTAAATTAGCCAACCCTCAGTTTGCTGATAAGGCCCCTAAAGAAGTGGTTGCCAAGGAACAGGAAAAACTCCAAAAAGCCAAAGAAGCTAAGGCGACATTAGCCAATCGCCTACAGGAGCTAAGGGCTTTGTAAATTAAAGCCCTTGCTTTATTTCCCCCGGCTCATAAGCAGAGCTTTGCCTTTCCCTTTGCAGGAAGTGGGCAGGGCCAAATATGTGCAAACGAGCCTTGGTAAAAAAGCTCATATGAGAAGATGCCTGTGGCGTAGGGGGAACTTCTTCTCCAAATAAGGCCAAACCTGGGTCTCGATATTTTACCGGCGTCCCTGGCAAGAGCACTTCTTCTGCTTTAGGCTTGTGGCAATTCCAAAATATCATTTATAGCTCCATGATCTCAAAGCAATGGTGAATATTAGGCCTTCTTACAAAATCTTCCGGCAGGCAGGCTTTGCTGATATTGTGAATTTTATACTGGCTTAAAGCCTCGCTATCTATTTTAAAAGACCTTAAGTTATTAGAAAAATAGAGTTTTCCTTGCGGCTTTAACAATCGCATCGCAGTTTGAATAAGATTAACGTGGTCTCTTTGCACATCAAAAGTCCCTTCCATTCTTTTTGAATTGGAAAAGCTGGGCGGATCAATAAAAATCACATCGAATTTATCACGAGCTTGATCTAACCACTGCAAACAGTCTTCCTGAATAAAATCATGCTTAGCGAGATCAATATGGTTTAAGCTGAAATTGCGCTTAGCCCAATCCAGATAGGTGCGTGACATATCCACGCTTACCACCTTCTTGGCCCCGGCCAAAGCCGCGTGAACACTTGCAGTGCAAGTATAGGCAAACAAATTAAGAAGTGTTTTGCCTTTAGATGCTTCTGCCACTTTTTGGCGCATTAAGCGATGGTCTAAAAACAAACCGGTATCTAAATAGTCGGTAAAGTTGACCCATAACTTGGCATCTCCCTCTTGGACTTTATAGAACTCACCCCTTTCATTAAGCTTTTCATATTGCTCAAGGCCCTTTTGTCTCTGCCTTTGCTTAATAAAAATATGCTCCCAGCCTATTTGAGTAAAGGCCTGAGTTGCCGCGGCTATTTCCACTAAATGCTGATGGGCAACTTTAGGGTCGATATCCTTGCCGGCTAAGTATTCTTGAATATGCACATACTGCTCGTAGATATCAATAGCTGCTGAATATTCTGGAATATCGGCATCATACAAACGGTAGCAATGAATGGCTTCTCTTTTGCGCCAGCTGCGTAAATGCTTTTCATTTTTACTCAGTCGATTGAACAGCATCGTTGCATGCTCGGATAGCCCTTGCTCTTGCATGAGTTTAGCCTGGCGTACTATTCTATTTTGCCAGGATTCTTCTTGTTTGAATTGGGCTTCTGATATCTCAAATTTTAATAGTTCACAGGCAAGCAGTCCGTTAAATAAGTGATATTTTTTAACGGGGCGCAATCCAATGGATTTAACGGATTCAGGATTGCCGGTAAAAATGGCCAGACTCCAATTTGCATAGTGTTGCTTTAAGCTTTGCCCAAATTTCCTAAATAATTGCTCAAGCTCAGCCTGCTCCATCTCCAGCCTTTCTCCATAAGGAGGGTTGCAAACGATTAGGCCGGATTCTGCCACCGCCTCTTCCAGCATGGTGGCATCAGCTTGCTCAACTCTAATAAAGTTCATTAAGCCTGCCCGGCGGATATTGGATTCAGCTTTAATAACGGCTTGGGGATGGATATCTGAGCCGTAGATAAGTGCCTTGGGCTCTTTTAGTGCGGCTTCGGATCTGGCTTTTGCCTCGTCGATTAGGTTTTGCCAAATGCTTTTACGATGCTGACGCCAGCCTAAAAATCCAAAGTAGCCTCTGCTCAGCCCAGGAGCTGTATCATAAGCCATTAAAGCGGCTTCAATTAATAAAGTTCCAGTACCGCACATTGGGTCAAATAAAACGGGATCAGGTTTCTTAAGCTGCTCGGGCCAGCCAGCTCTTATTAATACGGCGGCAGCTAATGTCTCTTTTAATGGGGCTTTGCCGGACTCTAAGCGATAACCTCGCCTATGCATGCTCTCACCTGACAAATCTAAATTCAGTGTAAACTCATCGCCCTTTACATAGGCATGTAAAACAATATCAGGCCTTTCAGCTTCAATATTAGGTCTTTTGCCAAGTTTGTCTCGAATTTGGTCGACTATGGCATCTTTTATTTTTTGGGCAATATAGTGAGGGTGATTGATCGTATTGTGCTTTCCGTCTACATCAATTCGAAACGAACCGCTGGAAGCCAAATGCTCAAGCCAGTCTATTTGCAAGGTTTCTCGATAAAGCGCATCCCCATCGACGGCTTTAAATTTAAGCAAAGGCAAATAAATGTTATTGGCCAAACGCGACCATAAGCAAACCTTATAGGCTAGCTCAATTTCTCCGTCAAAATAAACCCCAGCTCGGGTTTCTCTCAGCTCGGTGGCGCCTAAGGATTTTAATTCTTCAAACAACAGGCCTTCTATGCCCTTGGCTGTCGATGCAAAAAACTGCATTTCATTCTCTCCAATATTCCCACTTTTTAACCTATCCTGCGTTGTTTCTCAGCCGAGCTTCCTCAACCACCTATTTTGGCAGCTTTGGTTCTTGGCTTGCAGACGCCTTGCCTAAGCTAAAAATTGGAAATATTACTATAAAACCAGATGGTTTACCTTATATTTTGACTCCCGCGGATTAAAAACTTACAATAGCGCCCTTTATTTTATTGAGAAGTCTCATGCCAGAATTAAGCAAAATAGGTAAAAAACTCGCCCATTACACCAGCAAAGCGATCGCTGAGTTCAAGATGATTGAAAAAGGGGATAGAGTGATGGTCTGCCTGTCTGGCGGCAAAGATTCTTTTACCATGCTGTGTATGCTCGACTTCCTTCGCCAGAAATATCACTACAGTTTTGAGATTTTTGCTTTTACTCTAGATCAAGCTCAGCCGGGATGGAATGACAGCAATCTTAGAGCCTGGTTGGAGGAGCGTAGAATTCCTTATGAAATTATGCGCAAAGATACCTATTCCATTGTTAAAGAAAAGATTCCGGAGGGGCAAACCTATTGCTCACTTTGCTCAAGGCTTCGTCGCGGTAACATATACACCTATGCTGAACAGCATGGATTTACTAAAGTCGCTCTGGGTCATCATCGTGACGATCTAATTCGCACCTTGATGATGTCAATTCTATACAGCGGCCAGATTAAGTCTATGCCCCCTAAGCTCCTAAGTGATAATAAAAAACATGTAGTCATTCGTCCTTTGGCTTACTGTCAAGAGCAAGACATTATTGCCTATGCCAAAGAACAGCAGTTTCCCATTATTCCATGTAACTTATGCGGTTCCCAAGAAAATCTAGCCAGAGTGAGGGTGAAAAAGCTGATTGATGAATTAGCAAAAGAAAATCCCAAAGTCCCTAGCAATATGCTTCATGCTTTAAGCAGCATTAACCCAAGCCAACTTATGGACAGCTCGTTGTGGGATTTTAAAAGCCTTAAAGCAGAAAATGCAGCCCAAACTCAGCCAGAAGCCTTTCCTTTAGTGTTTGATTCAGCTGAATTTGATGATTCGCTCTAGGTTTCTTCTGGGGCTAATGCAGGCTTGCTAGCATGGCGTTTAACCAATACCAAGCCCAGGCCACTTACACAGAGGATGCAGCCTATCAATACGTGTAGAGTGATAGCCTCTCCTGTAAATATATCAGAGGCAAGCACTGCCACTACTGGCACCAAAAGGCCAAATGGCATCACCTTATTTACCTGATGGCGCTGCAGCATTTTAAACCAAATTGAGTAGCAAATGACCGTGGAAACTATAGCCATATAGAATAGAGGCAAATAGTCCTTCCACTCATGGTGCAGGCTTGTAGCAAGAGCTGAAGGCTCAAAAATCAAAGTTAAGACCAATAGTTGTGGTGCAGCTAATAAAGCCATCGTCCCATTTAAAATAAATGGATGCATGTCCCCTAACTTTTTAGCTTGAATATTCCCTAAAGCCCAGAAAAAAGAAGCAGCTATCAAATATAGAATAGGCCTAACTGCCTGCGCGTGATGATGCGGCATCCCAATAGTAATGATCACTCCCAGCATAGCAAGAACAATTCCTGTGAATGCTTTAAAACCCAGCCTTTCTCTAAAAACGAAAGCAGATATCACTGCAGCAAACGGCACTTGAAGCTGCATAATGATGGCGGCTTCTCCTGCAGGAACGCCGGCAGTCCCTATAAAAAATAAAGAAAAGTAAATAGTGCCCATTACAACTGAGAGTTTGATCAACGGCCACCATTGAGTTTTAGGGGTGCGAATAATCCATGGCATCAAGATCACGCTAACTATAACGAAGCGTAAAAACATGGCATTTATCGGAGAGAAAACAGCCACTCCCGCCTTAACGAACAGATAGTTAATGCCCCAAAGAACTGAGGCAAGCGTGCATAAAAAAACATCTAAAACTGGCATTTTTCTTTAACTTTAATTCAGTGGTTTAACGATAGTATATCACGCTAAGTCCTCGATGCTAGCGATATTCATATAGGTAATAGTAACCTGTTGTTTATCCCTATTAAAGGTATGACGATAGCTTAGTTTAAAAATTTATACTACAATAGGTTAAAAATACCTGTCAGAATAACCTTTAAGAAAGAAAACCAGCAATGAGCAAAATTAACAAAAGCCAATATGCAATCCTCGGTTGGCTAAGCAAAAGCAGCATGTCGGGCTATGATCTAAAGCAAAAGTTCAATAAGGTTTCTCCTTATCATTGGTCAGAAAGCAATGCCCAGATCTACCCTATTTTGAAAAAATTAGAGCAAGAAGGTTTGGTAAGCTCCAAACTGGACATAGCGAGTGGCGGCAGAAATCGCCGAATTTATGTCATCACTTCCGAAGGTCTGGCAAAATTGGAAATCTGGCTGGCCCAACCTATAGAGCCCGCCCAATACCGAGAAGAGATTTTACTTAAGCTTACCATGGCAGAACATGCCGGCCTTGAGCTCACCTTGCAGCATATCCAAGAATATTACAGTCAAGTAAAGCAACAACTTAAAGGCTTAGATTCAATTGCCGAATACATCAAGACTGAACACGCCGGCAAAGAAGATCAAAAATACCTAGAAGCAACTTATCAATTTACCAAGCTCAACCTTGAAGCAAAAAAACTCTGGTGCGAAAAGACATTAAGCCTATTGCAGCAGTAGAAAATTAAGCTCACACCTGATAGAGTGACAATTTTTCTTAGCAGCTGGCTGCTGTAGAAAAATGTCATCCTGGGGCTGCATGGCAGGACCCGGGATCCACAATAAGAAAAAAACTGGATTTCGGATCTTCCTTCGGTCCTCCAGAATAACGAATGATTAGGAGCCACCCATGATGGTAGAAGAAAATACAGTAGTACATATCGCCCGCCTTGCGCATTTAGAAATTAGGCCTGAGCAAATAAGCAAATATACCAAAGACCTCGGCAATATTTTGGATATGGTAAAAGCCTTAGAGGAAGTAAATACCGATAATATTGAACCCATGACCCATCCCCTTAGCCAAGCCCAGAGAATGCGCGAAGATAGGGTAACTGAAAATGATGAGCGCAAAACATTACAAGAAACTGCTCCTGCTATTGCCGCGGGAATGTATTTAGTTCCTCAAGTAATTGAATAAGGAAATACGATGACCTATTCTACTATTGCCAAACTTAAAGCAGATTTGGTTGCCAAAAAAGTGTCTAGCCTTGAACTTACTCAGGCCTATTTAAAAAGAATTAAACAGCTTGATCCTAAGATTAATAGCTTTATTACAGTCACCGAAGAATTGGCCCTATCCCAAGCCAAACATGCCGACCAATTAATTGCTTCTGGAAAAATCGGGCACTTAACCGGAATTCCTATCGCTCAAAAAGATATATTCTGCACCAAAGGAATTAAAACCTCCTGCGGATCAAAAATGCTGAACAATTTTATTTCGCCCTATGACGCTCATATCATTAAAAAGTTTCAAGAAGATGGTTCTGTAATGTTGGGTAAAACTAATATGGATGAATTTGCTATGGGCTCTTCCAACGAGACCAGTTTTCATGGTTTAGTAAGAAACCCTTGGAACCTAGACTACATTCCAGGAGGCTCATCTGGTGGCTCAGCCGCTGCTGTAGCAGCAGGACTGGCTCCCGGCGCCACAGGAACCGATACCGGTGGATCCATCCGCCAACCTGCTGCCATGTGCGGCTTAACAGGGATTAAACCCACCTACGGCAGAATATCTCGTTACGGCATGATTGCATTTGCTTCAAGCCTAGATCAAGGCGGCCCTATGGCTTTCACTGCAGAAGACTGTGCTTTAATGCTCAATGTGATGGCAGGTTTTGACGAAAAAGACTCCACCTCAGTTGAGCACCCCGTACCAGATTATAGTAAGCACTTAAATGACAGCATCAAAGGCTTAAAGATAGGCATTCCTGAAGAATACTTTGCAGAAGGCCTGGATAGCAAAGTTGCTAACACCATTCAAGCTGCCATTAAAGAATTCGAAAAAATGGGCGCTATCGTCAAATCAATCAGCCTACCGCACAACCACCACTCTATCGGCGCCTACTATGTCATCGCTCCGGCCGAAGCTTCTTCTAACTTAGCGAGATATGACGGAGTGCGTTATGGCTACCGCTGCGACAACCCGAAGGATTTGCAAGACCTTTATAAGCGCTCCAGAGGAGACGGCTTTGGGGATGAAGTCAAGCGCCGAATTATGATTGGAACTTATGTTCTATCATCGGGTTATTATGATGCTTATTACAGCAAAGCTTTAAAAATCCGTCGATTAATTGCTCAAGACTTCCAAAAGGCTTTTGAAGAAGTAGACGTTATTATGGGCCCTACCACCCCTACCGCTGCGTTTAAACTAGGTGAAAAAGCCCAAGATCCGGTCAGCATGTACCTTTCAGATGTTTACACATTAGCTATCAATTTAGCCGGACTTCCTGCCATGTCTATT
>JAQSYQ010000047.1 GCA_029256015.1 Gammaproteobacteria bacterium | reverse complement strand
AGTTTTTAATATACTCTCGGACCTTTTTTATGGTTCTTAAGCTGATAGGATGCTTCATACCCCTTCCATCTCAGTTTATGTATTGACTACCGTTCCGCCATTAACGTGAATGACTTGGCCCGTCACGTAACTTGAATCAATATTGCTGGCCAAATACACATAAGCCGGAGCAAGCTCATAAGGCTGGCCTGGGCGCGCCATAGGAGTTTGCTTACCAAAGTCAGGCATTTTATCGGCTGAAAAGCTGGCTGGAATTAGAGGAGTCCAAATAGGCCCTGGAGCCACCCCATTGACTCGAATGCCTTTTTTAACCAGCGCCTGAGATAAGGCACGCGTAAAGCCCACATTGGCGGCTTTGGTCGCCGTATAATCAAGCAGCATAGGATTGCCTTCATAGGCGACAATTGAGACTGTGTTGATAATAGAAGCGCCTTGTTTCATATGTTTTAAGGCAGTGCGAGTCAGATAAAATTGAGAAAACACATTCACTTTAAAAATGTGCTCAAGCTTTTCATCAGTCACATCATCAAGACTATTGGTTTGCATCTGCTCGCCAGCATGGTTAACCAAAATATCGATTTTGCCAAATTCCTTCATGGTTCTATCTACTATGGTTTGGCAGTGCTCACTGTTAGAAATATCCCCAGGAATTAACAAGCATCTTCTGCCTAAAGCCGCGACCCTCTGTCTCATTGACTCCGCATCCGAATCTTCCAATAAATAAGAAGCTACAATATCAGCCCCTTCTTTAGCAAAAGCGATAGCTACCGCCTTACCAATTCCACTGTCGGCGCCTGTAATAATGGCGACTTTGTCTTTCAATTTGCCGCTGCCTTTATAGTTAGGATCTTCATCCTTAGGAACAGGCTTCATTTTGCTTTCCAGGCCGGGTAATTTCTGTTTTTGCTTAATAGGTTCAATAACTTCAGCCATAATCGTCTCCTTTTATGTTGAAATAGGAACAAAATAAAACTAACAACGCGAGAACTTGCGAATGGAATAAATCAAAAGAGCTAATCTATTTATAACACTGATGAATTAAAGGGTAAAGACTGTGATTAGCTCAGTCGGTCTTTGTAAATTACACCTTCTTTCATAATCAGAGCCAAAGCCTCTCCTTGACCTGCCAAAAGACTGATATCTTTCAATGGATTGCCCTCTATTACGAGCAGATCAGCAAAAGCGCCGACTGCAATAACTCCAAGCTTACCAACTTGATTTAGAATTTCCGCATTGATTATTGTCGCTGAACTGATGATTTCATAAGGAGATTCAACCTCAGAGCGAATGACAAACTCTTTCGCTTGCCATGTCTGGCCCTCAACTCCCAGCAAGTCAGTGCCAAATCCAATTTTCACGCCCTTATCCCGGGCAGTTTTAATGGCTTGAAGCCCTGCTGTTTTAACATCCTTAACCTTTGCAAGGCTTTCTGGAGGATAATGCAGTTTAGGGCCCAAATCGGCCAAAGATTCATATACCACCAAAGTAGGCACCAAATAAGCGCCTTTTTGAGCCATCAATTCAGCCGTTTTTTCATTTAAAAGATTGCCGTGCTCAATACTTCTCACTCCCGCCTCAACACAGCGGACAATGGATTCATGGGTATAGGCGTGAGCCATCACGTAAATTCCTGCATTATGGGCCTCTTCTACGATGGCCTTGAGTTCTTCTACAGAATATTGCAGATTAGTGACCCTGTCTGTCGGCGAAGCCACTCCACCTGAAGACATGATTTTAATATGGGAGGCGCCTTTTCTAATTTCATTTCTTACCGCTTTTCTGACTTCATCTATGCCGTCTGCAATCAAGGAAATAGAGCTTCCAGAACAAGCACAGCTACAAAGGCTTCCTCCTACATTAGCTTGGCGAAAATCCCCATGGCCGCCGGTTTGGCTTATCGCCTTGCCACAATAAAATAGTCTTGGCCCCTTAATAAGGCCTTTCTTGACAGCGTTAGCTAAGCCCATATCTGCCCCGCCTGCATCCCTTACACTGGTAAAGCCTCGCATCAGCATATCTTCCATAAAGCGGGCAGCTTGAACTGAAATCTCACTCTCAGGAATTTTTTCATTAGCCAAATCTATAATGGCCGCTGTTACATGAACATGGGCATCGATAAGGCCTGGCATTAAAGTTTTTCCATTTAGATCATAAACTTTTGCCCCAGGCGCATGAATTTTGTTTGCACTGACTTCTTTAATTAAATTAGCTTCTACCAAAACAGAAAATCCCTGCCTAGCATCACGGCTATTTGCATCAACAAGACTACAGTTTTCAAATAAGTAGCTGGTCATTTACTCTCTCACAATTAATGAAACACAGGTTGAATCAACCCTAAAACCCCTTCCCAAATTACATTGACGCTAATCGCCAACAAGATAAATGCGGTTAATCGTGTGACCACATTGGTTCCCGTCGCGCCTAATCTATTAAATATTTCATCGGAAAACCGATAACATACCGCAACGATAATACAGACAAAAACAATAGCACAGACTGAGCTTATAGCTCCTAGCAGCTCTATAGTATTAGCAGTGGTGATTTTAGCAGCTTGGGCGATGGTGACCGCGATGGCTCCTGCCCCAGCAGTAATAGGCATAGTAAGCGGAAAAAAAGTAATGTCGGTATTTTTTAAGGCTTCTTCTTCCTCGCTATTGCTGATTTTAGGTTTAGTATCCAACATTCCCCAAGCAGTATAAAACACCAGCATTCCACCTGCTATTTGAATAGATGCCAAAGATATTCCAAAAAACCTCAAAAGATACGGCCCAACAAAGAAACTTGCCACTAGTAAAATTGCAGCATACACAGCAACTTTATAGGCCATTTTATGCCTTATTGCTGCGGGATAATCTTTGGTAATTGCTAAAAAAACCGCTGACATACCAATAGGATTTAGCATAGAAAATAAGGCAGCAAAGGCATAGAAAAAAGTATTAGCAAAGCTATCCATAGTTCAGCTCTCAGAATTTAATATAGTGAGTCTAGTACAAACTAAGCAAAATAGCTGCACAGTCTTGAACCGCCTTAATTTTTCCAATAAAAACGCTGAAACCTAAACTACAGCCCTTCTCTTCGATTCTTGAATTTTTAAAGGAAAGACTGAATGGATTTCTTAGCTGCTTCTACATCAAGAGCAATCTGTTGCTTTAAAGCCTCTATAGAAGAAAACTTTTGCTCAGCCCGAAGTAAATGTAAAAACTCGACCTGGATAAGCTTACCGTAACAGTCCCCGTTAAAATCCAGCAGATAGACCTCTAATAGCTGAACCTTTCCTTCAACAGTGGGTCGCCTTCCTACATTGGCCACCCCAAATATTGGCTGATCACCAATACCTTTAACTCTGACCAAATAAACACCTTGAACTGCCATAGGCCGGATAAGCCGAAGATTCAATGTGGGAAAGCCAAGCAAACGCCCTCTTTTATCTCCGTGCTTTACTCTTCCCAAAATACTATACTGCCGCCCTAACAAGGCTTCGGCTTCTTTAAAATTACCTTGCGCAATAGCCAGCCTAAGCCTAGAGCTACTAATTCTCTCATTTTGATACAAAATGGTAGGAGTATGCTCTACAGTAAAACCATACTGCTCTCCATAGCTTTTTAGCATGTCAAAGTTCCCCGCTCTATCACTGCCAAAAGCAAAATCATCACCCACAATCAAATGATTTACATTTAAGCCTTTAAGTAAAATGTTTTTGATAAATTGCTCTGCTGACAGAGAGGCTAAATTTTTATTAAATGCCAAACAGACTGCTTGATCGATTTGCATGCTTTCAAGGAAGCAAAGCTTATCTCGCAACAAAGATAAGCGAGGCACCACTTTTTCTGGATTAAAATATTCACGAGGCTGAGGCTCAAATAACATCACGCTTGAAATCAAATGATGCTGCTTAGCATAAGCACTGACTCTCTCCAAAATAAGCTGGTGCGCACGGTGCATTCCATCGAAATTACCGATAGTTAATACACAAGGCTCAGCCTGTTGTGGAAATTTACGCACGCCTGCAATAAATCGCATAGATATCTGTTGGTTTAATTCACTAGGCCTGAAGTTTACTACGCTTTAGCCTAATTATCATCTTATTTGTACGATGGCAGGGCTTAATTTAGATCAGCCCCATATTGCTTTTTTATTCATGGCCGCATGCGCTTGGAAAAACAAAACTCAAACTTTAGATCCGAAGGGTGCCGCAAGGGATGCGGCATTAGGCATACAAGATCATGGACGCCTGTTATGCCTAATCTTAAGTTTGAGCACAGTTTTGCCAAGATGAAGCATGTGCAGAATGAAAAAGTAATATAGGGCTGCTTATAGAAGGAAGTCACGTTTGCGGACGCCAAAAAGGAACAACACTGCAAAATATGAACCTGCCCCCACCGCCACCAATATCATCAAATGCAAAGCTCTTAAACCTGCGTGCCAATCATGCCAAGTTTGCAAATTAGCCTGCATAAAATAAAGCAGCAGCCCCATCACAACATTGCCCAGGATAACGGCCCGCCACACTTTCCACCAGCCAGGGCGAGGCACATAAATTTTATTCTTGAATAGCCCCCATAAAAGCATCAAAGTATTGACCATTGAGCCTATACCTGTTGCCAAAGCTAAACCTGAGTGGCCAAGGGGCCAAATTAAAATAGCGTTTAGCACCATATTTACCGCAACGGCAATGATTCCAATACGTACCGGCGTCCTCATATCTTGCCTTGCGTAATAGCCTGAAACCACCACCTTAACTGCGATAAAAAACAACAAGCCCAAAGAAAATGCCCACAAACTGTACATGGTCATTCTTACATCCAGCATATTAAATTTGCCATACTGAAATAAGCTCACAACAATGGGCCCTGCCAATACCGCCTCAGCTAAAGCCGCGGGCAATGCCAGCATCACCACTAGGCGCAAAGACCAGTCTAAAGCGCGGTTATATTCATTGTAGTCTTTTAAGCTGTGCTGACGGGACAAATGAGGCAATACCACGGTAGATAAGGCTACTCCAAACACTCCCAGTGGAAACTGCATTATCCTGTCCGAATAATACAACCAGGAGACACTGCCCGTTTTTAAAAATGATGCGAAAATAGTGTCCAACAATAAACTGATTTGAGCAATGGATACCCCAAACAAGGCAGGCAGCATCAGTTTAATTACTTTTTGGACTCC
>JAQSYQ010000018.1 GCA_029256015.1 Gammaproteobacteria bacterium | reverse complement strand
CTTGCTAAGGGCATGGTAGAAAATGCCCTCTATCAGATTAATCACTATGGTAAAGTATTAAATTCTAATCGCTCTTATCACCTAGATCGCTCGCAGCCTCCCTTAATTTCGCAGATGGTATTAGCAATTTATAAAAAAACCTGTGATCGAGACTGGTTGGCTGAAGCGGTAAAGTGGATTGAGCATGATCATCGGTTTTGGAATAAGCCTCCTCATCTAATAGAAAGCGTTGGTTTGTCTCGCTATTCTGCTAGCAGTAATAGGCCGAGCATTGAAGTCATTCACAGTGAAATTGATGAATGCGGTAAAGATCATTATGTGCGGGTAAAAGAGTATTTTAAAACTCACGGCGTGCAGGATTATAAAATTAGTAAGTTCTATGATAAACAACGCGATCTGCTAAAACCCAGTTTCTATATGGCTGACCGCTCGGCCCGTGAGTCTGGGTTTGACCCTTCTAATAAATACGGGCCATTTGGTGGGGGAACTCCAAGCTATGCTTCCATTTGTTTAAACTCTTTGCTTTATCAAATGGAATTAGATCTTGCTGAAATTCATCAAATATTAGGGAATCAGGATTTACGCAATGAGTGGAATGAGCTCGCCATTCAACGCGCTATTAAGATCAACCAGTGCTGCTGGGATGAGGACTTGGGTTATTACTTTGATTACGATGCCGATCGAAAAATAATGCGGCCTTACATATTTGCTACGACTTTTTACCCTTTATGGGCAGGCATTGCCTCTCAAGATCGAGCTCAACAGGTGGTTAGAAACCTAGTCGCCTTAGAAGCCCCTGGCGGGTTATTAGCAAGCACTTATGTGACAGGAAATCAGTGGGATGCTCCGTTTGGATGGGCGCCTTTTCATTACTTCGCAGTCAAAGCGCTAATACGTTATGGCTATATATCGGAGGCAGAGCGACTTTCTTATAAATTTATTAACCTGGTAAATCATGAATTTGAGCAACATGGCAGTGTATTTGAAAAATACGATGTGAGTTCAGAGTCTTCAGAGGTGAAGGCAACCATTAAATTTGGTTATCAAAGCAATGAAATTGGATTCGGCTGGACCAATGCGGTTTATTTGGAGTTATTGGATTACTTAGAGTCATAGAGGAGCGTAAAATGAAAAGAAAAATCAGCATGAAACATAAATCGGCATCAGAAGTGGATTTTAAAAAGAAACTGGTGGGCGAGGGGCTTGATATCGAGGATGAGGCGGCGTGGGAATCTTTTCCAGCCAGCGATCCTCCTTCCTGGTCAAGCGGACAGCGTGAAATTGAATATAAAAAGGCAGCTAAAAAGAAATCTTAATTATTCTGCCTTATACCGGGTGAATTTAGGCAAGGCCCAGCAGCAAATTCCAACTCCCACTATACAAAGCACGCCACCTGACACTATAGAGGCAGTGACTCCAAAAGCCGCTGCTACAAGGCCTGATTCGGTATCTCCTAGTCTTGGGCCGCTTAAGTAGCTGATCATGGCAATGCCAGATAGGCGACCACGAAAGGCTACAGGTATAGTATTGTTCCACATCATATCTCGGAAAATCCCACTGATTGCATCAGCTGCCCCCGCAAAACCTAAAAACAGTAAAGCGAGCCACAGTTCTTTTGACAAGCCAAATAGCACAATGGCTATTCCCCACAAAGCTGCTGCAATGGCAATAGCGAGTCCTTGGCGTTTAATTTTCGGGGCCCAGCCACTGTAAGTTGAAATGACAAGGGCGCCTACTGCTGGAGCTGAATATAAAAGCCCTAGGGTTTTAACCCCTCCAAAAGACTGAGCGATAGCGGGGAATAAGGCATTTGGCATGCCAAATATCATGGCAACAAAATCGACCACATAGGTTCCCACCAATTCTTGGCGAGACATAGCATAGCTAAAACCTTCCTTCAAAGAAGCCCAGGTAGAAAGATCGTGGCTGACTTCAGGAGCAGGAACATTTTTGATTAAGGCAATGGCAGTTAAAGATACAGCAAAGCTTATGAAATCAACCAGGTAGGCCGTTACCAGACCAAAATGCGCAATAATTAATCCGCCAATGGCCGGGCCGATAATCATCCCGCCACTATATAAAAAGCCTCTTAGCGAACCCACTGCTCCAAAATCTTGTCTGTCTACAAGCTGTTGAGTTATACCGTCCATGGCAGGGCGATGTAGTCCGGTAATAGCCGACATGACTGGAGCTGCCAAAAATATTATTAGAATACTGGGGTGAGGCATCCATGCGTTAACCGCCAGTGCCAAACAGCCCAAAGCTAATAATGCCTCGGCACTTAGCAGTAAAAAGCGGCGATGATGTCGATCGGCAAATACCCCGCCAATTAATGCTGTGACGAGTAGCGGTAATAACTGAAAAAGGCTGAGTAAACCAATCATTAAAGTAGAGTGCGTAATATGGTAAATCTGATAGGGCAAAGACACGCTGGTAATTGCAGTCCCAAGAAAAGAAACCGCCTGGCCGGTGAACAATAGCCGGTAACGTTGATTGCGCTTTAATAACGAAATATCAAGAAAATGGCTCATAATAATTGCCTAAATTTAAAATTGAGGCTATTTTAGCGGGGCAATTGCCATAATGCTATGGCATAAATATATTGGGTCTACAATAGTAGGTGGTAAAAATGTGGTTAAAAGAGCTTATTCAGTTTTTATTTGGAGCAGCATTATTTATTAATGCTTTATTATTTATTCCTCAAATTTATACACTCATTAAAACTAAGAGTGCTAAAGGGGTATCTTTTATTACCTTTTTTGGCTTTTCTATTTTACAACTGATTACCATATCTTATGGCTTAATAAGTCATGACTACCTTTTGGCATGGGGCTATGTACCAAGTTGGTTGCTGTGCATTTTAATTAGCGCCTTGATTATAATCTACCGATATCGATCTAGGTAAAGCTTTGATATAATTTAAAACTATCAACACTATTATTGCTATTTTGTAAAATAGTATGTATTTTTGCAGTAAGAAAACCTCATGGGGCTTGGATATGGTGGAGCCAATATCGGTGTCTGAAAAATCAGCGGTAAAAGTTAGGTTTGCCTGCCCACCTGAATACAAAGGTCGGTTCGCAACCTCGCATTGTTTATTGTCCATTAGCGTTGGGCAGCCTAAGCATGAGGGTAAAAAGCTTTTAGCGACAATCAATAAAGTAAATAAAAACTTCGGTAAATGCACTATTATGCTTGCTGATAGCTTGCAGCGCCTTAATCTCAAAGTCAGTTACCCCGCGCTTGATTGGGATGAGCTGTGGCAAATGGCAAGACTTGAAGGCGATGCTTGGCTTGATAGAAATGCCGAAGCTCTTGATAGATTGCAAATACCTTATGAGATAGTGAGATGGGATTCATGGCTAAATCATGCTCGATTTAATCATAGTCTTGATCTTATAAATATACTTTACGAGGAAAACCCGAGGTTTCGAACTGGAGTTTTCAGCACCATAAAAGGTTTTATTGAAAGACTATCTAAAAACGATCATCCTATTAATTGCTTAAATGTGCTGAAATATGGCGTTGAATATATCAAAGAAGAATCTGCTGTATATCTTCTTATGGCTTCGGCTGGCTATGATTTTATTCTCTATCCTAGTAAAATTATTCCCTCTTTTGAAATAATTCAGCAATATTTGGTTGCCCCTTACTTTGCACATAAGCTTAACTGGGTAGAAATAAAGTTAGAATAGGAAATTGATGTATACTTATAAAAACCGCCTAATTTGAAGCCTATGCAACAATCTAACAAAAAGCATCAGAAAATCGCTCAAATATTAAGTAATTTTGAGGCATTAATCGCTGTTATGCCAGGCCACGTCTACTGGAAAGATAGAAATGGAATATATCTAGGTAGTAACAAAGCTCAAGCAGACCATGTCAAAGCCAAATACAACAAAGAATTTGTGGGAAAGACTACTTTTGATTTATTACCAAAAGAAGTGGCTGAGAAAGTCGTTCAAGATGACCTCTATGTTATGTCTACTGGTAAAGAGCTTAGCGTAGAAGAAATGACACCCGATGGCAGGGTGATGCTTTCAAAAAAAATCCCATTGAAAGATGAGGCGGGAGAGGTGGTAGGCTTGCTTGGAGTTTCGTTTGACATTACCGAGCAAAAAAATCAAGAAAAAAAGCTGGTCGTTGCTAAAAGGCAAGCTGAATTAAGATGGGAAGAGATTATAGCTAATATGCCGGGGCATATATTTTGGCAGGACCTGAATGGAAAATTTTTGGGCTGCAATAATGACTTGCTGAAATCTCTTGGCTATAAAAAAGAGCAATTTATAGGGAAGACCCTATTTGATATACAGCCCTATGAGGAAGCCCTTAAAGTTTATGAAATTAACCAGAAGGTTATTGAAACTGCTGAAGCGATCACAGTGACTGAACAGGGTGTGGCCGAAGGAAAGCCTGCCTATTTTCTTTCCAAGAAAGCTCCGATGAAAGACGAACAAGGAAATGTTATTGGCATACTTGGAATTGCTTTTAACATTACTGCGGAAAAGGAAGCTGAGGAGCTCAGAGAAGAAAAGCGGGTAATCGAAGAAAGCCTCAAAAATGCAAAACTTATGGCAGCAGGCATTGCTCATGAGCTTAGGACTCCTTTGGCAACGATTAATTCTCTAGCCGGTAATTTAGAACACTATATGGCTGATGTGTTTAAAGGATACGAGGCGGCCTGTGCTGAAGAAAAAGTAGAAAAACTTGATGAAGAAGTTTTGCAGTATCTCAAAGACGCACCTAAATCTCTAAGCAAGGTTACTTACGGGGCTAATACTTTTATTAATATGATGTTGATGAAGGTTAACTTGGAGAATGTAAAACGTTATGAATTGAGAAAGCTTTCGATAGTGGCTTGTGTCAATGAAGCTATAGAAGTTTACCCGATGGAAGAAGAAGATAAAGCCTTGCTTAAAGTAAATCTTGGAAATGATTTTGAGTTTATGGGTGATAAAACCCTGTTTGTACATATCATTTTCAATTTAATGAAAAATGCTTTGTACTATATTAAAGCAGCAAGAAAAGGCGAGATCAGTATTTGGCTTGAGCCAGGCGAAGAATTGAATATACTTCATTTTAAAGACACTGGAAGAGGTATCGCTCCTGAAGTATTAGCCAATCTTTTTGGTGCTTTTTATAGCAAAACAAGACATGGTACAGGTGTGGGTTTAGCTCTTTGTAAGTTGATTATGGAGGAGTTTCGTGGCAGTATTGCTTGCGACTCAATTGAGGGGGAATATACCCACTTCAAAATGATGTTTCCAAAAATACCGCAATAGCTTCAGGGGCCAGGCTAATGAATAATAAAGGTATTCCATGCTGTTTTTATCCAGCTACCATAGTGTTAGTTGATGATGATAAGTATTTTGTCAAAAACCTTCGGCTGGCAGTAAAAAGGACTTTTCCCTGTATTGATTTTCAAGACCCCCAAGAAGCGTTACGTTTTATATTGTCAAAACAACCTGACCCTTTTACAAACCACTGCTTGGTGCAAGCTGAAGAATTTGACGCCGATAAAAGAAGCATTAAAGTTAATATTTCGGACATCCATAAAGAAATATTCAATCCAAAAAGGCATCAAGAACTTGCAATAGTAGTAGTCGATTATCAAATGCCTAATATGAATGGCGTAGAATTTTGTAAGCAATTAGCCGGTAGGCCGCATATTAAAAAGATCATGTTGACCGGTGAGGCAGACCATACTTTAGCTGTTACAGCTTTTAATGATGGGGTAATTGATAAATTTATTAGAAAAGATGAAGCTGTTAATATTAATGATCTAGTTTGTCAGGCAGTGAAACAGATGGAGCTAGAATATTTTTTAAATCTATCCGCTCCTATTATGAACAGCCTTCAGGAACACTCTGGAAAATTACCGACAGCCTTAACAGATTTGATGCTTTCTAGTTGGTTTTATGAGTTTTTGCAGGCTCAGAATTTTACAGAATTCTATCTCTTAGAAACCCAAACTAACTTTTTATTATTGGATAAATCAGGAAGAGTAGGCTGGCTTGCCATAAAGGATGCTAAGGAAATGCAAGAATTGGGCAAATTAGCGGCAAGACTTTATGCAGAAGAGCCTTCGGATGAGGGCCGTGCCAATCTTGAAAAAGTGGAGTCAAAACATTATTTGCCTCTATTTTATACCGAGCAAGATTCTCAAGACAGTTTAGATGACTGGACTCTTTATCTACACCGATGTAATGAACTCAAAACCGAGCAGAATACTTACTATTGGGCCTTTGTTGAGGGATTGGCTAATTATCAGCTCGATACTGACAAAATCCAATTTTTGAATTCCTGTTCTGTTGCCTAATTAAGCGTTTCAGTCGGTTTCTTTTTCTATAAAAAAAAGCATTTACTTATATTGAGCTTGTCGCATCATAAAAAATGTTTGATTTTAATTATAAACAAGTTATCATTGATCATTATTTAAACAGTTTGGCAATTTGTAGGGCGCTTTAAGTTGTTCCTCCCCCAAAGCTCTATAAGTTGCCTTTTAAATGAGACAAGAATGGGCAAGCTAGACAGCCAAAAAATGATGCTACGTTTGCCAGAAGAAGTGTACCAAGATCTATTAGTTTGGGCTGAAAAAAATGCTAGAACTAAAAACGAAGAAGTTGTAGCGAGAGTAATTGCCACTTTAAAATTCAATAATGAGTTTATGAATAAAGACCGGCTGATGCGTTTGATTTATAGCAGGAAGCTGGCTTACAAAGTCAAATAACCCTATAATTTCACTCAGGCCCAAAAACCAGGATGCAAAAGTGTTTGTTATTCTGCTTGAGTATATAAAACCTATTTCAGAAGTTGAGAAATATCTTATAGCCCATAGAGCATTTTTAGATGACTGTTATGCCAAGCAGTATTTTATTGCATCTGGCCCCAAAATTCCTCGCACCGGTGGAATTATTTTAGCCAAAGTGCAAGATAAAGTCTTTTTGGAACAGCTCATTGAAAACGACTCATTTAAAATTTATGGCATTGCTCTTTATGAAATTATTGAGTTTACTCCAAGCAAGGGCCAGCCTGACATTTTGCAGAAATTGCTATGACCTTACTAGATACCACAGTCAGCTTGTTTTTTTTAATCTTTTAAAAATGGTATGCCTAGCATGATCTTGTGATATAAAATGATCAAATCCTTATCCCTCAATTTTGAGAAACCCTATGTTAATTAGCTTGCCTGCAAGAGACTCCATTCCAGCAACTCGTATTTTTGTAGAGCATTTAACAAAGCCTTCGCCGCATACACGAGATACTATGCTTATGCTGCCAGGCGGACCTGGGGGCAATCACAGCGTCTATGATTCCATTAGGGATGAGTTGCTTGAATATGTAGATTTGATTCTCATTGATCCAAGAGGTTGCGGACTAAGTGATCCGGCAGATTTAGAGCTTTGTGGGATGGAAGTCTGTGCTGATGATATTCAAGCGATCAAAACACATTTTGGTTTAAATAACTTTATTTTGTTCGGTGGGTCTTATGGCGCCATAGTGGCCTTATGCTATGCCAGCAAATATCAGGATTTAAAAAAGCTTATATTACTTGGTGGGGCTACGAGCTTTAGGTTTTTTGATAAGGCATGGGAAAATATCCAAAGATTGGGGAGCACGGAGCAGATTGAAGCAGTTCAAAAGCTATGGCGTGGCGAGATAAAAAACCAAGAAGAATGCAAGGATTATTATACAAAAATGGCTTCGCTTTATAGCAAAAAAATCTCGAATCAAGCCCCCTCAATGACTAAGCGGTTTATTCCTTATAACTTGGATTTGATGAACTACGGTTTTAGCGGATTTTTAAGGAAGTTTGATTTACAAAGCTGCTTGCATGAAATCCGCTGTTCTACTTTAATTCTATTTGGTCGAGATGATTGGATTAACGATCCTTCAGAAGGTAAGATTATGGCAAAACTGATTCCTCATAACAAGTTGGTGGTTCTGGAAGACTGCAGCCATCTCATTTGGGTGGACCAGCCTGAGCTTCTTTATAAAGAGCTAAGCGATTTTTTAACGAGAGATGAATATGAACAATAAATTTTTGGCGTTATTGGGCGTAAGCTTGATTTCTTTTGTAGCCTTTCTTGAATATACCGTGGTAAGTGCTGCACTGCCTACCCTTCAGTCTGTATTTCGAGTCCCTGTATTAGACCTGCAATGGATATTCAATGCCTATTCAATTGTTGTGGCTGTTTCTATGTTGATCTTGGGGCGCTTAGGCGACTTGTGGGGGCGTCGCTTGGTGTTTTATATGGGCACCTTTGTATTGCTAGCAGGCTCAATTGGCGCAGGCTGCGCTTGGGGCTTTTGGTGGCTTATTTTCTTTAGAGTTGTACAAAGTGTGGGGGTTGCTGCGATTGTAACGCTCGGACCTAGTTTGATTCATGATTTGTTTGAAAACAATGCACATCATGCTATGGGTTTTTTTGCAGCTTTTACGGGGGTGGGCTTGATGATTGGTCCAACCGTCGGGGGCATTATTGTGACTCATTTGAGCTGGCCCTGGATATTTTATATTAACGTTCCCTTGCTTTTAATTGCGCTGGCTTGTTGTTTGCCTTGTTTAAAAGAATCTAAATCTCCTGAAAAAATAAAGCTGGATGTTTTAGGGGTGATTTTATTGGCTATTAGCCTGGTTCCTTTTATTTACGGTTTGATTCGAGGAGCTCAGCTTGGTTGGGCTAATCCTAGCATTATTGCCTGCTTTGTCATTGCCGCGGTGGCTTTTCCCATATTGTTTTATGTTGAGAATCGTCAAGCAGATCCCGTCCTGGACTTCCAGCTGTTTGCTAAACCTATATTTTTGCTAGCAGCGATGTCCTGCCTCAGTGTGGGCGCAATAGCAGCAATGTCATTGTTTTTCTCTCCATTGTTGCTTGAGCAGGTGATGGGCTATACGCCAAAGCAAGCTGGAGTAATTTTACTAGCTATCCCATTAGGGGTGGTTGTTTTTTCCCCGTTGGTAGCTAAGGTTGTTAAAAAAGCCGGGCTTAAAATGGCTTTGTTTATGGCCCCTTTGAGCGCCTTGTTGGCTGCTATATTCCATCTGATCTTTTCTATTAATGAAGGTATTCTTGTTGGAATAATAGGGTTTTTATTGGTCGGGGCAGGCTGGGCATTTAACAATGTGGTTGTGCCAAGTGCTGCTGTCAGTGTAGTGAAATCTTCCCAAGCCGGCGCGGCAATAGGTGCTGCATTTTCTATATGGAATATCTCAGGAGCAGTCAACATTACCATTAGCTCTATAATATTTGCTAAGGTGTACGCGTCTCACCAGTCGGCAGGACATCTATCGGCATTTATTAGTGGCTTCCAAGGAGTATTTATTTTTATCCTCGCTTTGGTATTGCTTTCAACCTTGACTGGTTTGGCGGCTCTATGTTTAGATAAAAAGCAGGTTTGATGCAAAAGACAAAGGCGTTGCGGAAATTAAAAAAATTTTGGAAAAATACAAACAAAGAGGTTAGTCATGAAAAAACTTATAGCTTTAACTTTATTAGGTATGCCTTTAATAGCTGCTGCAGGCTGTAATTTAGTTTATGGCGGCGAGCAGTCTGGCGATACTTTTGAAGGGCCTACCACTTGTTCCGGGCAAGTTGACTCAGTGACAGTGAATGGTCCTTTGACTCTTTCCAATGCCACTGTTTCTAGCATTACAGTAAATGGCCCACTAGATGCTAACAGCTCACAGATTTCTTCGGTAACAGTTAATGGCAAAGTTACTTTGAACAATTCCAAAGTTAATACTCTGACTGTGAATGGAACCTTGGAATCATTGGGCAGTACAATTTCCTCGGTTGAAGCGAATGGTGACTTATATTTTACTAATAGCACTGTAGGAAATATTACCATAGACCAATCACCAACCTACGGCAGCTATAAAATCTATCTACAAAGTGGTACGGCTGTTAGTGGCAATATTGTATTCCAAGAGGGCAATGGTATGGTATATCAAGCTCCTGGCGTTAAGCTGACAGGCACTGTTACTGGCGCTAAGGTCCAGGCCTCATCAGCAAATAGCTGATGTTTATTCCTTATATTCAAGTTTTGTAATGATCAAATCAGAGCCATCTATTGGGACAATGTATAAAGTTGTTTCGCGGTGCTCTGGATCATTATGAAGAGCATCCGATTCTTTGATTCGGTAAGGATTTAGCTCATCAACAAGATCTTGATGGATTTGAGTGTTAGCCCAAGCCATGGCTTTTTCTTTGTTTTCAAATTCTAAATCGATATGAACACAGCCTGTGTCGTATTGATCAAAATATGAATTCATTGATATATAGCCAGGCTGGCGACTAATAAAGCTGTGAACCTTTTGATACCATGTATTAAAATGCTTAAGCCCTTCGTGGTTTAAGTGGTGCCTTACGTGAACATAATACATAGGGTTCCCTTTAGCAAATATTTAGCTGACATTAAAGCTATTTTTTGATGGTTTCTATAACAAACAGGGGCATAATTGGCTCATGTTTACTATTTCCTTCAGAGGTATATACTTGATTTAGGCTGAGCTTAGACTGTGATATTAAGGTTTTCCATTTTGCTAAAGTCCTATTGGAGCTGGTCATTAATGCCAGTAAAGCAGTATCGCTTAATAAAGCCCTTTTATAATGTGGGTGGTCTTTTTCGGGAATATAGAAATCGATAATGATAAACTTAGAACCTTTAGGCATAGCCTCATAACAATTGTTGAGAATGTTAACAGCATCTTGATCAGACCAGTTTAATAAAGTCCTGCAAGTAATATATAGATCTCTACCTGTGGGAATAGAGCTGGCATCGAAGAAATTTCCACCAAGCAAGGTGACTCGATCGGCTACGCCATATTCATTAAGTACGGGAGAGGCTGTTTTGACGACTTCTTTTTGGTCAAATAATACGGCTTTGCAATCCTTGAATTTATTGAGAATCATACTCAATAAATATCCTTGTCCTCCGCCAAGGTCAGCGATATTTTGGTAGGGTGAAAAATCATACATATCTATTACAGCTGGTAGCCACTCTTTAGCAGATAAGGTGCACCACTGCTCAAACTTTTCTATAAGTTCGTGTTTTTGAATATAGCTATAGAACGATTGATGGTAAGTTTGCTCAAAAACGCCTTTGTTATGTTTGAAAGCCTCAGCCAGGTTATTAACATTCATATAGTTTAAGCTAAGGTGTGGGCTGTCTATGTGGTTTAATAGAGGGGTGTAAAAAGAAGCGCTTACCTGATTGTCTTCTAAATGAACAATCTCATAAGCCTCAAGCAGTCTTAATAGTTTGAATAGCCCTTCTTTGTCATAATTTAATTGCCTGGCCAAATCTGAAATGCTAATAGGCTTTTCACTTATTTTATTTTGAAAGTCTAATTCTGTTGCCAGGTGAATGGCTTTGGCCGCGATAAACATCATGGAAAGCTCAAGAAGTTTATTGGTTTTTTGAATCTCAGTCATTTAACAACACCTTATAAAATAAGCGATAGAAGATTTTGATTCTAGTATAGAATCAAGGAAGTTATAAGCAATTTTTAATAAAGTCGTGCAAGGAGTAAAAGTCGTACAGCCTTACCTATGGCAAAAAACTTGCAATGGAATTTATATTTTATTAGTATCAAAAGGGACTTATCGCCAGCAGTACTCATTAAATCAATGCAAATAATTTCATCCTTGGGGTGATCTATCCTAAGGCTTTGTTATTTTTTTGTAAATTATTTGAGGGCAGCTAGAAAATAAAAGGAATTATTGATGAACTCATATGGTCAAACTATTAAAAATATTCTTGCTGTATATGCAGCTTGCTCGGCTACTGTAGGCTATTTTATCTTGAATTACGCTGCTAGAGAAAGAGTAGGTACTCCTTTGGCGATTTCCGCTGCAATAGTGAGTGGCTCTTTGAATGCGATATTTCACTCCTTACCTGTGCAAAGAGCTGCACTACCGAAATCCTGTGCTGCGACATTAGGTTTGGTGGCTTGCATGGTGGTGGCTATCTTATCAACGGGCTATATCTATGCTTCTTCTGAAGAATCAGTTAAGCAGGCGGTTTCAGAAAATGAATCGCTTGGGATGGCTATCGCGCTTTCCTATCAGGCCAGTTATTTTTTGCCGATTGGTTTTACTTTGAATGAGATGGCAGCCAATCTGCCTGTTGCTCCATTTCTTTCTAAGACGAGAGCTATTTGCCGCAGAACTAAGCTTAATGATGCAGAGCATCAACCTAAAAGTATAAGCCCACTAAGCGAGGCATTATTAAGCAACGATGAGTCACAAAATGAAGCTCAAGAAAAAATAATTATTGTTAAGCCTCGATCTTGTGCAAGAAATTTGATTCTTAATCTAATAGCCTATGGGCTAGGAATGACATTAATATACGTATCAGCTTCCGCTGCGTATCAATTGTTTAAGCAGAATGAAAATCCCTCGGTTATAGCAAAGCTGTACAAGCCTATTTACAGCGAGTCAGTGCTCGCCTCTATAGCCGCTCATTCCCCACAGTTATTGCTCACGGCTAAGCCTGCCAAAGAAGGCATAGTCTCTGCTGTAATATGTATTCTTGATATGTACCATGAGCCTAATGGTAAAAAATATGCAGGTTTTGCCTTAACTCTAGGAATTTTAGCATTGTCAGCGCTTAGCACATATTTGATAGCAGGCTATGGCCAGGTTGCATTGCCGGTTCTCTCATTGGCCATGATTTGCGCTATATTAGACAATTACGAACCTGGAGTGAAATGTTCAGAAGCTATGGTCAACTTGGCAAATGGCCAGGGTAAAGGAGCTCGTGATAGCGTTCTAGACGGCGCTAATGTTACAAGCTTTTTCAAAGCTTCAAAAGCGCATGCTGGAAGTGTTGTAGGATCTGATTCAGGAAGTACTGCTGATTCGGGCATGGTTTCAGTGGAAATGGCTGAAAAAGCGTGAGCTATGCCTTAAGCCTTTTGGTTAATATTTTATCAAAAGTATTGGCAAACTGCTGTTTGTCCTTTTCGCTAAAAGGTTTGGGTCCGCCGGTTCTGCCTCCGGTGTCTCGGATTTCCTGAAGCATATTTCTAACAAACAACCTTTCCCCAATATTATTTTCGGTAAATAAATTGCCGTGAACGCTAATGACTGAAGCTCCTTTTGGAACTAAAAGCGAAGCAAGCGGAATGTCCTGGGTAATCACAATATCCTCTGCACTTGCATGCTCTGCAATGTATTTATCGGCCTCATCAGGGCCATGGGCAACTTGCAAAGTAGAAACATAAGCTGAGGCTGGAATAGCAATAGGTCTATTAGCCACAAAAATAGTGCTCACACTTCGTTTCATCACGGCTCGTAAAATAATTTCTTTAATCGCGCCAGGGCAGGCGTCGGCATCGACCCATACTTTCATATTAAGCTTTCTTTGCCTCTAGTTCTTCCCATCTTTGCATGAGTTTTTCCATTTCAGTGTCTAATGACTTCATCGATTCAAAGGTTTTTTGTTGATCCTCGACGCTAAGCTCATAAAAATGAGCATCATTGAGTTTAGCTTCAATTTTAGCTCGATCTATTTCAATGTCTTCAATGCGTTTCTCAATTTCCTTAAGTTCATGTTGTTCAGTAAAGCTTAATTTGGATTTTTTTGAAGATTTAGGCTCAGATTTAGCTTCCAGTATTTCGGCTTTGCTTTTATCTGCGATGATTTTTCTTTGCCTTAGCCAGTCATCATAGCCCCCAACATATTCGCGTACATTGCCATTGCCTTCAAAGGCAATGCTGCTAGTGGCAACGTTATTGATAAACTCACGGTCATGGCTCACTACTATCAAAGTACCTTGATAATCGATTAGCAATTCTTCAAGCAGATCTAAGGTTTCTGCGTCCAGATCGTTGGTCGGTTCATCCATGACAAGCACATTGGCGGGTTTGGCAAATAATTTAGCCAGCAATAAACGATTTCGCTCTCCGCCCGATAAGGTTTTAACAGGGGCGCGGGCTCGATCTGGGGTAAACAAAAAGTCTTGAAGGTAGCCGATAATATGTTTCTTTTGGCCGTTGATTTCGATGGTATTGCTGCCTTCCATAACGTTATCAGCCACGGACTGCTCGGGCTCAAGCACTTCTCGAAGTTGGTCAAAATAAGCGATCTGTAGATTATGGCCCAATCGCACCGAGCCAGAGTCCGGCTTTAGTTTTCCGAGCAGTAAATTTAATAAGGTGGTTTTACCGCAGCCATTAGGCCCGATGACGGCAATTTTATCGCCGCGTTGGACGGTAATGGAAAAGTCTTTTACGATGGGTTTGTTTTCAAAGGAATGGCTTAGGTCCTTGGCTTCTAAAACGAGTTTTCCAGACCTTTCCGCCATTGAGGTTTCAAGCGAGACATTGCCTTGAACTTCTCTTCTTTCCTGACGCTGTTCTCTTAGCTTTTTAAGGGCTCTGACTCTGCCTTCATTGCGAGTTCGCCTGGCTTTAATGCCTTGGCGGATCCAGACTTCTTCTTGGGCCAGTTTTTTATCAAATAGGGCGTTGTGCTTGGCTTCTGCTTCAAGCATCTCAGCTTTATGAACCTGATAGCTCGCATAGTCACCTGAGAAGCTAGTTAGGATGCCTCGATCTAGCTCAACAATTCTTGTGGCAAGTTTTTGTAAAAAGGCCCGGTCATGGGTAATAAGCAAAAAGGCGGAGCGATAGTTCAGTAGAAAGGCTTCAAGCCATAAAATAGATTCAATGTCCAAATGGTTGGTCGGTTCGTCTAATAACAGAAGTTCGGGTTCTTGTACCAAACAGCGGCCCAATAACACTCGACGTTTCATCCCGCCTGAAAGTGAGGCGAAATCAGCATCGCCTGATAGGCTCAATTCTGAAAGGACTTTTTCAATTTTGGCTTGCAGGTCCCAGTCGTGGTTTTGTTCAATTTGACTTTGCAACTCATGGAAATGATCCATCTCCTTATCGCTTAAATCAAGCATGTTCATGCTTAGGTCTAAGTAATCTGACAAGCGCTTGCCGGCTTCTCCTAGACCTTCAGCAATTACAGAGAAAATGGTTCCCTTAGTGTGGCGAGGCACCTCTTGCTCTAAGCGAGCCACTTTAACTCCAGTCTGGTAAATCACTTCGCCCGAATCAGGAGCGATTTCCTTGTTGATCAACTTCATTAAAGTCGATTTGCCCGCACCGTTTCGACCGATCAGTGCAATATGCTCGCCAGCCTCTATGTTTAAATTGGCATGATCCAATAAGTGTTGCTTGCCTGTCGTGAGACAAGCTTCTCGTAAAGTAATTAAAGCCACTGAAGTATTCCTAATAAGTGAGTCGAGCTATTTTAAAGACTTTGGCGCTTGGATAATAGCCTTAGACTGTAATTTCTTATTTAGTTCATGAATATTGATGATAGAGGGTGTCTTAATTCAAACTGAGATAGCCCAAATTTGCATTACAATATCTATGCGCACAGTATAATGTTTAAAACGGATGGCTGGATAGCGATGAAAATTACCTATTTATCTTGTTTTGCAAATGAGAGGCCAGGCTCTGGCAACAAAGCTGCGGTTGTCCAGGATTTTGCAGAAAATGACGAAGCTAAACAAAAGCTTGCTAAAGAACTCGCTTTGCCTGTTATTGTGTTTATCGAGCAGAATAGGCTTCTCTTTTTTTATCCTGAGACTGAAATGTCAATGTGTAATCATGGGGCTTTGGCGGCAGCTGCCGTATTGTTAAGGCACAGCAATGCGAATGAAGTTCAAGTTTTTAATCGCGAGGGAAAGCGGCTTTATATCAAAAAGCAAGGCGAGCAATTTACTTTAGAATGTGGCAAAGCTGAAATTTTGCCTGTTAAAGTAAGCCATAATGAGATAGTGGCAATGCTTAATTTAAGCAATCCTAATGTAGTTAATCAGGACTTGCCTTGTGTGGTTGCATCAGTAGGAAGCCCAAAACTGTTGGTTCCCCTTATCAGTTTGCATGAATTAAAAGCATTAAGTCCTAATTTTGCTTTAATTAAATCCTGGAGCCTGAGCAATCAAGTGAATGGGCTCTATGTGTACACTCAAGATGTTTCTGAATATGATTTTTATACGAGGGCTTTTAATCCAAAAACCGGCAACAATGAGGATGCAGCGACAGGCGTGGCAGCTGGAGCATTGCTGGGGGCTTTAGGCATGAATGGAGCCATCACAATTGGGCAAGGAGAAGGCTTAGGGCATCCTAGCTTAATAGTTGCCAGAAGCCATAATGCTAATATTGCAGTGGGAGGCAGGGTGGTTTTTAATGAGTAAATTTTCATTTAAACCTCTGGAAGAAAGCGATATTGATTTATTGTATCACTGGCTCAATTTACCTCATGTTTCTGAAATTTGGTATGAAAATTTGAGTTATGAAGAGACTAGAAAAAAGTATTTACAGCGTCTGGATTCAGACTGGATTTTTTCCTTCATCATCCATTGTGACAATCAGCCGATTGGTTTTATTCATTATTACTATGCAGATAAAGTAGGGCACGGGTGGTGGCCTAATGCTAAGCCTGGCGAAGCTGGAATTGACCTGTTTATCGCTGAGCAAGCTTATCTTAATAAAGGTTATGGAGCACTGTTATTAAAAGAATTTATTAAGCTGCTATCTAAAGATCGAAAGCTAAAAACCCTATTTGTTGATCCAGCCCCTGATAATGTAAGAGCTATACGCTGTTATGAAAAATGCGGCTTTAAAGCTCAGGGTGAAATTGATACTCCAAATGGTAAAGTTTTGCTTATGCAGCTCGACCCCCAAGACAAAAAACCTAATTAATAGTAATATAATGATAAGTTTTATTTATGGTTGATTTTTATGAACCTGCGAGATTTAGAATATTTTGTGTTGGTAGCCGAGCTCAAACATTTTGGCAAAGCGGCTGAAAAAGTTTTTGTCAGCCAGCCTACTTTAAGTATGCAAATTAAAAAGCTTGAAGAGTATTTAGGAGTGAGCTTGTTTGAGCGCACTAATCGACAAGTGCGTTTAACCCAGGCGGGTGAGCTTTTGTATAGGCAGGCCAAATCCATTGTAGTGGCTGCCAAAAATTTTCAAGAAACGGCTAAAACTTATCGAGACCCTTTTGAGAGCAGTATTAAGCTTGGTGTGATCCCTACCATTGCACCGTATTTTTTGCCCAAACTTTTACCTTTGCTTCATAAGCATTTTCCCAAGCTTAAAGTTGAAGTCAGTGAGATCAAAACTGAAAATATAGTCAAAGCTTTGCATGAGCATGAATTGGATTTGGGACTATTAGCTTTGCCTGTTTCTGAGCCTGCGCTTGAAAGCATTAGTTTGTTTGACGAAGCGTTTTTACTGGCTTTGCCAGAAGCTTATAATCGAAAAGACATTAAAAGCCTGGATGATGTAAAAGATCAGAATTTGCTTTTATTGGAAGAAGGGCATTGCTTGCGAGACCAGGCCTTGGCATTTTGTCAGGAAAAAGGAGTAAAAGTTCCCGCTGATGTAAGGGCCACTAGTTTAGAAACTTTAAGGGCCTTAATCGCCAACAATATGGGCTATAGCTTGATGCCTGAAATGGCGGCTTTTCCTAGTAAGGGCATTTGTTATAAAAAGCTTAAATCAGCCCCTACACGGCATATTGGTTTTATATTCAGACATACTGCCCCGCAAATTCCCTTATTTAAAGCTATAGCTGAGAAAATACTAAAGGGATAACTGGCTTTATCGTTTATTTGATCTGGCATTGATGAGCACAGCTATCAAAAGAAGTAACATAGCTAAAAGTAAGCCTGCAAACCAATTGCCATGTTTGGCATAAAAAGTGGAACTTTGAGCAACTGGAGCTTTAACAAATAGGCTGCTTACTCCGGGGTTGATAGCTGGTTTTTTCGCTACAATTTGGCCCATAGCATTGCTAACGCTTAGATATCCATTGCTTGCTGAGCGTACTACAGTATAGCCATTTTCAATGCCGCTTGTAATTGGCTCGGTAGTTTGGAATTCTGCATCGACTGTGAAATCTAAAGCTGGCACAAGCATGATGTTAACGCCCACTTGGCCATATTGATTGGCTGGATTAGAAAAGTCCATATCACGGCAAGTGGCAATTCCAAAAAGTATGGTCTTGATATTGAAAAGGCTTAGCTGATTACCTGCTGTAATATGACTTTCAACACCAGGAACTAGATGTTGCTTATGATAAGTGGCAGATAATTTGCCTTCAGAATTAAATAGCCATGCTGTATTAAATCGGCCTTCTTTAGAAATTTCGTTCACACCTAAAATAATGGCGGTATGATTTTGCTTGGCTAGTTCAGAAAGCTGAGATTGAATGAGTGAGCTATTGCTGGAGTTAACTGTAAAGCTATCTTCCGGTAATACCACTATTTCGGCACCTTGGCTGCTAAGCTGACTAATATAAGGTTTGTAAGAACTAAGTAAAGAACTAGCTAGCTTTGGGTTTAATAAGGTTTGAATTGGTACTTGGTTGCTTGAAACCAAACCAGTAGAAATGGTTGGGTCTGGAGTCATTTTGTATTGATGAATGCGATAAATGCCATAAGCCATAGAGCTGACTACAACTAATAAACTTAAGCCTAAGCTGATCCAGATTTTTGTTTGTTTCTTATAAAACTCCAATGTATAAGCAAGGCTAGAGGAAAATAGCGATAAGATAAAAGAAACGCCGTAGAAACCAGTAATTGAAGCAATTTGCATTATTGCTAAAGTATGTATCTGGCTATAGGCAATTGTATTGAAAGTTCCTTGTGGCCCTAAAGATTCAGCCCATTCTAAAAGGCTAAGCAATATGGGGTAGGCAAGTATGCTTATTGGTTGCTTGATGGTTTTGACGAAATAGCCACTGATTAAAATGACGATAGTCCATTCAAGGCTTTGCTGAATAGTGCCAATTACAAGCTGCAGAACAGGAAAGTGAGTGGGCCAATAAAGCACAATGCTACTAATACCCGTCGCAAGTCCTGTTAAGAATGCAACTATGCCTGTTTTTAATACATTTTCTCTATAGGCATATACTAAAACTGGAATGGGGGCTAGCCACATAAAAAGCCAAAATGTATAGGAAAAATAATAAGTGAGTCCTGATAATACAATCACTATTCCAGCACGTACGATATTTTGCATATTAAATCCAATTGTTAAGTTTTATTAAGAAATCAGTTTAATTGCTTCTACCAAAATACTGTATATTTGCTAGCATCTAGTCATTGCGAGTGCATAATGAGAATTATATGCCAAAAATTAAAGTAAATGATATAGAGCTTTACTATGAAACTAAAGGGCAAGGCGAGCCAGTAGTATTTATCACAGGTTATTCTGCCGATCATCATGTATGGGACAATATTCTTGATGATTATGCTAAATCCTATCAGATTATCGCGATTGATAACCGAGGCTCGGGCGCTTCTGAGTGTCCTAATAGCCCCTATACTATAGAGGCCATGGCAGATGATGTGATTGCCTTATGCGATGCTTTAGGTTTGAAGACTTGTCATTTTATCGGCCTATCTATGGGTTGTGCCATTACCATGACGATTGCTTATAAATATCCTGAGCGCTGTAAAAGTATTGTACTGTCCAATGGCTTTAGGAAAGTTGATATTAAATTTGCTTTATTTGCTCAAGGAAGATTGGAGCTATTTAAATATAAAATACCAGCAGATATAGCCAGCAAATTAACTATGGGCTGGGCTTTCTCCAGCGATTATTTAAACCAAGCTGGTATGGTGGAATATCTGTTGGAAGGGGTAAGAGCAGCGAAACATCCTATGACGGAAGTTGGCACCCGAGGTCAATTGGCAGCCTTAATCGCGTTTGATAGTCATGTTTGGATTAATCAAATCAAGGTGCCCACTTTAGTAATAGGCTCTGACAAGGATATGATTGTCGATGAAGCTGAAATGCAAGAGATGGCTAGATTGATTCCCGATGCACAGTATTATTGCTTTAAAGGGGCGGGGCATATTCCTCATATTGAGAAGCCGCAAGAGTTTAATAAACTAGTGCAAGCTTTTATTGCTGGAAACTAAAGAAGGTCTTATGACAAAACTACGCTGCGCTATATTGGATGATTATCAACAAGTTGCTTTATCCATGGCAGATTGGTCATCTATCGCCTCTCAAGTCAATGTGGTTTCATTATCACAGCATTTAAATGAGGCTGAATTAATTCAAGCCATTCAGAACTGTGAAATAGTGGTTATTATGCGGGAGCGCAGTCCTTTTACAGCTAAAGTATTTGAACGCTTGCCTAAGTTAAAGCTATTAGTGACAAGTGGAATGCGTAATGCTTCTATCGATCTTATAGCAGCGACAAAAAATGGAGTTATAGTTTGTGGAACGGCCAGTGCTCCTGAGCCTCCCGTGGAGCTTACTTGGGCTTTAATTTTAGGCTTGGCTCGGCATGTGGTCGGTGAAAATAATGCACTTCGTCAGAATGGCCCGTGGCAAAACTCAGTGGGAGTAGGGCTGTCTGGTAAGCAACTTGGCATTTTGGGCTTGGGTAAAATTGGCAATAAGGTGGCTAAAATCGCTAAAGCTTTTGGAATGAATGTAGTGGCTTGGAGCCAAAATTTAACTCAAGAGCATGCTCAAGAAGCCGGAGTTATTTTGGCAGATTCCAAAGAAGAGCTGCTTGAGTACAGCGACTTTGTAAGCATTCATTTGGTGCTAAGTGAAAGGACTAAAAACATCCTGGGTGAGACCGAGTTAAAGTTAATGAAGCCATCAGCATATTTAATCAATACCTCTCGGGCGCAGATAGTTGATCAATCGGCTTTATTAAAAGCCTTGCAAGAAAAGTGGATTGCAGGAGCGGGTCTGGATGTTTTTGATATTGAGCCTTTGCCGAAAGATCATCCCTATAGGGTTTTGGATAATGTTTTAGCAATGCCGCATTTAGGCTATGTCACGGCAGAAAACTATCAGCTCTATTTTTCTGAAGGATTGGAAGACATTAAAGCCTATTTGGCAGGCTCTGCTATTCGGCGATTGAATTAAATTACTCTTGGTAAGGCTTTAATTCAAACTCGCCCATTACTGCTAGCGCATGATCGATAATTCCAGCCTGGATAGCTTCATAGTCATTCCAATTGATGTTCTTGGAAAATGCGTAAATTTCGACAGGCAGACCGGTCGCTGTCATATCGAGATTTCTGACCAATAAAGTAAAGCCGCTTTGGTAGATATCAGGATGCTGGCGTAAGTGTCTTTCTAAATAATGCCGAAATAAGCTTACATTGGGAATGTCTTGATTGGCGTATTGCTTTATTATTTCAGTCATTCCATTAAGCTTTTGCAGTTTGCTTAATAAGCTGGCATCACATAGCTTAATGCTTCTGGCATCCACCCATACCGCTTTTTTAATGCGGCGAGCGTTTAGCTCATACATGCCGTTCCAGTTCTGCAGGCTGCTGCTCATCAAGTTAGAAGTGGGAAAGCTGACTATGGTATTGTCCCAGTTCCGCACTTTAACCGTGTTGACTGTGATAACTTCAATTTTGCCATCTACATTAAGGCTTTGAAGGGTGATCCAGTCTCCTACTTTAGCTATGCGGTAAACATAAGCTTCCACGCTGGCAATCAATCCGCTAATGCTATCTTTAAAAATCAATAATATAACAGCTGAGATAGCGCCAAGACCGGTCAGCAAAGCCCAAGGAGATCGATTGATTAAAATAGCTATGGCAAGAATAAGGCCAATGGTCCAGGCGATAGCTACTGCTACCTCAAGATAGCTGTTAATGGGATATTTTTTAGCAAAGTCCAGGGATTGGTAGTAAAAGTTCACTCCACGAATGAGCTTGGTGATAAACCACAATATTCCAAAAATGACATAAATTAAGCTTATGCGCCTTAGCCAGTCCTCAAAACTAGAGTAATTATTATCATCGCTCAGCAATAAGCTGATGACACAATAAAAAATCAGGGCAGAGCCTAAATGAAACAGAGACTCAAATACTTTGCGTTGTGCCAGGGTCTTGTAAAGATTGGAGCTAGAGCTTTTTAAAACTCTGCTGCTAAACAACGTAAGAAACTGTTTGATAATAATGCCAATAGCACAGGCAATAGCGATAAGGAGTAAAAACACGCTAGAGATGCTTAATACACTGGCAAGCTGATTGTTGAAATAGTGGCTATAAAAGTTCAGTAAAAAGTTCATCGCAATATCTCATCACGTTCTTAATGCCATTATTATAGCGATTTGCGAGGCGATGTCTCTAACTTGTCGAGTTTGACAAGGGCAATATACTGACTGATTTAAACCAAACGTGGGTAATTTTGCCACTTTTAAGCTTGTCGTCCTCATTTTGCAGGCCGATATAACCATAAGCAGGCCTGGTATTGCTGCGATTGGGCTCAGTGGATACTTTTTGAGGGGGCACAGCTTGACCACTTGTAAACTGGGTTACCATGCTGCCGTTAACATACACAATAATGCTTTCACCACTTAAGAATATTTCCATGGTATTCCACTCACCAGCGGGATTGGTGGGGGCCGGGGCGGCTTTGCCCATTGAGTAAATGGCTCCCGTGCGATGATAGGCATCTTCTGTGTCTTTTATCTGAACTTCATAGCCGTTATTGACTACATCCCACTGATCTTTTGGTGCATGGGCGATTCTGACAAAAACTCCTGAATTGGCTGAAGGGTCATTGACTTTATAAACCACCCGAATCACGCAATCACCAAAAGTTTGTTTGTTATACCAAAGAACTCCCATATTGCCATCCGACCTTAAATAGCCGTGGTCTATAATAAATTTGCCTTTTCCTACATGTTGCCAGCCTGTTAAATCTTTGCCATTAAAAAGCTGTTGCCAACCATCTAAAGGCAGATTGGGCTCGGTGGAGAGGGTGGCTGAAGTGGTGGCAGAAAATGCCGCGTTGGCAAAAAAACAGCCCATACTGATAATGAGAAGGCTTTTACATAATCGAGTTAGAACTTTCATGAATATTCCCCTTTTAAGAAAGAATACGGCTTAAATCATTCTAACTTAGACAGCTTTAGGCTAATAGCTGTGTACAATGGATTTATGGCGATGATGATTTAATTTAGTTTCTATTACAGTTTTTGGTGATCTGCTATGGGGATTGAGCGCCTTATTTCATAAAGCTTTTCCAGGTCTATTTCTGCTGTAATTATGCCATTTCCTTCAGGAAGTTTTTTAATAACCGTGCCCCAGGGTTCAATAATAACGCTATGGCCAAAGGTTTGGCGGCCTCCGCTATGAATTCCCCATTGGCAAGCTCCTATAACATAAGAGAAATTTTCCACTGCGCGGGCGCGGGCTAACAGTTCCCAATGGGCCTGGCCTGTTTTTACGGTAAAAGCGGAGGGAATGACAATAATTTCTGCGCCTAGTTTAAATAAGGCACGATAAAGTTCAGGAAAACGGATGTCATAGCAAACGCTTAAGCCCAGTTTGCCAAATGGAGTGGGAATAACAACGATGCTATCGCCTGCTTCAGTCGTAGCAGACTCTTTATAGATTTCACTTTCAGAAAGGCGCACATCAAATAAATGAATTTTGTCATAGCGGCCGGCAAGCTTGCCTTCATCGTCATAAACCAGGCAGGCGGCTTTTACTTTATTTTCATCGTTGCAGTTGATTGGAATAGTACCGCCCACTATCCAAACTTGATAGGCTCTGGCCTGTTCGCTCAAGAAATTTTGAATTTTACCCTGACCAAAGGGCTCTCTCACGGCTACTTTGTCGCTGGCCTTTTCTCCCAATATGGCGAACATCTCAGGCAATACAATTAATTTGGCGCCTTGCTGTGCTGCTTCTTTAATAAGTTTGACGGCTGTAGCTAAGTTCTCATCAACAATATGAGAGGAGCACATTTGAATGGCTGCAATGATAGTCATATTTCTTTAACTCAAATTTTCCAATTTAGCCGATTTTAACACATTTTAGATAGTGGGCTCCCCATTCTTCCAGGTGCTTTAATACAGGCTTTAAGCTTTCACCAATTTCGCTTAGTGAATATTCAACTTTAGGGGGAACAACCGGGTAGACCTTGCGAAGGATAATGCGATCTTTTTCTAGCTCTCTAAGTTGCGCGGTAAGCATCCTTTGCGTAACCTGAGGCATTCCATGCTGTAGCTCGCTAAATCGCTTGGTTCCTTTGCACAGCATGTACAAAATCATGAGTTTCCATTTGCCAGTTAATATTTTCATGGTGGCGCCCACTGGGCAGCCAGGATCGATTTGCTTTTTATCCAAGGCCATTACTTCTCCTTAAGTATACAAAATGATACTACATAACAAAATGATGCGTACTTACAATAATATACTAATATGCTTAAAATATAGCAAATTTGTTACATAGGATGAGAATATGAAAAAATTAGAATCAACTTGGTTAGCGCTGATAGGTATAAGTATAGCAAGCTATTTGGGCTGTCTTGATTTAACTATAGTTAATACAGCTTTGCCTGCTATTCAAAACACTTATCAGGTCAGTGAGCTTAGCTTGCAATGGGTAATGAATGCGCTTTTATTGGCACTCACTGCATTTATGGTGGTAATGGGTAAATTAGCCGATCAATATGGTCGTAGGCGTTTGCTTTATATTGGAATGATAGTATTTGCTCTGGCTTCACTGGGGGCGGGCTGTGCTAATAGTTTAAACATGCTGGTTGCGTTTCGCTTTTTCCAAGGGGTATCCATTGCTATTTTATATACTGCCCCTATTGCTATCGTACCCGCTTTATTTCCAGAGCAAACTGGTAAAGCGATGGGGATTGTAATTGCGGTTAGTGGTGCAGGTCTGGCAACAGGACCGGCTTTAGGTGGATTAATAACTAGCTTGCTTTCATGGCATTGGATCTTTTTTATGAACCTGCCTATAATTTTATTGGCTTTTGCTTTTAGCCTTAAGCACTTGCCAGAGTCCAAAGCCCAAACCCAGGATAAAATTGACTTGCTGGGTTCAATACTGATTGTATTAGCCTTGCCCTTGCTTATTTATACAACCGTGAATATTCATCATTATGGCTTTATGAGTTTACGTACCATTGGCTCTTATGCGATGGTTGTGGTTCTGCTTGGCTTATTTGTTGCCTGGGAAAACAGAGTAAAATCTCCCATTATCGACTTTCACTTATTTGCTAAGCGTCGTTTTATTATAGGGCTGGTGGCAAACTTCTTTTTAGCTTTCTTCTATTCAGTGGATTTCTTTTTCATTCCGCTCTATTTGCATCAGACAGCTTATCATTCTAGCTACCAAATTGGTTTGATTTTGCTGCCAGCCACTTTGTTGGTTGCCATTCTATCTCCTGTAACAGGTAATCTCTGTGACCGGATTGGGCCTAAAAAGTTGCTAGCTTTTGGTTATCTTATGTTTGTACTTTCAGCCCTTTTTCAATTAGGGCTTCATACCGGCTCACCTCTAGCTGTTATTTTAATTCCGTATTTTTTATTTGGCTTAGGCTGGGCGCTTATTTTGAGCCCATCGTTGGTCACCGCGTTGACTTCATTGCCAGAAGAAATGGGCGGGGCTGCTATGGGGTCAGTTGGAACTTGGCATAACTTTGGGGGCGCTGTGGGCTTAGCTTTGGGTTCTGCCTTAGGCTATTTTGGTGCAATGAAGCTTATTTTCCTGACTTCTTTGATAGCCCTTAGCATCATTATGATTGGCTTAAGAAAGCAGCCTGCCTTAAGCAAGGCTTAGGCTTGTTTGCTAGGCAACAAAGTTTGGTAAAGCATTTGGCAGCCTAGTCTGATGCAGCGCGTGAGCGCTGGGTTCATCTAGGCTGGCAAGCGAAATTACTTTGTCCTTAAGATGGTGTAAGCTAAGTCATTGCAATATAGAAACAGGAAATTTATAAATGAATAGAGAAGAAGCCTACCTATTTTTGACAGACTTATTGTGTGAATGCGTGCCAAAAGGCCAAGTAGAACGAGTCGGCAATTTTTATACAAAAGATGTGGTAGGGCATTTTCGTGATGAAGAATTTTATTTTGAAGACCTTGAGAAGCGAATCGAACTATTAGGCAAAAACATTGAAAAACATAGCATTGAGATTATTGATTTTATGTTATTTGATAGCTTTATTATGGTGGCCTCAAGACAAAGTTGGCGCAATAAAACAGATAAAAAGATTATTGAGCTAGTGATGAGCGTAGTTTATCGCATGCGTGATAATAAAATTTGCGAGCTTTGGGTGATTTCCGATACGCCGCTTGAGAGCTTTGCCAAGGTGAATCAAAATTTCCCTAAATCGATGCAGCCCCTCGCTATTGATGAAAAAGATAAAGCCAGTTTTATAAGGCAGGTCAAATATGTATTCAAGCATCATCAGTGGCCCAAGCTCTCCCAAAGAGAACAAGACTGCCTTTACTATTATCTAAATGGGTTTTCTGCCAAAGAAATTGCTAAATCAATGGATCTATCCACCCGCACCGTCGAAGATTATTTACGCAATGTCAAAGGCAAATGCGGCTGCTCAAGCAAAGTGGAATTAAGGAAGAAATTGTTTCCTTAACCCCGTATTTTATGCGGTGTTGAGTTTATGCCTTATTGTATATCCTGCATTTGCTAATCGAGCAAAAAGGAGGATATATGAATAAGCAACAAGCGACTGAGCTGATGCATCGTATTTATGAGAATCTGTTAGATCCTGGCTATCTAGCAAAGATCTCAGAAATTTACCACAAAGATGTAGTCCTGGAAATAGGCTCAAAAACAGCGTATTACGATGATGTGATTAACCGGGCACGCTATCGTCTAGAGCATTTTGCAGAATTTGGAACGATGATTGAAGACGTGCTGGTTGATGGCGATAAGATTACAGTAAGAATCAAGCAATCAGGCAGCCTAAAGAGTGGCAAGCCAAGCGATACTTACCATGGTGTTGTTATTTATCAAGTTAGCCATGCCAAAGTATCAAAGGTATGGGGCGTTTTTAGCCCTGATTTTAATTATCTTGAAAAAGCCTAAGGGCTGCTTTTATTGACAATATCTGACTCGGGCGTATCCTAAAAAATAGGCCCGATTTATTCAAAGGAGGTTTGTCATGAAAATCAGCGAAATTTGCAGAAGTGATGTGGTTTCTATCGATCAAAATGCTTCAGCTGCCGAGGCGGCTAAAATCATGAAACGCTCACGTATAGGCAGCCTTATTGCGATTGAAGAAGGCAGTAACAAACCTATAGGCATTATTACCGATCGAGGTTAAGATTGCCGAGTTTATGAGCAAAAACTTGTATATGGAAAACCAAGATACCGATATTGCTGAAGTCATTAGTATGATGAAGGAAAAGGGCATTCGCCGAGTTCCTATCATTGATGATGAAAGCCGGCTTTGCGGCATCGTGAGTTTGGATGACCTGTGCTTAATGGTGGATAAAGAGCAGGACAATATTGCTGACATTATCCGCAAGCAAATTTCCAAAGCTCAACCGGTTCATTAAAAGCTTTTTGGCTATCGTTGGAAGCACTCCAACAGCCAATTGCTAGCCAATGCGGCTACTTTCTCTAGGGCGCCAGGCTCTTCGAAAAGATGAGTCGCTTCGGCAACGATTTCAAGCTTTTTAATGGAGTTTAAATCTTTGTAGGCCGCTTCATTTAAGCTTAAAACTTGTGGGTCATTTCCGCCAACAATCAATAAAGTGGGGGCTGCTACTTTGGCTAATTCATCTTTTGCTAAATCAGGCCTGCCACCTCGGGAAACAACAGCTTCAATATCGTCTAGCCTTGCTGCAGCTTTTAAAGCTGAGGCGGCTCCAGTACTTGCGCCAAAATAGCCGATGGGAAGATTGGATAGGGTACTTTGTTGCTTTACCCATTG
>JAQSYQ010000046.1 GCA_029256015.1 Gammaproteobacteria bacterium | reverse complement strand
GTTTGGGGGCTATCATTTTTATTGGGTACGGTTGCCTATGTTTTTCCTATGAGTGATTTGCTGCAACAGATGCTCTCTTTTGTTCCCGTTATTTTTGCCATTTGGTTTAGCAAATGGTTTCCAAATTGGTATAAAAGCAAGAAGATGCGAAGGGCTAAGCCCATAGAAAGCAGCGGGCCTAATTTCGATTTGGCAGAAAACTATGCCCCGGTGCTTGATGAGTTAGATGTGGAGAACTTAACAGTAATAGGTGAAATCCCCAAAGACTTAAACGGAGTTTATATGCGAAATGGCCCCAACCCTCAGTTTGAGCCTATTTCCTATACTTATCCATTCGATGGGGATGGCATGATTCATGCAGTTTATATTAATGAAGGAAAGGCGCATTACCGTAACCGCTTTGTTGAAACTAAAGGCTTAATGAAAGAGCGTAAAGCAGAGAAGGCTTTATATGGCGGAATAATGCATGCTATGCCTATAGACCCAAAGTGGGCTGGGCCTGAAGACGAGCCTATCGCGATTAAAAATGGGGCTTTTATTCATATTGTTCGGCATGCTGAGCAATATTTGGCAATGTGGGAGGGTGGCCCGGCTTATCAGATGACCGCTGATTTAAAAACCTTGGGGGAGTGGGTGCCAAGAGGAAGTAAAAGTCCTATCAATGTTTGTGCACATACTCGATATGATTCTATCACAGGGGAATTGTGGCTGATTAATTATGATGTGTTAAGCCCGCCTTATCTAAGTATTTACAAGCTCGATAAGCAGGGTTCTCTAGTCCAGAAATGGGATATTGACAAGGCTCATGGCACTATGATTCATGACTTTGTCTTAACTCAAAACCATGTCATTGTGTTTGATTGCCCTATTGTATTCGATGTGCAAGGGCTTATGTCGGGAGCTGGAATTGGCTTTAACTGGAAGCCTGAGCTTGGTGCTCGAATTGGTATTATGCCTCGAAGTGGAGGCAAGATGAAGTGGTATGATACAGAAGCCTTTTTTGTATTTCATTTTGCTAATGCTTATGAGTTTAATAATGAAATTATTGTCGATTTTGTGCGCCATGAAAAATTGAGCCTGTCGGCTGAGGGCAGTAGCAGCGCAGGATTACCTATGCTCTATCGCACAGCTATTAATTTGAATACAGGAAAGATTAAAAATACAGCTTTAGATGATCGGCTGGTTGAATTTCCTAGAATCAGAGAAGATATTGATAGTTTGCAGCACCAGTATATTTATACGCCGACCAAAACCACCGATGTTAAGAAACGTCGCTTGCTAAATGCTTTGATTAAATATGATGTGAACAATCAAAGTTCTCAAGTTCATGACTTTGGGCAATATGCGGAAGTCGGGGAGGCCGTTTTTGTGCCTAAATTACATTCACGATCTGAGGATGATGGTTACTTAATGTTGTTTGTTTATGATAGCCAAACCCAGCAAAGTGAATTTGTTATACTGGATGCTCAAAACATGAATGCTGAACCTTTGGCCCGAATTAAAATGCCAAGAAGAATCCCTCATGGCTTGCACGGCTCTTGGATGCCAGCCCCTTTATAATCAGTTACAGCCCTATGCTCAGTGTATTGTTGGCTATGAAGCTAGCAATACACTTTACATAAAAATCCAGGTATAATCGGCCCATATTTGTTTACGAGGATAAAAGATGTTTCAGCAGCTTTCAGAAAGATTAGGGCAAACCTTAAAGAGTATTCGGGGCCAAGGCCGTTTAAGTGAAGACAATATCAAAAAGGCTTTAAAAGATGTACGCCAATCTTTATTAGAGGCGGACGTTGCAGTGGATGTGGTTCAGGAATTTACTGCCAAAGTAAAACGCCGAGCTTTAGGCCGAGAGGTAGCGAAAAGTTTAAACCCAGGTCAGGTCTTTATTAAAATAGTTAAGGCCGAATTAACAGAGCTGATGGGCGAAAAATGTGAAGAGCTTAATCTTGCAGCTCAGCCCCCGGCAGTGATTTTGATGGCAGGTTTACAAGGTTCTGGTAAAACTACAAGCAGTGCCAAGCTCGCAAGATGGCTAAAAGAACAGCGCAAAAAGAAAGTTTTGTTGGTAAGCACCGACGTGTATCGGCCGGCTGCTATGCAACAATTGGAAACCTTAGCCAAAGAACTTGAGGTTGAGTGTTTCCCGGCAGAGCCTTCTCAAAAGCCGGTTGATATTGCAAAAAGGGCTTTAGAAGTAGCCAAAAAGCAGGCCTACGATGTGTTGATAGTGGATACCGCGGGGCGTTTGCATATTGATTCAGAAATGATGGGCGAAATTAAATCCTTGCACCAATCTGTTAATCCGGTCGAAACCTTATTTGTGGTCGATAGCATGACGGGTCAAGATGCAGCCAATACGGCAAAAGCCTTTCATGATGTTTTGCCTTTAACCGGAGTGATTTTAACTAAAGCAGATGGTGATGCCAGAGGCGGAGCGGCTTTGTCTATTCGCCAGATTACAGGCAAGCCTATTAAGTTTCTCGGGGTGGGCGAAAAGACTGATGCCTTGGAAGCTTTCCATCCGGACAGAATGGCCTCTCGAATTTTGGGTATGGGCGATGTTTTGGGTTTAATTGAAGGAATTGAACAAAAGGTCGATCGCGAAAAATCTCAAGAGCTTGCTAAAAAGGTGATGTCAGGAAAAGGCTTTAGCTTAGAAGATTTTGCTGAACAGTTAAAACAAATGAGCAATATGGGCAGCATCAGCTCGCTTTTGGATAAAATGCCGGGAATGGGCAATATCCCTGAAGCGGCTCGTAATAAAATTAACGATAAAATGTTTGTTAGAATGACTGCCATTATCAGCTCAATGACCAAAAAAGAACGCCGCAATCCCGATTTGATCAATGGTTCAAGAAAGCGCCGTATCGCTTTAGGTTCAGGGGTGGAAGTGCAAGAGGTTAATAAGCTTTTAAAGCAGTTTGACCAAATGCAAAAAGTTATGAAGAAAATGGGTAAAGGCGGCTTTGGCAAAATGTTACGTGGAATGGGCGGTATGGCCGGCATGAAAAATATGATGCCTCCTGGCTTCCAGTAACGTGCAATTTTTCCCTCAAGCTATTGCTTATTGAAACTCTAATTTTGAGATAGCTCATGGCTTGTTAAATTCATTGCGCCTGCTATAGTGCAAATGACAAATTCTCTTGGCTTATGCGCTAGAGAATTGTCATCCTGGGGCTGCGCAGCAGAACCCGGGATCCAAGCATAAAGGCAGGGGGCTCAATTAATGGCACTAAACAGGCGATTTACTACACTTAGTTTAATTTTAATCACAGTTAACGGCACCATCGGTTCAGCCTGGTTGTTTGCCCCTTTATATGCTGCTCGAATTGCCGGGACCACAGCGCTGATAGCTTGGATTTTGGGCGGCCTCATTACCATTTTAATTGCGCTCACTTTTGCTGAGCTTTCTGCTTTTTTACCCATTGCCGGAGGCAGTGCCCGATTTCCCCAATTAACTCACGGCGGCTTTACCAACTTTATTATGACCTGGTTAACCTGGCTGTCTTACGTGACCATGCCGCCTATTGAGGTTCAGGCAACCTTACAATATGCCGCAACTTATTTTCCCTCTTTAGTCCATAGTGTTAACAATGTGGTGGAGCTAAGTGGAACAGGTTTGATTTGGGCCGTTATATTAATGGCCTTATTCTCCGTATTTAATGTCAGTAGTTATAAAGGCTTAATGCGGTTTAACTCTATATTATTTGCTTTTAAAATTGCCGTTATCATTATTGCCATCACAGCCATTATGCATACTCAATTTATCAGCAGTAACTTTGCTGGAGTGACTCAAAACTTAGGCTCGGCTCAAGCTTGGGCAGCCATTTTTTCGGCATTAGCCAGTGGTGGGGTAGTCTTTGCCTTTACCGGATTTAAACACGGGGTTGAGTTGGCTGGGGAAACCAAGAATCCTAAGTTTGCTGTTCCTGCAGCCATTGTGGGCTCCATTTTAATATGCTTGGCTTTATATATAGGTTTGCAAATTGCATTTATTGGATCGCTTCATGCCGACATGCTTAAAAACGGCTGGTCTGGCTTGTCATTCCAAGGAGATACAGGCCCATTGGTAGGAATTGCCGGAATTTTAGGTTTGGCTTGGTTGGTGAAATTGCTGTATGCCGATGCAGTGGTTTCTCCCGCCGGGGCCGGTTTTATCTACGCCACTTCAACCGCCAGGATTGTATACGGTATGAGTAAAAACGGCGATTTCCCTTCGCTTTTTTCCAAAACCAATACGGAAGGCTTTCCTTATTGGGCGGTGGCCTTAAATTTTGTGCTCGGTATGATGCTGTTTTTACCTTTTCCAGGCTGGCAGCAAATGGTCGAGTTTTTAGTGTCTGCCGCGGTGATTGCCTATGCTATGGGCCCGGTTTCCCTGCTATGTTTAAGAAGACAGTTACCCCATGCCGCTAGACCTTTTAAATTAAAAGCTGCTGGATTATTAAGTATGCTGGCCTTTTATTTCTGTAACTTAATGAACTATTGGATTGGTTGGGCAACTATTTCCAAGCTGGGGATCGCTATCGCTATTGGCTTTATTTATCTGTTTATCCGTTATTTTATGGGTAAAACCGAACGCCAGCGCTTTAACTTAAAAGCCTTTGTTTGGGTGGGGCCGTATTTAGGCGGCTTGGTGCTGATTTCCTATCTGGGCTCGTTTGGCGGAAAAGGCCTGATCCCATTTGGCTGGGACTTTTTAGCCATCGGTGCATTCAGCCTAATCATTCTATGGCTAGCCCTTGCCACCAGAATGCCTGATGTTCAGCTTCAATATGATGCTTACAAGCTGGAGCACGGCGCTTAGATCCCGGGTTCCGCTGCGCGGCCCCAGGATGACAAAACTATTATTTGTGTGCTGAGAGTGTCTAGAGGTGTCAGGGGTGTTAGGCAATGCAAAAAACCTTTTACTTTTGCTAAATTATTGTGTAAAGTAATGCGTCTTTAAAGAAGTATACGTATACACATTTAAGCTAGGAGTAATTAAAACAATGGTTGTCATTCGTCTATCCAGATCCGGTGCTAATAAGCGTCCATTCTATCACTTAGTGGTGGCTGATCAGCGTTTCCCACGCGGTGGCCGATATATTGAAAAAATCGGGTTTTTCAACCCAGTTGCAGCCGGTCAAGATGTGAAGTTGCACATTGAATTAGAGCGTGCTAACCATTGGATTTCCCAAGGGGCACAGCCTTCTGATCGAGTTAACAGTTTGCTTAAGCAGTACCAAAAAGAGCAAGCCGCTTAATTAATGGCTACAGCCCAAGTCAATGATAAATTAATCGTAGTGGCGCGAATCGGTGCGCCACACGGTGTAAAGGGCGATTTAAAGCTACAGGTTTTCTCTGAATCTACCGATATCTTAGACTTTGAGCAATTCTATATTTCCTTAAATAAAACTTGGCAGCCCTTGTCAAATTTTTCTATTAAGCCTTTAGGCAATCAGTACGTCATTCATTTCAATGACTGCCAAGACCGTGATCTAGCCAAGCGCTATGTTAATGCCGAGCTGGCAGTGCCCCGAGAAGAGCTCTCTGAGCTTGAGTCCGGCTATTATTGGACTGATTTAGAAGGTCTTAAAGTTGTTAACATTGAAGGCATAGATCTTGGAGTGGTGGACCATGTTATGGAAACCGGAGCTAATGATGTGTTGGTGCTAAAAGGCCAGTCTGAGCGATTAATTCCCTATATTAAACATGTTATTAAAAAAGTTGATTTAGCCAATGGCCTGATTGTCGTAGATTGGGGCGCAGATTACTGATGAAATTTGGAATAGTCAGTCTGTTTCCTGAGATGTTTGATATTTTTGCCAAATTTGGAGTAGTAGGGCGGGCTATAGATAGAGGCCTGATTTCTGCTCAATATTGGAACCCAAGAGATT
>JAQSYQ010000045.1 GCA_029256015.1 Gammaproteobacteria bacterium | reverse complement strand
TTTTAAGCGTTCTTGCGAAAAGGCAGGTGTTCTATCTGAGCTACGCCGTCGTGAGTGCTTTGAAAAGCCCACCACAGAAAGAAAGCGTAAAAAAGCTGCTGCTGTTAAGCGTCATCTGAAAAAACTTTCCCGTGATGGCCAGTCTCGCAAACGGCTATATTAATCTACACTTAAATTTATTAAGCCCCAAGTTGGGGCTTTTTCGTTTATACTACTCTAGTTTCTAAGAATAGGAGTTCCCCATGTCTGACTGCCCATTAAAAGCCCGCCTCGTTTCCGATATGAAACAAGCTATGCGCGATCAAAAGAAAGAATTGTTGGCAACTATTCGCTTGGCCTTAGCTGCTGTGAAGCAGAAAGAAGTCGATGAAAGAATTGAATTGACCGATGCCGATGTAATCAGCATTTTGGACAAAATGATTAAACAACGCCGCGAATCCATTAAACAATATGAAGCTGGAAACCGCCCCGATTTAGCTGCTATTGAGGCCGCTGAAATCGAAGTATTGCAAGAATATATGCCTCAAGCTTTGACTGAAGCTGAGCTTGAAGCTTTTATTAAACAAGCTATAGCAGAAACCTCAGCTCAAGGCCCTCAGGATATGGGCAAGGTAATGACCTGGCTTAAATCTAAAGTCCAGGGCCGCACCGATATGGCCCAGCTTAGCCAAAACATCAAAAAACTGCTCGCTTAAAACTCATGGCCGGCCGCATTCCGCAGGATTTTATCCATAGCCTTTTGGCTCGGGCGGATATCGTCGAGGTAATAGACAGCCGGGTTTCCCTGAAAAAAAAGGGCACAAACTATCAGGCATGCTGCCCTTTCCATCAAGAGAAATCCCCTTCTTTTACCGTAAGCCCAACTAAGCAGTTTTATTACTGCTTTGGCTGCGGCGCTCATGGCAATGCCATCAGTTTTTTAACCGAATATGAGCATTTAGAATTTGTCGAGGCAGTGGAAGAGCTGGCCAAATTGGTTGGCATGCCTGTTCCCTATGAAGCAGGTTCAGCTCCCAAAGAAAATAAAGATAGTCTAAGCCCTATTTACTCAGTGCTAGAACAAGCCAGCAAGTTCTATCAAAAGGAGCTTCGACAGAACGAAACAGCCATTGCCTATTTAAAGCAAAGAGGCCTGTCTGGGATTATCGCTAAAGAATTTGGAATAGGCTATTCCCCCTCAGGTTGGGATAATTTAAATAAAGCTATCAATGCAGACGCAAAGCAAACAGAAAGCTTAGAGCAAGCCGGTCTTTTAATTAAAAAAGATCAGAATAAATTCTATGACCGATTTAGAAACCGTATTATGTTCCCGATTAGGGACAAAAGGGGCCGCACCATTGGCTTTGGCGGTAGGGTCATCGATAAAAATGACAACCCAAAATATCTCAACTCCCCTGAAACCCCGGTATTTCATAAAGGCCAAGGCCTATATGGGATTTACGAGGCCAAGCAGGCCTTAAGCCATTTTGATAACATCATCGTGGTAGAAGGCTATATGGATGTGATTGGCTTAGCTCAAGCCGACATTCGCTACGCAGTTGCTACTTTGGGCACAGCTACCACTCAGGACCATTTAAGAATATTATTCAAAGAAAGTTCTGTTGTAACCTTTTGTTTTGATGGAGACAGGGCAGGTCGCCAGGCAGCTTGGAGGGCCTTGCAAATTGCTCTATCCTTTATGACCGGAGAGTACCATGCTTACTTTTTGTTTTTACCCGAAGAGGAAGACCCTGATACTTTAGTGCAAAAAGAAGGCAAGGCGGCTTTTGAGGCCCGCTTAAAAAAAGCCCTGCCTTTATCGACCTATTTATTAGAGCAGCTTAAGTCTAAGGTAAATTTAAGCACAGTTGAAGGGCGCTCCAAACTATTAACCTTAGCTATTCCCTTTTTGAAGCAACTGCCTGAAGGCCCTTATTACAACTTGCTTTGTGAAGAAGTCGCCAAGCACTGCCAGATTTCAACTCGGCAAATCATGCAGCACATTACGGGTCAAGCCCCTCAAGAACAAGTTAAAACTGAAAAAAATCAGGGCAAAACTTTAAACATAGTGGAGCAGGCTATTGCGCTGTTAATTCAGGAACCCGATTTAGCAGGTTCGGTTAACGAGCTTAAGCTGAACCCGGACTTTCCAGAACAAGCCTTGCTGCAAAACTTGTTAAGCTTTATCAAACAGCACAATCCGCCTAATACCGGAGCCATATTAGAACATTGGAAAAATAGCTCAGATTCCAAAAATATCGCTCAATTTGCCACAGTAAAATATCAAATTAACTTAGAAAATAAAATCCAAGAATTTACAGACATTATTTCCAGGATTTCCGAAGAAAATGACAAAATTGTATTAGAAAATTTATTAATGAAAGCTAAGAGTGGCGAGCTCTCCAGCGGTGACAAAGAAAATTTAAAAAACTTTTTGCAAAAATTTAAAAAATAGCGTCTATATTTAAGTTAGGCGATAAGGTAGACAGTCGCCTTTGTTGAAGTTAAACTCTTTTAACAATAAAATATTACAAAAAAATAGATAAACTGCGGCTGCTTAAACACAATAATAAGAAGCATCAGGAAATGCTCGCCACCGAATAGCAGAAAGCATAAAACTTATGGGGCAATGAAAAATGGCACAACCAACAAACAACAATTTAGATGATGATCAACTGGCACAGGTCCGAGCACTGATCAATTTAGGGCAAGAACAAGGATATCTGACTTTTTCTGATGTAAACGACTATTTACCGGCAGACATTAACGATCCTGAACAAATAGAAAACGTTATCAGCCGTATCAATGACATGGGAATTTCAGTATTTGAAACCGTTCCCGACGACGACACTTTATTATTAAATGAAGATGCTCCCCCTACCGATGAAGAAGACACCGCCGATGCGGCTGCCGCTGTATTAAGTAGCGTCGATAGCGAATTGGGTAGAACCACTGACCCGGTGCGCATGTATATGCGTGAAATGGGTACAGTTGAGCTTCTAACTCGTCAGGGTGAAATTGTTATTGCCAAACGCATTGAAGAAGGGACTCAACAAGTTCTAGAAGCCATTTCGGACTACCCTCCCGTTATTGGCCATTTTATTGATTCCTATGCAAAATATGAAAATGAAGAGCGCTCATTGTCCAGCATCGTGCTTGGCTTTACCGATGAAGAAGAGCCCGTAGTCGAGGAAGTTAACCTTGAGATGATAGATGAAGATATGGAAGGCGGGGATATTACCGCAGCAGATCTTGAGGACGAAGAAGGCGAAGGCGGCATATCAGCTGATAGCGAAGGCGGCCCAGATCCTGAAAAGGTCGCTGCTAGGTTTGCCGAGCTTCGCGAGCTTTTCGAAGTCTACATGCAAACCGAGAAAAAACACGGCGTTGATAACAAAAAAACCAAAGCAGCTAAAGAAGCTTTGACCAAATGCTTTTTAACTTTCCGCCTAGCTAGCCAAGAATTTAACCGATTGACCGGAAAATTACGTCGCACTCTTGATGAAATTCGCGAACAAGAGCGTTATATCACCAAGCTTTGTGTCGATAAAGCGAAAATGCCTCGTAAAAAGTTTTTAAGCAGCTTTCCTGGCAATGAGACTGATTTAGAGTGGTTAAACTCTTTTGCCAAAAAAGAAACTTTCCTTGAAAAGCTCAATGAATTCAAAGCTGAAATTATAGAAGCCCAGAAAAAAATCAAACAAGCCTCTGTAAGATATGGCTTGAACGTCACCGATATTAAAGAAGTTAACCGCCGCATGGCCATTGGTGAGGCTAAAACCCGCCGAGCTAAAAAAGAAATGATTGAAGCCAACCTGCGCTTGGTGATTTCTATCGCTAAAAAATACACCAACCGCGGTCTGCAATTTTTGGATTTGATCCAAGAAGGTAATATCGGCTTAATGAAAGCCGTTGATAAATTTGAATATAAGCGCGGCTATAAGTTTTCAACCTATGCAACCTGGTGGATCCGCCAAGCTATCACCCGCTCTATTGCGGACCAGGCAAGGACGATTCGTATCCCTGTGCACATGATTGAGACCATCAATAAGCTCAACCGCATTTCCCGCCAAATGTTGCAGGAAATGGGCAGAGAACCCACTCCTGAAGAGCTCAGCGCAAAAATGGATTTACCAGAAGACAAAATCCGTAAAGTGCTGAAAATTGCCAAAGAACCTATCTCAATGGAAACCCCCATTGGCGATGATGACGACTCACATTTGGGCGACTTTATTGAAGACACCTCATTGGCAAGCCCAGTAGATTCCACCACCAACGAGAACTTGCGTGAAGTAACCCGCCAAATTCTTGAAGGCCTAACTGAGCGTGAATCAAAAGTACTGCGTATGCGTTTTGGTATCAATATGAATACCGACCATACCTTGGAAGAAGTCGGTAAACAGTTTGATGTGACCCGTGAACGGATCCGTCAGATCGAAGCCAAAGCATTGCGTAAACTTCGTCACCCCAGCCGTTCTGAAACCTTAAGAAGTTTCTTGGAAGGCGGCGAGCCCTCATAATGCTTAGACGTTTAAGCCCGCTAGATGCCTTATTAGCTGAAGCGGGTCATACTCTTAAAACCTTATGTTCCAGATCTAAGCAGTCGATGCCACATCCTCATGATGACAGCTTGTCTGAAGCTGAGCGCAAGCATAGTTCAGGCTTAATGCGAGTCAATCATACCGGAGAAATTTGCGCTCAAGCCCTTTATCGAGGCCAGGCATTTTTTGCCAAAAATGAAGAAACCAAAGTGCATCTCATTAAAGCTGCCGATGAGGAAACTGCCCATTTAAACTGGTGCCAAAGCAGGCTCTATCAGCTGGACAGCCACACAAGCTACCTGAATGCATTTTGGTACAGCGCTTCTTTTGGAATCGGGATGGTAGCGGGTTTTACAGGAGATGCTTGGAGCTTAGGCTTTGTTGCGGAGACTGAAGACCAAGTTTCCTCCCATTTGGAAAGTCACCTTTCAAGCTTGCCTCAAAATGATACAGAAAGCCGTGATATTGTAAGAGCCATGCTGGCCGATGAAGCTCGCCATGCAGAGCAGGCTAGAGCCAAAGGCGGCAGAGAGCTTCCCAAGCCCGTTAAAATGTTGATGCGTTTCCAGTCTAAAGTAATGACATCAACGGCCTATTACTTATAAAAATCCCCAGCCATCAACTATATTGTTGTCATCCTGCGGTATAGATCTATTAAACGTCGCTTAGCGCTGCTCGCATAGCTTTAATGGTTTTTTCATAGTCATCACTGCCAAAAATAGCGGAACCCGCTACAAAAGTATCTACTCCAGTCTTAGCGATTACTGCAATGTTATCTGCATTCACCCCGCCATCAATTTCCAAGCGAATAGGCCGCCCCGAGGCTTGAATTAGCTTTTTAACATCAATGGCTTTTTGCAAAGCTTCTGGAATAAATTTTTGCCCGCCAAATCCAGGATTCACAGACATCAACATAATGCGATCGAGTTTATTGATCACATAATGCAAATGCTCAAGCGGAGTAGAAGGATTAAAAGCCAGCCCTGCTTCACAGCCTAATTCTTTAATCATCTGCAAGCTTCGATCAACATGTTTAGAAGCTTCGGGGTGAAACACTATGCAGGTTGCTCCAGCCTTGGCAAATTCTGTAATTAAGCTATCGACAGGTTCTACCATTAAATGCACATCAAGGCCCACTTTAATTCCATATTTTCGCAAAGCACTGACGATAATTGGCCCAAAAGTCAGATTAGGCACGTAGTGATTGTCCATTACATCGATATGGATTCGATCTGCCCCGGCCTTAATGACTGCATCGACTTGCTCTCCAAGCCTCGCCAAATCTGCTGATAATATAGAAGGACAAATCCAAAAATTATTCATTTACTTAACTCCTGATTATTAGCAGTATTGTATACCAATTCTTTGTTTTAAACAGAAATCGATCTGTTAAAACAGGATTTTAATAGGCTTGCAGCCTCGCCTCCTTGGTACTTTCTTGCTTGATCAAGAAAGTACCCAAAGAAATCAAGCCCTCCTGCATGCTTGTTTCCTCTAAAATTGTGCTAAAGCCTAAGAAGCGGCAAAGCAGATATCCGTATCTTGTT
>JAQSYQ010000017.1 GCA_029256015.1 Gammaproteobacteria bacterium | reverse complement strand
ATGCATTAATATTAGCAATGACTTATAACGGGCCCCATAAAATATTCAATATAGGGAGCGGTAGCGGAGTCAACTTAAATGAGTTGGTGGCTTTAATTGAGCTTGAATTAAAACGCAAGATTTTAGTACAGCATTATCCAGGCCGTCAGGTTGATGTGCCCGCTAATATATTAGATATTGCTTTGGCTAAGCAGTTTTTAAATTGGTCCCCCAAAATCACTTTATCAAAAGGCATTAAACTTGTACTAGAACAGCAAGTATCTGGAAGTTGAACTTTATGATTTATTTTTGCACTTTATTAGATTCAGCCTATCTTTCACGTGGCTTAGCCATGTATGAGTCATTGCTGGCCCATGAGCCAAAAGCAGTCCTATGTTTTTTTTGTTTTGACCAAAAAAGTTATGAAGTACTCAAGCAGCTTAATCTAAAACAAGCACAGATAGTGGGTTTGCATGAGTTTGAAAATGAAAGGCTGCTTGCTATAAAGCCTGGTCGAAACCGAGGGGAATACTGTTGGACTTGCAAGGCAAGCGCAATAGAATATGTACTGGACAGGTTTTCAGCAGAATCATGCACTTATGTCGATGCGGATTTGTACTTTTTTGCTTCTCCAAGCTTGCTTATAGATGAAATGAAAGACGCATCAGTATTGCTAACGCCGCACCGCTTTACTAGCCAATATGATAGTAGCCATTTAAATGGGAAATACTGCGCCCAGTATTTAACTTTTAAAAATACTCCACAAGGCAGGCAGGTTTTAAGCTGGTGGAATAATGCCTGTATTGAATGGTGTTATGCTCGACATGAAGAGAACAAATACGGCGACCAGAAATATTTGGAGCAAATGGAGCAATTTCCAGGAGTAATGGCCTCTTCTCATTTGGGAACAATAGGCCCTTGGAATGTGCAGCAATATGAAATGTTTCTTAGAAATAAGCAGCTGTTTGGCAAAGAGACTGCAACGGGCGTAGATTTTGAGGTCGTTTTCTTTCATTTCCACTCCTTTAAATTTTTGCCAGGGGCCAAAAAGGCCAGCCTGGGCTCTTATTTCCTCCCCAAGGCGGCTTTAAATTTTATTTACCAGCCTTTTGCGAAAGATTTATTGAGGATTAATAAAAAACTGCAAAGCGAGTTTGCTTTAGATTCAGTGGATGAAATGAAAACTCCGCTAAGTTGGAAAAGCCCAATACGATTCATAAAAAGAAAGTTGCAAGGATTCCCTCGTATTGTTAGTGTTAGAAAACTTATAGAGGCAAGGTGACAATGAAAGGTATTATTTTGGCAGGGGGGAGCGGCACTAGGCTGTATCCCGTTACTCAGGCAGTCAGTAAGCAATTACTCCCTATTTACGACAAGCCCATGATTTATTATCCGCTCACCACTTTGATGCTGGCGGGTATTCGTGACATCTTGATTATTACTACCCCAAGGGATTTGCCCGCATTTCAACATTTGTTAGGGGATGGGACTAAGTGGGGAATTCAACTATCCTATGCTGTTCAAAATGAACCCAAAGGTCTTGCGGATGCTTTTATTGTGGGAGAATCCTTTATCGGACAGGATAAAGTGTGTTTGATTTTGGGCGACAATATTTACTATGGAGACCACTTTCAGCAGAATTTAAGCCGGCATATTGATGTAAATGGGGCAGTGGTTTTTGCTTATTATGTCAATGACCCTGAGCGTTATGGGGTGGTTGAATTTGATCATAATTTCCAGGTGATTTCGCTTGAAGAAAAACCTGCTAATCCTAAGTCACATTACGCCGTAACGGGTTTATATTTTTACGATAACCAGGTGGTTGAATTGGCAAAAAGCTTAAAGCCCTCGGTGCGCGGTGAGCTTGAGATAACAGACCTGAATAAACTTTACTTGGATAAAAACCAGCTTAAAGTGGAGATTTTAGGAAGAGGTTTTGCTTGGCTTGATACCGGTACTCATGAGTCCTTACTAGACGCTTCGCAGTTTGTTGCTGTATTGGAGCAAAGGCAGGGCCTTAAAATAGCCTCTCCAGAGGAAACCGCTTGGCGCAAACAATATATCAGTTCAGATCAATTAGAAGCTTTAGCGCAGCCATTGATGAAAAATGGCTATGGAAAATACTTAATGCAGTTGCTCAAGCAACAATAAGGGAACTTATGAAACAGGTTTTTTTGCCAAAAAAAATATTGGTAACAGGCGGGGCCGGATTTATAGGCTCATGCTTTATCCGGCATATGCTAAATACTCATCCTTCGTTGTTTATTGTCAATCTGGATAAACTCACTTATGCAGGAAACCAGACCAATTTAAATGATTTTGCTAAAGATAAGCGCTATCAGTTTGTGCAGGGTGATATTGTTGATAAGGCTTTGGTCCTTTCTTTGTTAAATCAATATGAGATTGATTGCATTGTACATTTTGCTGCAGAAAGCCATGTAGATCGGTCTATTAGCGGACCGGAAAGTTTTGTGATAACCAATGTGCTTGGAACCTTTAGTTTGCTTGAAGCCTCCAGAGAATATTGGCTAAATAATAAAGGCTGGGATGAAAACCAATGTCGCTTCCACCATATCTCAACTGATGAGGTTTACGGAACTTTAAGCCCAATCGATCCTGCTTTTTCTGAAAAGACTGCTTATGCTCCTAACTCTCCCTATTCAGCCAGCAAAGCAGGCTCTGATCACTTAGTGAGAGCTTATTTTCATACCTATGGCCTACCTGTAACGACATCCAATTGCTCGAATAACTATGGGCCTTATCAGCATACTGAAAAATTCATTCCCACCGTTATTAGAAGCTGTGTAGAAAGCAAGCCTATCCCTGTTTATGGGGACGGCAGCAATATTCGGGACTGGCTCTATGTCTATGATCACTGTGAGGCGATTGATTTAATTTTGCGGGAAGGCAAAATCGGTGAGGTTTACAATATCGGTGGAGATTCAGAGCTAAACAATCTTGAACTCACTAAATTGATTTGCGAGCAGTATGATATTTTATTTAAGCCAAATCAGCCTAGCGCAGGATTAATCAACTTTGTAAAAGATAGGCCTGGGCATGATTGGCGATATGCCATTAACCATGAAAAAATCACTAAAGATTTATCATGGAAGCCTAAAACGCATTTACAGGAAGGGCTTTTGCAAACTATAAAGTTCTACTGCGCCAGGCATTAAATGAAAGTCGTGATTGCCCATAATTTCTACCGTTCCCTTGTTCCTTCCGGGGAAAATACGGTGGTCAATAGAGAAACAGAATTGCTGAAAGGATCAGGGGTTGAATGTTTTTCTTTGAGTACAAGCAATGATAAGCTGGATCAGGCTTCTTTTGTGGGGAAATTAAAAGTGGCCTTTCAAATGGCAGGGTCTCGTGCTCATAAGAATAAGCTTAAAATTGAACTAAGCCAGTTCGGCAATCCTGGCATCTTGCATGCGCATAACCTTATGCCAATGTTCGGCTATGATTTATTTGAAGCGGCCAAAGAGTTGGGCTATCAGACTGTTCAAACTTTGCATCACTATCAGCTTATTGCCGAAAAGCCACAAAATAACTTGGATGATAATGAAGTGAAACGGCTTAATACCCAAAGCCGAGGCTTGCTCGATTTTTTTTATAAAAAGGCCTATCGCAATTTTTGGCAGGAAAATAAAATCCAGTTTATTGATAAGTTTATTTGCCTAACCGAGTTTCAAAAACAATTGATGCTAAAAGCAGGATTGCCTTCACATAAGTTATTTGTAAAGCCCAATTTTTTGCCAGATCCTCAGCTGTTTACAGATAATCATCAGCCCGGAGACTATGCTATTTTTGTTGGTAGGCTGTCAGAGGAAAAGGGCATTGTTGCTTTAACTCAAGCCTGGCAAAAGCTTTCTATCCCACTTTATGTGGTGGGAAGTGGTCCGCTTGCTTCAGAGCTTCCCAAGGCTTCTCATATTCATTACCTCGGTCCCAAGTCTCATGATGAAGTCATGCAACTTATTGCTCGCGCAAGGTTTTTGGTGATGAATTCCACTTGTTATGAAACTTTTGGCCTGAGCCTTATTGAAGCCTTGGCTTGTGGAGTGCCTTGTTTGGTGCCTAATAGGGGAGCTTTTCCTGAGCTTATCCAGGATGCAAAGCTGGGCTATGTTTTTGAGCCTGAAAACATGCAAGATATGCAAGAAAAAGCTGTGAAACTATGGGGTCAGGCTGTTAATATGAAGGCCGATTGCCGGGTAGAGTACCTTGATAAATACTCTGCGCAAATTAACCTCGATAGATTGTTAAGCATCTATCAAGCTTAAAAGAGACTGCCTTGAAAATAGCGCTTATTATACCGACTTATAATGCTGAAAAATTTGTTGATGATTTGTTCTCGGGAATTGCGAAGCAGACTTTGCAGCCTGATGAAATATTGGTGATTGATTCAAGTTCCCAAGATAAAACTCTGGAAAAACTTCAGAAATATTCCTGTAAGATTCATAGTATCCCTCAAGCTGAATTTAATCATGGGGGCACCAGGCAATTAGCGACAGAGCTCATTGATGCTGATATCTATATTTATATGACTCAGGATGCTATTGCCGCGGATGAAAATAGCTTTAAAAACCTTGTCGCCGCTTTTGATCATCCTAAAGTGGGTTGCGCCTATGGCCGGCAGCTTCCTCATAAAAACAGCAGCTATTTCGGCGCTCATGCCAGATTATTTCTCTACCCTGAACAAAGTTCATTAAAAAGCTATGAAAGCAGGCAGCAATTTGGGATCAGGACCTGCTTTAACTCCGATAGTTTTTCGGCTTACAGAAAAGAAGTGTTAGTGGATGCTGGGGGCTTTCCCAGCAAGTTAATTGTTTCAGAAGATGCCTATGTGGCAGCGAAAATGCTATTACAAGGCTGGTTAGTGGCTTATGAAGCCAATGCTCGAGTTTATCACTCCCATAATTACAGCCTTTCGCAGGAATTTAGACGCTATTTTGATATAGGGGTATTTCACAAAAGCCAGCATTGGATTATTGAGGCTTTTCATAACCCGACTTTGACGGGTATGCAGTTTATGCGCTCCGAACTGAATTACTTGAGGGCTAAAAAAGCCTATCATTTATTGCCCTTGTCTATTTTAAGAAGTGCTATGAAGTATCTTGCCTATCGGCTTGGGCATCATTATGAGAAGCTTCCTCGCTTTTTAACAAAGAGATTGAGCGCGCAAAAAGCTTTTTGGCAAGGCCCTGAGCTTAAAAAATCTCTACGTTTGCTTGTTTATAGCTTAAATTATGCACCGGAGCTCACGGGGATTGGCAAATATAATGCTGAGATGTGTGAATGGTTGGCCAGTCGCGGGCACCGAGTTACTGTCTTAACGGCTCAACCCTATTATCCCGGTTGGAAGGTTTTTAAAGGCTACTCAGCTTGGAAATATTCACAAGAAAACATAAACGGGGTCACCGTGTTGCGTTGCCCTATATGGGTGCCTACTAGGCCTAGCAGCCTAAAAAGACTGGCACATTTGCTTAGTTTTGCTTGTTCAAGTTTGCCAAGGCTGCTATTTTCCGGCTTTAAGCCAAACGTCCTTTTTTTTGTGGAGCCCAGTGTTTTTTGTTTTCCCAATGCTTTGTTAGCGGCTAAATTATATAAAGCCAAGCCTATATTGCATGTGCAAGACTTTGAGGTAGATGTGGCTTTTAATCTTGGCATGATGAAATGTCACTTTTTGCATAAGATGTTGCTGAATTTTGAAAAGGCTGTATTTAAGCGCTGCAGTTTTGTTTCTACCATTACAGTAAATATGAAAGCTAAGCTTCTAGAAAAAGGCCTGGATGAAGACAAGGCTTTGTTATTTCCTAATTGGTCTGACACCGAAAATATCAGACCCTTGCCAACGATTAGCCCATTGCGCGAACAGCTGAATATTTCCAATGATAAAATAGTGGTCTTATATTCTGGGAATATGGGAGCCAAGCAAGGCTTGGAAATTATTATAGAAGCGGCGAATGCTTTGAAAGAGAATCCAAAATTGCTATTTGTCATGGGTGGGGAAGGGTCTTTTTTAGAAGAGTTAAAAAAACTGGCCCAAGCTTATCACTTGCATAATGTTATCTGGCTTCCTTTGCAGCCTATAGAAAAACTCAATGAGCTATTGAATATGGCCGATATCCATATTTTGCCACAAAAACCTGACGTAAAAGATCAAGTCATGCCTTCCAAATTACTGGGCATGCTAGCAAGTGGGCGTCCTATTTTGGCTACGGCTGTTCCCAATACGCAGCTCTATGAGGTAGTGCTCAATACCGGCATGGCTAGTCCTCCAGGAGATATCGCTCAGTTGGTGGGCAATTTAGAAAGCTTAGCACAAGACCAGGCTCTACGAGTCAAGCTAGGCCAGCAAGCCAGAGCCTATGCAGAGCAGCATTTATCTAAACAGGCCATTCTGACAAAATTTGAAGCAGACTTGCAAAAGCTTCTGCTGTAGCCTGCCGCTATGTTTAGTTTGAATTAAAGCAGTCCTGGTATCGTGTTCGTTACTCTGCGCAAGCTTTCTCTTGTAAAAATTTCACGCAAGCTTAAGATGAGGCATAACAGACGTCCCTGATCTTGTATGCCTCATGCCGCATCCCTTGCGGCATCCTTCAGATCTACAAGCTTGTGTCTTATTTTTCCAAGCGCTTGCGACCATGAGCAACGAACACTATACCAAAACTCACACCAATAAATTCAAACTAAGCGTACCAGCCTGCCAAATTACTTTGACAATGTTGTTTTTGTTTTTATAATGGCATCAGCGATAGAATATTTCAAAAGCTAATCTTAAGGCAATTCTTGTTAAATCAATTATAATATGGAGTGAATGACGCAGATGGCTAAGTCTGGTATTACGTACGAAGAATTTATTGCAGTAGCTCAGGATTTAGAAAAACTGGGTGAGAAGCTTAGCGTTAACCGAATTAAAGAACTGCTTGGTAATCGAGGCAGCCCTGCCATTATTAATCGCTTTATTAAAGAGTGGAGTGGCCAAGCTGAAACCGATCAAGCTCCATCCACCCCACATTTTGAGTTAACGAGTGAAACTATGCAACAACCTTTAAATAGCAAAACTGAAGATTCTGGTAACCAATCTACCCATAATGCCCCAGCCGCTGGTAATGTCATTGAGTCTAGAGAAGCGCAAGGCACAGACGCATTACATCATGAGCCAAGCTCAGCCGCCTCCGGAGCAGCCAAAGCTCAGCCTCAAGCAAAAGTGCCGACTCCCTTTGATGAGCCTAAAGAAAACTACCAACAAGAACGCCTTGAAGATTTGGATGATAATGCTTTAATTATCAAAATTCGCCGATTGGAGACGCTTTTAGCCAAAGAGCAATCCCGCCGGGAAGCCGCTGATAAAATGGCTGAAGAAGCTAAAGAATATGCTGACATTATCAAAGAGCAAATCGGCCAAAGAGTGGCTGATCTCAAGCAATCGATGGAAGTAACGATTAATCAGCTCAAAGCCGAAGCCCGTGAAATGAAGCATAATGCGGACTGCGATTTAAAGTTTTATAGAGATCAGTTGCAAAAAGCCAATGTCAAAATCGTTTCCTTATTAACAGGGCAAGCTCCAGAGCCTGCTATTTCTTCTAATCCGGAGCCTGCTTCAAGTAAAGACTCTGCTGATTCAGCTGCAGAGTAAGCATTATGGAGCTGTCAACTCAATATCAAAAAATTGTAATAACAGGCGCTTCCGGTTGGTTAGGGCATCGAATCGTTCTTGCCATAATGGAAGGCAATCCAGAAATGGGACTGGTCAAAAGTCTTGGCATAAAACTAAGGTGTTTGGTTCCTGTTGGAGAAAATGCCCAGAATCTATTATCGCTAGGTTGTGAAGTTATCTATGGGGATGTAAGAGACCCTAAGGCTGCTAATGACTTATTTAGTGGCATGGAAGGGGCTTTAGTCCTGCATATTGCAGGGCTTATCCACCCTCCAGGGAAAACCCGATATTTTGAAGAGGTCAATGTCAAAGGCACTCAAAATCTTTTAGATGCGGCAAGTCGTTTTAATGTTAAACGTTTTGTTGCTATGTCTTCTAACTCTCCTCTTGGAACTAATCCAGATTCTGAGCATCAATTTACAGAGGACTCTCCTTACCATCCTTATATGGGATATGGTAAATCTAAGTGGAAAATGGAGCTTTTACTGAAAAGAGCCATGAATGAAAGCCATCGTCCTGAAATTGTGATAGTTAGGGCCCCTTGGTTTTATGGTCCAGGGCAGCCCCCAAGACAGACCCAGTTTTTTAGCATGATTAAACAAGGAAAGTTCCCTTTAATGGGTAAGGGCTTAAACAAGCGCTCTATGGCCTATGTAGACAGTTTGGCTTATGGGATATTGCTTGCTGCTGTTCATGAAAAAGCAGTGAATGAAATATTTTGGATAGCGGATGAAAGACCTTATAGCATGCTTGAGATTGTGACCACAGTTCGTGAGGTTATGACAGAAGATTTTGGTATGCAGGTCAGTAAAAAAATTATGCATGTTCCTTCTTTAATTTCAGACTGTGCCTATTTGGCCGATTTGATGCTGCAAAAAGCAGGGCTTTATCATCAAAAAATTCACGTACTATCTGAGCTTAATAAAACCATTGCCTGCGATATATCAAAGGCAAAGTCGATTTTAGGCTATACGCCTTTAGTGGATCTTCGTGAAGGGATGAAAAGAAGTATTCAGTGGTGCCAGGAAAACGGACAAACGATATAGGTTGGGCGATTAAGTATGAAGCATTTAGTAACAGGTGGTTCAGGTTTTTTAGGTAATATGATAGCTAGGCGCTTATTAAGTTCTGGCGAAGAAGTAAGAGTGGTGGATATTTGGCGTGATGAGACTCAGCCTAAAGAAATTGAATTCCAGTTTTGCGACGTAACAGATCGAGCAGCGGTAGCTAAGGCCATGCAGGGTATTGATGCAGTTCATCATAATGCTGCACTGGTTCCTTTAACCAAGTCAGGTAAGAAGTTTTGGGAAGTGAATGTTGTTGGCAGCCAAATCGTCGCTGAAGAAGCTTTAAAAGCAGGGGTAAAATGCTTTATCCATATGAGCTCTAGTGCCATTTTTGGCGCTCCAACTCAACATCCTATTACTAATGCAACCCCCACTCAGCCCATTGAAATTTATGGTAGATCAAAGCTTGCAGGCGAGTTGGCAGTAAAAAAAGCCTTAGAGAACACCGATGTAAACCTCATTATTATTAGGCCAAGAACTATTTTGGGTAATGAAAGACTAGGAATTTTCCAAATTCTGTTTGAATGGATTCATGAAAACAGAAATATTTTCATTTTGGGTAGCGGTAATCATGGCTTTCAGTTCATTCACGCAGAAGACCTCATGGATGCCTATATGCTAGCTTGGGAAAAGCAAAAGCCCGGAGCCTATAACGTAGGAACTGATCGATTTGGCACGTTGCGTGAAGGCTTGGAGCATCTTATTGCCCATGCTGGCTCTACTTCAAAAGTCAAAAGCATTCCTCCTTCTTTAGCTATTCCACTGCTAAAGTTTTTGGATTTTATAAAGCTATCACCATTAGCTCCATGGCATTATCTCACCTACCATAAGCCTTTTTATTTTGACGTGAGCGATTTAACCGAGCTAGGTTGGAAGCCCAAATACTCAAATGATGAGATGCTGCAAAGCAGTTACGAATCCTATATAAAGCTGCTGAGCGAAAAGAAAGAAATAGGGGGCGCCGTTTCTTCCCATAGGAAAAATGTTAATCAGAGGATTTTAAGTTTTATCAAGCGATTATAATATGGCTAGCAAAAACTTTTATAGGCTGACTGAAGCTTTATTGCCAGATTGGCCTGATTTATCTGCTGTTCAAAAAAAACAGCTTGCTTATGATTGTGCCGATTCGGTTAACAGACAAATGGCTATTGGACCACAGCTTGTGAGAGTGGGTTTAGGCTTATTTTATTGTGTGATTGTTTTCTGCTTCTATCTGTCAGCGCCTCTAAAAGGATTAAATATCCCTGTGCCGCAGCGCAAAATGAGACTGGCTAAAACCCTTAGGTTTATTCCACCACTCAGCTTATTTATAAAAGCCATGCAATCTCTAATTATGCTGAAGTATATGGAGCATCCTATCATAAAGCCTCTTATTGAAGGCAGAGGGCTGTAATATGGCATTGAGTTCTTATGATTTTATTTCGGTCCCCAGTGAGCTTAGCTGTGAAGTCGTCATTATAGGAAGCGGGGTAGGGGGATCCGCCTTGGCTCGCCAGCTCTTAGAAAAAGGCATTGATACGCTTATTCTTGAAGAGGGGCCGTATATTCCCGCTGACAATGTCCCAAGCAGTTACTCAGAGCAAATCCAGGCTATGTGGAGAAATGGAGGCTTAACAGCGGCGATGGGCGCGCCTATGATTCCTTATGCTGAGGCAAGATGCGTGGGCGGCGGGAGTGAAATTAACAGTGCTATTATTCAGAGGTGCCCGGATGCTCTTTTGGATGAATGGGCCAATACTTATCAAATCGAGAGGTTTTCAGCCGATGGGCTAAAGCCCTATTATGAGCAATCTGAAGAGCTTGTTCACGCTCAGTACCCTTCTGAGTATGGGGCAGACTCTTTGGTGCTTAAACGAGCCGGAGAAGCCCTTAATTGGAAAGCCATTCCTCTTAAGATGGCCCGCAATGCTTCTACAAAATTTTCAATGACTCGGACTTTGCTTCCTCAGTCTTTAATGAAGGGCTTACGCCTGATTCCATATTGTAAAGTCGAGAAGCTCCTTGTAAAAAACAATGAAGTTAAAGGCATTAAAGCGGTCGTGACTAGCGCAGATGGCCAGAAAAAACCAGTTAGTATCAAAGCGAAATATTATTTTTGCTGTTCTGGAGCCATTAATACGCCGGCTTTGCTGCTTAAAAGCGGTGTTTCTAAGAATGTGGGGCAAAGCTTAAAAATGCATCCTACTATCAAGGTTTTGGCGAAATTCCCAGAAGAAATTAACGCGGCTCCTTCTCCGGTGCCAGGCTATGCCATTACTGAATTTATGCCAGATATCAGAATAGGAGGAGCGGTTTTCAACCCGAGCTTTTTTGGCATGTATCTCGCTGCGGATTTTGAAAATAGGGCAAGCCTGCTTAATGAAATGAATTCCTGCGGAATCTATTATGCAATGATTAGGCCAGAAGGAATGGGAAGCGTTAAAATGTTTCCAGGCATAAAAGAGCCTGTGGTTAAATTCAATTTGAATAAGACTGATCGCTCAAATTTAGTTAAAGGCTTAAATTATTTGAAGCAAGCCATGTTTGCTGCTGGGGCTGAGTTAGTTATTCCTTCCATCAAAGGCCATAAAGGCTGGCTTGATAACAGCGTCAATCTGGATTCATTGCCCCAAGATAAAACAGAGTTAATGACCATCCATCTTTTTAGCTCTTGCCCAATGGGTGAAAATCAAAAGCTTTGCGCGACAGACTCCTATGGAAAGGTTCACGGTTTTGATAATTTATTTATATCGGATGCAAGTTTAATCCCAGGAGCTTCTGGAGTGAATCCTCAGGGAAGCATTATGGCGATTACTCTTCGAAATGCCGAACACTTCCTCAATACCGCTACTTTTTAATTCAGCTATTATATTAACCAAAGGTTCCAGATGCTGGGTTTTGGAATGTTGTATTTACAGACTCGCAGCTGGTTACGATAGGCATTAGCTTGTGCTTGAACATTTTGAGCAATGTTGATCAGCCAGGGCTTGCTCTGATAAGTCCCGGCGGCATAACCGTTAATTCCTTCATGATAAGCTAAGTAAAGTTCGTAAGCATTGCGTTTGGATATGCCTATTTTTCTATTGGCGGTATAGCCGTACCAACCTATAAAGTCGGCTGCATCTCCAAATTCATCTCGGTCAGCATTATGGCGGTTGGCTTGAGCTTGATAGTTAAGCCAGGTTCCGTCTACTGCCTGAGCATAGCCATAGGCTGAAGTGGGTCTGGTCCAAGGGATAAATCCAAGCAAGGTGGTTCTTGGCGGCCTTGCCCCGGGCTGGAAGTGCGATTCAGCATGAATAATCGCAAGTTGAACACTCACAGGCACTCCCCAGCGGTTGTAAGAGTCTAAGGCCTCCCAATACCATTTAGGATATTGCTGAAATATCGAGCAAACATTACTCATGTTTTGTGGAGGCGTCGGAGCACATCCACTTAAAAGGCAAATGCCTACAACTAAAGCAATAGATTTATTGGCAAGAGTTGATTTTAGTTTTCGACATTTGCCGAGCTGCATCGATTAAACCTTGATTGATTTCAAACTTGTTCATTACTTGCTTGAGACTGCCAGTAAACGTGGTGCTTGTCATGGCGTTTTCCCAGGGAATATAAAGCGTCATGTTACCAGTCTGGGTCAGTGGGCTGACTTTTTGAGCAGCATCGCCGCAAGCAGGTTTGTTGTTGGGGTTAATGAAATAAAGATTGCTAATAGTATTATTGCTACAGCTTCCATAAACCAGCCAATGCTGAGTGCCAAATTTGGCGCCTAGCTTCCCATCATTGCTTTTTAGAGTATAACCATAGACAAAGCCATTGCTTGATTGTAGCGCTAAGCGAATAGGGAAAGGCTTGCTGACAAATAATCCTGAAGGGTCTTGATAGGTCCCTTCCCATACTCCTGATAACTGACTGCAATAATCAGTGCTGCTGGAAGAGCTTACAGGAGTGGAAGCAAAACAGGGGATGGCGCTGATAAGGCAGGTGAGCATTAGAAGCTTTTTCATGAAGTCTTCTCCGTTTTATTAGGTTTACTTTGAGCGCTAGAGCGCTTTGCGGTAGCTGAAACACTCTGGCTGGTCTTGGTGGTGACTTTGCTGCTGCTAGTTGGAACAACACTAGCATTGCTGCTAGGGGCCGCAGCAACACTCGCAGGAGTGCGAACGCTAATAATTTCGCCAATGTACAATTTAGATTGCGAGTTAAGTTTGTTCCACTGCTGCAAATCTTGAACGCTGACATTAAATTTATGGGCAATTTTGCTTAGAGTATCGCCTGGCTTGATTCGATATATTTTAGTCTTTGATGAACCTGGCGCATAGGTGTATACAGGATAAATCAGAGATTGGCCTCGGCGCAAATGTCCAATTCTGTTGTACTGCCTTAAAGTTGCAGTGCTGACTCCGGTCGTTTGACTAATGGACTCTAGCGTATCATGTCTTTTAACAATGTAACGTTTCCATTCAGTTTGATCAATTAAAGGTTCATTCTGAAGGTTTTGCTCAAATACGGCTATTTTATCAATCGGTAAAGTTAAATAATAAGTGCCGGTATTGCTTGGAGGCGTGGCAAGTTGAGTGTAGCCTGGGTTTAGAGCAATAAGCTGAGATTGGCTAATTTGTGCCAGTCTTGCGGCATCTCTTAAGCTGATTTGCTTAGAGAGTAATACATTGGCAATTAAAGGATGATTGGGCACATCGGGTAGGCTAATGCCATATTTCGATGGGTTTTCAATAATAGCGGCCAATGCTAGCAATTGAGGAACGTAATTGCGGGTTTGTTTGGGTAGGTTCAATGACCAGAAGTCGGTCGGTAAGCCTTGGCTGGCGTTATAGTTCATGGCCATTTTTACCGTGCCTTCACCTGAGTTGTAAGCAGCAAGGGCCAATATCCAGTTTCCATTAAAGTAGCTATTCAAATAAGCCAAATAGTTTAATGCCGCATCAGTAGACTGATTGATGTTTTGTCTGCCTTGGAACCACCAGTTGTCAGAGCTTAGGTTAAAGCGTTTTGCCGTCCCAGGCATCAGCTGCCAAATCCCTACAGCGCCTGCGCTTGATTTTGCTAAGGGGCGATAGCCACTTTCGATAATAGGGAGCAAGGCAAGTTCAGTGGGCATATCTCTTTCTTGTAGAATTTTTACAATTCCATAAAGATAGGGTTCGCCCTGCAATGTAATATCCTGAATGTAGCTAGGATAGTTTTGGTACATTTTAATATAGGCTTGGACCTGAGGATTGTCCTCGCTGTGATCTAAAGCAAAGCCGGAGCGCATGACATCCCACAAAGAAGCGCTGTTTTGGGCTTGCTGAGCTAGGTTTGCAATTTGTTCTGGCTTGTTGAGGGATACTGTATCAATAACCTGATGCGAAGAAGGCTTGATAATACTCGAGCAGCCACTGATAAGCAGGCTAAGCGATAGAATCCCTAAACGACATGTAAAAGAGTTAAATTTCATTCAAATTAACCAGTTAGCTTAAATATAATCAAATGTGTTTGAGAATAGCAAATTTTAACTTAAGTGTATGCAAAAAATTATGATTTTCTATTTCAAGTCTGATATATGCTATTTTAGTATAATGAATCCTAAATGAAAACGATAACTATGGGTCAAGCGCACCTAGATTGGTTGCTACAGCAGGAAAAAGAAAAGCAGGAAAAGCTTCTTGCCCAGTGCTTTGGCTATTATTTATTGCTGCTTAGCTTGCAAGAGAAGCCTTTTATTCCAAGTTGCCCGATTAAGCAAGCTATCTTGGTAAGGCCTGAGCAAAATCAATATAACGAAAAGGGAAGTGTTATAGCTAATTGGGTCGAGCTACCTTTTGCTCCGGATAGTATCGATTTGGTCGTGCTTTCTCATGTGTTTGAGCGCATTGATGATACACAGGCTTTATTAAAAGAAATTAATACAGTATTGCGACATGACGGTAAATTGTTAATAAGCGGATTTAATCCAGGACGTTTACGGGCAAGAAACCTGGCAAAGTGCTACCATGCTAAGGCCGCGCATTTAAAACTATGCTCGACTGTCATGTTTATATTGCAAAAAGAAGGCTTTGAAGTTAAAGAGGTCTGCCACTACGGTTTTTTTAGAATTCGTAATAAGATATTGGCTAAATATGTCAGCAAGCTATGCCGTTTATTTTCCCCCGGACTGGCTTGTGGATATTTAATTGTTGCAGAGAAAAAAGTATTGGCGCCCATTGTGGCTAAGCCGGATTGGCAAAAGCCTTTGCTTGAGCCGGAAAAAGTAAGATTGCCGACAAGTTGTAGAGTAAAAGATGAATAAAGTAGAAATTTATACAGACGGCGCTTGCCGAGGTAATCCTGGGCCTGGAGGCTGGGGCGCCTTATTGCGATATCAGGGGCATGAAAAAACCCTGATGGGCAGTGAACAGCACAGCACCAATAACCGTATGGAGCTAATGGCTGCCTTAATGGCTTTGCGGGCCTTAAAGAAATCTTGTGAAGTCAGTTTAACGACAGACTCCCAATATTTAAGAAAGGGAATTACCGAGTGGATCCATAATTGGCGAAAAAATAACTGGAAGACGGCTGACAAAAAACCGGTTAAAAATGCTGACATTTGGCAGGAGCTATTTGATGAGGTTTCCAGGCACAAGGTTGAATGGCACTGGGTTAAGGGCCATAATAATCATAAAGAAAATGACTTGGTCGATGCTTTGGCTAATGAAGCCATTGACGTGATGCTGGCAGCTTCTGCTTCCACTCCCTCTCCCGACACGCTTCGCATGTCGACCTCTCCCACAAGGGGCGAGGGGGAGTAAAAGAAAAGGCTAATAACCCTCCTTTAATAAAGGAGGGCAGGGAGGATTTAAGTGAGACAAATTATACTAGATACTGAAACTACCGGTCTTGAAACTAGAGATGGTCATAAAATTATTGAAATTGGTTGTGTTGAGTTAATCGATAGGCGCTTAACGGGCAATCATTTTCATTATTATTTGAACCCTGACCGACATATTGATGCAGGCGCATTAGAAGTTCATGGAATCAGCGCCGAGTTTTTAAGTGATAAGCCGAGGTTTTATCAAATAGTAGACCAGCTAATGGCATACCTTAAAGGGGCTGAACTGGTTATTCACAATGCAAGCTTTGATATAGGCTTTTTGAATCATGAGCTTAGTTCATTGAGACGTAATGACTGGGGGCTTATAACTGACCATTGCACTGTGCTTGATACTTTGGCTTTGGCCAGAACTAAACACCCTGGACAGCGTTTATCATTAGATGCCTTGTGTAAAAAATATGGGATCAGTAATGCCCATCGTAAGCTGCATGGTGCTTTGCTTGACGCCCAGTTGCTAGCTGAAGTCTATTTGGCGTTGACTAGCGGGCAGGAAAGCTTGCTGTTTCACGAAAAAGAGTCAGATAGTGAGCTGGATAGCAATAACATAGAAGCCAAAATTAACCGGCAAGCTTTAAGATTAGCGGTGGTAAAGGCTGATAGCGATGAAAGTCAAGCTCATAATGACTATATCAGTCTGCTCGAAAAGTTATCGAATGATAAAGCGGTTTGGAGTAAACTCAGCTCTTAATTTCGTTCATAAAAGTAGCTTATCGTGAGCATTTCAATCCAACATGCCTATCTTAAATTCAAAGATCAGTTAATTTTTTCTGATCTTAATCTAAGTTTTCAAACAGGACAGTGGACTTGCCTATTGGGCGGCAGCGGAGTGGGGAAGACCAGTCTATTAAGATTAATTGCCGGATTAACGAATCAACGTAAACAGGCTTTTACTGAAGCCTCTGCAAATATTGAACCCAATCTCAAGTCTCAGGTCATTTATATGGCTCAGCAAGACGGACTTTTGCCGTGGTTAAATGCTTTGGATAACGTTTTGCATTGCAAGCGTTTAGAAGGCTATGATCCCGCATTGTATGTAAGCCAGGCTAAGGCTCTGTTAAAGCAGGTGGGTCTTCAAGACTTTTATGATTACTTTCCGGCTAACTTATCGGGAGGAATGAGGCAAAGGGTGGCTTTGGCGAGGACCCTTATGGCAGATAAGCCGATAGTTCTATTGGATGAGCCTTTTTCTGCCTTAGATGCCATTAGCCGATACCGCCTGCAGGAGTTGGCATCTGACTGTTTAAAGGGCCGTACTGTCATTATGGTCACTCATGATCCATTAGAAGCCTTAAGACTGGGCCATGAAATCAAAATTTTGGCAGGCAAGCCTGCTCAATTGGTGGAAGTCATAGAATTGGATCATCAGAGCCCAAGAGATATAGAAGACCCGAAATTGCTGGCTTTATACAAACATATTTTGGATCTATTGAAACGACATCACCCAAAAGAGGTGGAATAGATGGCTAGGCATTTTAAAAAAGCGCTCATCTTAGTAGCGGGCCTCTTGGGCTTTTGGCAGGCAATAGTATTGCTGTTTCATATTCCATCCTATTTATTGCCAAGCCCTCTTCAGGTTTTGAGCGAATTATGGCAAAGCAAGATTTTCCTGCTTCAACAATTTTTGCCGACTCTGCTAGAAACTCTCTTGGGTTTATTTTTAGCGGTAATCTGGGGGATGGCTGCAGCTGTTGGAATGGGCTTATTTAGACCGCTTAGGTTTTGGTTATTGCCCGTTATTGTCATCAGCCAAGCTATTCCTACTTTTGCCTTTGCACCTTTATTCGTTTTATGGCTTGGCTATGGTGTGGCCTCTAAAATAGCGGTGATTATCATGGTGCTGTTTTTCCCTGTCACCGCGGCTTTTTTTGAAGGGATTAAACAGACTCCGGAAGCCTGGATGGATCTAGCTGTGCTTTTAGAGGCAAGTCCTTGGAGAACGATGCGCTATATTAGTTTTCCCGCAGCTTTGCCGGCCCTAAGTTCAGGGCTGAAGGTTGCCACTGCCTGGGCACCGATGGCAGCCATTATTGGAGAGTGGGTCGGCTCAAGCCAGGGCTTGGGCTTTGTGATAGTGAATGCAGAGGCGAGGTTGGATATGCCTCTAATGTTTGCCGCCTTAACCTTATTGGTGAGTTTTTCACTATTACTGTATTACTTGGTTGAGATCAGTTTAAACCATCTTATATTTTGGCAGGGAGGCTCCTAAATGAAAAAAATAGCATTACTGGCTGCTTTAATTTCTTTTTGTATTTCAGCTCAAGCTTTGGATAAAGTTAATCTCGCTTTAGATTGGTATATTAATCCAGACCATGCTCCTATTTTGGTGGCAGAGCAGCAGGGCTATTTTAAGCAGCAGGGGCTGGATGTAAACCTGCTTACTCCGGTTCAAAGCACAGAACCCGCTCAATTGGTTGCATCGGGGCAGGCCGATATGGCCATTGATTATCAGCCTAGCTTATTGATAGAAATAGATTCTGGCATGCCTTTGGTATGGGTGGGGACTCTAGTCAATCAGCCTTTAAACTGCATAGTGGTATTAGCTGACAGCCCTTATATGCATTTTGCCGATTTAAAGGGCCAGTCTATTGGCTATTCAGCCAGCCCGTCCACCCAGGCCATGCTTAACACCATGCTGGCTTACCATCATCTTTCAGCTAATTCTGTAAACCAGATCAATATTCAAATGGACTTAATTCAAGCTTTATTATCTCATAAAGTGACTGCGGTAGACGGCATGATGCGAAATGTCGAACCTGTGCAAATGGCAGAGATGGGCTATGGCACCAGGGCATTTTACCCAGAGGAAAATGGAGTGCCAAGCTATGATGAGCTGGTATTTATTGCCAATAGCAAGACTGTGAATCGTGGTGAAGTTGCTCGCTTTAATAAAGCTTTGGCTCAGGCTGTATCTTACTTAAAAGCCCATCCAACAGAATCTTGGCAAAAGGCAAGTGCGGCCTATACGCAGCAATTAGCGCCTAATGCACAAATGGCAAAAGCCAACCAAGCGATTTGGATGGCTTCGATTCAATATTTTAGCGATAACCCAAGCCAAATAGATCCAGGTCGTTATCAGAATTTTGCTGATTCCATGCTGAAAAACGGGCTTATTAAGCAATCTATCAGCATTCAGCGCTATCAAGGCAATTAACCCTCAGAATAGGCCTGTTTTCGATAGCAGCTACTCTATTTCCTTGCGTAGTGTTAAATTAAATTCTTAGCGCTATAATCAATAGAACTGAAAACAAAGCAGGTTTTACATGAAAAAAGTGCTCGTTATCGGCGGCGCGACCCTCGATACCATTATTAGCTATGAAGATATGGAGACTTTGGTGCATCAGCGCCAGAATAGCCAGCAATCCTATTTGCTGTTAGAAGAAGGTAAAAAAATCGAGGTCACCGAGCAAAAAACCTCTAGCGGAGGCGGGGCAACCAATGCCGCAGTTTCCTTTAAAAGACAAGGCTATGAGGCTGCTGTAGTATGTAAGCTTGGTAAAGATGCAGCAGGCCAAATGGTGCTAGATGAGCTTGAAAAATATGGAATTGATTTAAGTTTAGTGAGCTATACCGATAAAATGGGGACTGCTGGGTCCTTTGTGGTGCCTTCTTTAAAAGGGGACAGAACGGTATTTGCCTATAGAGGAGCCAATGCCAATTTGTTGCCAGCGGATATTCCTCTGGATAAAGTCTGTGATAGCCAGTTTGTTTACGTCACTTCTTTAAGCCGGGCTTCTGCAGAAAGATTGCCTGAAATTGCTAAGCAAGCCAAAGATCATGGTGTGAGAATGGCTGTCAATCCCGGTATCAGCCAGTTAAAGCTTGGCAGCAGCTTTTTAAAAAGCGCATTGGGCGGAATTGATACTTTAATTTTAAATTATGATGAAGCTATGCAGTTCATGATTTCTCTTATGCAGGCTGATGCTTCATTGCGAGAATCAGTAGAGACTGCCAACAAAAGCTCTCAAGGGGCAGATAGGCTATTAGAAGCTAAGATCAGCTTTCAAGACAGCTATTTTAACCTAAGGCAATTTTTTAAAGAAGTTCTTAAGCTGGGCCCAAAAGTTGTGGTCGTAACCAACGGCGCTGAAGGGGTCTATGTCGCCACTAAAGATCGCTTATATTTCCACAAAAGTATGCAGGTTAAAGTGGTCAATACACTTGGGGCAGGAGATGCTTTTGGCTCAAGCTTTGTAGGGGCCTTATATGCCGGCAATAGTGTTCCAGATGCTATTCGATACGGCATTGTTAACAGTGCTTCCGTGATTCAGCAAGCAGGCGCTAAAACAGGCCTTTTGGCGGCAAAAGATTTGAAAGAGGCAGTGTCTAAGCTGGATAAGTCTTTGCTGACCGAGAAAGCTTGGGAATAATTCTTCACTTTTTAAGATTATGTTTTAATCAAATCAGCCTGGCAACGCTCTAAATTAGCAAGCGCTTAGGGGGATTTGCCAATTGCTTAGAGCAGCCGTCAGTAGTATCATATTTGGGTCCTATAGAATCCAGGAGTGGAAGTAAATGTTGTTGCAATCAGATGAAAAAAATAATTCAGTGTTAAATGAATTAATTAAGCTTATTAAACAGAAGCAACCCGTTAAAAACATTGATCAACTGATTCAATTCGTTCCTGAATACTATTCCTCCGTTTCCAAAGATGAGCTTTCCTCCAGAGATCCCATCGATTTATATGGTGCCTTAATCTCACACTGGGGTTTTATAAGCCAGCGTCAGCCAGGTGAAGTCAAACTTAGAGTCTACAATCCTGATTTTGCTAAAGATGGCTGGAAGTCATCGCATACTATTATTGAAGTGTGTCATGATGAAATGCCGTTTTTGGTTGATACCTTATTGATGGAGATTAATCGTCTAGGCCTAAATATTCATTTTATTGCGCATGCTGGTTGCATTGGAGTGGCACGCAATAAAGAGGGGCAGCTTGAAAAAATTATGGGTCACTCCAGCGCTGAGGACCCAGGACTGTCTCGTGAAGCAGAAATTTATATTGAAATTGACCGTCAGCCAGAAGACGAAGCGACTTTCTTGAGCATTAGAGACGCTTTATTAAAAGTTTTAGGGGATGTTGCTTTGGCGGTTCATGATTTTGCTCCCATGAAAAATGGTATGCAGGAAGCTTCTCTTAGGCTTCAACAGAATCCGCCTCGTCACATCGATGCAGACGATATTAAAGAATCCATCGACTTTCTAAACTGGCTTGACAATGATCACTTTACCTTTTTAGGTTATGCCGAATACCTTATCGAAGGGAAAGGAAAGAGCAGAAAACTCCAAAGAATAGAAAATAAACGATTAGGAATTTTAAAGCCATCCAGTACTTACGGTATGACGGGTTTTGCTGAAGAGTTGATAGAAAGTGAAGAAGTCTTAAAAGAGGCACAACCTCTTATCATTACTAAATCTAGTTATCAGGCTACAGTGCACCGTCCTGCTTATATGGACGTTATTATCGTTAAACATTTTAATCATGATGGAGAAGTTGTTGGGGAAAGCCGTTTTGTGGGGCTTTATACTTCTTCGGCTTATCATACCAATCCTCGCCATATTCCTTTTTTACGTCATAAGGTTTCCAAAATATTGCAGCGTTCAGGCTTACCTGCAAAAGGTCATGAATGGAAGGCTTTGGTTAGCATTTTAGAAAGCTTCCCAAGGGATGAACTGTTTCAAATTTCTGAAGACGATCTTTATAGAACAGCCGTAGGTATTTTGCAAATTCATGAAAGACAGCGCATTCGCTTATTTGTACGTAAAGATACCTTTGGTCGCTATTTCTCTTGTATGGTATATGTTCCGCGCGACCTGTTTAATACTGAACTTCGGGTTAAGATGCAAAACATTTTAATGCGTGAGTTTGATGGGACTGAATCCACTTTTTCTCCTAATTTTCTCGAATCAGTTCTGTGTAGGATTGATTATATTATTCGGGTCGACCCTCAGCGTCCTCTTCAAGAATATGATGTTAAAAAAATCGAATCCAAATTGATAGAAGCCACCCGCAGTTGGCGAGATGACTTGCGTGAATCTTTGATTCAAAATTACGGGGAGCATGAGGGCGGGTTGCGCTATAACAAATATGCCAGGGCTTTCCCTGCTGGATATCGAGAAACCTTTTTACCTCGCTCAGCGGTAACCGATATTGAGCATATAGAGAGTGTTTTGGCTGCTAATAATATGCTTGGTATGTGCTTTTATCGCATGTTAGAAGAGCCAGAAAACTGCATCCGTTTCAAATTATTCCAAAAAGACAAAGCTCTTTCTCTTACAGATGTTTTGCCTATTTTAGAAAACTTAGGCCTTAGAGTTAATGAGGAACGTCCTTATCAGATTAAGCTGACTGACGGTAGCATTGTATGGATTTCTGATTTTGGTATGCAGGTCATTAATTCCATTGCCTCTATGGCAGACATTAGTGGCATTTTTCAGGAAGCTTTTTCTCAAATTTGGCTAGGTCATGCTGAAAACGATGGCTTTAATTCATTGGTAATGAAAGCGGGCATGCCATGGCGTGATATTATCATTTTGCGTTCTATTGCCAAATATTTAACTCAAATTGGTTTCTTGTATAGCCAAGCTTACATGGAAAATACGCTAACTAATAACCCCCTAATTGCTCAAAAATTAGTGGCGCTATTCAAAGCCAAATTCGACCCTGCGACAGATGAGTTCCAGCGCAATGAGCAGATGAAGGCTATTGCTGCTGAAATTGATAAGCTGCTCGAGCAGGTGGTCAATTTAGACAGCGACAGAATTATTCGACGTTTTATTGATGTGATTCAAGCCATTTTGCGTACTAATTACTTCCAAAGAAATGCAGAAGCTCAGTTTAAATCCTATGTTTCGTTTAAACTCAAGCCAAGTGCTATTCCAGATATGCCTAAGCCTTTGCCCATGTTTGAGATTTTTGTCTACTCTCCAAAAGTTGAAGGGGTGCATCTTCGTGGAGCTAAAGTGGCGAGAGGGGGCCTGAGGTGGTCAGACCGCCGTGAAGACTTCCGAACTGAAGTATTAGGGCTGATGAAAGCTCAACAGGTTAAAAATGCCGTCATTGTGCCTTTGGGGGCAAAAGGCGGGTTCGTTCCTAAAAACCTGCCGGCTGATAAGGGCCGCGAAGCTATTATGGAAGAAGCCATCGAGTGCTATAAGATTTTTATCCGAGGTTTGCTGGATATTACTGACAACTTGCAGAAAGCTGAGGTTATTCATCCTGCAGAAGTCGTACGATTCGATGAAGACGATCCTTATCTAGTGGTTGCAGCGGATAAAGGAACGGCTACTTTCTCAGATATTGCTAACAGTGTGGCAGCCGAATATAACTTTTGGCTAGGAGATGCTTTTGCTTCGGGTGGAAGTAACGGCTATGACCATAAGAAAATGGGCATTACCGCAAGAGGAGCTTGGGAGTCAGTTAAGCGCCATTTCCACCATCTTGGTAAAGATACCCAAACTCAAGATTTTACTGTAGTTGGAATTGGTGATATGGCGGGAGACGTATTCGGTAACGGCATGCTTCGTTCCCGTCACATTAAACTGGTTGCAGCATTTAACCATATGCATATTTTTCTTGACCCTAATCCCGATATTGAAAAAAGCTATCAAGAGCGTGAACGTTTATTCGCATTGCCGCGGTCAACCTGGAAAGACTACAACCCGGACTTAATTAGCGAGGGAGGTGGGGTTTTTGAGCGCTCAGCTAAAACCATTTCAGTTTCAGAACAAGTCAAAACTTTGTTGGGAATTGAAGAGACTAAGCTTGAGCCGAATGAGCTAATTCGTGCCATCTTAAAAGCGCCCGTTGATTTGTTGTGGAACGGCGGAATTGGTACTTATGTCAAAGCGACTTCAGAGATCAATATGAATGTCGGGGACAGGGCCAACGATGGCTTGCGTGTTAACGGTGCAGACCTTCGATGCAAAGTGGTAGGAGAAGGGGGTAACCTCGGATTTACCCAATTAGGAAGAATTGAATATGCCCTAAAAGGCGGTCAAAACTATACCGATGCGATTGATAACTCAGCCGGGGTGGATTGTTCTGACCATGAAGTCAATATCAAAATTTTATTGCATGATGTGATGGCGCAAGGCGAGCTGACATTAAAGCAGCGCAATGAAGTGCTTGCACAAATGCAGGATGAGGTTGCAGATCTGGTACTCAAAAATAACTATCATCAAACCCAGGCGATTAGCAATGGAGTGAGCCGTACCGGTTCTTTATTGATGCAAACCAGGTTGCTGCAAGAGCTCGAGCGTGAGGGCTATCTCAACAGAGCTCTTGAGTTTTTGCCCAATGACAAAACATTAAAAGCAAGACAAAGCTCTGGCAAAGGCCTGACCAAGCCTGAGTTTTCAGTGTTAATGGCTTATAGTAAAACAGTCATCAAAAAAGCTTTATTAGACTCAGATTTACCCGATGAACCTTATTTTGCGAAATTCTTGGAGTATGAATTCCCCAAATTAATGCATGAGCGCTTTGGTGAGCAAATGCGTAAGCACTACTTGGGTAGAGAAATCATAGCCACCCAACTAACGAATGCTTTGATTCAATATACCGGGATTTCATTTGTACACAGAATGTATGACGAGGCAGGGGCCTCTCCTGCTATGACTGCCAGAGCTTTTGCAATAGCATTAGAAGCTTTTGACCTGGAAGCTTTATGGAAGGAAATTGAAGCCTTAGATGCTAAGGTTCCTACTCAAATACAGACAGATATGATGGATGAAATTTTTAGGTTTGTGCGTCGTAGTTGTCGCTGGTTATTGCGCAATTACAGAGGGGGCTTAAATGTTCTTGAAATGGCGAAAGATTTAAAACCCAAGTTTGATAAGCTCTTAAAGCTCACGCCGCAGTTCCTATCCGAAGAAGAGCAGCATCATCGTGAGAAATTAATAGAAAAATTCATCCATGCCGGAGTTCCGACGGACTTGGCAAATAAAATTGTGAACTTCTCCTATCTGTCCCCAGCAATGGATATTATTGAAGCGGCTAAACGCAACAGCATTGCTTTGGAAGAGGTGGCTGAAGTTTACTTTGAGCTAAGCAGGCAATTGTCTCTTGGTTGGCTTAGAAAAGAGCTGGCTAAAATCCGCAGCAATGGTTATTGGGAAATGCTCGCAGGCTCAGGCTTAAAAGATGATCTAGATAAATTGCAGAGAATTTTTTCAATCAGCGTCATTCAGTTTACTGATCCTAAGCTTCTCTTGGCTGAGCGCATTAAAATTTGGGCGCAGTCCTATCTCTATTTGATTAAGCGATGGAGAATAATAGTTGAGGACTTAAAGCTGAGTGGGCATGAGGACTTTGTCAGGTATACCGCAGCGGTTAGATGTTTGTTGGATTTGGCGCAGGTGTGTATGCATGGGGGCAAGGATTACATCGATATCCATTTATAAGCTATGCTAGCGGGCAACTTTTTTGTTGGAACCCCTTTAAAAACTGTGCTCATTTAGGAAAACTAAACTGCGCATTTTTAAAGGGATCCCGCCTCAAATTTGCCGCGCTATCATGCTTATAAACGTTGAATGCTATCGGTAACTTTCGTTGGAGCTCTTTTAGGAGCTGTGCTGATTTAGGAGAACTAAACTGCGCATTTTTAAAGGGCGCCCGCCGTAAATCCCTCCCTGCCTCCCTTTGATAAAGGGAGGGGCTTTGTTCCCTCCTTTGTAAAGGAGGGCTAGGGTGGATTTACTTGCTTCCGATAATGTCATTCTGGACGAAGCGTGAGCTTCGATCCGGAATCTAATTTTTGCTAACCGCTATGATTACCAGCAATCTTGCTGTGGATTTGAAGAATATCCAGAGGCGCCTTCGTTGCCGAGAGAATCTAAACTGAGTGTGCCGCATTCTGTATCCCGAGTTTGGCTAGCTAAGGGCTTAGCATCTAATACGAATCTATTATTTCTTAACTGCTGAATACTAAGCTCATAGTATCTGCTTTTGGTAAGATCTGGGATGCTCAGCTTTTCAAGGCTTGCTCCACAATAACTATGATGAATATTGTAATAGTGCTCTAAGCTTAATGAAAGGTTTTCTAGGGCGACAGTGGCCTCAGAGCGATGGCTTTTAATGAGGGCTCGATGATAGTTTGGTGGGGCAAAGCTGCACAGTATGCCTATAATCAGCAAAACTATTATTATTTCAGTTAAGCTAAAGCCTTTGTTTTGATCCATGTTGTTCTCAACTATTGCTAACTCGAACTCTCCCCGTTTTGCTAATCAATAGGGTTTCTATTGCCCCATCTGGCAACTGATAAATAAATTTCCCGTTGTTACTATTAAGCATGCCTAAGGCATTAAACTCTAAATGATCCGAATCAGGAAATGCGTGTAAACTTAAGTGATAACCAGTCTGCAGTTTAGGCAGACTTAAGAGGATTTCTTTATTGTTGGAAAGAAGAATTGCGCCATCAGTCCAATTTCCTTCGCAGTTTCGATGAGTTTTACTTGGGCATAGGTTTATTGTTTTATTGTGGCTAATAGCGTAATTTCTGGCGTAGAGAATGACTTGGCTCATTTTCTCTATATTGGAGAGCTGTATTTCACGGTGTAATATCTTATAAATTGCATTGGTAGAAAAAGCTGAAACTATGGCAATCAGGCCAATGACTATTAGCATCTCAGTTATGGTAAATCCAGACAACCGTCTCATGATTATATTTTAATCAATGCGGGGTAACTATTCAAGAACAGCAGGCATAAAAAAGCCCGGAATTCCGGGCTTTTAAAAGTTTTGCAAAATTACATTGCAAATTTATAGGTAACACCCAAGGTGTAAGCATTTTGTGACAATGGCTCATTTGGGGATAGATCGTTAGGACCGTAATCCTGACCGTAGGTGCGTTCCCATTGCAGAGCAACGTTAACATTTTGAGTAGGCATATAACCAATTCCTAATGCAGTTGCTGGAATCAATCTTCTCACGCTATCTGCAGCATTAGGAGAGTTAGCAGGGTTTTGACCCAATGCAGTGTACTCACCAATTCCACCCGCTTTAACAAAGGCATTTAAGCCGCTGCTTGCTACGTAGGTGCTGGTTAACAGAACTTGTACGCCATGGCTTTTGATCGCAAATGGAGCAATATTAGGATTGGCATCGTAATTGGTTTTACCAAAATCGATGTAGCTAACTTCGGCGCCGCCCATAACATTTTGGTTGATGGCATAGTCATAACCTAAAGTAGCGCCATAGGTCCAATTTTTGGACTTGGAAGTATAACCAGTTACATCGTTGTTGCTTAGAATTTTACTTGGTATGGACCAGCCACCAAATGGACCAACGTATACGCCGGACTGAGCGGTAATTGCAAAAGCGCTGCTGGACAAACCTAATGCAACTGTTGCTGCCAAAATACTTAATTTTTTCATTTACATTTCCTCTAGCTTGTTTAATTCCCAGAATAGATTGGCATAATATTGCAAGAACTTCAAGATTATATGTAAAAAAAAGCCTGGCATCACCAGGCTTTTAGGGATTGCTAATAATTAGGCTCCAAATTTGTAGCTAAGACCCAGAGTAACAGCATCTTGAGTCATAGGTTTGCTTGCTACAGCATTGTTGCTATAGAGCGAATTGTAGTTTTCACCAAAGGTATGCTCCCATTGAAGAGCAAGATTGAGGTTTGGGTTAAGCGCGTAGCCTACTCCTACCACAGTCGCCGGGATCCATTTTTTTATATCACCTTCTCCGCCTGAGACCCAAACATTAGAGAGTGTAGTGTCTTCCGTTAAATCGGTTTTTTGATTGATGGCTCCGGCTTTAACAAAAGTACTTAAGCCGTTATTGGCTAAATAGGTGGCGGTTGCCATTATTTGGTAGCCATCGTTTTTAAGCTGGGCTGTTACGTTAGCGGGTTGTCCATAATAAGTGCCTGGGCCAGTATAAGTGGTTTTGCCAAAGTTAAGGTAACCTATTTCAGCTCCGACTAAAACATTTGGGTTCAATGCATAGTCATAGCCTAAGTTGGCGCTCCAAGTGTAATTTTTATGGCTCTCAGTGACGCCATTGCTATTGGGGTCGCTTGCAAATGACCAACCTCCTGCGCCACTAATATAAGGGCCTGACTGAGCAACCACAGCGAAAGCGGTACTGGATAAACCTAAAGCAAGTGTTGTGGCTAAGATAGTTAATTGTTTCATTAGCTTTCTCCCTAGCTTGTTTAGTTAGCATGTCTAGGTTGTCATATTATGGAGAGAGCTTCAAGATTAGCACACAAAAAAAAGCCCGACATAGCCGGGCTTTTGTGAGTTGCAAGATAATTACATTGCAAATTTGTAAGTCAGACCTAAGGTGATAGCGTCTTGAGTCATGGGTTTGGTAGCCTGTCCGTATATATCCCAGCTTTGACCAAATACATGTTCCCATTGTAAGACTATATTAAGGTTTTGGATTGGCATATAGCCAACACCAAAAGCAGCAGCAGGTTCCCATTTGTTTACATCAGTGGCATCAATATTGGTTCCGCTTATAGCATTATTTGGGTTGATGTTAGTTTTTTCATTGATAGCGCCCAATTTAGCTACAGCATTCCAACCGCTGTTTACGATATAGGTCCCGGTTGCTAATATTTGATAGCCGTGGCTAGCTTCTGAGGCATCAACATTGTTGGTTCCGGCATTAGTATAGGTGGTTTTACCGAAGTCTACGTAACCGCCTTCAAGGCCAGCTAACCAATTTTGGTTAAGTTTGTAGTCATAACCTAGAGTCGCTCCCCATACGTAGTTTTTGTTGCTTGAGCTGGAAGCTTTCATGGTTCCGCCGTTGCTATCTTTTGCAAAAGACCAACCACCGACTGCACCTACATATACGCCTGACTGAGCGGTTACTGCAAAAGCATGGGCGCTTAAGCTTAAGGCACCGATTGCTGCGACAACTAGGGTAATGCGTTTTAACATAACTATCTCCTGTTCTTTTTATTGTTTTGGGATAAGTAGCTCTGTAGATATAGCCCAGGATTATTGCATATGCAAATTTTTTGATTAAAAAATTTACAATTAAATTAGAAGCCTGAGCTTACCGGGGTTCGCCAATCCCTACCAAAAGACCGGGGACCCAATTTGGGGCCAATCGGAGATTGTCGACGTTTATGTTCACTGAGTTTAATGAGATGAATTACCCGCGAAACAGTTTGTTCTGCAAAGCCTAGTTCAATAATTTCTGCTTGAGATAAGTTGTCTTCAATATAGGCTTTGAGTATGGCATCCAATGTAGGGTAATCGGGCAAACTGTCTTGATCAGTTTGATTGTGCCTAAGTTCAGCGGTGGGGGGGCGGGTGATGACTCTTTCTGGAATGGCCTTGCCAAGGCTATTGCGATATTCGGCTAATTTGTAAACTTGAGTTTTATAAACATCTTTTAATACATCAAAACCTCCGGCCATATCTCCATATAAAGTAGAATAGCCTACCGCTACTTCGCTTTTGTTGCTGGTGGTTAATACTAGTTTTCCGGATTGATTGGATAATGCCATAAGTAGGCTGCCTCTACAGCGGGCTTGTAAATTTTCTTCGGTAATATCGGGCTGCTTATCCTTAAAGGCAGAAGATAAAGAATGCATAAAACTTTCAAAAATAGGTTCTATGGGAATAATTTGATACTTAACTTGTAATAGATTGGCTTCTTCAATGGCATCTTCATTGCTCATTTCTGCCGTATAGCGGGACGGCATTAACACGGCTTCTACTTTATCGGCTCCCAGGGCATCGACGGCAATGGCCAAGGTTAGCGCAGAATCAATTCCACCGGATAGGCCTACGATGACTCCGGGGAATCGGTTTTTTCTTACATAGTCTTTAACAGCGAGCTTGAGGGCTTCATACATTTCTTCAGTAGCAGTGAAAGATTTTGACTCTGTGCCTTTGATGACCTCAACTTTTGAAGTTTTTTCCAGACTAATGCAAGAGATTGATTCTTCAAACTGAGGAAGTGAGTGAACAACTTCACCTTGGCTGTTCAATACAAAACCGCCTCCATCGAAAATAAACTCATCTTGACCGCCCACTGAAGGCGCATAGATAAGCCCTAGCTGGGTTTCGCTGACTCGTTTTCTTGCAACTTCCTGTCTTTTGAAAACTTTCTGGGATTCAAATGGGGAGGCATGGATGCTCAATAGGATTTCAGCTCCTGCTTCTTTGGCAAGTAATGCAGGTTTTGAGTTCCAGATATCTTCACAAATCAGCAGGCCGAACTTGATATTGTGGCTTGTGAATACCAAAGAGCTATGGCCTTTTTTAAAGTAACGTTTTTCATCAAAAACACCTTGATTAGGCAGAATTTGTTTGTCGTAAATTCCTTTAATTTCACCGTTTTGGATAAAGCAAGCTGAATTAAAAACACATTGCTCTTCATATCTTGGATAGCCCACTACCACATCAATGCCTTTTGATGCTTGGCAAATTTGCTCTAAGGCCTTTTCAACTCTGATGCGACAGGCGTGATTAAATAATAAATCTTCTAGAGGATAGCCTGTGATACTAAGCTCACTAAATACAACAAGGCCAGCTTTAAGTTGGTCTCTAGCATGGTAAATAGCTTGGATGATTTTTTCGGCATTTTCTTCAATGCCGCCGATAGAAAGGTTGAGTTGGGCTATAGCTACTTTCATAAAATAATCGCCTGTTGGAAATACAGGCGATATTATAGGGTTACTAGTGCAAAAAAGACAGCCGCTTAGTTAGCGTGATAGTCATGCCATCTTCTGCTTAAGAAGTTATAAGAGTTGATTTCTGGGGAGAAAAATAAATGAGACTTATCTTCTTCAACTTCACAGGAACCATCTGAGCGAAGCTCTACACCAAAACGTCGGGCCCATTTGCGAACGGTGCCTTGGGTGACGCCTAATTTAGCTTGGACTTCATTATAGCTTAAATCTTCAGCTAAGGCCTGCTGTAAAAGCTCTAGAGCTGAACAGCCAAACTTTTGTCTTACTTTGTGATCCAGACTGCCTGTGTATTGATTTGCCATCATTAACTCCTGCAATATCTCTGTCTATTAAGTAATAACTTAAGAGATATTGTAGGGATTAAACCTTAAGGAAATCTTAAGAGATTTAATATTGGCAAAAGAATTCTGCTTAGGCTTTGGGATTCGGGTAATTTTTATTCAAAATAGCCTGGTAGTTTTTTGCTAAATCAGGCAAGCCAAGTGCTTGATATGATTGAATAATTACCTCTAAGGCGCCTTGTACGGCAGGAGTTTGGGGGTAGTTGATCAGCACATTTTGAGCTCTGTTGGCCGCAGCAACATAAGCTTTTCTTTCCAAATAGAAATCAGCCACATTAAGCTGGTATTGACCTAAAGTATTATTAAGGTAGACCATGCGGCGACGGGCATCCTGAGCGTAAGGGCTGTTTGGGAAGGCTGTCACAACTTGGTTAAAGCTATGAAAGGCGCTGGTATAGTTATCAGGATTGCGCTGGGACATATCATATGGTAGGCGTCTTTGTAAGAAACCACGGCCATTTTCAAAATCAACCACACCTGTCATATAGTAAGCATAAGCCACAGTGGGATCGCTTGGATAAAGATGAACGTAGCGGTCAGCTGCTGTCAGTGCCAAGGCAGCTTGATCATTTTTATAGTAAGCATAAATTAAAGCCAGGTCACCTTTTTGGCTATAGGGCTCAAATGGATACTGTGAATCCAGGGATTGATAAGCCGTGATAGCATCGTTGTAATCGCCTTTATGCAAATAAGTTTGGCCTTTAGCATAAATATAGTCTGCCGTATTCCCAAGATAAGGGTCTGGTTTGGTATCAGAGCTGCAGGCAGTCAGAAATAGGCTTGAGCATAATAATGCTAGTAAGGTTTTTTTCATTTTCATATCACTTTATCAATCAAGTTTTTGGCTATTGTAGCGTTTAGAAGCATTGGGGTCGACTACTTTATAATACTTTTGTATCATACTACGCTCAATATTAATTTAAGAAATCCTATAATGACAATTGTAAAAGCTTCTGCACTAGTCCCTGATGAGCTTGCAGGTAGACGCTTAGATCAGGTTTTGGCTGAAGTTTTCAAAGACTATTCCCGCTCTCGATTGCAATCCTGGCTAAAAGCCGGGCAGATTAAGGTCGATGGACAAATTAAGCGGGGCAAAGATAAGGTTTCTGGCGGAGAAGCGATTGAACTGGAAGCTGAACTTGTTGCTGAGCCAAGCTGGCAGGCTGAGGCCAAAGAGCTTAATATAGTTTATGAAGATGAAACTTTGCTGGTAATTAATAAGCCAGTGGGTTTGGTTGTGCATCCCGGAGCAGGCAATATGCAAGGCACTTTGCTCAATGCTTTATTGCATCATTGCCCAAGTATGGCTGAGCTTCCGCGGGCTGGCATAGTGCATCGCCTGGATAAAGATACCAGCGGCTTAATGGTCGTCGCCAAGAATTTAAGTGCTCACCAAGCTTTAGTGGAACAATTGCAAACCCGTACTGTTTCTCGTGAATATGAAGCCATTACTGTTGGAGTGATGACAGCAGGCTGCACCATTGACCTTCCTATGGGGCGACATCCTGCACAAAGACTTAAGATGGCTGTATTGCAAGAAGGCGGCAAAGAAGCCATTACTCATGTCAGGGTCTTAGAAAAATACCGTGAACACACTAGGATTAGGGTTATCCTTGAAACCGGGCGTACCCATCAAATTAGGGTCCATCTTTCTCATAAAAACTATCCTTTGCTGGGGGATAGCGTCTATGGCAGAAGGCTGATGATTCCCAAAAGCGCGGGCCCAGAACTCGCTGAAGCCTTAAGGGGCTTTAAACACCAGGCTCTTCATGCTAGGCGCCTAAGCTTAATTCATCCGCTAAGCGGAGAGCAAATAAGTTGGGAAGCCGAAATTCCTGAGGACATGGCGCATATGATTCAGTTGCTTCAGCAAGATGCAAAGACTGTTTAGTTGTTATCATATAATGTTTGGATTTGACATGGGATTCCTCTATTATAGCCTTAACTCATTATTGAAAGAACACTATGTTTAAACCATTAGCTTTATATATCGGTATGCGCTATACCAGGGCGCATAAGCGCAATCACTTTATTTCATTTATCTCATTGGTTTCAGTGATGGGCATTGCTTTAGGCGTTGCAGTGTTAATTACTGTATTGTCTGTGATGAACGGATTCGATGAGCAAATCAAAGACCGCATTTTAAGTATGGTTCCTCAGGTGACAGTCACCCAATGGGGCGGGCAGTTACAAAACTGGCAGGATCTTGAAAAACAATTGCAAACGATGCCAAATATTGTAGGGATGGCTCCTGAGATTCAAGGTCAAGCTATGATGTCAAATAGCGGCATGACGGCTTTTGGAATGCTTCAAGGAATAGATCCTAATTTGGAAAACCAAGTTTCACCTATTAGCACTAAACTGACTCAGGGCAGCTTAAGTACTCTTGCCCCCGGGCAGTACAATATTATACTGGGCGCGGATTTGGCCTCTTCTTTAGGGGTGGGGATAGGGGATAAGGTGACCGTTTATGTGCCTAAAACCACTCTATCGGTTGCAGGTATTTTACCTCGGTTAAAGCAATTTACCGTGACGGGAATTTTCGTGACAGGCTATCAGTATGACAGCTCCTATGCTTTGATTAACATCCAGGATGCTTCTACTCTATTAATGATGGGCAAGACTGTCTCTGGGCTTCAATTAAAATTAAGCGATCTATTTTTAGCGCCTGATGTGGTCGCACAGCTTAATAATACTTTGCCTTCCAATTATCAAACTTTTAGCTGGATCGATGAAAACAGCAATTTTTTCCAGGCCTTGGCTATGGAAAAGATGATGATGTTTTTGATTTTGGTGTTAATTATCGCAGTAGCGGCTTTTAACATGTTGGCTTCTTTAGTCATGATGGTAACCGACAAAGAATCAGATATCGCTATTTTAAGAACGATCGGAGCCAGCTCAAAAAACATCATTGCCATATTTATGGTGCAAGGGGCGTTAACGGGTCTGTTTGGAACTTTATTAGGAATGGTGCTTGGGGTGATTTTATCTTTAAACGTCACGGCCCTTGTTAATGAGATTCAGAATGTATTGCATGTACAGTTTTTAAATGCCAGCGTGTATTACATTAACTTTTTGCCATCGAAATTGCTGGTAAGCGATGTGATTCATGTCTGTCTAGTCGCCTTTGGGTTAAGTTTGCTTGCAACCATTTATCCGGCCTGGCGTGCTTCAAAAGTTAAGCCTGCGGAGGCGCTTCGCTATGAATAGTATTTTGCGTTGTGAAAACTTAAGCAAGACTTATATTGAAGGCAAATTACGTACTCCAGTTTTGCATGAAATCAATTTCTCGATCCAGGCTAAAGAAAGGGTGGCGATTATAGGAAGCTCAGGCTCCGGTAAAAGCACGCTTTTGCATATTTTGGGAGGCCTCGATCGGCCAAGCTCAGGTGAAGTTTGGGTCACAGGGCAGGCTTTGTCGAAAATGTCAGACAATGATCTGAGCTTAATGCGCAATCAGCATTTAGGCTTTATTTATCAGTTTCATCATTTATTACCTGAGTTCACGGCTTTAGAAAATGCAGCGATGCCTTTGTTGTTGAGAAAAACTCCTATTAAAGCAGCGGCAGAACAGGCAGCGGCCGTGTTAAAGTCGGTAGGCTTAGAGCACAGGCTCAATCATCGGCCTTCTGAATTATCCGGTGGAGAAAGGCAGCGTACTGCCATAGCTCGCGCTCTTGTTACTAAACCTTTGTGCATTTTAGCTGATGAGCCGACCGGGAATTTTTTTGATACTAGCCTACTAATTGTTACACATGATTTCAATCTTGCAGCTAAAATGGATAGGGTATTAAGTATTCAAGACGGAATGATTCAAGAAGCTTAAAGAGGAATAAAAATGTTTGAAGTCATTAAACAGTGGTTTATGAAAAATTTTTCAGACCCCGAAGCCTCTATTTTATTGATAGCCTTGGTCTTAAGTTTTTTAGTGATCATGTTGTTTGGGAAAATACTAGGCCCTCTATTGATCGGCATAGTCTTAGCCTATTTGTTGGAAATTTTGGTCAACCGCTTGCAGCGTTTCTTTAAATTCCCACGCTGGCTGGCTGTCACTGTGGTCTACGGCTTATTTGTCAGCTTATTGGTCTTGGCTGTAATTGGTCTGTTTCCATTATTATATAAACAATTTAGCCAGCTTATCGATGAGTTGCCCCAGATTTCAACCCAGCTTCACCAATCCCTGCAAACTTTGCCGGCGCGCTATCCTGGATTTGTTTCTGACAACATGGTCAAGGCTATTTTAAATAACGCTAACATGGGCCCAGATAACCTTGCAAATTACAGCAAAACCTTGGTTAACCTTTCCATGGCCTCCATTTCAAGCATTGTGACCTGGATGGTTTATGTGTTTTTGGTGCCTTTACTGGTGTTTTTCTTTTTGAAAGATAAGAAGCAATTGGTCGCCTGGAGTGATCATTACATGCCAGAGAAGCGTGGGCTAATTATTGAAGTGTGGCATGAGATGCGTTCACAATTGGCAAGATATGTTCGTGGAAAATTTATTGAATTATTAATTGTGGGCTTTGCTTCTTACTTGGTATTTAGAGCCTTTGGTCTTAACTATGCTTCCCTTTTAGGCTCTTTGGTGGGCCTATCCGTTATTGTTCCCTATGTAGGTTTTATCGTCGTGACACTTCCAGTGGCAGTGGTTGGGGTGTTGCAATGGGGAATTAATACTGAATTTTTGGTTATGTTCGGGGTCTATTTATTTATTCAGCTATTAGATGCCAATGTTCTGGTGCCTTTACTATTTTCAGAAGCAGTAAACTTGCATCCTGTAGCCATTATTGTCGCGGTCTTGTTTTTCGGCGGAATTTGGGGCTTTTGGGGGCTATTTTTTGCCATTCCTTTAGCAACCTTGGTTAAGGCTGTAATCAGCGCCTGGGGCCGTCATAGCAAGCAATTGCCTCAATAGTAAGATTAGAGGCTTAAAATGGGGGCTTGGGGACAAGTCCCCATTTTTATTTCTACTTTATATAAAGAGTATAGGATTTCTTCCAAACAGATTGATAACCCAGTGGAATAGCTTTATCAGAGTGATTGGCGATGTAGTCATGGGCTTTCTGTAAAAATTGTTGATTATCGGGTTCCCCGTCGCCTTCTCCGCTAGGGCTATAAATCACGCACCAATGCTGAGATTGTTGAAGCATTTGAATCACTGAGTCGCTGCTGAAAGTTAAATTTTCAGGGAAAAAGTGATCCTGGCTTACCCAGGACTGATTGAAAGGGGCTTCTCTCTTAAATAAATAATAGGGCAAAGAAACGTCATAAAAAGAAAAGAAAGCTTTTGTTTGGCAATCATTGCTGTAGTAGTTAGTTTGCATAGCTTGAATAAGCTGAGAAGTTTCTTTATCCGCTTTTACACCGAGTGCAGGAATAAGCTCTGTATTGTAACGAATATTTAAAAAGGTTTGGGCGCCGGCTATAGGGTGTTGGTTTGCATAAAAATTGACTGCGGCCGATCCTAAAATAAGGCCAATGAAACACAAATGTTTATAAACTCGGCTTTCGATAGGAAAAATACAAACTGATAAGCTGATCAACATTAAACTGTTGTAATTAAATAAGATGCTGCCAAAAATATTATAAGAAGTCGTACGATGAGCGAAGTAGAAAATCAAGGCAAGTACCAATAAGAGTGAAGCGGAAGCTCGATAGGTCTTGGTGTTTTTTACAAAAATTAAATAAGTCAGGCTGAGTACAAAGAAGAAGTAAATAATATAACGCATCAAAGCATAGCCAAAGCCAAAGTGGTCCGGCAATAAAATATAGCTTGCTAATATAGTGAGAATACAATAACTAAGAGGAACCAGCTTTTCAGGAAGGCATGTTTTTAGAAGAAAATGGGCTATAACAGCGCAAACAGAGCCAATCAAAAACAGCACTAAAGCAAATAGACCGTCCTGAACTTCTGTATGTAAGGTCCTATACCAATATAAATGAACTTTGGCACCTTCACTCAAGACTGGAGTGCTCAATAATTTAGCCACTCCAAATAGATCAAAGTAAGCATAAGCCAAAAGGCCGAGGGCAATAAAATAGGCCACTGCGAAAAATGAGGCTTTTTTATTGCGATAATATAAGGCTATCAGCAGAGCGCTCAGTATTCCAGCTGGCAATATGCCGATATTAGATAAAGAAGCTAGGGCTAAGCACAAGGCTCCTAGACTTAAAAATAGCCTTTCATAAGTCTTAGCAGTTTGTCGCATTCCAAGCCAAAGCAGACCTATGCTTAAGGCTAAAAGCAAAGGCGGGGCGGTGTAGTAGTCGATGATAAAGTCCGATATGAAAAATGGACAAATCATGCCAATCAATAGGGCAGCAGGAAGTATTTCAGTTTTAATGAATTTTCGGTCAAAGCCATAAACCAATAAGCTTATTGCAGCAAGCCAGCTGCAAAGAAATAAAATCCTTAGAGCATAAAGATTAAAGCCCAGCAGCATAAAAGGAACGTTAAATAGATAGCCTGCCCGCCAAGACATTAAAAAGTCAGTATGACCAGGGCCCTGGGTGGCAGCCCAAATACTGTAAAGTTCCCAGCCTGTATCCGCATGATAATAATAAAAGTTGCGGTAGAGATATAAAATATGAAATAAGAAATATGCGAGTGCAATAAACCAGTAGCAGATTATTGTTTTTTTAGGGTTCATTGTTTTTTTCTCTGAAGAGCGCAATCTAAGGATTTAAAGCTGAAGAGTATAATGCTAATGATTATCTGCAAATGGTTGCTTAATTGGTGTCGCATATCTTCTATAGGCTCAGATATCCATATCAAAATGCCAAGAACAACAATGCTTAGCACAAGTAAGATTTGAGCAAATATAACGAATTTATCACATTGGATTAGCTTAAAATTCTCAAAGTAAACGACAAGACCTATGATCAGTAATGCAGCTATTAAGCTTGGGGCTATTACATTGAGCATGCCGCTAAATGGGTTAGCCATCCCTAAAAGCATAGTGGTATTTACGCCAGCTGTAGTGATATATAAAGGGATGCCATAAGCCACATATTGCAATAGATTATTTGCCAGAAGCAAATCTTGCCAAAAAAATGAATTGGCATAGATTGAAAGCACATAGCGAGGGTGGCTTAATAAGTAGTGCATATACACAGAGCGGCCGTGAAGGATAAACCAGTTCAATGCAGCTGGGTTTGCCTTAAGGATATTGTAGCCGAAATAAGTGCCTTGGATGGCTTGAACTTGCTTAACTATATCAGGCATGCCGGCTTTAAGAAAATATTGGAGCATTGAAGGTTCGCTAATAATTCTATTTGCTAGTAAGTCTGCCATAGGGATTAACCATCTTTGGCCTAAATTAGCAGTCCATTCATTAAAGAAGAAAGTCAGTAAGGCCACTATCAGTAAAAATAAAGCCGCTTTTTTAGGAATGCTTTTGCTCATAAAGCTAGCTATTAAGGTGCTTATGCCGCTTATAAGGACAAGATAAGCATTGCCATCCCTAACGTTTACGAGAAGAAAGCCAAATAGGATTAATCCGATTACAGAGCGTTTGCTAAAGTTATCTTGCAGGGCAAGAATATAAAATCCAATAAAAAATAATAGAAACGAAATGGAAAGAGATTCGGTCAGGGCCTTGCTATCCCATAAAGTTAAATAGTCAGCACAGCTATACAATAAAATAAAACTAAATACAGTATAAGCGATAAGCTTGCTCTGCATTTGCTTTTTAACGCAGTAGGCAATAAAGCCCCATGCCAGAATAGAAATAACACATTGGGCAAGCGTAAGCGCTAAATAGTGATAGCCCCAAATTTTAATAAATAGGGGGTAGAAAAAAGGCCTGTCGATATAAAGGCAGGCACTTAATAAAGAACAGTGGGCATCATTAAGATAACGTATAGCATCAAAATTAAATCTATAATTTTGCAGGGGTAAGCTAAAAAAAGCATACAGCCGAAAAATAATATAGGCTGCAAAAATAATAAGCAGTGCCTTGTTTTGCCGAAGCTGAAAGTTCAACTTATTTAACGTCCTCTAAACTTAACATTCCGGTATTATAGTCATAGGCAAAAATTTCTGCATAACGGGCCCAGTTAATTAGAGTGGTTAATACGCGTTCTGCCTCATCTTCAGTAAAATGGCCTTCTAATTCATTTTGGAAATAAGTTTTAGAAACTCTATGGTGAGGCCTGCTTTGCAAGACTTCTAATACATGCTGAGCTAAGGGGATATGCTGCAATAGCAATTTAGCAAAAATCACTTTTTTATCGGTGATGTCAGCTGCCAAAAGCTCCTTGCCCTTGCTGGTCATAGCGATATCGCCCTCTGAAACCTTAGCAAGATTTAACACAGATAAAGCTTCAAGGACCGGGAACAAAGTATCAATATCAAGGCGGACCACGTCAGCCAAGTCAGGTAAGTCAACCGGGCCTTTTTGCTGGAGCTCCTCTACTTCTTCAAGCAATCCGATAAGTTCGGCCACGCCTACTTCTGGTAAGCGGTAATCCAAGCCTACAAGCTTGCGTTTGGCGGCAATGGCTTTGATATTTTCGTGCTCTGCGCTGGTCATCACGGTATAAACATCGTCGATCAAATTAAGCACAGCCGGGTCTTGGCTGTTCCGAGGATGTGGTAGATCTATTTTAAGCTCGCCTCGAATAAAGCCTGGGTTGCTTCCAAACACAATAATTCTGTCTGCTACCAAAACCGCTTCTTCGATGTTATGGGTAACAAACAATATTCCTTTAAGCCGGGTTTCCTGATCATGCCACAGTTCAAGCAAGTCATTCCTTAAGTTTTCAGCGGTCAATACATCCAAAGCAGAAAAAGGCTCATCCATTAACAACAAATCAGGTTTTACCACTAGGGCTCTTGCAAAGCCTACCCGTTGTTTCATTCCACCAGAAAGCTCTCTGGGATAGGCGCTTTCAAATCCATCCATACCGATCATATCAATGGCTCGCAGGGCTCTTTCGCGGCGTTCTTTTTGAGAAATGCCTTGCGCCTCAAGTCCCAGCTCTACGTTTTGTAATACGGTCAGCCAAGGCATCAGTGCAAAGTTTTGAAATACCATGGAAATCCCGGGAATAGGGGAGTTCACTGGTTTGCCTTTGTATAAAACTTCTCCAGAGCTGGGTGGGGTGAGCCCGGCAATAATTCTTAACAAAGTGGATTTGCCTGAGCCTGATTTTCCCAGCAAAGCAACCACATCGCCTTCGCGCATATTCAGGCTGACATTATCGATCACCAAAAGCTCTTGCTTGTCAGGTTTTTTAAATGACTTTCTGATATTTTTAATATCGATTAAGGCTGGATTGGAGTTCATAGATCATCCTACTAATTCAAGTTATAACGTTGTTCAGCAAAGTGGTATAGACGTCGCCAGAACAATAAATTAACCGCGGTGACCCATACACACATAATCACCACGCCTAAAGCAATATGGGTAAAATTCCCCGCAATGGTATTTAAAGTAATATAAGCGCCCAGGCCCTTGGCTTGCAAAGTGATATTGCCCCAATGGATGACTTCGGCCACAATGCTGGCATTCCATGAACCGCCGGCTGCAGTGATGGCCCCGGTAATATAATAGGGAAAAATTGCCGGTAATAAGAACCTTTTCCATTTTACCCAGCCTTTAAGCTGCATGTTTTCTGCGGCAAGCTTCAATTCTTGAGGGATGGCAGAAGCGCCTGCAATCACATTAAATAAAATATACCACTGAGTTCCAAGCACCATTAAAGGCGCGGTCCAGATTTCGACATTAAGATTAAATTTAACAATCAGCACTACAAAAATAGGGAAAAACAGGTTGGCCGGGAAGGCCGCTAAAAACTGAGCAATAGGTTGCACATATTGAGTGACTCGAGGCTTAGTTCCAACCCATAGCCCAACAGGAACCCAAATAAAAGAGCAGAGTATAATAAGCACAAAAACCCGAACGGCGGTGTAGCCCCCTAAAACAAAGACATTCCAAGTTTCGCTAATAGGGATATTCTTAAAAATAAAGTGCCAGGTAAATATCATTAATCCAACAATCAAAGCAAAAACCACAGTGTACCAAATGCAGTTTTCTATAAAGCCTGAAGACCTCTCTGCTCGAATGGATAGCTCTCTTTGCTTATGGCGTTTACCAAATAAAGAAAAGTTAACAAAGGAATCGAATAGCCTTTGCAGTTTTTTACCCACTAAGTGCAAAAAGCGGGTCCGCTGTAAAAGCTCCAATACCCAAGATTTTGAGCTTTCATCTGACATATCGCTGTACTTGAATTTTTCAGACCAGCTGACTAAGGGCCTAAAAAGTAGTTGGTCATATAAAGCGATAACAACTAGCATCGCAATAATAGAATAAAAAATAGCAGTAATATCTCTTTGATTGATAGCTAAAGCAATATAGGAGCCTATCCCCGGCAAGGTGATGTTTTGATTGGCGACTGAAATCGCTTCGGCCGCAACGATAAAAAACCAGCCTCCTGACATCGACATCATAGCATTCCAGAGTAAGCCCGGCATTCCAAAGGGTGCTTCTATCCTCCAAAACTTTTGCCAGCTTGAAAGCTGATACATTTTGCCCGCTTCCACAAGCTCTTTAGGTACGGTGCGTAGCGATTGGTAAAAGCTTAAAGTCATGTTCCATACCTGAGAGGTAAATACCGCAAAAATAGCGGCACATTCAGGACCAAGCATGGAATTAGGAAATAGGGCAATGAATCCTGCCACAGTAATGGACAGGTAGCCTAAGATGGGAACGGATTGCAGTATATCGATAATAGGGATAATCAGCTTTCCTGCTCTCTCGCTTTTAGCAGCGACGGTCGCCACCGATAGACTAAAAACAAGTGAAAAGAATAAAGCGATGAACATTCGTAAAACTGTTTGCAGGGCGTAGCCAGGCAAAGCCCAAGCGCTAAGAGTTATTGGAATTTGATCTCCAAGATGAAATGGCAAAGCCATATGGGCCGCCGCCCAGCCTAATGAAAGCATGAGGCTGATAACAATCATCAAAGCCAAAATGTCCCAAATATTGGGAATTAAAGTGACGTTAAGTTGTGAGAAAATCGATAAATAACGTTTCATTATTAACTCGGTAGCAAATTTTATGCATTATAAAAGGAATTTTCGGGGGCTACCATTCTTATTTTTTCTAAGCTATACTACGGCGAGTTTATTAAGGAGTATTGGAATGAAAAAAACATTATTAAGTTTGGCAGCAGTAGGCGTAATGGCCGTGTCCGGAGCAGCATTTGCATTGAGCAATGTGGCAGGTACTTATTATATGCCTTTAGAAGTCGGTGTATATCACGCTGATCCTACCCGTGATTTAAGCAACTCCATATTTGGCAGCATTGGCCTAGGTTACAATGTAACTCCATACTTTGCGGTGCAAGCTAATGCAGGTGCTATGCAACCCCAAGACAATAATAGTAGCAACTTAAATGGTTCTCTCGTGGATGTAGAAGGCAAATTCAGCTTGCCTACTCAAACTAGCATTATGCCTTTTGCTTTATTGGGTGCAGGCGTTATGAAGATGGTCAGCACAAATCCAATGGCTGATGGCGGTGTAGGTTTAGCTTACGCTATCGCTCCTAATGTAAATGCAAATGCAACTTACCGTTTGGCTTATCAGTTTGGCCAAGGTAAATCCGATGCTATCGCAACTTTAGGCTTGAGCTGGAACTTTGGCGCAGTAAGCAAACTTTCCAGATCTTCAGCTGTAGTCGGTTCATAATCGATAAATCCTCTTAGTGTAAAGCACTTTAGAAGATTCACATCAACTCTTAACCCGCCTCGAGCAATCTTGGCGGGTTTTTTATTTAGTCCACTGAGCTCAGCCATATCGGCCCCCTCACAAAATTTTTATTATACATGTTGGCATCTTTATGATCAGGTGGTTATACTAAAGCAGTAAAAAAATATTAGTAAAATCATTGAGGAGCCTGGAATGAGAAAGACTTTGTTATGTTTGGCGGTGAGCGGAGCAATGTTAGGCGGTGTCAATTCGGCACTTGCATTGAGCAATGTGGCTGGTACTTATTATATGCCTTTAGAATTCGGTGTATATCATGCTGATCCTACCCGTGATTTAGGCAATTCTCCATTTGGTAGCATCGGAGTGGGCTACAATGTGAATTCATTCTTTGCGGTGCAAGCTAACGCAGGTGCTATGCAACCCCAAGACAACGATGGTAATAACTTAAATGGTTACTTGGTAGATGTGGAAGGCAAATTCAGCTTACCTACCCAAACCAGCATTATGCCTTTTGCTTTATTGGGTGCAGGTGTCATGAAGATGGTCAGCACAAATCCAATGGCTGATGGCGGCCTAGGTTTAACTTACGCTATCGCTCCTGATTTAAATGCAAATGCAACTTATCGTTTGGCTTACCAATTTGGCCAAGGTAAATCAGATGCTATAGCAACTCTAGGTTTAAGCTGGAACTTCGGTGCGAGCCAAAACTTTACTGCTCCAGCAATGACTTCCTCTAATAACCTGACAGCTGAACAGCAAGCTATGCTGGCTAACTCTCAGCCTGCTTTGCGCAAGCTTGTTCCAGCAGGAGTGCCAGTTTGCACCAATGGTAAAATGTCTCCTAATCAAGCAGGTTGTGTGACATTTAATGGCAACATTATGACCATGCATTTAAATGTTAAGTTTGAGCAAAATATGGCAACCATTAGGCCAGAATATTATGGCCCAATCGCGCGCTTAGGCGACTTTATGAATGCTTATCCTAATACCGATGTAGTATTGTATGGATATGCTAGTAGCGAAGGCCCATTAGCATTTAACCAAAACCTGTCAGGCAAACGCGCTGTAGTGGTAGAAAACTATCTAATCAACGTGAAACATATTAGTGCTTCCCGTATTAGCACAAAAGCTATGGGTATCAGCAATCCAATCGCTGATAACTCAACAGAGGCAGGCCGTGTATTGAATAGACGTGTGGAAGCTGACGTTCCAGTTCCAGTGCAGATCACTCGATAATATCATTAATATGTTATATTAAAGCCGCTTAATCGCGGCTTTTTTATTGGAGGAAATTTTATGTTGGAATACGAAATTCATGGACATGATCTACAGCTGCTTGAGATTAAATTAGCGCCTCAGCAAGCGGTCAGGGCCGAGCCTGGCTCAATGGTTTATATGCAGACTCCCATCTCTATGGATACCACAAGTCCAGGCGGATTGCTGGGTGGATTTAAACGAATGCTATCTGGAGCGGGATTTTTTCTAAGCAGCTTTCGTAATAGCGGCTCTGATCCTGCCCGGATTGCCTTTGCAGGACCTTATCCCGGCAAAGTATTAGCCATTAATCTTTCTGAGCACCAAGGCCAGCTGCTTTGCCATAAAGAATCTTTTTTATGTGCAAGCGAAGAAGTGCAAGTTGATGTTGCTTTCACCCAGAGACTTGGCGTGGGGTTTTTCGGTGGAAATGGCTTCATTCTTCAAAAGTTAAGCGGTAATGGTCTGGCTTTTGTTCATGGCGGAGGAATGATTATTCAGCATGAATTGGCTCCCGGTGAGGAGCTTAGGGTTGAAGTCGGCTCTGTCTTAGCTTTTGAAGCCTCGGTAAGCTACGACATTCAAATGGTAAGAGGAGTTAGCAACGCTTTGTTTGGTGGCGAGGGCCTGTTTTTCGTGAAGTTATCAGGGCCTGGTAAAATTTATATGCAGAGCTTGCCGTTTTCCAAATTAGCAGATAGGATAATCGCATTAAACGCGAGTTCTTCTAAACAATAGGGTGATCCTTATGATTAAACGTATAATGATGTTTTCCGGATCTGTAGTGTGTATGACTGCAGCCATCGCTTGCTTGACCTATGCATATGGCCAGGTTGGTCAGGAAAAACAAAATATGGTAGCGACTTCAAGCGTTAATGGCTTAAGTTCTGCTTTGAGCTCATTGAAGTCACAAACCAGCTTACCTGTGATGTTTCCAAGCTTAATGCCAAAAATGACTGGTACAAGTGCGGTGTATGCTTATCTTGAGCCGGCTACTCAAAGCTATAACAATATGTACTCAATTGATGTAGATTCTACTCAGGCTTGTCATGGTGCAAAATTTTGTAACGTAGGTAATTTTATGGTGCAAAAAGGTGGCAGCCCAAGTATGCAAACCGATATGAGCAACAATAAGATTACTAATAAAGTTCGTTTGCTGCATCATCAAGTGGCTTATTACACTCCAGGGCATTCAATGGGTGACTACTGGCCTCCTGAAATCCAATGGGTAAGCCAAGGTAATTTGTACACCATTACCTGGAATGTTCCAAAAGGCCAAAATGCTAAAGTGGCAATGATGCAGATGGCTGATTCAGTAAGCGCTCCAGCTTCTTCTAACTCATAAGTTTTTTAATTCTTAACCCGGGTTTAATTGATCATTATTCTCGGGTTTTTTTCTTGTATTAATTCCATAAAAACTGTATAATTTAAAATCAATTATATAAGTTCATGGAGGAATTTATGCATTGTTCTTGCGCATATTGCGCCAAGCTCTGTAATAAAGAATTCATTGCAGCAACTGGAGTTCTGTGTACGAGTGTCAGTTCTTGCTTATATCTATTTGAAGAAGCCCCTACTACTTATGTAGGAGTTGGTATAGCCATTTTTGGAGCTTTAGTTTCTGGTCTTTTTAAAACCCTCAGTTTTATTGATAAGGCAAAAGATCAAGCTGAATTAAAGCAAAAAATTGATTTTCTTGTTCAACTGTCCAGGCGTGATCTTTATGCGCCTTCTTCTTTTGATAAGCGCTTAAGTGCAGCTTTCCTATTTCTAACCTTTCTGCATATGACCTTTATGATTTTACCCGCTGCTTTCAAGCCACCAGCTATTCTAGAAACAAAAAAGGAACTTAAGAACTGGGCATATGCTTTTTTTATTATGACAGGAGCGCTATTGTTTTTAGGGCTCGGGTATCTTTCCCGAAAATACGTAAAACCTGTAACGAATGAATTGGAAACAGCATATCGTGATTTAAGCTTTGATTATCTTAGATCCATAGATAATAGACTATCAAGTGATAGGGAAAGTAAAACAGAAGCATGTAAGCAATTGGACAGCCTGCTTGGGAATATTATTGGTGACTCGAATAGACAATCTAGTTGCAGCTTAATTTTTGGAAGCCATGTTCTGATTCAAGTTTCAGAAGATCAGAGCGGGCTTATACGAGAAAGTATGGCCGCTAATATTGCTGCTCTAGTATCAAGAAACAGAGCAAATGCAAATACTCGGGTAGAAGAAGATTCAGGCTGGCGTTATTTCTAGTACACAGTTTTTCTAGCCTCATAAATTTGTTATGCTCTAACTAATGCGCTAACTGCCGGGAGAAAGGCTATGCCTGAACAGTCTTTGCATATGGCTGTATATAACTATGTTAGATATAATAAGCGTTCCGCTTTTGAAAAATGCATTAATAAATTAAAAAACCAGGGTGGCGATAAGCTCAAAAAAGCCTTACATAGCTATGATAGATCAAAAGGCGGTATTCCTATTTTCAATGTATTTAACCGGCAGCTTGATCCTCCTGACTATGAAATAGCCATCAGACTTTTGGATGAAGGCACTTTACCAGCTATGCGTTGTGGAGAGTATGGAGCGAGTTTATTTCATTTTGCAATTTCTGAGCAAAGGCTTTCTTTGTTTAGACTGTTGCTTTGGTATGAGCCTAATTATGAACATGTAATAGATAATCACAATAAAGCCACTGCCCAACAAAGGGTGGCAGCCTGGGATCATGAATGCCCTGGTTTTCAAAGTCTTATTGAGGAAACAGCAGCAGATTCAAAAAAAGTTAGAGAATATGCTGGGCAAGCTGAGTTCTTCTTACAAGAAAGAAAATTAAACCATGCAGCCCATCAATATGCAAAAATAGGTGAAATTTATGCTAAGCACGCAAGATATGAAGATTATGATGGCGGGCAATATTTGAAAACCTACTATCAAAAAAAAGCCTTACCATTCTTGCAAAAATCAGAGGCACTTTTACATGAAATAACTGAATATCCATACCCCGATGCAATTGTACATAACCATAAGCTTATTCTATCAAAGCTTGTAGCGATTTGTGAGGCTTTGGGGAAAAAAGAAGAAGCTTTAACCTATAAGGCTTATCGTGGAATGCTTGAGCTTTCTTTAAGGCCTCAACAAAATTATCCAATCTTTACAGTTAGTTCTGAAAGCACAGCGCCTTTTTTAGCTGCTGCTCAAGAAATATTAGGTATGCAACAAAGCCTGCAACAAGGATTGAATGCACCATTTTAGCTGTTAGGAGGCATATGCATCCCGCTATAGCATTTAGCCGTTTAGGAAGAAAATTTATAGATCCCTATCCCTTACACACCGCAGTCATGGAAAATGATGAAAGCAAAGTGGAGTGGTATCTGGATTATCTTAAAGACCATGATGTATTAGTAAAGGAGTTAAATACATATGGCCATGGTACTTTTCCTATACATATGGTCTTTCCTCTAACTCATCCTATGGATAGGCTATATAATTATTCAATGGCAATTAAGCTGCTGGAAGCCGGAACTAAACCAAGGATTGCGCATCCTATTTATGGGAGTTTGTTTCACTTTGCATTATCACACGAACACTTAGAGTTGTTCAGATTATCACTATGGTATGAGCCTAGTTATGAAGATGCTCTGCATCAGGATAACAAAACCAATATAGTTGAGTTCCTTGCAAGTTGGCTCAAGCGACATCCCACATTAAGGTCATGCCTTGAAAAAGCTATAAATGATTCTCGTAGGATGGTTGAGCTTTTAAGAATTATCAATACTTTAAGTCAAGATACAGATGCATTTCAAATTGCTGAGCACTATAAGGAAATTGCTGGCTTGTATTTAGAGCAAGCTAATTTTGAGCGAGACAATAATAGCTACGCAAAAAATGTGTTGGAAGCCCATTACAAAGACAAAGCATCTTCGTATCAAGAAAAAGCCTATACCAGTTACAAGTTGGCAGAAGAAGCATTTCATCAATTAGTGAACCCTAACCCCGGCCAAATTGATGATTACAAACAAACCTTACGGCGATTAATAAGTATTAGCGCAACTATGGGTAGGGTTGAAGAAGCGCGTATTTATCAAGTTAGCTCTGATTTGCTTAAGCTGCCTTCAAGGCCACAGCGTCATCACGTCATCTCAGTAGCCGGTTCTGAAAGTGCCGTGCCTTTTTTAGCTTCTGAGCTTTCTCGTGCCACTGCCTTTCATACAAGCTTGGCGGCTAACTTAAGCTAAAATATCTTTATGCCGCATATTCAAAGTCTCCATAAATCAGCGTAGAATAAGGCTGATTTTTGCATTTAGGAGCATTTATGAGCGATAATTTTAAAGCTAAGTCTAAAACCCATATCAAAACCAAAAACGGTAAAGAATATACCATTTATAGCCTGGATAAGTTGCAAGAGCTTACCGGCAAGAAGATGTCCCGTTTGCCTTATTCCATCAGGATTTTAGCAGAAAACCTGCTTCGTAATATTGACGGCAGAAAGGTAAAAGAAACCGATGTATTAAAAGTGTTGAACTGGAAAGCTTCCGATAAAAACAGAGATGAAATTCCGTTTATGCCGGCCCGTGTGGTCATGCAGGACTTTACCGGAGTTCCTGCTGTGGTGGATTTAGCTTCCATGAGAGATGCGGTTAAAAAAGCCGGTGGGGACCCAAGCAAAATTAACCCGCTAGTTGATACCGCGCTTGTCATTGATCACTCGGTTCAAGTGGACTACTTTGGTACTGCTAAATCTTTAACTCAAAACGTCGATTTAGAGTTTCAGCGTAATAAAGAACGTTACAGTTTGTTAAAGTGGGCACAAAAAGCCTTTGATGATTTTAAAGTAGTTCCTCCTGGAATGGGTATTATTCATCAGGTTAACTTGGAATACTTAGCCCCTGTTACCTTAACCAAAGAAATTCAAGGCGAAGGCACGGTAGCCTATCCAGATACTTTGGTAGGAACTGACTCCCACACTACCATGATCAACGGCTTAGGCGTGCTAGGTTGGGGAGTAGGTGGTATTGAAGCCGAAGCTGTGATGCTTGGACAACCTTACTATATGGAACTTCCCGATGTGGTCGGGGTGAAATTAAGTGGTGCCTTGCGTGAAGGTGTAACGGCAACCGATTTGGTTTTATATGTGACCGAAATGCTGAGAAAACAGGGCGTTGTAGGCAAGTTTGTTGAGTTTTTTGGAGAGGGCTTAAACAACTTAACTCTGCCAGACCGTGCGACCATTGCTAACATGGCTCCAGAATACGGCGCTACCATGGGTTATTTTCCAGTAGATAAAGAAACCCTGCGTTATTTGGATCAGTCTAACCGTTCTCAGTTTGTGGATTTGGTCGAAGCTTCTATGAAAGCCCAACATCTTTTCCGTGAAGATGCGGCAGAAGAACCAGAATACAGCACCGTATTAACTCTGGATTTAAGCACAGTGGATTCTACTTTGGCTGGGCCAAAGCGTCCTCAAGATCGAGTGAGCTTGCGCGATTTGAAAGCAGGCTTCCATCAGTCCCTCACTTTGCCGGTAGAAAAACGTGGTTTTAGTGTGGCTGAACAAGACTTAGCTAAACGCGTTAAAATCAAAGGCATGGGCAGCGAAATTGGTCATGGAGCGGTTGCTATCGCAGCGATTACTTCCTGTACCAATACCTCTAACCCTTATGTGATGATCGGGGCGGGTTTGCTAGCTCGCAACGCTGTTAAAAAAGGCCTGACCGTTAAGCCTTATGTGAAAACCAGTTTGGCCCCCGGCTCTCAAGTGGTCACTGAATATTTGCAAAAAGCTGATTTGCTGCAGTATCTGGAAGCCCTGCATTTTAACGTAGTGGGTTATGGTTGTACTACCTGTATCGGAAATAGCGGTCCATTAGATGAACCCGTAGTAGAAGCCATTAAAGAAGGCGATTTGGTTGTCGCTGCCGTATTAAGTGGTAACCGCAACTTTGAAGGCCGTATTAATCCGCATGTTAAGGCTAACTATCTTGCTTCTCCCGTTCACGTGGTCGCATTTGCGTTAGCAGGAACGGTGGACTTTGATCCAGAACAAGATCCTATTGCCAATGATGCCAAAGGCAATCCCGTTTATCTAAAAGATATCTGGCCTTCCACCAAAGAAATCCACGAAATTGTGGAAACTTTAGTGACCCCAGATATGTACCGTGACAAATATGCAACTGTATTTGAGGGTACCGAATTCTGGAAAGCCCTTGATGCGCCTACCGGTAACTTATACAACTGGGATACAGATTCTACTTACATTCAATGCCCACCATTCTTTGATAACTTAAATGGAACCAGAACGCATGCAGATATCGTGGATGCCAGAATGCTTGGAATGTTTGGCGACAGTATTACCACCGACCATATTTCCCCAGCCGGCAGCATTAAAGCGGAATATCCTGCGGGTCAATATTTAATTGAGCATGGGGTGAGCAAAGAAGACTTTAACTCCTATGGTGCACGCCGTGGTAACCACGAAGTGATGATGCGTGGAACATTCGGTAACGTGCGTTTACATAACTTATTAACGCCAGGCAAAGAGGGAAGCTTTACCTTATATCAGCCAAGCAAAGAAGTTATGTACATTTATGACGCTTCCATGAAGTATCAAGAAAATGGCACCCCGCTCGTGATAGTGGCCGGTAAAGAATACGGTACCGGAAGCTCCCGTGACTGGGCTGCTAAAGGGACTTATTTGTTAGGGGTAAAAGTCGTTATCGCTGAAAGCTATGAACGTATCCACAGAAGTAACCTTGTGGGTATGGGCGTACTGCCTCTACAGTTCCTGGATGGAGAGGGTCGTGAATCATTGAATTTAGATGGTTCAGAAGTCTTTACCATCAGAGGCCTAAGCAAGCTTTCTCCTCGTCAGGAAATTGAAGTGACTGCAAGATCTGATTCAGGAGAGCTCAAAACCTTTAAGGCTTTGGTGCGCTTGGATAACGAAATTGAAGTGGACTACTACAATAACGGCGGTATCCTGCAAACCGTTCTCAAAAACCTTATGTAAAGTCCCCTCCCCACTTATGGGGGAGGGCTAGGGAGAGGGTGGCTCTTAGAAGCTTCCCTCTCTTTTCTTTAATCCTGGGAGATTTTTCTCTTCTGTCATCCTGGCGCTGCTAAGCAGAACCCGGGACCCATATTTTTAGAATTATTTCTAGCAAAAAAGCCGTATAATTGCTCTTGTTTAATAAAATGGAGCTTATTATGCAAGCAGCTAGAACTTTATTCAATGCAGCCCGTGATGGCAATGTCAAAGATATTCAAAAATTACTTAAAGCTGGAGCCGATCTTAATAATTTAGAAAACAATGTTCCTGCGGTTTGGGATGCCGCATTTGTAGGTCATGAAGAAGCTGCCATGGTTTTATTGAGCGTGACAGACTCGAGACTAATAAATAACAAACATTCATATTTTGGCAGTACTATGCTTCATTTGGCTGCTCAGAATGGCAAAGAGAATGTTATACAAGCTGCTCTTGCTCAAGGTGCAAATCCCGATGCATTAAATAAGTACAATGTTCCTGCGGTTTATAATGCTGTATATGCAGGAAATAAAAAAGCGGCTCTGGCTTTACTGGAAGTGACGGATATACGATTGCTAAGTAATAAACATTCATATTTTGGCAGTACTACGCTTCATATTGCGGTTAAAGAAGCTATGGTAGATTTTGTAAAAGCTGCAGTGCTTAAAGGCGCTGATTTATATGTTAAAGACGCAGGTGGTAAAACAGCTTTAGATATCATAACAAAATCAAGTGCATTCACTCGTGAGCAGAAAGCTGAAATCCTTAAAAAAGCTGCATGGGCTAGAAGAGGCTCTTTAGTCATGCTAAGACGCAGATGCAAGCAAGCCTGGGAAGCGGAAATGGATGCAAAAGAAGCTGCCGCTCAAGCTCCATGTCCAGCAGCGCCGGATCCTTGAGAAATAGATCCCGGGTTCGCCTATCGGCGCCCCAGGATGACAGATTAATTATGGCGTTGCAGGATGACGGCTAGCCCCAGCATCAATAAAATCAATCCTAATAAAGGCCATATCCCGATTATCACCCAAGGGGTATTGCCGCTCATAGGAACGACTGAGCTTTTGAGCACTGCGGCTTGAAAGCTTGGAATCTTAAGCATGACTTTTCCATGAGAATTGATAACAGAGGTCTCTCCGCTGTTGGTAGCCCTTACGATATATCTTCCCGTTTCAATAGCGCGCATCTGATCCATTTCTTCATGTTGATAGAATCCAAGGGAATGACCAAACCAGCTGTCATCACTTAGTGTGGCAATCAGTTGGGCATTTTGCATGCCGTCTCTAAACTCTTCAGGAAAGGCTGACTCATAGCAGATAAATACCGCAACGGGAATGTCCTGCATCATGGGTAAAGCTTGGCTATCAGGCCCTGGAGCCATGCCTGACATCGGGATATTTAAGCTGTCTAATAGCGGCCCCAAAACATTCAGCAGAGGCACATACTCGCCAAAGGGAACTAAATGTCTTTTTAAATAAACTCCCTGGCCATTTCCTATGACAACAGCGGCGTTGTAATACTGTTGAGTGCTGTAGTTGTATAAAGGGATGCCAAGCATTAATGCGGTGTTGTGTTGTTTGACGGATTGAGTCAGCTGCTTGATGAAATTCGGAACTTGTTCAGGCAGGGCGGGAATAGCGGCCTCAGGCCAGAAGATTAGCTGAGATCCCAGTGCTTCTTGGTTTAATTTTTGATAGGTATTTAATATTTGATCTTGGTAATACTGAGACCATTTGGTGGCTTGGGGGGTATCGCCTTGTACCAATGCAATGCTTAGAGAAGGGCCAGCAGGTTTGCTCCATTCAACTAACTTCAAAGCCATTCCCGTTCCCCATAGAGCAAATAGGACCAAGATCAGATAAATTCTGACTTTCTTTTTATTCTGCCAAATGGCGATTAAAGCGCCGCTTGTAAAAGCCGTGGCTAAGCTCACTCCAAATACAGAGAATACGGTGGCATAGCCAGAAAGCGGGCTGCCAATTTGGCTATAACCTAATAGCAACCAGGGGAATCCTGTAAATAGCCAACTTCTAATCCATTCAAATGCGACCCACAGTGCAGGAAAGGTCAGCAGCATTCCCGGGAATTTTGCGGGTTTGCCATATTTAGTCAGTAAATAGCCGAACAGGGCAGGAAAAAGCGCCAGAAAGACTACAAGCAATGCGGTAATAAACAAAGATAAAATCACGCCTGCATTGCCGTAGGTATGGATGCTGACATAGACCCAGGAAACTCCCGTGCCAAATAAGCCTGCTCCAAACAAAAGTCCTCGAACTAAGCCTTGTCTTGGGCTGGCATTTTGCAAGCATAGTAAAAACAAAGCAGGGCAAAGTATGCCCAGCCAGAATTGATTAAATGGCGCGAAGCTAAAAGTGAGCAGTGCTCCGGCAAGCAGGCTTAGTAGTTCGAGTTTATAAGACAGTTTCTTGAGAGCTTTCAATTTTGCTTACTTCCAGCATTAAAATGCGACGGCCATCTGATTTGGCGACTTTAAAGTTAAACCCTTGAATCTCAGTCGATTCATTGGGAAGAGGGACATGTCCCAAGGCTTGAATCACAACGCCACCCATGGTGTCCACTTCCTGGTCAGAGAACTTGGCGTTGAAATAGCGATTGAATTCTTCAATCGAGGTTAGAGCATTAACTTGATACAGATTTTCATTCAGCTTTTGAACATAGACTTCATGCTCATCGAATTCGTCTTCGATATCACCGACAATCTCTTCAAGCACGTCCTCAATGGTGACCAAGCCCGCGATACTGCCATATTCATCCACGACGATGGCTAAATGATTGTGGCTGCTTTTAAATTCGTTTAAAAGGGCATCCAGCCTTTTGCTTTCTGGTACAAAAAAAGCAGGGCGCAGCATTTTATTCCAGTCAAAATCTTCTTTAGGTGAATTTAAGCAATAGCGCAGTAAATCTTTAGCCAATAGGATACCGATTACGTCTTCTTTGTCTTCGTCGATAACGGGAAACCGAGAGTGAGAAGCGTTGACAACTAGCGGCAAAAATTCTTCAGGGCGCTGGCTTTTTTCAATAACAGTCATTTGAGCACGAGGCACCATAATGTCTCTGACTTGAATGCTGGAAACTTCCATCACGCCTTCAATCATTTTTAAAGCTTCACTGTTCAGGAGTTGGCGCTTGGCAGCAGCCCTTAAAATTTCAAGCAATTCTGATTTTGATTGAGCTCCAGGCTGAAGGCTTTCGCTTAGTTTTCGTAACCAGCTTTTTGACGGCTTATCCGCGCTTTCTTTCATGACTCTTACTTTTCTCCGTAGGGGTTGGCAAACCCCAATTCTTGTAATAATTCTATTTCCCTTTGTTCCATAAGCATAGCATCTTGTTCTTCAATATGGTCAAATCCGAGCAAATGCAAAATGCCATGGGTCACCATATGCGCCCAATGAGCTTGTTGGGTTTTGCCTTGAGCTTTGGCTTCTGCATTAATCACTTGAGCGCAAAGAACAATGTCGCCTAATATAGGAAGTGCCACGCCTGGTGGGGCATCCATGGGAAATGACAGGACATTAGTCGGCTTATCTTTATGTCGATAGCTATGGTTAAGGCTGTGGCTCTCAGCTTCATCCACGACGCGAATGCTAAGCTCTCTATCTTCTGCATTTTGATTGACTAAGACATGCTTGGCCCATTTTCTTATTTGAGTGCTCGATGGGGTGTTTTTGTCCGAGCTTGCAACTTGTATTGTGATTCTGCTCACTTTAACTCCATTTGATTGATGATTTTGACGCCAGGCGAGGCATTTTAATTTCGAGGAGCGCAGTGTATAAATTCATACATGAGGACCGCAGATAATTAAAATAACAAAGCATGGCGTTAAAAGCGCAATCAAATGCCATGGACGGCTTCATGTTTCTGATAAGCCTCCACAACCGCCTGCACTAAAGGATGGCGCACCACGTCAAAGGTATCAAAAAAGGTGAAGCTGATACCGGATGTCTCAGACAAAATATCGATTACATGACGCAGGCCGGACATTTTGCCTTTGGGTAAATCCACCTGAGTGATATCACCGGTAATAATGGCGGTGGAGTTAAAGCCAATTCGGGTTAGAAACATTTTCATTTGTTCTTTTGTCGTGTTTTGGCTTTCATCCAAAATAATAAAGGCATCGTTTAAAGTTCTGCCTCGCATAAAGGCAAGAGGCGCAATCTCGATCACATTTTTTTCGATGAGTTTGATTACCTTATCCGGCCCCATCAGCTCATATAGAGCATCATACATTGGGCGTAAATAAGGATCGACTTTTTGAGAAAGGTCTCCCGGCAAAAATCCTAAATTTTCACCCGCTTCTACCGCAGGGCGGACTAACACAATTCTGCGGACTTTTTCGTTTTCCAGAGCCGATACCGCACAGGCTACCGCCAAAAAGGTTTTACCGGTTCCGGCTGGCCCAATTCCAAAATTAATATCATGCTGATAAACCCGCTTAATATAACGCTGCTGGTTAGCGCCTCGAGGTTTGATCTCGGCCTTAGAAGTCTTGATGATCATGTGCTCATCTATAGGCTCTTCGGTTTGATTGCGTTTGCTTTGATTAACCATAGCTTGCAGCATAATATCGAGCTCCTGTGAAGAATGAGACTTGGGGTTGCCGTATAACTCTTTAATAAAGTTTCGGGCAGTCATCACCGCTTCATCCGGGCCAAAAATCTTAAAGGTATGACTGCGATGGCTGATTTCTACTGCAAGATGGCGTTCGATTTGATGGATATGTTCATCAAGCTGGCCGCATAAATTATTGAGTCTTTGATTGTCTTCGGGCTGGAGCTGAAAGGTGATGGTTTTCAAATAATTACCCCCGGTGATTCTGTTATTTCTATTCTGGCAGAAATTTAGAAAATTTCACTAAGTTTTCCTCCCTTCAATAAAGGGAGGCTAGGAGGGATTTAAAATCCACCCTATCCCTCCTTTTCAAAGGAGAGGGCATGATGAATTACCTCCCTTTAATAAAGGGAGGTTAGGAGGGATTTAAAGGATTTCACCACGCAGAGTATTGACTGAAACTGCGGTAATTTTGCAGTCCACAAACTGGCCGATAAGGCTCTTGTCTGCTTTGAAGTTTACCACCCGGTTGTTTTCGGTGCGTCCTGAAAGCTCGTTTTCGTCTTTGCTTGAAATGCCATCCACCAAGATTTTCTGAGTAGTTCCAACCATAGCCTCGCTTATCCTAAAACCTTGTAGGCTCAATCTATCCTGCAAGATTTTTAAGCGGCGTTTCTGTTCCTCTACAGGCACTTCATCAATCAAGTCAGCAGCCGGGGTGCCGGGGCGCTTGCTGTAAATAAAACTAAAAGACTGGTCAAAGCCAATGTCCTGAACTAAGTTCATGGTTGCTTCAAAGTCTTTTTCAGTTTCGCCGGGAAAGCCTACAATAATGTCGGTTGAAATCGTAATATCAGGGCGAACTTTTTTGAGCTTTCTAATTTTGCTCTTAAATTCCAAAGCGGTATGCCCGCGCTTCATAGCAGCTAAAATTCTGTCAGAACCGCTTTGAACCGGTAAATGTAAATGGTTGGCAAGTTTAGGGACTTCGGCATAAGCTTCGATTAAGCTGTCTGAGAACTCAACGGGGTGAGAAGTAAAAAAGCGGATTCGGCCGATTTCGTCCATAGCGGCAATATAGTGAATTAATAGCGCTAAATCAGCAATTTCACCGTTAGGCATTTTACCTAAGTAATGGTTGACGTTTTGACCTAATAAAGTAATTTCTTTCACTCCTTGCTCAGCCAGCATGGCCACTTCAGCCAATACGTCATCAAATGGGCGGCTGACTTCCTCTCCGCGAGTATAGGGCACGACGCAGTAAGAGCAGTATTTGCTGCATCCTTCCATAATCGATACATAGGCTTTAACGCCTTCAGCCTTAGGCTCAGGCAAATGGTCAAATTTTTCAATTTCAGGAAAGCTGATATCAACCACCGGCTTTTTCGAGCTTTGTCTTTGCTCAAGCATAGAAGGCAGGCGGTGGATGGTTTGCGGGCCAAGGACAATATCAACAAATGGCGCGCGCTTAATGATATTAGCGCCTTCCTGGCTTGCCACACATCCCGTGACTCCAATAATTAAATTCGGATTTTTCTCTTTGATTTTGCGCCAACGCCCCAATTGATCGAATACTTTTTCCTGGGCCTTTTCACGGATAGAGCAGGTATTAAGCAATACAACATCAGCAGCCTCGGGGCTATCCGCAGCCGTCATTTTGCAAGTGACTTCCAAAAGATCTGCCATTTTCTTTGAGTCATACTCATTCATTTGGCAGCCCTGGGTCTGGACGAAATATTTACCTGACATATATACCGTTGCCCTTTTAAACCTGGCATTGTTGCGCTACGCAGCCGCAATGCTCAAGTATTTGTTATACATTCCGCTTGCTTTGTGCTTGCGCGCTGCGCCAGCATTCAAAAATGCAAACGGTATAAATCAATCAACATGTTGATTGATATTAACCTTTTTGATTGTGGATCCCGGGTTCTGCTGCGCAGCCCCAGGATGACAATTCTCGCGCGGATTATACGGTTTTTTTGAGGTGGGCTCAATGAATTTATAGGCATGTATGGCCTGACTTGCTAGAATTGCCTGACAGGATCTTGTTTTTTAGAGTAAGGTAAAGGCGGACTCCATGCATAAAGTAGCGTTAAATCTACATGAAGCTTTTCCTTCCTATCTTGAAAAGGAAATTAAGTTATTACTCGACAATACGGCTCAAAATTTGCCTTTAGTTTGCAACATAGAGCCGTTTGTAGTTATAGTAAATAATGAAAAGTTGCATATCCCGTATCGGGTTGAATTTGATGACGATAACCTTGATAGCGCCCCTATACAGCAACATATTTTAGCATGTTGTTATACAAGGCATCATGATGGCTTTGTGAGAGAAAAGTATGTAAAAAAGATTATTAGTCTCAATGAAGAATGGGTTGTTCCTTATGTTATGCAGCTTCTTGGTGAATATGTTATTGAAATATTGGATATCATTTATAAGAATCTGGATAAGCTCGATGTGGATTTGTATCGGCATTTTATCAGCGAAAATAAGGAATTCTATTTCTTAACTAGGCAACGAGTAGCAAGTTATTGGAGTTGCTATTATCGGTGGCGTTATAAAAATAAAAAAGACTATGTGGGTTTTAAAATACTGAATTATTTGGACGGGAAGTCACGATGAGTATAGAGACTATTTCTAAAGAAAAACATGTAGATTATATGTCGATTGGCATTGAGAAAAATCGAGAAAAACCAGATTATGTTGATTACGTATACATTTGTAATGTTTATGGGCAAGACCCCAGATATGCACATAAATACAGAGGTATCAAAATCGGTGAAAATAGAGGGCTTTTTAGAATTTCAAAAGAAACCTTAGAGCCTGAATTATTGATAAGCATGGAGGGTGACGAAAGTAAAAGCCGGTACTTTAGGGCGTTTGGAAAAGTTATTCGTGTCTATAAAGAGACTTCTATATTTCCTGATAAAACCGGATATCAATGCGGGTAAGGGCTCGTTTATTTCTCAATATCAGAAGCATCCACACCTTTAGGGAGTAATATCCAGTATTTGCCGGTAGATTGCCAAGCAGTATAAAACATTCAAGTGTTGATTGTCTGTCATCTCTTTTTAGCTGCGAAGATTCTAAGGCTTTTTACGCAGGGCTCAAAGAGGTGGCTGTATTTAAGCCTGTTGAAGCGGTAGCGTCAGCATTGGCAAAAACGTTTTGCGCTAACAAATTGGGCTTAGCTGCAGTCGGTTTTTCAATAATGGTTGGAGTGTAATAACAGTGATTGATAAGCAAGTTATTTAATACTGGGAATTCTTTCAATTCTTGCCTGTGATTTGAATACACTATATATGGAGATTGCCCTGCGCGAAGACTTACAAGTATCATTTGAGCTAAATGGATATCCTTATGGTGCCAGATTGATGAGCAGAGGCCGCACAGTTTAATGATGCTACTTTCAATATAGCTCTCAAATGCGATGATGGCGCTTTTTATTTTCATGTCTATAAAGCTTGTTTCTCGAGCCAGGGCTTTAGCGTAACGCTGTGTTTTATTTTCTTTGGACTCATCGCTTAGTTCTTGTATTTTCCCCTCTATTTCCAAGAGTAGAAATCGATGCAATTTATCTAGATCTTTACTTTCTGGGAAGCATCTTATGCCACGATCAAGGTGGGGTAGAATTATGCTTTTTTGATCAGGCCCTACGCAATTCAATATCAACATAATAAAGTGAAGTAAATGTTCACTATTACTGAAATATTCGAGAGGAAGAGATAATAGGCTTTCTAGAGCTTTTTCTCCATTTTCAGCCAGCAGCGCTTGTCTTGCTTCAATTTCTTTAAATTTAAATAATGGCAGTGAGTTAGGATGAATGGAAGCTTTTAAAAATGAGATGGTAGCATCCACAATTGTTGGGAAATAGGTGGGTATGCCAATAAGCTGCAAAATGTAAATGTCTAGCAAAGCCTCTATGAATTCAATAGAATCTTTATGGTAAAGTCCAGCTCGATGTTTATCCATTGGAATACCGCAAATCCCTTGCATGAAAATAATAAAAATGGCTATTTTGGCTTTGATAGGAGGGTGAGGATAACAAGTGGTGATTCTAATGAGATTATCTAATGCATTATGCCCATATGTTTTTGACCAAGCTTCATTGTCCGAAGTTAGAGCGTGTATCCATAAATCGATTGCCTTTGGGATGTTTTTTTCTCCTCCAATGCCATTTTCGTACATCTGGGCTCTGTGAACCATGGCATAGCTATGACCTTTATTAATAGCAAGATCGTAGAGGCGAATAGCTTCGAGTAGGTTTTCAGGCCCGCCTATGGCCTTTTCATGCATATAAGCTCTATTAATCATAGCTATAGGCAGGCCTTTTGTTACAGCAAGATCGTAGAGTCGAATGGCTTTCTCTAAATTAACAGGCCCGCCAATGCCACGTTGATGCATATAAGCTCTTTTCTGCATAGCGGCAGAATTACCTTTAGTGATAGCTAAGTCGTAGAGGCGAATAGCTTCAGGTAAATTTTCAGGCCCACCTATGGCCTTTTGATACATATATGCTCTTCTAAGCATGGCGACAGAATTACCTTTAGCGATAGCTAAGTCATAGAGGCGAATGGCTTCGGGAAAATTAGCAGACCCACCAATGCCATATTGATGCATATAAGCTCT
>JAQSYQ010000044.1 GCA_029256015.1 Gammaproteobacteria bacterium | reverse complement strand
CATGGTTTGGAACTCACCGTCGCACAGCTCAGACACGGCTTTTAATAAAGCGCCTGAAGTATCTTTGGCGAATAATGGGTCCCAGTTAGATCCGAAAATTACCTTAATGACGTTCCAGCCATTACCTTTAAATGCAGCTTCAAACTCTTGAATCAGTTTACCGTTTCCATGAACAGGACCATCCAAACGCTGCAAATTACAGTTAATCACAAAAATCAAATTATCGAGCTTTTCACGGCCTGCTCTTAACAAAGCGCCCATGGATTCCGGCTCGTCCATTTCACCATCTCCGCAGAACACCCAAACTTTACGCTTGGAGGTATCGGTCAGCCCGCGTAAATGAAGATATTTCATAAACCGAGCTTGATAGATTCCCATTAATGGGCCAAGGCCCATTGAAACGGTTGGGAATTGCCAGAAATCCGGCATTAAATAAGGATGCGGATAGGAGGAAATACCTTTACCGTCCACTTCTTTTCGGTAATAGCTCATTTGCTCATCGCTGAGACGGCCTTCCAAGTAAGCCCTGGCATAAATTCCTGGAGAAGAGTGACCTTGGCTCATAATTAAATCGCCAGGTTGATCTTTGTTATAAGCCAGCCAGAAATGGTTAAAGCCGACTTCATATAAAGAGCAGCTTGAAGCATAAGAGCTGATATGCCCGCCCAGGCTGCCATCTTTTTTGTTGGCCCCCGCTACGGTGACTGCTGCATTCCAGCGCATAATGGCTTCCAGTTTTCTTTCAACTTCAATATCGCCGGGATAGGAAGGTTCAGCATTAACCGGAATAGTGTTGATATAAGGACTGTTAATAGATTGGGCATAAGCGCTTTGGATGCCTAAAGCCCCTGCTTTTTCTTGCAGTTTTTGTAATAGGAATTGGGCCCTTTCTACGCCTTCTTCCTCAACTACTGACTCAAGGGATTCTAGCCACTCTTCAGTTTCAGTAGGATCGACATCGTTGTTGTGATCTATTGCCATATCAGCGTTCCTTAAAAAGCATTTATCTTTGATAATTATAAATCAAACCGGCATTAATTCAGTACACTTTGCTTAATTCTTTCTTTCCCGTTTGGAAATAAACCGCCTATATAAACCTATAGACAAAATTCCTAGAGTAGTCGCCACAAAGCCTGCAACTATCATAATTCCAAATACATAGCCCGACTCCGAAAAACTGCCAATCAAAGCCTCAAGCGTGACCCCAAATAAATATCCCCCAATAATAAAGGTGCATGACCAAATTACGCCGCCAATCAGGTCAAAAAGAAAGAATTTTTTAAAGCTGATATGAGTCACCCCCAATACCGTTGGAATAACCGTTCTTAACCCGTAAATAAAACGCAAAGCGATAACCAGACCCACTCCATATCGGTCGAATAAATCTAAAATATTTTTAGAACGCTCATACAATATTGGTTTTCGCTTAAATAAGCCGGTCCCGGCATAACGTCCTACTAAAAAGAAAAAGCAATCGTGAAAGGTACTTCCTACCACTGCCAAGGCAATCAAGCCCCATAAATGAAATATGCCTTTTTGTGCAGCGATTCCGCCTGCAATTAAAAAAGTTTCCCCTTCAATCAATGCACCAAAAGCCATTAACCAATAGCCGTATACCGACAATAAGTGTTGCAGATCTGGGCTCATAACGTTCCCGCCGTAATGCTTTCAATTTTTAGCTTAGGCAAGGCGTCCACAGGCCGAATACCGAGAAACAATGCAGAATCAGTTAAAAAGTGAAATATTATCATCAATTATTTCCGTTTTGGGCACGATGTCGCATAACATGATCAATCACTACTAAAGCGACCATCGCCTCAGCTATAGGTACCGCACGAATACCCACGCAAGGATCGTGCCGGCCCTTAGTAACCACCTCACATTCTTCACCCAAAATATCAATACTACGGGCTGATTTGATTATACTGGAAGTAGGCTTTAGAGCAAGGCTTACTATCAATTCTTGACCAGTTGAAATGCCGCCCAAGATACCGCCTGCATGATTAGATAAAAAGCCACTTTGAGTCATTTCATCTCGGTGCTCACTGCCCCGCTGATTGACCGCGGAAAACCCATCTCCAATCTCAACTGCCTTTACAGCATTAATGCTCATTAAGGCATAGGCTAATTCCGCATCTAACTTATCAAATACAGGCTCACCCAAACCGACAGGAACATGATCGGCAATCACGGTAACTTTAGCCCCAATGGAATCGCCTTCTTTGCGGATAGCTTGGATATAGGCTTCAAGTTCTGGAACTTTCTTAGGGTCTGCACAGAAAAAATCGTTTTGCTCGATATGCTCAAATCCATGGAAATCCAATTTAATGTCACCGATTTGAGAAACAAAACCGCGAATTTGCATACCATATTGTTCATGCAGATATTTTTTAGCTATCGCACCTGCTGCCACTCTCATCGCAGTTTCTCGGGCTGAAGCTCTGCCTCCCCCGCGATAATCGCGAATGCCGTATTTATGAAAATAGGTAAAATCAGCATGGCCTGGGCGAAACTTGTCTTTAATTTCTGCGTAGTCTTGGGGCTTTTGGTCTTCGTTATAGATAATCAAAGCAATGGGAGTTCCAGTGGTTTTACCTTCAAATACTCCGGATAAAATTTTAAGCTGGTCGGGCTCTTTTCTCTGGCTGACAAACTTAGACTGACCGGGTTTTCTTCGGTCAAGCTCGATTTGAATGTCGGCTTCTGACAACTTCATTCCAGGAGGACAGCCATCCACGATACAACCTAAAGCCACCCCGTGGCTTTCGCCAAAAGTACTGACTGTAAAGTTTTTACCGAAACTGTTTCCGGACATAAGCCTTTAATCCATTTAAATTCTGGATGAATAGTATATGGCTTTTTAAAGTTTACGGCAGTATTTAATTATCACCTGATAAAACAGATTCCAGATTGGATTGTTTTGAGCCGGCGGAACCGTAAAATACAACTACCCACTCAGGTACAAATAGCCTTTGATGGACTTCTAAAATAGCTTCCTTTTCAGCCGGAGCACAAGGAAGATTATTGATGAAAGCCTGCTGATCCTTTCCCGTATCAAATAAATTCACCCAGGCTGCCAATATCTCTCTGCGATCTTTTAAGCTAAGGGCAAAGCTCAGCAAAGGAGGAGGCTCAGGCATTACCCACTCTGCCATGTCTTCAACTTCAGTTTTTGCATCAACCATTTTAAGCAGTTCATATAAAGCTTTAGCTGAGCCATAGAGAATGCCGTACTCCAAAACAGAGTGACCTGCATTATCGGGAATACTGATTAACTGAGGCCTTTTATCGGCATCTATACATTGCAAAATAAATAAAACAGCCTCTGAATGGCCGAGTGCTGCTGCATGATGAGCCAAACTGCGGCCATATTGATCTCTATTTGTGATAATTTCTTGAAACCGCTGCTCACTCAACTCTTTTTGCAAGCTGGGGAAATATTGCTTAAGCAAATTAATATCGCCTGCGCTAGCGGCCGTACTTAAAGGGCTAAGTCCAATTCTATTTGTGGCCAACAAATTATGGCTTATAGGCATTTATCCTCCTTGATTAGTTATGATTCAACTGCTCCCTCGTTAACAAGAATACACCTTCTCCGCCTTTTTCGAAATCCAGCCACGTGAATGGAAGTTCTGGAAACTGATCAATTAATGCCTGTTGGCTTGCCCCCACCTCAACTATGAGAATCCCATTGGGATTTAAATGCTTGGCTGCCTGTTTCAAAATTTCCTTAGTGGCGTCTAATCCATCTTTGCCTGAGGCTAAGCCCAGCATAGGTTCATGCCTAAATTCATCGGGCATGGCGTTGATTTCTGATTCATCAACATAGGGAGGATTGCTGATGATAATGTCGTATTTTTTGCCGGTTAAATTTTTGAATAAATCGGATTGAATTAAATTAATTCGATCCTGGAGCTCATACTGCTCAACATTAATTTTAGCCACTTCTAATGCTTCTTTAGAAATATCTACCGCATCAACCTTCGCCTCCGGGAAAGCCATGGCACAGGCTATGGCAATGCAACCGCTGCCGGTACATAGATCCAATATATTAGAAACATTTTCTGTCTCAACCCAGGGAGTAAACTGTTGCTGAATCAGCTCAGCAACTGGAGATCTTGGAACCAAGACCCGCTCGTCCACATACATTTTAAGCCCGGCAAACCAAATTTCATGGGTGAGATAAGGCAAAGGCAGACGTTCTTTTACTCGACGTCTAATCTTATTGAGAACCCTTTTACGCTCGTTAACTGTTAACTTGGCGTCCAAAACGGCGCTCATTTGGGTATCAACCGGCAAATTGAGGCAATGTAAAATTAAAAACCAGGCTTCATCCCAGCCATTGTCTGTGCCATGCCCGTAAAACAATTCAGCTTTTTCAAATCGGCTGACCGCGTAACGCCAATAGTCTCTTAAGGTTGTCAAATCCTGCACAGCTGTATTTTCTTTCATAATGGCCTCGATAATAATTTAAGCAGTTTGCGGAAAATAGCTGCAAGATTCAAGCATTGTTAAGTAAAATGGCTTAAAATCGACAAAGCCTCTTGGCAATTTATTGCTTAGAGGCTTGTCGTCCTCGGGCTTAGACCTAAGGTCTCTATGAACCGGGGAACCAGCTTTTAAAATAGGAAAAGTATATGCTATTTTACTCATTAGAAATTGTCGGCACCGTCGCCTTTGCTATAAGCGGAGCCATGGCGGCCATTAAGCATCGCATGGATATGAGCGGCGCTATTTTCTTAGCTATTTTGGTAGGAAATGGCGGGGGTACCATTCGGGATATGATGTTGGGACTGCCGGTATTTTGGCTGACTCAAACTCAATATATTTGGATTTCAGGATTAACAGGCATAGTGATATTTGTCATCGCCTATTGCAAGCCCACTTTACGCAATGTTAAAAACCTCAATAATTTGCTGCTGTTTTTCGATGCGATTGGCTTAGGCGTATTTGTGGTATCGGGCACGGACAAGGCCCTTGCCTGCCAGGTAATTCCAAGCATGGCTGTGCTAATGGGCATGACTACGGGGATAGGCGGAGGAGTCATTCGCGATATTTTATGCAATGATATCCCTGCTATATTCAGGCGCCAGCTTTATGCCACCCCTGCTTTACTAGGAGGCATTGTCTATGTAATAGGAATTGACTATACAAAACATGCTATTGCTACCTGGGCAGCGGTATTAACGGTGGTAATGATTCGCTGCCTAGGCCTTTATCGCAACTGGCATTTGCCCATGTTGAAATCAGGGAGCGGGCGTGCTTGAGGCTTGTGTATTAGAAGCCCTAGAATCAGTATTCGCCTGCCTAGCAAATCCTAAAGCCTCTTGCATTGCACTTTTTCTACGCTGGCATTCTCTTCTTTGTCTATTTAGCGCTCTACGTTCACGAGCCGCATCAGCCCTACGCTGCTCTGCCGCAAGCCTGCGCTGTTCATTCCATAAAGCAATAGAAGCACCGACTTGCTGAGCACTTGCTCTAAACCTCTCTAAGCGGCTAAGAGGAGGCATTTGGGCTACTGCCCCAGCCTCAAGCTCCCTTGGGGCTGCTTCAGTCACATCTACAGGCCCCCTAGATGCTTCTAAAGGCTCCTGCCTTCTTAGAGGAAATGCCAAAGTCCCATTATGAGCATTCGGGGGCAGATCAGTATAATCAATTACACCAACCCCTCGCCTTCTAGCTTCAGCCATAGGAACTGGAGCCCGAACTGCCGGAACGACCTCTACTGGGGCAGGAGCAACTGCATTGACCGCCCTATTACAAGCAAAAAAAGTGCCACAAAATCCTTTCATGATAACTCCCTACATCCTTGTTGGGTAAATTAATTATAAAATCAAAAGCTTAAGGAAAAATTAACTTCGGCAAACTTGTTGCATTAATTCAAAATAAGCGGGGCAGGTCTTAGCGACACAGCCAGCATCTTCAATAATGACCCCGGGCACTTTTAAACCAATCAGCGATAAAGACATGGCAATTCTATGATCTTTGCAAGAGCTGAGCCTAGTTCCTGTTGGTTGGCCCGGATAAATCGTTAAGCTGTCATGTGTAGATTCCGTTTTAATACCCAGCCTGTTTAGGCCATCGGAAATCGCTGCGATTCTGTCTGATTCTTGCAATCTCGTGTGAGCAAGGCCGTGCATGGTCGTTGGACTATCAGCAAAAACTGCCAAACTAGCCAGGGTCATAAAAGTATCACTAAAGCCTGTCATATCGATACTACCCAAGCCTTTTAAATAAGCGCAGCCTATTACCGTGATTCCGCCCTGCTCTTCAATCACTGTACAGTCCATTTGTTCCAACAGGCTTAAAAATTGAATATCACCTTGCTTGGACTTCCTGCTTAGATGAGGTACATGAATTTTGCCGCCGGTTAATGCAGCCATGGCAAAAAAATAAGAAGCAGTCGAGGCATCAGGCTCTATTTGATAATTTCTAGCTTGGTATACGGCAATCGGCACAGACAAAGTTTGCTCATTCACCCAACTGGCCTCAATTCCAAATTCTTTCATTATTTGCAGGGTCATATGCACATAGGGTTTTTGATGCAAAGGCTTGCTACTTTTTAGCTTTAAAGGATTTTTGGCATAAGGAGCCGCCATT
>JAQSYQ010000016.1 GCA_029256015.1 Gammaproteobacteria bacterium | reverse complement strand
AGCGCAGGGATGCGCTTATCAGGCACACTGAAATGGACTTCCACTGTGCCGGTACTTAAGCTTGAGCGAAGCCTTTTCAAGGAGAAGCCTGTGCAGGGCTTGAATTCTTTGCCCACTTTCTTTTTCAAGAAAGAAAGTGGGGCAGATTAAGTTGAAATATCAATCTCAATGCTGACTTCAAATCCGCCTCCCGGCAGATTAGCAAAATGCACCGATCCATGGTGGATCTCGGCAATTTTCTTGACGATAGCAAGACCTAAACCCGTTCCGCCTGTCTTACTAGAACGCGATTGGTCTACTCTAAAGTAAGGGATAGAGAGCAAATGCAGAAATTTATCAGGCACACCCGGTCCGTCATCCCGGCAGCTAATGCAAAATAACTTGCGCTTAGGATGAGTGATAGCAAGCTCACAACTGCTCGCATACTTTTTAGAGTTCTCCAAAATATTAATAATCATTCTTTTAAAAAGCTCAAGCTCAATCTGCATTTCAAAATGCTCTATTTCAGTCCTGAAACGGACTTCAAACTCATTGTTCTGATAGCGGTCTGCAAGACTTTCAATTAATGAAACCACGTCTACTTCGATTTTTTTGACTTGCTCGGGTTCTTTTGCATACTCCAAAGAACTAGTGACAATATTATTAATACTTTCTAAGTTTTCTCTAATTAAAGGGGCTTGCTCCTCATTTTTTAACAGCTCCAGACGCAAGATAGCTTCCGTTAAAGGAGTCTTAATGTCATGAGCCAGCGCATAAATCATCAAGTTTTTTTCATCGAAATAACTTTGGATTTTTTGCTGCAAATTGCTGATAATGCGATCCGCTCTTTTATATCGACTACTGCCGATAATAGAGTTCATGACCTCTTTGGGTAAGGTGTATCGATAATAAAATAAAAATCCGATCCAAACGATCAGCAACAGCGTGAGATTAGTGCTTAACAACATCAAAGAGGTACGCCAGTTTTTGGAAGGATTATAGTGAGCGGTGAAAATAACCCACTGTTTAATTTGAGGAAAATAAGTAGCAATTTTAATATTTTTACCTTGGAGAAGCTCGCTCTGTAAGGATTGATTTAAGGCAGTATCCATGGCTATTTCATCGGCCGATAGTATAACAGCATTATCTGGGGCTTTATCAGTTTGACTCACATCAAGGCCTGATAGATTTTGAGTCTGGACCTCTAAATGAGAGAGCTGCGAGTTGAAGTCTCCTGGATTTTTATTTGCCGAAAATAACAAAGATAGTCTAAGCTGTAGAAGGGAAACTAGAAGGCTATTGGATTGTTTATGCCCGCTATCTTGAAGATCAAGGTAGTTATAAGTTGCAAACAAACCGGTTTCTAAGATAAGTAGGATAAGTGAAATTAAAAAAAGTTTTTTAATAGTCATTATTAAAACAATCCTTAAAATAAGGGGATTTAAAGTAGTAATTATAAAGCAAAAAAACAGAAATTATTGGCGAAACATATAATTAAAATTTATAGGTATATTGTAGAATTTGTTACAAATATTTTTGTTATAATTCAACAACTTAAACTGAATTATAGAAATTGGCTTTACAATTGTTACATTTGATGTTTTGCTCTGTGCCGAGCTTAAGTTTATGATAGCTCATGCTTGTAAAGGTTAGGATAAATGACTGGAATAGAATTTGTAAACGAAGCTCAGAATATTATAAAGAACATACTCAGTCCAATGCTGAGTATCACGACTATCGTTTCACAATTCATAGGCGTCTTTTTAATCTTATACGGCATGATGCGTTTATATCGACATGGCGAACAAAATATGATGCACCGGGTTTCACCAATAGGGACCATGATGACATTTGTGGCAGGGGTAGTGTTAATATCTTATACCCCAGAGTTGTCAGTGTTAAGCAACTCTCTGTTTGGGAACTCGAACTATAACTTAGTGAATAATTGTCCTGGAGGAGGAACTGATCAACAAACCGGCGTAGTTTTCTGTCCAATATTGGGGTATTTACCAGAAATTTCCTCCCCAACTACCACCGACCAACAAGCTATAGAAACTTTGACATTTGCTGTGTTGTTCTTGGTAGGGACCATCTCGTTTATTCGCGGTTTTGTAGAACTGATCAAGCTAGGAGAAGGCCACGGCCAAGGTGGCGGTATAGCTAAGGCATTAACTCATATTTTTGCAGGAGTTGCCGGCGTAAATGCTGAGAGCCTCTATAATTTTATGCAGGGCGTAATAACGAATAATTTTTCCAGTTAACCTTTAAAAACAGAGGAGAAGTAAAGTGAAGTTAAATAGAAGCAAATTCATCAAACTAGGGATTGTTGCATCCGCAGCAGCTTCTTGTGTGATGGCAAACGTAGCCATGGCTACTACAATCATGAGCTTTAGCGAGTTACAGGCGAATATCGCAGGAACTGCGGGCAACATTTGGCGGATTGTGCAAACCATTATCACCATCGCGGGTCTTTTACTCGTGGTTAAAGGTCTTGTTCACTTGAAGCAAAACTACACTGGAACTGGCCAAGAGAAACATTTAAGCAAAGGTATTGCAAGCTTGGTGTTCGGTGCGTGTTTATTCCTAGTCATTCCTATCACCCACGTATTGGTAGGAGGAGTGTCCGGAGACCCAACAGGTTCACAAGGATACAACACATTTGACACGGGTGCAGACAGCGCACAAGCCATTTCTTAATTGCTTGAAAATTGGGTAGGGGTATAAGGAATGCTAAAGAAAGTCTCTTATTTACAATATGCCTTAATAGGTTTGTCGATTTTGGCTATTTCAGGCTGTTCTAGCACGCCATCAAGTACCCCTGCTTTGCCTAACAACAGCGCTTTGATTCAACAGGATTTAAGCGCTGCTGCGGTCTCAGCAACTGGCTCTCTTTCACAATTAGCTGCCATTGAAAAAGCCCGTTATCAAAGCGAAGCTTACATGCCTTTTGCTAATGTGCACGATCAGGCTTTAGATACATTTATCACTATTCAATGGTATGGTCCTATCGTACCTTTGCTGCAACAAGTGGCCGATATGATTGGCTACCAATTACAAGTATATGGCAAACCGCCTACTACTCCGATTTTAGTGAATATAGACGATACTCAACAAAAGACTTCTGCTATTAACATTATCCGCAATGCTGATTTACAAGCCGGGGCTAATGCCAGCATTTTGATCTTTACCGATCAAAAGTTAATTAGCTTAAGGTATACAGGCTCATGATTACCCAGCAGCCCTATAGCCTTAGTGATTTACAGAACCTCACTCCAACAACGAGCTATTATCAGCAGCAAGTGTCTTTTACTGATATTAGAGCTAAAGCTATTCAACAAGCGGCTCAAGCCTTGGGGATGCAGGCAGGACTTGCCGCTGAATCCCAAGCGATCGATGCTCAACTGGAGCAAAATGCCCAGCAGCTCGATAGTATTTTTAATTTTAGTTTGGTGATGTATAAAAACAATCTTCTGCCTCCCGTTATCGTTCGAGCTGATAACCTTGTGAATATCGATGATCAGGGTGACAGCATTCGTATTGCCGGAGTGACTTATAATATTGTAGCTCCTGTCAGGTTTGTAACGGCTCCTCCTACTTGGCGCTCTTATTTGTGGATGTCTTATCCTCCTCCACAATTACCTGATAAGGTTGTACTGCCACAAAACGCTCAAGAAGAAGCCATTTGGAAAACCAATGTGACCTCTGGCTGGACTGAAGGGGTGAATCAGGCGGTGGGTATTTATCAAATTAACTTACACCGTTTGGTCAGAGATTTTAACGGCATGCTACTGTACAAGCAGCTTTTAGTACAGAACATGGTTAGCCCATTCTACGTTGATAAGTCAGCTCAAGGCGTAACCGGTAGCGGCAACCATATGACCATTGACGACCAAACTTGGCAGGTTACTTCTCAGCCTCAATTACAGTTGCACAGCAACTTCTGGGAACCTACTGGAATTAATAATACTCAATCTACAACAAGCGGGAGCTCATCCTCATGAACCCTATGTTGTTTCCAGCTGAGCCTTCTTATTTTATTCCTACTCAACTGGATAGGCTGCTGACTTTTTGTTATGAAAAAGGTGCCTCTGACATTACCATTCAAAGTGGCGAATGTGTGTTCGTTGAGGTGCATGGCCGTCAGGTTAGAGTGACCCAAAGAGAACTCACTTTACAAGAAGTTTCAGACCTGATTAAACATATTTATGGCGCCAATGCGACCGCTATGATTTTTAGCGGAACCGATATCGATACCAATTACCGGGTTAAGGTAAGCAACAAAGAAGAATATCGATTTAGGGTGAATATTACTCCTTGCTATTTTGACGGCTATCAAGGCTTGCAGATCACGCTGCGTACTATTTCCAGCGAACCTCCCTTATTGGAAAACCTTAACATTGAGCCTGCAATTTTAAATAATTTAAGCATTCCTCAGGGAATTATGGTGATTAGTGGGGCCACAGGCTCAGGAAAAAGTACCTTGCTCGCTTCTATTATTGCTGACCTATGCCGCAAAGAAGACAGCAACTTAAAAATACTGACTTATGAATCTCCCATAGAATACGTCTACGATAAAATTAAAAAGCCGACTTCTGTAGTGAGTCAAACAGAGATTCCTCGCAACTTACCTACTTTCGCTGCCGGGGTAAGAAATGCATTACGCCGCAAACCAGGCCTAATCTTGGTAGGGGAAGCCCGCGACCAAGTGACCATCGAAGCCGTGATTGACGCCGCTTTAACCGGCCACCCTGTTTACACTACAGTCCACAGCAATGGGGTAGCCGATACTCTGCGCCGTATGATTACTATTTTCCCCTACGAGGAACGCGACGCTAGAATGTTTGATCTTGTGGAAACGGTCAAAGTCATTATTTGGCAAGCTCTAGTCCCCACTCCGGACGGCAAGCGTACTGCGGTGAGAGAGTATCTTGTTATCAACAATGAAGTACGCGATATTTTAGTGGGAACTCCGACTGAAAAAATAGTCGGCAAAGTAAGAGAAATACTAGACACTTACGGCCGATCTATTCTAACCGATGTGAAAGAAAAATATGAGCAAGGTTTAATTACTGAAGCCGCTTATAAGCGCTTTCACATGATGGAGAAACAACATGGCTAAGCAAGATACCTTTAGCCATTGGCGCGATTCTGGACTGACTCCCGTTTTCCTTTATATGGACGCCAGAGCTGCTTTTGGCATTTTACTGTTTTTACTACGCCCCCATTGGTTTACCCTGGGGATTGCACTTGTAGTCATCACTATTTTAGCGATTTTAAATTATTACAGCATTCCTTTAGTGGCAGCCGCCAGAATGCTAAGAGGCTCATTAACCGGCCCCAAAAAAATAATAGTTGAGCGCAAATAATGGTAAAGTTTCGTGGCATAACTAAAGAACAGGAACATGCTGGATCTAGTGCGGTCAGGGACATACGTCCTATTTGGCAACAGTTTAGAGACATCCTGCTAAGTCGTTTTGGCTCTAGCGCTATAGTGCTATCTTTAGCGGTCCTTATGCTTTTCTATCCTATCGGGGTAGACTTTTTCTTCATCCTGGCCATTGTGGTTTTTTGGTATTCCTTCTTCACCATGAAAGTTTTACCTTTTAAATTGCCTATTTATTCTAATCTGCCTGACAAACACGATGTTCCTCCTGGGAAAAAGAAGCCCAATCAAGCTGGTGGTATTTATTTTTTTGGCAATGACATGAATAGCCAAGATCAGCTTTGGTTTACCAACAACGATATGCGTACCCATGTGCTTATTTTTGGTTCAACAGGTAGTGGTAAAACAGAAGCCCTTATTTCGATAGCGTACAATGCTTTGATACAGGGTAGCGGTTTTATTTACGTCGATGGTAAAGGCGACAATGCCCTATTTGCCAAAATCTTTTCTATGGTCCGCACCATGGGCCGTGAGGACGATCTACTGCTTGTAAACTTTATGACAGGCGCTAACGACATTATCGGGCCTCAAGAGCATGTCTTATCCAATACCATGAACCCGTTTGCCGCAGGCTCATCCAGCATGTTGTCAAACCTTGTTGTGAGCTTAATGGACAGTGGAGGAGGCGCTTCTCAGGGTGGTTCGGATGGAGATATGTGGAAAGGCCGTGCTATCGCTTTTATTGAAGCCTTAATGCGTCCCTTGGTCTGGTTAAGAGACCACGGCTATCTACTGCTTGAAGCCGGTGTAATTCGTAAATATTTTACTTTGGATGTAATTGAAGAGCTTTTATACGATCGCAAAGTGATCGATCAAAACAACAATATTACCGTAATGGATAAACCTATCCCATTTGAGGTCAGAGATTCTCTTGAAAACTATTTAGCAACCCTTCCTGGCTATCAAAAAAGCGAAAAGGGCAAGCAAAGTGGTAAGGCCTATGAGCAGCACGGCTATATCACCATGCAGCTGACTCGTATTTTCGGATCGCTGGCGGATGTATACGGCCATATCGTCAGAACCAACTTGGCCGAAGTAGACTTTAGGGATGTCGTACTAAACCGACGAATTCTGGTGGTATTATTGCCTGCTTTGGAAAAGTCTCCAGACGAGCTTTCAGGTCTAGGTAAATTGATTATTGCTTCTTTAAAAGCAATGTTAGCAGAAGGTTTAGGCAGCCGGGTTGAGGGTGACTACAAAGATGTCATTGAAACCAAACCCACCAACTCTAAAACCCCTTATCTCTGCGTATTGGATGAGTACGGGTATTATGCGGTAAAAGGCTTTGCTGTCGTGCCGGCCCAGGCCCGTTCTTTAGGCTTCTCGGTCGTGTTTGCCGGACAAGACTTGCCTGCTTTTCAGAAAGCCTCCAAAGAAGAAGCGGCCTCCATTTGCGCTAACACCAACATTAAAATCTGTATGAAGTTAGAAGACCCTCAGGAAACCTGGGAATTCTTCCAAAAAACAGCCGGCGAGTCTTATGTTTCTGTCACAAGAAGTTTGAACAGACAAGGCGAAGGGGCTTCTGCTTTCCACTACAAAGACTCTATGGAAGCAACCTTTGATAAGCGTAATCGTATTGATTTATTAGACTTAAAAGACCAAAGAGAGGGAGAAGCTCATATCTTCTTCAAATCGACTATCGTGCGGGGCAAGTTTTTCTATGCTTCTCCAGCCAAAGTTAAAAAGATTAAGTTAAACCAAATGGTTAAGGTGCGGCCGCCCGCTGATCAGGCTATTGCTTCTTTACGTGCTTTAGCCACCGCCAAAATTAATGCTGATATGCTTCAACTTTCCTCTGAGCCCCAAGTCTTGGATGAGCTATTTAAAGCACTGAATCAGCCGGCAGTTAAAAAAGATAGCCAACAGCTAATTGAAACTATACTGACATTCATTGGTGGCAAACAGACTGAAGAGATCATAGACTTTGGTGATCAGTCTAATAATCCCTCTATTTTTATGCATATTCCAGTAGAGGAAAGATTGGCTAGCCCGTTGTTTGATGTTGAAGTTTCGTCGCTTCAACCTAGTATTTTAACTAAAGAGAAGCTATATGAAGTCGTTAAGCGCTTGAATATTTTAGAAGGAAAAAGCGAGAGTTTGGCAAAACAAGAATCTTTGGAAATCATTGAAAAACTTGAAACCCAAACCAGCTATAAAGACTGCTATCCCAAACTAGCAGGAGATTTAACGACTATGATTAACGAATTAATCCAACAAGGAATTTAATAAATGTTTAGTTATAAGGAGAAAATAATGGTCAAAAAATTAATTCCCTATATAGCTTTATCAGCCGCTCTTCTGCTGAGCATACCAGCCTTCGCTGATTACGGTACTGCGCTAGCAGCTGGAATAGCGAATAACTCTAGCAGTCCAAGCTCAAGCAGCACAGCAACATCGGGTGGTTTTCCTGCTCAACAGAACCAGTTTTATCAAAATTTTCAGCTCCAATTCCAACAGCTTCAGCAAGCCTATGTGAATGTTAACTCACTTAACCCGGCTAGTTATAATTTGCCTGCCGTGACCACACCTGCTGCTAACGCCACCCCCTCATTGTTAACGAATTAAGCGAGCGCTATCATGAAAATAATCAATAAAACTTTAGTCGCTGCAGCATTAAGTACAAGCCTTTTAGGCGGTTTAGCCTATGCTGATACCTCGACCTATAATCCATATATCAATCCTGCTCCAAGCAATGCTCAAGCTCCCAGCAGCTCTAGCCCTAGCCAAAATGCGACAAGTGTCCCGGCTTCTAGCGTACAGCCAACAAACCCAAGCTACAATTTTTCTCAAAGATCTACTACGACAGCACCTCAACCCTTTCTAATTAATACGAGTCCTTCAAGCAATACGCCTGCTCCTAGCACATTAGGGCCAGGAGGGACCCAGCAGAATTTCGGACCGGGCGGTGGCCTACAACCTTTAGGGCCGGGCGGCAACCAGCCAAGTGCTCCTCTAGGGCCGGGAGGAACAGCACCTAGCCCCGCTAGTTCCTTACTACAGGCCATCCTAAACTTGGATTCTGATGTAAAAACGACCAACAAATTACAGATTACCCAATGGAACCAGAATATTCAGAACCAAGTTCAGGCAAATGCTATGCTCTTGCCAAATAACCTGGATTTTCTATGGAACCAAACCGCTTACCTAAATATGCAACAATTAGTCCCAAGCAGTAACAGCACAAGCGGTATTCAGCAAAGCATTATGTCATCTTATAATTCTTACTGTACGAGTAGCCAGGGCGGGGTTTCCTGTCAGCCTAGAAGTGCTTTTGACAACCCATCAAACTTAATGACTGCACAGAACTATACACAGTCTTCACAGAGCATCTTGAATCAACAGGGGCCTGCAACGACTCCTTACCTTTCCACGCTAAACAGTCTGGCTAGTAATTCAAACAGCGCTAGCTCCCTGGCTGCAGCTGCCTATGCTATTTCTAATATAGCGGCAATGAACCAGGCTGACAGTACAGACCAAATTGACAGCCAAATGAGCGTATTAAATGCCGCGGTAAGCGCTCCTTTTAGCAGTACGCCTGATCCAACGACTAATCAAACTTGGTTCCAGCAGCTGTCGACCGCTTCCTCACCCCAGTTATTGCGCTCGGTTGCCATTATGCTGGCTTTAAATAACTACCTGCAATATCAAAACCTTAAGGCACAGCAAACTTCCCAATTGTTACAATCCTCACAATTAATAGAAGAAGTTAAGCTTGAGCGGGCCATCCAAACCCTTGATTCTAATGAGGGCAGCCGCCAGCAGACCAGCCTAAAAAGCATACAGTTCATGTTACAGAATATGAAACATTAGAGCAGATTTTTTTTGTATAATTTGTATATAAAAAAAGGGTGTATATGAGCAACTATAGAGAAAAACAGCTTAAGCGGATTAGGGAAGCCTTAGCAAAACTCCCCAGGCATGTCATAGAGCTTTTGCTGGTTTTGGCTAAAAAATGTGCTGCAAACCGGCCTGATATATACCCTCGTTTTTTAAAGAAACCCGATATGGGGACATTTTTTGAAGAAAACCCTTATGTCGGGGAACCAATTGAAAGAAACAGCTACCGAGCGCCTGAGATACCGAATGTTATTGAAGCGAATTTAGAAGTAGAGCAAGGGCTAGTCTCTTCACTGGATATGGATTTAGGAGAAGACGGATTGCCTTCTATTGAGGATTTTAATAAAAAGATCCAAGCAATGCTTGATGAAGCAAACATTCCAGCATCGCAGGCAAGCAATCCGCATTAAGGCAGACTGAGTAAATTAAGGACCCTGAAATGGCAAACCAGCAAAACCAAGGCGCAAGCAGCGGGCCAGCTCCCATAACGGAAGAAACCCGCAAAAAAATCAGCCAAATTGAATTGATGTTAGCAGCTATCAATGCTGGTTTGGGTCCGATATTTGATGCTCAAAGGGCTCAACATCCCAATGATACCCACAGTGTGGTCGCTTCTATCGATCAGCTTGAAGAATATATGAAACAGTTAAAAGCCGGTCAAACTGTAGATCCTGCTATTTTAAATGCTCTCATGGCGCAGTGCCAAACAACTGCAAACCTTGCTTCTGAAATGTCAAAAGCAAGAAGGCCATCACCTTCCTATAACCCAAATGAGCCATCATTAGCCCATACAATGCGCCTATTCTTTATCGAGGATGAAAACGGTAAAAACCATATTATTCAAGAGGCTTATAGAGGCCCTCGCTGTATGGATAGCCTTATATCTTTCTCCAACCCATTTGGCTCAGTTGTAATAGCGACCAATCAAGTTGAATCTGAAGCTGCTAAGGCTTTAGGTCTCAGCTGCACACACGATAGCTCCTGGTTCAGTGGTAATGTCCAAACTATCCTTAGGAAAAATGACGGCACAAAATTGAGTACTGAAGACTGGAAAAACTTTTTTGAGCTTAGAAAACAGATGCTTAATGAAAAAGGAATTAATGCTGAGGTTAATTTGCCACCCTCTAATGAACCATCAAAAGCAGGCTTATCAGCACAAAAGCCTGATACTGATAGTACAGCGGGCTTAACCTCTACTCCTCAAGCCCCAAACAGCAATGTGGGCCTTGCTGCTCAAGCTGCCCCAACTGCTCCAGCTGCTACCCTTCGTCCTGCTTCCCCATCAGGGTCGGTCGATTCAGATGCTACAGTTGCTTCTAACCCTAATGGTTCCCTATAAATTAGTGAGATAAAATATGGCAAATAATTCTTTAGAGCTGGTGAAATTGCGAAGTGATTTTTACAAAAATAACTTTCGCCATATGATATGGGTACTCTTAATTAGTTTATTCTTAAACCTGATTTTGGCCTGTACTTTGATTTTTACTAGTCATCAAACCCCTAAGTCCTATTATTTTGCTACCACATCTGATGGGCGCTTGATTCCTGTCATTCCCTTAGTTCAGCCTAATATGTCTGATACCGCAGTGACTAGCTGGGTTAGCAATAACTTACCTCAAATCTATGCTTTGGACTTCGTGCACTATCGTTCACAGCTTCAAGATATGCAAGGCCTCTTTACTGAGTTTGGCTGGCAACAGTTCATGCAAGCTTCCGCAGGCTTTTTGGGCAATATCGTTAACCAACGCCTTGTCGTCAGCGCAACCTTAACCAATGTGCCTATTGTAGTGCAAAAAGGTTTGATTAACGGGGTCTACAGCTGGCAAGTTCAAGTTCCTTTGCTTATATCTACTCAAGAAGGCGGCCAAGAATCTACTCAAAATGTGATTGTTCGCCTTATAGTTCAAAGAGTGAATAACATTGCCTCTCAGCAGCTGCTTGGTATTTCTCAAATTGTTCAGCAAAACCAAGGAACTTAAGGACTAGAATGGCACTTGATATTCCTGGTATTTTGACAGAACTAGCTGCAAGGCATAATAAAACCTTTATGTATAGAGGCGCACCACTGCCCTTGGAAAAAGTTTTTGCCTATGATGGCGCTTTATATATTTTTGTCCATCGCGCTAATTTACTCAGCGATTTTTTATTCGGCGAGTCACTGCAAACTTCAACTGTGGATGCTCCAAATGCATTGAGCGGTGAAAAAGTTGTGGTTTCACCCAATCAAAGTTCTTTTGAATTATTAATGCTTTTATATGATGTATTAGAAGAGTTGGTTGTCACTTCTGGGGGCAACGAGATTGTTTTGGCGTAGTCTATACTGATAAGCATGTGAAAAAAGAATAAACAATTAATTAAGGAATGGAAGATGGGAATTATTCAAAAAACCATCGGTGGGGTCAAAAGGATGTTTGGCACCAAAGAAATTACCGATAACTACAAATTTGTAAAAAACTTTAGCACTGAAGTTATTAGCAGTGAGCTTCATAGTACTGCTTCTCACAAGCAACCCCTTGCTTTAGATGAAACACAAATTAAGCAAACAAGTTCAACCTTTAAAAAGCTAGTCACCGTTTATCTTAGTGCTGCTTTTTTAGCTCTGCTGTACTGCTTCTATAATTTGGCAAGACATAACCATATCGTTGCTCTTTTAAGCGTGGGTTTTATCCTCTTATGTTTGTCATTCGCCTTTCGTTATCACTTCTGGCTGTTTCAGCTTAAAAAGCGCCAGTTAGGCTGTAGTTTTAAAGAATGGCTCGATGACACGTTGGGTAGAGGAGCATAACCATGTCTATTTTCAGCTTAGCTATGCCCAGCATTAATGACCAGTCGGTTTATATCCTTAATCAGATTATAGGCGCAGTCAATCACATGGTTGACTCCAGCCAGCCTGATCCTGGTGGTTATATCATCCCTGGAGATCCAAGCTCAGGTATTTTACCTCTGCCAGTATTTGCTTTAATGCTACAGTATTTTAACCAAGCCCTGTTGGGCTGTGGTACCATTTTGTTTGCCATTATGGTCTTTGTAGGTACAATCAATACGGCAGCTGAAGGCCAGTTTCTCGGTAAAGACTGGCATAGCATTTGGACCCCGATCAGACTTATTTTTGGTTTATTATTTGTTATCCCTTTGCAAAATGGCTTATGTATCGGTCAAAAAATCGTCCTGTATGCCATTCTTATCGGCGTTAATATGGGAACCACTGTCTGGCAACAGACCATCAACCAGATTTTTGAAAACAATGTGCCGCCCCCTGTTCCCAGTTTCTTATCCTCGACCGTAACTGAAGCGGTTGATGGAGTATTTTTAAATATTGCTGTTCAATCGATTGCTAACCAATTTAATGCTTCGAACTCTGGCAGCAACAGCCCAAGCAGCTGCCCTGCGGCACAGGCGGACAACCTGCCTTCTAATGCCACTGTACTTTGCGTTAACAACAACTATACCATCGGCAAAAACACGCTGCCTCCAAGCGTACTTAATGCCTTAAGCACCCAATACAACGGCCTTTGTAATCTGCTTTTCCCTGGCCAAGCAGCTAGCTGCCAAAAGGCTGTAAGTTCCGCTCTTAGCTCTAGCCCTTTCAATGGTAACGTCACTAGTGATAGTGCTTATTTTAGCTTAGCAATCAATTCAACTACGACAGACTCTACCCCATTAAACCCACCTGTAATTTCAAACTACAGCCTTAACGGTAATTCGGCACAATCTAACTGGAGCTCGACTATTCTGCCTAATGGGAATGCGCATTTATCAGCACCAAGCGGCAACGCCACAGTCAATGTATCAGGCTACTATGCTTATACCCCCACTTCTCCATCAAACTTACCTAATTGTAGCAATATTGCTTCAGGGGATATTGGGGCTTATATGTATTGCGATATAAACAACATCGTCAATACCTATGTGATGAACTATGGCAATAACAGCTCCTGCCCAGCAAATGCCCCATCAGGTCAGGCTTCATGCAGCTTCCAAGGAGTCACCTCTGACATATTAGCACAAGCTCAAAATCAGATAGCTATCCAAGCGTTTGACCAGGCTTCGCTGACTCCTCCCGTTGCTGGCTCTGAAAGCTACACCAATAATACCTACGTTATTCCTGGCTCAAGCCCTATTCTTGATGCTAATGGCAAGCCTCTGGTAGATAATATCGTAAACGGGAACCATGAAGGCAGCGAGGTTTACCCTGTCACTATTAACCTGAATGACTACATAGTCCCAGGCGCTAATAGCCAGTCTCCAGCCATTGATATTCCACTTAACAACAGCTGGTGGGTCGCAGGACGTTCATATTTGATCGTTGACAATCAGTTTTCTCAATCATTGCAATACCTCTATGGCGCCTTAAACCAGGTTATAAACCAATTTAATCAGCTGACTAATTTTAAAAGCAGTTTCCTGCTAACTTATCAAACCTATTTATGGGAACAAGGTTTTAACGCGCCCCAACTTAACTCAGCTGGAAGTAATTTTACCATGCAGTATTCCTGCGGGCCTTTTAACTATACAAACATGGTAGGACCAAACAACCCATTATTCAGTCTTGGATATTACTGGGTAACAGGTGCTCCTTCTTATCGATTTGCTTCACCCTCTAACCCCGCTCAACTAATGGGGGTTGGCTCACCACCTCTTTATACCTGTCAAGTAGATGACACTAGAGGAACAGCAGTATTACAAGCCAGTTATCCTTTCCAAGCTAGTGATATTGCGCCTACGCAATGGGCTCTATTGATCGCTCCGTTCAATCCAAACCCAACATCTCCACCAACAGGAACGCCTCCCTCACCTCAAATTCCAACAGCGAACCTGCAAAAATATCCTAATTTATATACGAATCTTGTGCAGCTACCCACTGTTGACCAGGGGCCTATAACCTTATTATTACAAATGGCCTATAACTACTATATTCAAAATTATCCTAATACTAACGCCTTAGACTATTATGAATATCTCTTACCTTATCTAAGCGGTATTATTAACGTCTTGGAATATAACGGTGAGCTAAGTTCTGCTAATGCCAATCAAGCTGTTAACCTGCCTGTTTCAGACGCCTTGAACCAAATCTTTAGCGGGCTTTTAGGTTCAACTGACTCTGTAGACCCCGCTGCATCTATTAACAGTATTATGCAGTCTGTCTACAACTTAGGCTCAGACCCCGCGGCCCCAGGCTTAGTGTCTAAGCAATTTAGTTTGATCCAGCAAACTCAAGCTGCCGGTATCAGTATGATTATGGTTTGCGTAACCAGCCTTGAACATATCTATACTCATTATCAAAATCAGTTCCAGGCATTTGAGAGCCAGCTGCAAACTTATGTTAACTGGGGTTCAGGAGCCGGGATAGCGTCAGGTGTTTTAACTGCGCTGGGATCTTTTGGCGGAGTATTCGGTGTAGGCGCCCAAATGGCGGGACAGGCAGCTAATGCCGGTGCAGAGTATGTTAATCTTATAATGATGCAATATACCATCACCGAGATGACCAACATCTCTATGACCCTGATGTGGCTGCCTATTGTGCTCTTTGTATTAACGAGCTTATTTACGGCCGGGGCCCAGTTTGCCCTCCTAGTGCCTTTGACTCCTTATATCCTATTTTGGGCAGGACAAATAGCTTGGTTACTTGGCGTATTAGAAGCCTTAGTCGCCGCTCCTATTGTCATGCTCGGTTTAGCTCACCCTGGCGGGCATCAGTTTATGGGCCATAGCGTTCCTGCTGTCAGAATGCTTTTGAGCGTGGTGTTTAGGCCTGTCTTAATGGTGATCGGTATGCTGACAGGTATTTTATTGACTTATGTTGTGATTAGCTTCTCAGCACAAGGTTTCCATACGGTAGCGACCAGTATTTTGGCTGCAGTTCCTCAAGGAGACCAAATGGTCCAAGGTATTTTAGCTTGCTTGATGCTGTTTGTTTACTGCTCGTTTATCGTGCTTGCTTTCAACAAATGCTTCTCAACCATTTACGTGATCCCAGATAAAGTAATGGAATGGGTCGGTGGCGGAAGAGGCGACCAAGCCGGCGCACAAGATCTCCAACAAATCTCTCAGGGTGTTCAACAGTCTGCTGGCCAAGCTGCAGATGCGGGTGGCAAAGGTACTCAATCTGGTATCGATACTCAAAAATCTAAAGCTGATCAAACCTCTAGCTTTGACCAGAAAGAAGTTTCTACTGTCAGCTCTACTTCTCAAGGTATGGGCAAGGCTGCGGGCGGTGCTGTGGATAGTGGCCGCAAAGGATCTTCCCAATCTGACAGAAGCTTTAAAGATGACACACAGTTATAAATCGACCTATTCGGTAATAAGGATGCTTATGAAAGCTTTTTATAAAATTATGTGTTCAGCGGTTTTCAGTTTAATGGCTGTTAACAGTTATGCCACTGTGTCAACCTATGTTCCTTCTCTTCCTCCATGTGGCACTGATTCAAACTATGACTGGACTGGAGTTTCAATTAGCTTTGTTAACTATTCTAATCAGCCTTATCCGGTATGGCTAAGTATGGCTACAAGTGGTGGATATCCGCCATATTTAACAATGGCAACTGGGCTTGGCAACAGCCTAACCCCCACTTTCATCATTCCTGCAGGAACGGGTACTACTGCTAATCCAGGTGTTGCCAATAACCAGTGGTTTGTTTGTATGTCTACTATACCGGGTGATAATAACTTTTCTTCTGCCTATACGATCAACGGTATTAATGGGGCGCTTGTTTTTGGCGGAACATACATGTCACTGCCTACGACTTCTGCAAGTACTTTTGTTCAAATTCCCAGCGCCGGATATAGCACCAGTGTTTCTGGCTCGTATTACACTAGTGCAGCTGCTTATCAGCCAGCTAGCGTCACCATTCCTTATGGCAGCACTAACCTTCCTCCTTGCACCGATCCAGTCTATACATCGGATCTCCCTTCAATTCCAACCAATGGGTCCGGAGTCAATGGAAGCGGAAATAGAGCAGTCCCTACATTTAATAGCCCGGGCGGTGTTGCAGACCCCAATTCAGCTAATGATTTAGTTTGTTTAGCGTATTACCTAAGGAATGAGTATGGGGGAGATCACCAAGACCAACAAATGCTTAACGATTTGGTTGTGATGATCCCGCCTCTTTCAACTCCGGCGGCTGCCAGCCAGGATGTTTATTAGGCCGCAGCGGACTTATCAACGAGCTCACGGTACAGTATTCCTATACTGTTATAAGCCAGTGGTACTGTCCAGAATAAACCGATGCCTGCTAAACAAGCTCCCACAAAGTTAATTAGGGCTAGGATTATAATAAGCAAGAAAATCTTCCAGTAATGATGGCTGATAAGCTTGATAGAACTGCCAATAGCTGAAATCACTGAAAGCTGTTTATCCAGGGCAAACTGAAAACTGAAACTCAAAAAAGTTTTAATCAGCATAGTCAGTAATAAAGCGACTCCCAAAGTGATGGCAGCCATCACGGTAGTGCTTTGAATACTTGCTGATTTGACCAAAAGAAAAGCCACAGCGAAAATGGCCAGGTTATTGATTAATAAAATCGCCAGGCTTTCTAAATAGCTGATAGTAACAATTTTAGGCAATTTGCCAAAATACTGCAGGCCTTCCGAAAATCTTATTGCTTCATGCCTAGCACGCTTCAAACCGATCATGGCAAGACCCGCTAAAAAAACTGAAAGACATAGGGAATCAATCAATGGCGAAATAAGGTTGTAAGCTAAACCAGTCCAATAGTTTGTATGGACATCTACCTGCACTTTGCTTAGCACCATAAAAACGATTAAAGCCACAAAGACCATAGGTAGAAGGGTAACCAATACGGCAAGCTTTGTACCACGAACTAATGTCCAAGCTTCTTTTAAAACAGCTCGAATTGAAAGCCTTTGAGATACTATTGACCCAGTTTCCATTTTATTTCCTCAAAAAATTTGATTTCAGTAAGTATATATCATTCCCCAATAACTGTGGAATTGATCTACATCAATTATTTCCTTCCCAGAAAATGCCATCATAAGCTTAACCCCATATTGTTTAAAGGAGGAAACATGCCACATGATTGGTTGTTAGTGACTAATGCAAGCCATGCCAGGATATTCAAAATCAAATCTGCTATCGGCCAGCCGCGTGAGATGCAGTTAATTCACAGCATTGAACACCCTGAAAGCCGAATGAAAGTCCATGAATTATTAAGTGACAAGCCTGGGATGTATCGTTCTCAGGGCTTTGCGCCAGGCGGTCATGCCCAGGATATTCAAAACAATGAAATGGAACGCTTTGCTAAAGAACTTGCTGACATCATTGATCATGCCCGCACCCTAAACCGGTTTCAAAATCTTATCATTGTATCTTCCCCGCATTTTTATGGATTACTTGAAAAAGAGCTGTCCGGCTCTATAAAACACCTGATTAAAAAAGTGATTCAAAAAGACTATACGGGGGTGGTAGAAAGGGATTTGAATCGCTTAATTTTTCCAAAACGAACTGCTCTCTTAAAAACTATGGAGAAAAGTGGATGAAATTATTTAAAGACCGACCTTATGCCGGGAAAATCTTAGCTGATATGCTCAACCAATATGCTGATAACCCTAACACTCTCATATTAGCCTTACCAAGAGGTGGAGTGCCGGTCGCTTTTGAAGTGGCAAAAAGGCTGCATCTTCCTATGGATGTATGGCTGGTTAGAAAATTAGGCCACCCGCAAAACAAAGAACTAGCCATAGGCGCCATTTCTTTAGGTTACGTCAAAGTTTTTAATGAAGAGCTTTTAAAAAGCTTCGCCGTAAGCCCCATTGAAATCAGTAAGATTGTAGCCGAAGAAGAAATAGAGCTAGACAGGCGCAATCGTCGCTATCGCGACAGCAGGCCCATCCCCAGACTCTCCAATAAGACTTTGGTTTTAATTGATGACGGAGTAGCTACCGGGGCTACGATGCGCGCAGCCATTACCGCTTTGAGAAAGTTTAACCCAGCTAAAATTATTGCTGCGGTACCAGTCGGTTCGACAGAGGCATGCCAGGAACTTGAAGCGGTGGCGGATGAGCTTATTTGCCTGTATACCCCTGAGCCTTTTGGCGGGGTGGGCGCATGGTATGAAAACTTTGCCCAGGTTAATGACCTCGAGGTCAATGACTACCTTAAAAAAGCGCAATCCTATAGGCCAGCTCCACAGGCATATGAAGAACATGCTTAAATCTATGCCAAACAAAAGAAAGAGCTGGATTCCGGAGCTACCTTTGGTCGTCCAGAATGACAGAAGCTGATAGCCATCTTGGAGCGCCAATAGAAAATTGTTTGTCATACTGGCGCCGCAATATAAATAGCTTGTCACCCTGAAGCGCCAATATAAACAACTTGTCATCATCCTGGGCAGCAACAAAACAGCTTGTCATCCCGGGGCGCCGTTAGGCGAACTCGGGATCTAAACAACAAAAGTATAATGCAAAGATGGAAGCGACTCATGTTTTTATAGCGGTTCCATCTTGAAATAGACTGAGGCGCACAAAGGCTGAGAACCGGAGTGTATATAAAATACATGAGGAACGCTCGGCCTGAAGTGCAACAAAAGTATAATGCAAAGATGGAAGCGACTATGAGTACTTACCAAAAAATGTTAGAACTCATCTCTACAAAAGCCTCATCGCTTCAAAGCTCTCCTAACCGATATGACGAGCTTCTTGAGAAAATTGGGGATTCACGCTTTGTTTTATTAGGGGAATCTACTCATGGCAGCCATGAATTTTATCAGGCTCGCTCCGAAATTACCGAAAGACTTATCACCGAAAAAGGCTTTATGGCTGTTGCCATAGAAGGTGACTTTCCTGATGTCTACCGGCTACATCGCTATTTACAGGGTGAAGGCAAACCTAATGAATGGGATAAGGCCCTAAATCAATTTAAAAGATTTCCTACCTGGATGTGGCGAAATACCACTTTATTGCCCTTTCTCACCTGGCTACGCAACTATAATGACAACTTAGCTAAGCCTGACAAAATCGGCTTTTATGGCTTGGATTTGTATAGCCTTCAAAACTCTAGCAAAGCCGTGATCAAATATTTACAACATAAAGATCCTGACGCGGCGCTAAGAGCCAAAGAAAGATATGCCAGCTTTAATAATGGAAGCAGCTCCCAAACCTATGGCTATCTTGTCAGCAGCGGCATGAAAAAATCCTGCTCCAAAGAAGTTGAAGAGCAGTTGCTTGAATTACAGTGCCATGAGCATATTTATACGGCTTCAGGTTCATTGAGTGCAAGAGAGCGCTACTTTTATGCCATTCAAAATGCCCGCTTGATTAAAAATTCCGAACGTTACTACCGGGCTATGTTTGAGAGCAATATCTCTTCTTGGAACTTAAGAGACCAGCACATGGCAGAAAGCTTCAATGCCTTAGCGGCCTATCTTGCCAAACGCTTTAACCGCCTGGCCAAAATCGTTATTTGGGCCCACAACTCTCATCTTGGCGATGCAAGAGCCACTGAAATGAGCGAGCTTGGCGAGGTCAACTTGGGCCAGTTGCTAAGAGAACAATATGGCAGCACGGTTTATAGCATAGGCTTTTCAACTTACACTGGAACGGTCACCGCCGCTTCTGAATGGGATGCTCCGCCCGAGTGCAAAGAAGTCAAACCGGGTTTAGCCGGTAGTTATGAACTTTTATTTCATCTGGTCCCCTACCCAAACTTTTTACTCAACCTTAATGATATTGAGCTTGAGACCTATTTACGTTACCCAAGGCTGCAAAGAGCAATTGGCGTCATTTACAGTCCCGACACAGAACGTAAAAGCCACTATTATTTCACCCGACTGCCTTATCAATTTGACAGCATCATTCATTTTGATGAAACCAGTGCTGTGGTTCCTCTTGAAGTCTCGGTTAACTGGGAGCATGAGGATATATCGGAAACTTATCCTTCCGGAATTTGACAAACTTTCTTAGCAGCAAGCTGCTTTAGAAAGTCGTCATCCTCGACTTGATCGGAGATCCAGTGTTTTTTCAATGAGAAACTTTATCGCTGAGGCGTTTGATATCTTTTAGGACTATATGTTTTTTTTGGACATCTATAAGATTTTCTAATTGAAACTTGCTAAAAATCCGGCTTACTGTCTCGGTGCTTAAATGAAGATAGTTGCCAATTTCTTGGCGGGACATGCTTAAATGATAGTCCTGATGGGAATGATTATTTCGCTTAAGCCTTTTTGATAAATCTAATAGAAATGCGGCCAGCTTTTGCTCAGCATGCTGATGTTGAATTAAAAGGCTTTGAGTCCGGTCTAATAATTTTTGGCTTAATAAACTTAATAAAGCTTCCTGCATCCAAGACTCTGTTTTAATTAAATCTTCAATATCTTCAATGGCAATCGCACAAACATGAGTCTGCTCTAAAGCGATAAGATTATAAAAATGCTGGTGTGTACTTAGACTATCCAAGCCAATAATATCGCCAGCAAAATAAAAATCCGCCACCTGCTCATTGCCTGCTTCCGTGATATTAGCATGCTTAATCGAACCGCTTTGAACTATATAAAGGTAATTAAGCGGAGTCCCCGCTGTAGAAAGGATTTCACCTGGCTCTAAATGATACTGTTTTTTAATCAGATCTTTGTCATTAATCAGATTAAATTTTGCCAAAGAATAAGAAGCGAAGCCGTCAATTCTATCCATAATGTGCTCCAGCTAAGAAATATCTAGATCCATTATAGCAACAGAAGGCTGAGGCTCCCAGGGCAGCACAATATCAAATAAAAAAGCCACCATAAGGTGGCTTTTGTTTGAATCGCTAAAATTATTGACCAAATACAGAGGGCGGACACTTATAAGCGTTACCGGTATAGGTCACGTTAGTTTCTTGCTCGCTACTGCTACCAAAGCCACTATTCATATCCATACTCCCAGAGCCTGTCACTCCAGCGCGGTCGGTAATCATCTGAATATAGTTAGCGCCTAATTGGCTGGCTTGGTTTTTCATATCGTTAATAGCGCCTTGCTCTAAGTTTTTGTTAGAGGTAAAACCGCCTGTGAAGAAGTTACCCTGGTTACCAATCACCTGGCCTAAATACTTACAACCTTGGGGTACGCTTGGATTCGGGGAAACCATAATACTAGCAGCCTGAGGCGTTAATGGAGTGCTTTGGCAGCCAACGAGTAGCAACGCTGATGCAGCTAAAAATACTAATTTTTTCATGATGAGTTCTCTCTTTATTATTGTGTGCATGATTTAATTTAGACCCGGTTATTTGATTAGTCAAATCTCCTATAAGCTTTGCACTCGTTAGATACTGCCAATCGTTAAAAAATATTGCGATTTTGCTAGATTGTGTTACCATGCGCTCAATTTTTTCTTGCACCTAAAAAGCAAAACATTTGCTATAATTATCGGTATTTTCGTAAAGGAAGGGGTCCTTAGACTGTGATTAAACTTAAGAACAAGCTTCGTGCTTTATTATCTTTTGGTACCATGCTGCTGCTCACTGGCTGTAGCCAAATGGAGGTTTTCAACCCCAAAGGGCCTATCGCAGCCGATGAAAAGCGCTTGCTGATCGATGCTGTACTTTTAATGCTGATCGTGGTGGTTCCAACCATTATTTTAACTTTCCTGGTTGCCTACAAGTATCGTGCTTCCAATACCAAAGCGAAATACAGTCCTAACTGGGCGCACAGCACTATATTAGAAGCAGGCTGGTGGTCTATTCCTATCGTCATTATTATCGTACTGGCTACCATGACCTGGAGAAGCACTCATCAATTAGACCCATACAAACCCTTGGTTTCTAAAGTGCCTCCCGTTACCATTCAAGTGGTGGCTTTGGAATGGAAATGGCTGTTTATCTATCCTCAACAACATTTTGCGACAGTTAACTTCGTAGAGTTCCCAGTGAACACTCCGGTTAACTTTGTTATCACTTCCGATGCACCTATGAACTCCTTCCAGATTCAACAGCTTGCCGGCCAAATCTACGCCATGGCAGGAATGCAAACCAAATTGCATCTGCTCGCGAATGAAACCGGTGACTACTACGGAAGATCCGTTAGCTTTAGCGGAGACGGCTTCTCAGGCATGACCTTTGATGCCAAAGTCGTAACTCAAGATCAATTTAATCAATGGGTTAAGACTTCTCAACAGTCCCCTAATAAATTGACCATGAGCGCTTACAACCAGTTAGCTCAACCAAGCGAGAACAACCCAGTTCAATACTTCTCAGCTCCTGCTGACGGCTTGTTTAATAACATTATGATGAAATACATGATGCCTATGCCAAGCGCTTCAGCCAGCACTGGAACCAAAAATATCGACTATAAGTCTGACAGGAGTTATGAGCATCACAAAGACCTCATCAACCCCAAGACCAACAATTTAATTAAAGGGTAAGAGACATGTTAGAAAAATTACTATTCGGAAAATTAACGCTGGATGCCATCCCTTTTCATAACCCGATCATTATGGGGGCGGGTATGTTTATGGGCTTGTGCGCTCTTGCAGTTGTCGGGTCTTTGTTCTATTTCAAAAAATGGAAATGGTTGTGGACCGAGTGGCTCACCTCCGTTGACCATAAAAAAATCGGTATTATGTACCTGATTTTGGGCTTTGTTATGCTGCTTCGCGGCTTCTCAGACGCTATTATGATGCGCTTGCAACAAGCCATGGCTTACGGAAGCCACTTAGGCTATTTACCTGCATCACACTATGATCAGATCTTTACCGCTCATGGCGTGATCATGATTTTCTTTATGGCGATGTCCTTTGTATTTGGCTTAGTCAATATTATCGTGCCATTGCAAATCGGTGCACGCGATGTGGCTTACCCCTATCTGAACTCTTTAAGCTTCTGGTTATCCGTTGCGGGCGCGGCTTTAGTCAACGTTTCCTTAGTCATCGGCGACTTCGCTGCGACAGGCTGGTTGGCTTATCCTCCTCTATCTGAACTGGCTTATAGCCCAGGCGTGGGAGTGGACTATTACCTGTGGGCTTTAACCTTATCAGGAGTGGGTACATTGATAGGCGGTATCAACATTGTTGTTACCATTGTTAAAATGCGCTGCCCTGGCATGACCATGATGAAAATGCCTTTGTTCACCTGGTCAGTACTCTGCTCTATGATTTTGGTTGTGGTTTCCTTCCCAATTCTTAACATTACATTGGGCATGTTGTTCTTTGATCGCTTCTTTGGAACTCATTTTTTCACCTCAGGCTTTGGCGGAAACGCGATGATGTACATCAACTTGATCTGGACTTGGGGACATCCTGAAGTTTATATCTTGGTACTGCCTGCATTTGGTATTTATTCCGAAGTGGTATCAACCTTCTGTAAAAAACATATATTCGGCTATGTGGCGATGGTATGGGCAACCGCTGCGATTACTATTTTGGCCTTCACCGTATGGCTGCATCACTTCTTTACCATGGGAGCAGGAGCTGACGTAAACTCCTTCTTTGGGATAGCAACCATGATTATCTCGATCCCAACCGGCGTTAAAATCTTTAACTGGCTGGCTACCATGTACAGAGGCCGCATCCAGTTTGCTACCCCTATGATGTGGACCATGGCCTTTTTGACTACCTTTACCATCGGTGGAATGACCGGCGTGTTAATGTCCGTTCCAGGCGTGGACTTCCAGTTACATAACAGCGTGTTCCTCGTGGCTCACTTCCACAACACCATTATCGGTGGAGTGGTATTTGGCGTGTTCGCGGGCTACTCTTACTGGTTCCCCAAAATATTTGGATTCAAACTCAACGAAACCTTGGGTAAATTTGCATTCTGGTTCTGGGTTGTGGGCTTCTACGTTGCCTTTATGCCGCTTTACGCTCTGGGCTTAATGGGCATGACAAGACGCTTAAACCACATTGATGTACTTGCTTGGCATCCATACCTTGTGGTTGCGGCTATCGGTGTGGCGCTGATTTTCTGCGGAGTGCTGTTCCAAATCGCACAGCTTCTTTACAGCATTAAGCATCGCGATAAACTCAAAGCCGGCAATGACCCATGGGATGCAAGAACCTTGGAGTGGTCTATTCCATCCCCTCCTCCATTCTATAACTTTGCTGTAGAACCTACCGTTCACACCAGAGATGCTTTCTGGCATGAAAAACAAGAGCACATGGCACACGGTACCGTTCCAGCCAAAGCTCAATACACCGATATCCATATGCCAAGAAATACCGCTATGGGCTTTATCATCGGGATGATTGGACTGGTGTTTGGTTTTGCTATGGTATGGGATATGCCGCTGTTGTCAGCTGTTTCAGGAATCGCTTTAGTGGTTGCTGTTATCTCACGTACCTTTAATTTCAATACCGACTACTATGTAACTGCTGCCGAAGTTGAAAGAACTGAAGCTGCTTTAAGTGGAGCAAAATAATGAGCACAGGAAATTTACATCACGATCATCATCACGAAGACACTAGCTCCAAAGTCGTTTTCGGATTCTGGGCCTATATCATGACCGACTTCATTATGTTCGCGGCTTTGTTTGCGACCTATGATGTCCTTCGCAACAATACTTACGGCGGGATTGGCATCGGACAAGTTGCCAACTTGCCATTTGTATTGACCCAAACGCTTATTTTGTTGGCTAGCACACTGACCTGCGGCTTTGCTAAAGCAGCAAGCCATAACAACAATAAAAAGGGCGTGTTGCTGTGGTTGGCAGTAAGCTTTGTATTAGGCCTTATTTTTGCAAGCATGGGCTTACATCAATTAGCCTGCCTGGTTGCAAGTGGCAGCAGCTGGCAAACCAGCGCCTTCCTATCGGCTTATTTCACCTTGATTATTGGTCATGCGATCCATGTCATAGTGGCTATGTTATGGATCGTGGTGCTGATGATTCAATTTATGAGTCAAGATCTTAGCTCTACCATGAAAACCAGAATTACCTGCTTAAGCTTGTTCTGGAACTTTATCAGCATAGTCTGGGTCTTTATTTTCATCATTGTATACCTCATGGGAGCCATCTAAATGACTAACAATCAAGAAAGCGGCAAAAAACTCATTACCTCCTATATTATCGGCTTTGTATTATCCGTCATATTGGTGCTCGCGGCTTATCATATCGCGACAACTCAAATGTTTACCGGCGAAACACTTTACTTCGTACTAGCTGGATTGGGTCTATTGGTGGTATTGGTTCAAGCGATATTCTTTATCCGATTGAATGCTAAATCTCAGGACGATAAATGGAACCTCATTACCTTTATTTTTACCATTATCGTTATTATGATTGTGGTTATTGGCTCTCTGTGGATTATGTATAACCTCAATTACTACATGGTCAACTAATACCGCACTCTTTTTAAATCTGCCTTTGTTGCGCAGCACAGTCGCGGTCCTCATTACCTAGTTTGGTAACTCCGGGCGCTTGTGTTTGCGCGCCTCGGCAGCTTTAAAAATAGAGGCGGTATTAATATTTTAGTTTAGGAACCGAGATGAAAAATTATCTGTCAATAATAAAGCCTGGGATCATTTTCGGTAACATCGTAACGGTTTCTGGCGGATTTTTTTTAGCATCTCATCAGCATTTTAACTTCTCTTTATTCCTGATTACCCTAGTCGGCATGTCTTTAGTGATTGCCTGTGGCTGTGTATTCAATAACTATATCGACCGTGATATCGATTCTTTAATGGAACGGACCCAAAACCGAGTGATGGTAAAAGGGTTGATTTCCGGTAAAGTGGCCATTTTGTATGCGATTGTGTTGGGTATCGCCGGATTTTTAACTTTATATTATGGCACTAACCTGTTAACGACTATCGTGGCCGCTGTGGGCTTATTTGTCTATGTGGTCGCTTACACCATTATGACCAAGCGTCACTCCAACCTTGGCACCTTGATAGGCGGAATAGCAGGGGCTGTGCCCCCTGTAGTTGGCTATTGTGCAGTGACCAACCGATTTGATGTCGGCGCTATTATTTTGTTTTTCATTCTGTTTTTCTGGCAACTTCCCCACTTTTACGCCATTGCCATTTTCAGACTAAAAGATTTCTCGGCAGCCTGTATTCCCGTACTGCCTATTCAAAAAAACATTCGCTATACCAAGATCAGTATGCTTGTGTATGTTGTGGCCTTTACCATCACCGCCATTCTGCCTACCGTTTTTGGCTATGCAGGCTGGGTTTATTTCATCGTAGCATTGAGCCTAGGTCTGTACTGGCTCTACTTAAGCATAAAGGGTTTTAAATCCGTGGATGACCAGAAATGGTCCCGGCAGATGTTTGGGTTTTCCATTTTGGCCATTACAATTTTGTCGATGGTGATGGCTGTTCGGTTCTAATTCCTAGACTTCGAGCAACTATTTTTATAGGATTTTCCTCTAAATTCAATTAATGTTCGGATAGCTATGCCTAAAACTTATTCTGTTCTAAAACGAGTTTATCTTCCGGATGGAAGCCTGGTTGATGCAGATGATCAGTCTGCTTTTGCTGCCTGGAGAAAAAAGACGGGCAAATTTTATCTTGCTATGGATGTTGAAACGTTTGAATCCTCTATGCTCCAGTTTGACGCCAATCCAAACCCAGAAGAGCTAGAGCAAACTCAAAAACTTAAAGACTATCTGTTACAGCATCTTAACTCAAAGAAAAAAACAGAAGCAGTGTTGAAAGGCCTTGAAGCTTTTTTAACAAAGCCCAAGCTTGTTCATGTTGCTGCACAATTCTTATTAGAACAAATAACGTCAAGAGGCATGAAAGGGTCTAAGGCCCGACCTATGCTTCAAAGCTGCTTGAGCTATCTCCAAGAAAATGATGCTTCTCTGCTTATAGAACAAGACATTAGCGATTTTTTTGAACAGGTTTCCAAACATAAAGGTAATGAGCGCCTTGAGCTCTTTAAAGGTCTTTATGGCTTTTATTATCCGGTTATTCTGAATTTCAAAACTCCTATTTTATTTAAATTCCACATTTTACTTATTGATGAAATACATGATTTTGGTTTTATTGCTGAATACGCAGTTCAACATGGTAGCAATATCAATGCTGTTGAATCCCGGCATTTAGGAACTTTGTTGCATTATTTTTTAGCGAATGAAGCTTCGGGACAAAGCCTTGCTATCATTGAGCTATTTGAAAGATTTCGGGAAAAAGGCCTTGCTCAATTTAACTATAAAATTCAAGACATTGAGGGTAAAACGCCGCTTTTACTTGCTGCAAAATGCAGGCTCCCCAAAGTGCTTAAAAAACTTTTAGAACTGCAAGGCAAAGGAGTCGATGTAGGCATTAATATTCCTGACAATGAAGGAAGGTCTCCACTTTTAATCGCTGCCGCTCTTGGGCAGCCCGGAAGCGTCAAAGCATTACTAAAAGCGGGAGCCGATCCTAAAGCGACCGATAATAAAGGGCGAGGTTTTGAATATTATGCTAATGCACCGCAAGAAGAGATAGAAGCCATCTTACGCTCAATTCAAATTGAACCAGGGCGAGCGCTATCTTCAAGAAAGAGTTGGCTCACTTATGATGAGGGTTTTGTCTTAAGTCAGGAAAGTACAGATTCCCAAAAGCGCGTGTTGCTATCACACGAAAACAAAGACTTACTTCAGAAAATTCGTGATGAAGCACTTGTTCATGGTGATAAGGAGCTCAGCCATTACGTAAACTATGTTCTTGAAAGCTGGCTCAAAGATTCTGACACTAAGCAAACTGTGCTCGAAGACTGTCTGGCAGGACGCTCTAAAGTCCTTGCTCTTGTTGAACCATTTAAAGCTGTTTCAGCTTCCCCAAGCTCTTATGCCAGCCCTTTTATGGCCGTTACCGCAGCTCAAAGTACAAGCCCTATGCTAGCTTCTCCAGCCACAACAGCCATAGCTGGCGCTGGGATGCTCGGACCCATAACAACTGCCGCCCCCGAAATTATGCTGAGCCTCTTGGCCATTTTGCTTCTTGCCACGATTATGCGCCATTTTAATAAACCCAGAGTGCGTAGAGCAGAACCCAGGGATGTGATAAACCTAGAGCAATAATAATTTAAGGTAATTCAGCGATATTTAAGGTATAGTCTCGCTCTAATTTATGCATTACATTTCACAATATGAGCAATTTTAATGACCTTTTCCGAACTTAACATATTAGAACCCATCCTTCGCGCCTTAAATGAAAAAGGCTATAAAGAACCCTCACCTATTCAAAATCAAGCCGTTCCTGCTGTCCTAACCGGACGAGATGTTATGGCCGCGGCCCAAACCGGCACCGGTAAAACCGGCGCATTTCTAATCCCTATTTTGCAAAGACTTGCTGCTAACAAAAACCCCGTTCGCCCCAACTCAGCAAGAGTCCTGATCCTGACCCCAACTCGTGAACTTGCAGCCCAGGTCTGTGAAAGCGCCCGCTTTTATGGCAAACATCTTAGAATGCGTTATGAGGTGGTATTTGGCGGAGTGAAAATTAATCCGCAAATGATGCGATTACGCTCTGGAGTAGATATCTTAGTGGCAACGCCTGGTCGCTTGCTTGACCTATATAACCAAAATGCTATTAAGTTCAACCAGTTAGAAGTATTGGTACTGGATGAAGCTGATCGCATGCTTGATATGGGCTTTATTCACGATATTAAAAAAATTATGAAATTGTTACCCGAAAAGCGCCAAAACTTGATGTTTTCCGCTACTTTCTCCCCAGATATTCGCGCTTTAACCAAAGGGATATTACACCAGCCTATTGAAATCGATATCAGCCCCCGCAACAGCACCGCTGAAAGCATCAAGCAAGTTATCTATACCGTTGAAAAAGCCAATAAAACTAAACTGCTTAGCCAGCTCATCCTAGATCAGAAATGGACCCAGGTCTTGGTATTTTCCCGCACCAAACATGGCGCTAACAAGCTAGTTGAAAAACTCAACAAAGACGGCATCTTGGCCCTTGCCATTCACGGCAATAAAAGCCAGGGCGCCCGAACCAAAGCTCTTGCCAGTTTTAAACAAGGCCTTATCACCGTCCTCGTGGCCACAGATATTGCAGCAAGAGGCCTGGACATCGCCGATTTGCCCCATGTGGTGAACTTTGACTTGCCCAATGTACCCGAAGACTATGTACATAGAATCGGACGTACAGGCCGGGCAGGCAAAAATGGCGAGGCTTGCTCTTTAGTCTCACCCGATGAAACAGGCTTGCTAAAAGACATCCAAAAAGTGATTAAAATCAACATTCCGGTCGTGCCGAATGCTGGGTATAAAAAGCTTTAGAAAGAGTAGAAGGGCAGCTGGCGCTTTAGCTTATTACTTGAGAATTATCTAATATTTTAAGCATTTTTAACCTGCTAATCACTATTGCAGTGATGACAACAAATAAACCAGATAAGATAAAAATCAATCCTATTCCCCTGCCTGTCCCTGTTCCAATAATAGCCCCCACCGATGAGGCTAAAGCTCCATTCGGTTCTAATAGTGGGTTAAAAACTTTATCTGCTAAATATCCGGCTATAGCAAAGGCAACGGCCATCCCTAGTTGTGAAATTAAAGAAACAATCGACCAAATGCGTCCTTGCATATAATTTTCAACATTGCCTCGTACCAACACATCTAAGCTTGTATTGATAAATGGAAGAACCAGAAAAAATAGAAAACCGAACACGGTAATCGTAATAATATTTGCCGATATACCAAGCAATGAGAAAAATACTCCACTTAAAATCAAGCTCACTGATAGAATGCGGATCTTCTGGTTAGACTTGCCAAAAACACCAATAAAAGAGCTACCAATCAACATCCCTGTAGTTGCAATAGTTTGGGAAACGCCAAAAGTCACCGAGTCTGTGAAAGATAAAATCATGGGACCAAGCAGCGCTTGAAGCAAACCAATAAAAAACGTAATAAATGAAATGATCGAAATCAGCAAGAGAATGCTCTTATTTTTAAAAAGATAGCTAAAACCGTCTGTGAAGTCTTTGCAGAAATGTTGAGTCGCTATTTCTTGTTTTGTTACGGGATAATTTGATTTAATGTAAAAGCTGGTGGAAATGGCTATTAAAAAAGTCATAACATCAATAATAAGTATCGCTTTAACATCCATTATTTTAAATAAAAAACCCGCAATTATAGGTGAAATGAGAAACTTAGAGGATTCAGCTACTTGCATTAAGCCACTTGCTTTGGAGTAAAACTCCTTAGAAACCAAATCTGTCACAGAAGCTTTATATGCAGGGTTTTGAACTGCAACAAAAATAGAGCTCACGACTGTTCCACAATAAATAACCCAAAATCCTTTTATACCAACAAACATCATCAGAATAATAAAAATGATGCCCAGCGCAGTGCCTAAATCGCCAATGATCATCAAAAGCCTTCTATTCATTCTATCCGATAATGTCCCACCTACTGGTTTTAAAATCAAAGCGGGTAAAAAAGCCGCAAGCAGAACCATAGAATAGGTAGTCGCGGAACCTGTGAGATGAAATACATAGATACCCAAGGCAAAGGCTGTTAAACCACTGCCAATGCTTGATATAAATTGCCCAAACCAAATAATAAGAAAGTGTGAATTTAATTGGCTTTCTTTGTTTGTTTGCGTCATAAGCTTCACTCATGCTCTGAAATGAAACTAAGTAACCCAGGCTCAGCGCCTAACATTTGCTCTAATATAGCTTGGATCGATTTTAAAAATACGGCTCGCTTCTCTAATGTCCACTCAAAAAGCCCAGAATCAAGTATGAACTGTGAACCTGCGAGTATAAGCTGTATACTCTCTACAGACGCTGTCTTATCAAAAATGCCTTCTTGATGCCCTTGCTCTAATACTTGGGCTAGAAGTGGCGCGATAATTTTAACGCTTTGAACGTTTAGCTCCTCCTGAAGCTCTCGGTTTTCCGGCTTATGGATAATTTCCATAACCGCAGAAGCATTGATCCCTCTTTTATTTGGGGATCTCAACATACGCTGTAATTTTTCAATTGCAGTTAAAGTAGTGTCCTCGACTATAGAATGAAAGTACTCAGAAATTTCAGAGCCTTTGTACGCCACTAGAGCTCTTAGGATATCTTGCTTAGTTTTGAAATAATAATAAAAGGTCCCTTTAGCAATACCTGCTTGTTTGATAATGGCTTCAACTGAGGTTTTTGCATAACCATGGCTCTCAAACAGCTTTTCAGCTGCCTGCATGATTTCAGTTCGTCTAACGTCCGGATCTTTTAAAACTCTCATTAAACTTCCTGCTTAATATTGTAGACCGACGGTCAGTCTATAACGGAAAAATGCTGTAGTCAAATCTTTAACCAATAGATACTAAGCTTTATATGCTGACAACCCTTTAAAGGCCATTGACCAAGCTTTAAAAACTATTAGTGGGGTCATTTTATCTTTACAAAACCTGATACATCTCATGGCAAAAAGAAAAGATTTTAGGTCAATTGTGCTTCAAGGGGCGTATAACAGCCTTGATTTTATTGGGGCTTTTGAATCTGGCTTATCAGGCCCCAGCCATACAGAAGCAGCACTTTATCAATTTTCAGGATCAACTTTTATTAACCTTGAAATCGATGTTTACAACACACGCTTGACCAAGAGATTTACTAATATTGAATTTGTCATGACAAATTTTACAGGCAATATAAACCAGCTAAGCTTTACTGACTGTAAATTTACTAAAAGCTGTCGCTTTGAAAGACCCTTGGCCTACTCTCAGGTGAAAGATTGCATTTATCCTTTTGCAGGAAGAACAAGCCAAGAAACTCAATATAACCAGTTCACTCATAAAAGATTCCACGACACGCTTGCGGCTCTTTTAACGGATTATTATCAAGGTTCTTCTTTATTTTCGTCTATTCTGCACCATCGTCATCACAAAGAAATAGTTAGAAACTTTGTGAAAAATGATCTTTTTGCCCGTCTAGATACTTCCCCTGTAGAGCTATTAAGACTTTTAGAAACACGTATTAGGGCCTCAAACCATTCCTTTAATCCCAACGGGGAGCTTGCAAAGCGTCTTGAGTTTGCCACATATCATCATTCTTGTTTTCCAAATCCTGCACAACAAATTAGTCTTTTTAAACAAAACATACTCACTCCAAACAGAGCACCAACAGCAAGAACAACCGTAGCGGTAGTTTTATATCAATCCACCTCTCCTCAAGCGAGAAGAGTCGAGCAACCCGCAGCACGTGGACAAATAGCGTCTAGTGAATTGGCTTTGAGCTAAACAAGCTAAGTCACCACTTCAACAATGATAAATTCATGGTTAAAAGGCGACGTCAATCGAATTGTTGGCTGTAGCTAAGCTATTGAAAATATTAGATTGTTGGAATTTGAATTTTGGAGATACCCCGAAATGTACCCCTAAACTAGCCCTTGAGATGGTAAGAGTTTTTTTAGCTGTCTGCATTCTATTGGAATTTATAATCAAGGATAAACTGATCAAATTTTATAAAAATATGGAATAAAGAACGTAGTAATATCTAGCACAATATTCGTATACAATATTTGCGCAATTAGTGAAGGGTTATCATTAATTTAGGCGGACTTTAAAATGGTTGGATCATTTTCTGATAGGTTAGTTGAAAAGCTGGCAAGAAAATCACTGGATTTTCATTGTCACGGCGTCGGCCGTTTCGACTTTACTGAAATTTTTGACATCCAACTACAGGAAATCGAGGATATTCTTGCCACACGCCACCATCGCAGCATTTTAACCCTATATTTACCCAAGCAAAATTTTGATGACTTTCTTTTCTTAATGGACATTTATTCAAGAGGAAAGAACGCGGGTCGTTTTAAACATATTGCTGGGATTGGTTTAGAAGGGCCACTTCTAGCCAGCCACGGCGGCACTCCTGAGACTGGGGTATGGAACCCCAGCAAATATCATTGGAAAAAGTTTGCTGAGCTAGGCAAAAAAGGCTTAATTTATGTAATCTTTTCACCCGATGCGCCATTAGATAAAACTGTCTCTAATACTTTATTTACTGCCGCCCCCTCTACTACTTGGATAGCTGAAACCCTTTTAAGTGGTGAGGTTTTACCTAACCCTGGCCATTTCTTAAAAAATGACCCGTTAGCCAGTGCCAAAGCTTTGCAGGATATTTTTGATGTTGTGGCAGCCTGGGGCCAAGGTGCGATTGGTACAGATCATTTATTTAACGACATGCCGCTTAACTTTAAACATGCTTGGCGTACAACAACTGACAAAGCTAGAAGAGATGAAGAAGTTAAAGCTCTCAATTTAGACTCATGGACTGTACGCAATCTTGAAGAAAAGCTAGGCCCAGTTCCAGCAACCATTATCTGTAATGCTCACAAGGGCTTGGTTAAAGCCGCTCAGAACTTTGATGGAGAGCATGTTGATCTAGCTATTGTGAAAAAGGCAGTTGAACTTATCGGTGATGAAAACATCATGATGATGACCGATTCCATTGAAAGTAAGCGCTTAGCAGGCCGCAATCTTCATATGAAGGAAAACTCGACTTTACTTTATCAAGATGAAGGAATTGTTGCTGCTGGCAGCCAAGATGTAAGTCGCCAAATTAACAATATGCTTTCTATCGGCTTAACTTCTGCCCAAATTGAAAGAATTTGTGGCACTAATGCCACCAATCTAATTAGCCCTCTTAATGAGACAATTGATGCTAAAGCTCATTGTATTTGATTGGGATGGCACTATAGTTGATTCCTTTAGTAAGATTTACGCTTGCAAATTAGCTTTAGCAAAAAAATATGACTTACCTGCCCCAAGTGAAACTGTAGCTAGAGAAGTTCAGGGCATGGGCTTTGATAAAGCTACTGCCTTATGTTTCCCAAAAGCTGATAACGATACTCTCATTGAGCTCAAAAATGATTTTCATAGCATGATGCAGCTTAAAGAATATCAGGCTGAGCTGTTTGACGGCATCAAAGAAGTGTTAGCTGATCTTAAAGCACATAATATTAAACTAGCCATTGCTACTTCTAAGGCTCGGGTGGAACTAGACAAATCCCTTGAGTATCTTGGCCTAAAAGACTTTTTCGATATTACCTGCTGCGGTGAGGAATATATGAATAAGCCAAACCCAGCTATGCTAAATCATATTATGCAAATATTTGGCGTATCTTCTGAAGAAAGCTTAATGATAGGTGATACCATAACTGATATTGAGTTTGCCCATAATGCCAGTATGAAAATTATATGCCCGACTTTTGGGGCACATACCAAAGAAACACTTCAAGCCAGAAAGCCTTTTGCTTTTATTGATGGTTGGCAAGATCTTTATAAAACGCTAAAAATAGCCAACGGGGATTCGAACCCCGGTGAGCATATAATCTTTTTTTAAAAGGTAACAAATCGTTACCCTTAAAGGTTTTTTTATATAGCCAAGTTCACAAAACGTGAACTTTATAGCTTTTTTAAAAGCGCCACGAAGGGTGGCATTGATGATTTTTTTAAAATTTGACTCAAAATGAGTCATCGATGCCTTTTTAAAAACAAGCTGAGCTTGTACGTGAAGGTTTTTTTTAAAAGGTAATTTTTTGCGGTTAGTTCTACCAAGAGTAGAACAAGAAGATTTTTTAAAAAACTTCAATAGCCTATATAAAGCTCTTACGGCTCGACAAATTTCATCTATGTTATTGATTAATTTAATTAAATCAATAAAATCCATATGCAGAATAACCTTATAGGAATACGCCTAAATTATTACACAATTAAAAGCGATCTGTTAAGTGTTATTTACACCATGCTCAGCCAAGAATTCTTTGCTGATCGTTGCTAGAAGCTCCACTTTTTGAGTTTCGCTTGAGTGAGGCACTAATCGGCTTTGATCAACATACTTTCTATAGATCTCTGCTAAAGAACCGTTGATAGCGATTTTAAGCGGCATACCAATAATGCTATCTGCTCTTTCAACCATGCGGCATACTTCTTCAAAGCCTTTAGTAATAATTTCGTTTGCTGCCGTATCGCCTGTAAAATAGCTTCTTAATAAAATTTCGGTAAACAGCATGTAAATATCAGGGTGCGAGCCTTTGAAACAGGTTTCAGTAATTTTTTCTATCTTGTTGTTAAACTTTGACATAACGTTCTGAGCAAGCTTAGACATCGGAACATAGCCTTCTACTGCTTCAATAGTGTGATGAATAGTTTCCACGCCTAACCAGTTTTCACCACCTAAGTCATAAACGGGATATTTCCAACCGCCAAGTTTCCTTAATACACCATTGTGCATAAAAGACAAGGAAGTTCCCTTATCAGTAACCAATGAAATGCCTTCACCATCTTTGAATGTAGACAAATAGGTAATTTGCCAATCGGGAATGACCATTACGTCTTTAAAATACTTTCTAGCAAAATGCTCAAACTTGTGGCGAGTGTCTTCAAACTCAAATGACTGCATCACAAGATTAAGCTTGGCTTGCTTTAAAATACTTTGGTCTTCACTTCCACCTGGCAAGGCTTCAAAAATAGCTTCTTGAATAAGCTGAATTAAGCTTCCTGTCGTTTCAGCAAGGTCTAATCCTGTTACGAGCTCAGATGAGCCTATCGTTTCCCCATGAGCATCTTTAATGCAGGTAAAGCGTTTGTTATTGATAGACATCACGCCTATTGATAATTGTTCGCTAGGCTCGAATTTTGGCTTGGCTGCCTTTGCTAAATCTTTGTCCGTTAAGTCTTTAAGGATCTCAGCAACATCCACCCCAAAGCCTTCAGCCAGATTAAGGGCCATAGGGATAGTAATACTCATATTGCCATTAATAATTTTGCTAATGGTTCCCGTTGAGATTTTACAGCGTCTGGCAAGCTCAGTACTGGATAAGCCTGTTTCATTCATCAAATTTCTGACATTATTGGCTATGACGGTTAGAACTTTATTCTTGTCCATGGACTTAAGGCTGCCTTTTATTGCTAAGTTACTTATCAAAGCATGTTAGTTTATTTAAAATTCTTTGTCCAAAAACACAATTTTTGATCAGTTAAGATTTACTAAAAAATTAAGCTATTGATTTATATAATAATATTATTTTATTTTGGGAAATGTTTACCAAGAAACTGCTACCTATTGACACCTTAGGCTTATGCTTATATTATTCCTTTAGTATCTTCCTATAAGAATAAACTAAAAGAAATTAAGAAGGGGATGTATGAAAAAGACAATTAGAGTAATCGCTGAAATGGGTACTGCTGAACACAAAGCTTTATTGCTAGAAATGCCCCAAGATATGATCAGCGGCTTAAAAATCTATGCTGATGGCAGCATTGATACCAAATGCTTACTTGGCATGCTAATGATGGTAGAGCAAGAAGCTGCCTTAGACGCTGATGAAGACTCAATTGGCTTGCCTGATCAGTTAGATCTAATGCTGAATATTTACGATGAAAGCCGAGCGGTTAAAGTTTAAAGCTAAATTCCCGCCTTT
>JAQSYQ010000043.1 GCA_029256015.1 Gammaproteobacteria bacterium | reverse complement strand
GCCGGACTCAAAATCCGGTTCCAGAGATGGAGTAAGAGTTCGATTCTCTTTCTCGGCACCAATTGAATATCAACGCTTGCAGCAAAATATCACTCATCATCTTTTTTCTTGGTTTTCTTATTTTGTGACCGTTTTGTGGAAAGTTTTGCCGATTTCTTATTTGGAACAGGTATTTTTGAAACTGCATCATCGAGTGATTTTGTTCTTAAGTGAAGATATCGACTTGAAACTGATAAACTAGAGTGGCCCATTAAGTCACGAATCACTGTTACTGGGATCTCTGGATTGGCAGCAAGAAATGAGCCATACGTATGTCTTAGATCATGTAAGCGCCACTCAGGATGACCATAAGCTTTTCTTGCAACATCAAAGTGCCATTTTATATGATGCTTCTCTAATTTAATAGGTAGATCCTTTAAATATTTATGCAAATGCTTAGGAACAGGCACTACTCTGGGCTTGCGGTTTTTAGTGTTAGCCTCTAAAACAATACGCCCTTTTATAAAATTATGAGGCATTAAACCTAATAATTCACCTCGCCTTAATCCGGTGTAGGCAGCTAATCTGATAAAATTTCCAACGTCTTCTCGTGGTGAAAGAACAGCAAGGTTTTCTATCTCGTCTGCTGTTAAATAAACGTGACGTTGATTGTTCTCTTTAAGCATGCTAATTTTCTGGCCTAAAGGTTCATGTATCCAATCCCATTTTTTATAACATAAGTTCAAAACTCGCCTCACAACAGCCATACGCCTATTAACTGTTGCTGGCTTTCTGCCAGCCTTAATCATTTCCTCTTGGAATAGATGAGCCTCTTGAATAATTTTAGAAAGTTTAATATTTTGCAAACGAGCCTTAACAATGACAATATGATCAATCATGCTGTCGGGGGCGTCGCTTTGCATCCATTTAGCTAACGCCTCCCCAAATGTTCGATCAAGTTTCTTGCCTAGCCTACCAGAAAAGAATTCTTCCTGAGCTTGGGCTTTTAATTTAGTCTCGAGTTCTTTTGCTTGTGCCTTTGACGTGCCGCGGCCAGCAGTTCGTCTAAATCGTTTTCCGCCGATCCTAAAGTTAATTTCCCAGCTGTTGCCTCTTTTGTAGACGGCCATTTAACTTCTTCCTTTTCGATCTTACTATTCTGATAAGCGTCTAAATCTTTCTGTCGCATTCGCCAGCTTCTTGCATCTGGCCCAGTCTTGATAATCCTACCTCTTAGCTCTTTATCTTCATCAATCCTATTTCTAAGCGTGTTGTAGCTCATGTTCATAATTACGGCTACTTCCCTTAGATTTAGGAGTGGTTCCTTAGTGCTCATACGTCCTCCTTGGTTTGCTTATCTTTATTACAAGCATTATCAAACGCTCCGTCAATCCACAGTGAAATTGCAGCGAATGTAAAAACAATAACGCCTAAAACATGGTGATTTTGCCTCATTGATTGCCCAATAAAAGTTGAAACACCTAATACAAATAATCCTCTAAATAAAAAATAATTTAATGCTGCCAAAACAGCCCCCACTCGGTTCATCCTGTCTTCACCTCTTTAAATTTCTCAATATTGCAAATATTGCATTTCTTCTTGAATGTTAAAATTGGCATTGTTTTATAAGGCTGTTCATTATCAGAAAGCCCATAAAAGAATCTCTTAGTGTGAGTGCCGACATATTCCCACTTAGACCACTCGTGAAATATGTGCAACTTCATGCACCCTCCCTAGCCATGCGGATCAGGGTGGGAATGCAATTAAGATGTAAGTCTAACCATGATTCTGCTTGATAAAATTGAGCTTCGTCGCTTTCGCAAATCCAAGACTCTAAATCGTCATGGACTTCAATTTCAAATTCATTTTCTTTAAATCCAACAAGAACAGTTGCATAGTCGTCAAAATCGCCATACCTATACTTTGACAAATATTCAACGCCTTCATGAAATAAAGCTACTATGGGCTTAGATTTATACTCAGAAAACGCCTGCTCGAAGGTGATTTGTTCCAACACACATCCACAATCCTTTGGCATCCACATTTGATTACCATCTGGCTGTTCAAACCAAATTCGACCATCAATAGCATCTATGGATTTAACAGACCACTTTTCCAAATCACCTAAATGTTTCAGAATTACTTCTTTGCCAGGAATTTGCCAATCGCTAATCTCCCTAACTATGCGCTTCATTTAAACACCTTCCGTCCTGATCAAAATCTCTCCCGCACTGGCTGCAAGTGTAATAAACAACAATCTTGTCTTGTGAAATTGCTACAGCGAGGCTAACTAATGAATGGTAATCCCATGCGATATCACCTAACTTGCAATCAGCAGTTTCTTTAGCTCTTGCTCTAACCTCAAATATCTTGTTATAAATCTGATCTAACAGCTTCTCGCTCACCCCTTACCCTCCTTCTTAGCCTTCATGATTTCAACCTTACAAGCTGGCTGAATCTCATTTATCCAGTTTCCATATTCTAAATGCTCCACATTGCCGTTATCCTTCCGGCAATAGGCCAGCAGCACTGAGCTGATATTCTTCTTATCTGCCTCACGCCTGAGCGTATTGATTATGCCTTCTAGTGCCATGTTCATGCGCCATAGCCTTTTAAATGAACGCAAGGCTCGGAGCTTTGATGTTTGCTACCACATGTTGAGCACTGCTTCTCCTCCAGCTTGCTTCGAGTTTGCTTAACTCCAAAATTCGTGCGCTTACCTTGCAGCATATATCCACAGTTAAAACAAAGCTTTATAGGCATAAAATCAGGGTGCTTTATCAAATTAAAGCTGCCATTATCTTTCAGGCAGCACGGACACACACCTAGCTGCTTTGCAGTTACTATTTGCATTTCTTCCCCTCCAGCTCGGCTAGGCGTTGTTCTATTTTCTTAATCCTAATGTCATGGTCTTTTAATTTCCAACCCGCAAAAATCACTATAAAAATGTACAATCCTATAAATATTAAAATAATAAAATCACCCACCGCTGGCCTCCCTGACTTGGCTATTCCATTGATCAAATAACATTTTTTTTCTTTCCGCTAATAGATGAAAATGCATTATGTCATCAGTGCGATAAGCGGTTTCTATAGCCATAACTTTTTTACAAACAAAGCAGGTGATTTTTAATCTTTTAACTTTAACCCTCAGAATTTTATTGGTTGTGGTCTTTTGTGTGAATTTAGGTTTTTCACCGCAGCACTGGCTAAGCATTTGCTTTCCACCTCGATTCAGCAATATCTCTTATATGCTCTAGTTCTTGAACCCAATAGATAGAATCACCGCAAGGTTCGGCATTCATTGATCTAATAAGGCTATTTATTCGATAAATAACTACCTCTTTATAATGAGATTCTGTGTTATTTTCTTGTGACTGGCTAAGCATGGTCTTTGTCCTCGTATATCCCACAACGGTTATCGCATTTACAGCATTCATATTGTCTGTCAGGGTCATACACCACAGTAAATTCAGACTTGCAGCACTTGCTCAAACCATCAAATTGCTTGTTCTCAACCCTCACCCTGAGCGATTCGATGATCTCAACTATATAGCCACACTCTGGAATATCTATCGGGTCAACAAGCTCATCAAACATACGTTTTTTGATTTTCTCAGCTTTAGCCAACATCTCGGCGTTGGTCATGGGGTTAGTCATAATGTGTCCTGCCAAGCCAACAATTCAGCATCTAGATTCTCAAATGCTATAAAAATTTCAGTAGGCGGATGATCTGTCTTAACTTCATTCCATAAATCTAGTATGCGCTCACGTATTTCTTGTGCTCTGGTATATGTCATTACTTTTTTCATGGTCTTTTATTCTCCTTCAACATAGCCTGAATGAACTTGAGCAGCTTCTCTGAGCGGCCTGATTTTGTATATTCAATAGGTTTATTTCCTAATAGTGGATTTTCAGTTTCAAGCCATTCGATAGCCTTTTTGCTTGAGCCGAAAAATTTAACCAATAATGTCGATATTTCTTTGCGGTAGTTATATTCCGCTAGATCATTGATAACATTATCTAATTCACTCAACGGCTCGCTCCTTTTTAGCCCCACAATGCGGACATTTTTTGCATTCTTTTTCAGAAAAACACCTACATTCTTTGCATTGAAACCAGCAATCACATTTACCTAACCCTGCGCCGCAGATAACGCATTTTACGGCGCCTTTAATCATTGATTCCAAGCTCACTTCGCAGGCTCCTTTACCGAACTTTTAAATAGCTTTAGCAAAATACTTATTGTTCTAAGTTCCCCAAAAGCCCACCCAATGATAAACCCAATAAAAATTAAGGTGCCGTACTGTAAATAGATCATTTAGCAGGCTCATTTAGCCAGTTATCAATAATAGCTTCCAATTCATCCGCGTGATTTTCACATAGCGGAAGGCCGTATCCTTTAAGTGATAAATATTCAATGATTTCACTATTGCAATCAGTTTTATAGCACTTATTTGACATCACCCCTCCTGTTCCAGCTTTCCTGAATCATTGCGTCTGTTCCAGGCTTTGATTGCTTCTTCTTTAGTAAAATATATATTAGTTCTATAAAGCTCTGAGCTTGGTTGTCCTGATAGCACACACCAAGGACACTTAACCGCCCAACCCTTATACTTTTTATATAACACAGGCGCATATTTAGATGGGCCAACTTCCAAAGCCTTACAATTTGGATTTTGACAAGGCCTAAGCTCGCTGGTCATGGTCATGTCCTGTCAACTGATTGTGAATCTCTATAGCAGCTTTCTTTAATAAATACTCAAAAGTTGCTGGGTTGCTAACATATGCGCAGTTTTTGCATTTAATAGCCATCCCAGCAATTTCACCAAAACTAAAAATATTGTTTAATGGCTGAAATTCAAAGTGCTCATCTGTCTTACAGTTGGGGCATGGATTGGTTTTTATTTCAATTTCTTTACAATTTTCGCAACTATCACTCACGGCCTGGGTTCCTTGGTGCAGGAGATTTTCCGTCATATAAAAACTCTATTTCTAATAGCTCCATAAATTGCGTAGCCAGCCTCTTTTTATTCCTATCAGGGGATAGGGTTAATATCACTCTTAAAGCTTCAAATGCTGCTCTGGCAGCCCTTTCTGTGTCGAATTCACTCACGCTCAGCCCCTTTATCCGTAATAAACTCGATTTCATCAAATTTAAGATAATGCTGATGTCCACCTTCATTACATTCAACGCAAACCTCTGCGTTCACTAGATCAATTTGCAACGGAGAATAAAGATTCTTGTTTTTATTATCTCTAACCTGAATGCTGTAAATATCAAACATGATCAGCCCCTTCTAGGAGTTCTGGGTTTTCGTAGATTGAGCCTACGATTTCACATTCTTTTGCTTGTGAATAAAAATATGGGCTGCTATAGGTTTTGGGCGTAATACATATAAGTGTAATTTGGCAAAATTCCATTACTACCTTAAATAACAAGCCATTAAGCTTAACAATATGCCCTGTGTAAATTTCATTACCGTTCTTATCAACAAGCCCAGTCCACTGCATGAGTTCAATATCTTTAATTTCCTGATACCAAACAGAATCATCGTTATTGCCTAAATTTGCTCCACGCAAAGATTGATCCCAATCCCAGAATAAACTTAAAACAGGGAAAGCCACCTTGCATATTTTTGAATAAGCCCGATACTTAGGAATCACGCGCTTGCTCCTTATGTTCGCAATAAATACATGTGCCATTGCCTATATCAATACCTTTATATCTATGCAAACCGCTTGGGCTTTTTTCACATTGTGGTTTATTCAGCTCACCCACCTGCCGCACGGACTCTTGGGCGTATTTCTTAGCTAAATTTGTATTTTTATAAATTAAGTCCTCGTGTTTTTCAGTGAGTTCAGTTAAAAGCTCTTGCGCCCAGCTATTCGCTAATATCCCATTCAAAGCAACCTGGAAAGTTTGCTTGAAAAATTTATCCTCGAGCTTTTCCGCATATTCTTTTAGTTCGGCATAAGCATCTTTTAAGCTTAAATCACCATTTATTTGGTATTCTTCTAATCGTTCTGTAAATTTCATTCCCTCGTCCTCACTGCACAACGCAGCATTGTTCTTGTTTAACCTTATACGCCGCACTCAATACAGACTGGCTATGCCTCTCTGCGCTCTGGCTGCTCTGCACTTCACGCAGTATTACTAGCGCTAAGTTCTGCTCCTTGGGGGCGGGTGATATTCGTTTTCCTTGCATTCCCTCGTCCTTATTACTAATTTAGTGGTTGTTAGTAGTTAAAAATCTCCCGTTAACATTAGATAAATTAATGTAATTGCTAAAGTAAAAAGCGCGCACGAGATAAATAAAGGAACTCCATATAAAATTATTCCTATTCCTTTGAATACAAAAAGCGCCCCTCCAATAAATCCGCTAAATACCGCTAAGCACCAAAAAATTGCTGCTATTCTTAATCCGATCACTTCTCTCTCCTAACTACCAATCCGTTATCAAACCCAACTGTCAAAGAATCCTTTACAGTTCACTGATATATCAAAATCTAGCCCTTTGACGCGGGGCACTCGGCCTCATATGGAGAGCTAGCCAGGTGATTATTACTATATGCAGTTAACCACCAAATACCTGCATAAAGGCACATTCCACTCATCGTGTGCGGCGATATCCTTCTACTATTATTCATAGCAGTAGAGTGTCTGGCGCAGGTAGGTCGATTGGCTACGACTAAGGGGCTTATGGAGGGAAGCCCAGTACAATCCTCCAAGTTAGCGGTTACTAACAACCACAAAGCTACCTGCAAAGCTTTAATCTTTAGTTACTGACTCCAATTCTTCTAAAGCCTTGATATACCCATCCCACCAGTACCCTGAATGACACCAGATTTTAAATGGCTCAGGTAAAAATGGGTCTCCATATCTTGGCGCAGGTGGCAAAGATGTTGGTCCGGGATATGGAATGCCTATATTTGGCATAGGAATAGGAGCGGTATTAGGCCAATTAATGACGTATGGTCCATCAGCCTTTTTCTGCTCAATTTCCTTTAAGTCATCAAAAATTGAGTTGATTAAAGTGTTATATTCCTCTGGCTCTCCGCCATTAGGCCATAGCTTACTTTTAATCTTGATAAGCTCATGTACTATTTCGCTTTTTGTTATGGTCATTTTCTAGTCCTCAATATCAATTTGCCGTCTTAATTGCTTAATACTTATATATTTAGCTCTTAAGTCTCGGTATAAAGGATTTTGCCTTAAAAACCTTTCAACTACTGGTCTAGGCAAGTCATCTAAAGACTTTGCTTTGTTGTCTATAATAAGCTGCCTCACTTGTTGAATAGTTATTTGCTTGTCCTCAACTAATTCCCAAATTT
>JAQSYQ010000042.1 GCA_029256015.1 Gammaproteobacteria bacterium | reverse complement strand
TGTTTCCTGAGATGTTTGATATTTTTGCCAAATTTGGAGTAGTAGGGCGGGCTATAGATAGAGGCCTGATTTCTGCTCAATATTGGAACCCAAGAGATTGTACTCAGGATATTCACCATACAGTAGATGATCGTCCTTATGGGGGCGGCCCTGGCATGGTGATGATGGCTGAGCCTTTGTTTCAAGCCATTTCTGCCGCAAAAAGCACTCTTGGTAATAATGCTAAGGTTTATTATTTATCGCCTCAGGGCAAACCTTTAACTCATGCCAAAGCTCAAGAGATAGCAGGAGAAGGGCAGGTTATTTTATTGGCAGGACGTTATGAAGGTATCGATGAGCGTTTGATTGATGAGCTGGTTGACGAAGAGATTTCCATCGGAGATTATGTATTAAGCGGAGGTGAGCTTCCTGCTATGGTTGTAATGGACTCAGTGACCCGACTTATTCCTGGGGCATTGAATGACGCACAGTCAGCTCAAGAAGACTCCTTTTCAGATGGTCTGCTGGATCACCCTCATTACACTCGGCCTGAAGTTTGGCATAATAAAACGGTTCCTTCCGTTTTGTTAAGTGGCAATCATGCAGCCATTAAAAAATGGAGACTTGAGCAAGCTTTGGAAAGAACAAAAAGCCGCAGACCTGACCTTTTATAATAGCTAGCTTTAAAACGGGGTGGCGCCAAACGGCCCCTCAATACACGCAGTTTACGAGCATAATGGCTGGCGTAAAGTTATGTACAAAAAAGACTACCAGATTGGGCAAAATTGGTGTACAATCGCCCCGATTTGAGATTTTGGTATGGAGATATGAAATGCAAAAATTAATTCAAGAATTCGAACAATCTTGTATGAAAACCGATGTGCCTGAGTTCAGAGCAGGCGACACCGTTTTAGTTCAAGTTCGCGTAAAAGAAGGCAATAACGAGCGTTTACAGGCTTTTGAAGGTGTTGTTATCGCTAAAAGAAATCGTGGCCTAAACTCAGCTTTCACCGTTCGTAAGATTTCCTATGGTGAAGGGGTTGAGCGTGTGTTTCAAACTCACAGCCCGTTGATTGCAAGCATTACCGTAAAACGTCGTGGCGATATTCGTAAAGCTAAACTCTATTACTTGCGTGACCTTTCCGGTAAAGCAGCTCGTATTAAAGAGAAGTTGGGAGTTAAAGATTCAGCTCCTGCAGCGGCTGACGAACAAGCTGGCGAATAATTTAAATTTATTGATATTGAGGGGCTTAATGCCCCTTTTTTATTTGTAGATCGAGAGGGCCTATGCATCCTAATATTGCGAGCAAAATTATTTCATTAATGGATTTAACTTCTCTCAATCAGGATGATAGTGACGATAAAATTACTGCGTTTTGCCGACAGGCTGTGACGCCTTATAACGCGGTTGCCGCGGTATGTATTTATCCTGAGTTTGTCCCAACCGCAGTAGCAAATCTCAGTGAAACCGCTGTGAAAGTAGCAACCGTAGCTAACTTCCCCTACGGGAATCAATCAATACAAGAAGTTTTGGCTTCAGTTAAGCAATCTTTAGAAAATGGCGCAGATGAAATTGACGTGGTGATCCCATTTCAATCTTATGCCAATGGAGAGCGAGCTGGGACTATCGAGCTTGTTCAAGCCTGCAAAAATCTTTGCGAAGAAGCGACTTTAAAAGTGATTTTAGAAACAGGGGCTTTGCAAAAACCTGAGCTGATTGCAAAGGCCTCAAGAGACTGCTTAGAAAACGGCGCCGATTTTTTAAAAACTTCTACCGGTAAAATTCAAGTTGGGGCTACTTTAGAAGCGGCCGAAATCATGTTAAGAGAAATTGCTCTATATTATCAAAATACTGGGCGCTTAGCAGGGTTTAAAGCTTCCGGTGGGGTCAAAACAGTCGAGCAAGCTATAAGCTATATGGATTTGGCAAATAAAATCATGGGGGAGGCTTACCTTGTTCCTCAGTATTTTAGATTTGGTGCCAGCAGCTTGCTGCAAACTTTCTGATTTGGAAATGCTGTAATACACCATTTGCGGTTGAATCTTGAAGATCGTAGAGTAGTATAGAGTCTGACACACGAAGCTTAAAGTTCTTTAGGGGAATCATGTTATGCTTACACCACTCTTGCTGTCTCGTATTCAATTTGCTTTTACCGTCAGTATGCATATTTTATTTCCGGCATTTAGCATCGGCCTAGCCACTTTTTTAGCAGTGATGGAAGGTCTGTGGCTTAAAACCAAAAATCCACTTTATCTGTCTATATGTAAATTCTGGATGAAGGTTTTTGCTTTAACTTTCGGCATGGGGGTGGTGTCCGGGATTGTGATGGAGTTTCAATTTGGAACCAACTGGGCAGGATTTGCTAAGCAAATCGGAGATGTATTAGGAAGCCTTTTCGTATACGAAGTTTTAACTGCGTTCTTTATTGAGGCCGGCTTTTTGGGAGTCATGATTTTTGGTTGGAATAAAGTGGGGCCTAAGCTGCATTATGTGGCAACCTTACTGGTGGCAATCGGTGTAACCTTATCAGCCTTCTGGATTATGTCAGCAAACTCTTGGATGCAACATCCCACTGGATTTGAATTGCTTAACGGTAAATATATTGTTACCGATTGGATGCAAGTGGTGTTTAATCCCATGATGATTCCACGTTATATCCATATGTTATTAGCGGCCTATGTGACAACCTTGTTTGTGATAGCAGGGGTGGCGGCTTATTATCTTTTACATAACCAGCATGTAGATTTTGCTAAAAAATGTCTGTCATTTGCCATGGCCTTTTTGATTATTTTAATGCCATTACAAGTGGCGGCTGGAGATAATGTCGGTCGTGCTGTTTATGAGTATCAGCCTATTAAAACAGCGGCAATAGAAGGGGTCTGGAATACTCAAAATGGAGCGCCTTTGCTCTTGCTCGCCTTGCCTGATATGGCGCAGCAGAAAAACCTTTATTCCATAGGTATTCCCTATGGGGCAAGTTTAATCAACACTCATAGCCTTAATGGTCAATTGCTTGGATTAAAATCGGTTGCGCCAAGCGATCAGCCCTATGTGCCTATCGTATTTTACAGCTTTAGAATAATGGTAGGGGCAGGGGTCTTAATGCTGCTCTTGGCAGTCGCTGGATTGGTTTTGAGAATGCGAAAAAAACTCTATGACCAAGCCTGGTTTTTAAAAGCTTGCGTGCTGGCTTCCCCTCTGGGCTTTATTGCATTATGGACCGGCTGGGTAACGGCTGAAGTAGGGCGGCAACCTTGGGTAGTATATGGTTACATCCGCACCGCCGATGCAGTTTCTCCAGTGAGCTTGACTGATGTGATGATTTCATTGGGGCTGATTGTTGTGGTATATGGGCTGATTTTCGGTGTGTTTTATTTCCGTTATTTATGGCGGATTTTAACTCACGGGCCAGATTCGGCTAATATAAACCCGACCGGTAATGCTCCATTCCAATATCTCGCTGGCCAAATTTCGGAGAAGCAATAATGAATTATCTAATTCTTGCTTGGGTTGCTATTATCGCCTTTATTTTTATTATGTACGTGATTTTAGATGGATTTACTTTGGGTACGGGAATCGTATTTCCCTTCGTTTCTGAAAAAGATAAAGACTTATTGATATCGATGATTATCCCTACCTGGGACGGAAACCAAACCTGGCTGGTATTTGGCGGGGCTTCTCTTTACGGGGTTTTTCCTTTGGCTTTCGGGCTTATTCTGCCGATTTTATATTTGCCTATATTGATTATGGTCATGGCGCTTTTGTTTAGAGGGGTTTCCTTTGAGTTTCGAGTCAAAGCTCAAAAGGGCAGAAAGCATTGGGATAAGTTGTTTGTATTTGGCTCAGTTGCCGCGGCTTTTATCCAAGGAGTGATGCTGGGTACCTTTATTCAAGGTTTTAACTTAGGTCCTAATGCAGGTGCTCAGTGGTTGAGTCCATTTACTCTTCTTACAGGAGTCGGCCTGGTATTGGGTTATGCCTTATTGGGCGCGACTCGATTAATTTTTAAAACCGTGGGTGAGCTCAAAGCCAGAATGGTTAAAACAGCTAAAATAGCCTCTATTGGAGTGGCGCTATGTATTATTGCTGTTACCGTTTGGACCCCTTATGTAAATAGCCTGGTAGCAAGCCGCTGGTTAGGCCCTGACGCTCTCATTTTGGCTATTTTACCTATGTTAAGCGTGGTAGCTTTTATTGTTTTATGGTTTTCATTGAAAAAAGAACATGACTGGCTGCCCTATTGGTCTAGTGTCGCTATCTTTTTGACCGGCTATTTGGGCCTGGCATTAAGCTTGTGGCCTTATATTGTGCCTAATACCATTACGATTGAGCAGGCAGCTGCGCCTGACAGCTCCTTGCTGTTTATCTTAGTTGGCGCCACCATTATGATCCCGCTATTGCTTATTTACACGGGCTATGCTTATAAAATTTTCAAAGGAAAGGTGACTGATGCGATTCACTATTGATCCAAGGCCTCCCACCACAGAGGAAAATTCGAAGCCCTTGTGGAGCAAGCTATTGTGGTTTGTAGGGCTTTATATGGCTTCAATCGTTGGAGTGGGAGGATTTGTTTACGCCATGAGGGCTATACTTGGCATGCACGGTTAATCGATGCGGGGCTTAGTCTGGTTTCGCTCTGATTTAAGAGTGCATGATAATCCAGCGCTGTATGAGGCAAGTAAAAACTGCCCCGAAGGCTTAATTGCCGTTTATTGTCTCACTCCACAAACCTGGGCCCAGCACCATGAGGCAGCTTGTAAGATTGAGTTTATCTTGCGCAACTTATCCAAGCTTTCTGAAGCTTTAGCCCAATACAATATTCCTTTACAGATAATCAAGCTTGATGCTTATGCGGATTGCCCTAAAGCTTTGCTTGATTTTGCAAATCAATATCAGCTGAATACGCTCTACTTTAATAAGCAGTATGAATTTAACGAACAAAAAAGAGATGCATCAGTCTCTAAGCTATTTAAATCCCATCAGTTAGAAGTCCATAGTTTTGACGAGCAGTGTATTTTGGCTCCGGGAAGAGCACTTAATCAAAGCGGTAATGCTTTTAAGGTATTTGGTGCATTTAAAAGAAAATGGTGGGTGACTCTGACAGAGGCAGATACTAAGCTTTATCCTTTGCCTAAAAAGCAAAGCAAAATGCTTATCGCATCCACTAAGGTTCCTTCATCCTTGGAGGGATTTAATAGTACAATTGATCCCAAGCTATGGCCGGCAGGAGAAAGTTTTGCGCATAAGCGACTCAAGCAGTTTTGCGAACTGGCTTTGTTTGAATATGATGTTAAGCGAGATTTTCCAGCTATAGAGGGCAGCAGTCGCCTATCCCCTTATTTAGCCCAAGGGGTGATTTCAGCTAAGCAATGTCTCAATGCAGTGATGAATGTACTCGACGCTGAAAGGCCTCAAGAAATCTTGAAAGAGAAGGGGCCTGAAACCTGGGTAAATGAGCTTATTTGGCGAGATTTTTATAAGCACATTCTGCATGGTTATCCAAGAGTCAGTAAAAATTTGCCGTTTAAAAAAGAGACCCAAAAAATTGCCTGGCAGAATGATAAAGCGCTGTTTAAAGCTTGGTGTGACGGGGCGACGGGTTATCCGATAGTGGACGCTGCGATGCGCCAGCTTAAAACAACGGGCTGGATGCACAATCGCTTGAGAATGATAGTTGCCATGTTTTTGACTAAAACGCTGCTGATCAATTGGCAATGGGGCGAGCAATATTTTATGGAACATTTAATTGACGGGGACTTTTCAGCAAATAACGGAGGCTGGCAATGGTCTGCTTCCACTGGAACCGATTCAGTTCCCTACTTTAGGATTTTTAATCCCATGACCCAAGCTAAAAAGTTTGATCCCGATGGTAGCTTTATTAAAGCATTTTGTTCAAACTATGACATAAAGCCAATCGTTGACTATAAGAAAAACCGCGAGCTGGCCATCAAAATGTTTAAGGACCTGTAAATGCACAGCCGAAAAGCAGTGTGGTTTATTATGGGCACTGCCATTGCCTTTTATTGCTATGAGTTTTTTTTGAGGATATTTCCAAGTACTGAGTTTAGGTCCTTGATGTCGTATTTTCATATTAACACCTTGGGACTGACGGCCATATTAGCAAGCTATTATCTGACTTATTCGATTTTTCAGATCCCTGCGGGCATTTTGCTGGATCGATACCCAACTCACTGGGTCTTATCTATTGCCGTAATAATCTGCGTTGTAGGTTCGCTCATATTTATAGGCAGCACTCGCCCTGAATTAGCAGAACTTGGAAGAATGATAGTAGGTGCGGGCTCAGCTTTTTCTTTTATCGGAGTGCTTAAAATTATCCGAGATTATTTACCTGCAAAGTATTTTGGCCGCATGGTAGGTATCGCTATTGCCTTGGGCACTTTGGCCGCTTGTTATGCTGAGACGGTTACTTTAAAGCTCGCTGTTCAAGGCAGCTTTTTAAATATTTTTTATATCGGGATGTTAGTCGGTTTGGTTTTGGCTTTTATTTTGTGGGGAGTGCTTAAGTTTAGTTATCAAGCTCCATTGACTGAAGATAGAGCGTCGTGGACTGCAACTTGGCTGGACATTAGAAATCTTTTAAGACATCGCGGGCTATGGATAAATGCTTTGGTGGGGGGGCTATTTTATGCGCCTACTTCTATTATAGCGGCATTGTCAGGGACTTATTTTTTATCAACCCAATATGCTTTAAGTTTGTCTCAAAGCGCATTTTGCATTTCTTTGCTGTTTATCGGCTGGGTAGTGGGAAGCCCGATTACGGGCTACTTCAGTGACAAATATGAGAATGAGCTTTCTATTATGAGAGTCAGCGCCATGTTAGCTTTTATTGTCAGCATCTTGATTATTTATGTTAATTTTTTAAATGCGCTTTATATTGCCAGTATGATGTTTCTGTTAGGCTTTTTTTCAAGCAGTCAAATTTTAGTTTGGAAAATATTCAATAAAATAGCTCCCAACAAAATAGAAGGGGCTGGCGCGGCAATGACCAATATGCTGATTATGCTGACAGTCGGAGCTTGCCAGTTATCGGTGGGCTATATCATGAACCGATTTATCTCCCATCCACAGGCTTATCACTTTGCTTTATCGATTATCCCTTTATGCTTATTAGTGAGCATCTTTCTAAGTTATTATCTGCACAAAAACAAGCCTATGGCATGTTTGGTTCAATAGCTATTCAAAGTTATAATAAGCTAGTCCGTATTTTTGTTGCTCCGTGAACTTCTTAATGCTTTGAAAAAGGGAGAATGACATGGCAAGGATAGGTAGATTTGGTAGACGGCACATCCGTGGCGATAGTTTAACGGCTGTGCTTAATGCTAACCAGCCAGAAGCAGTACAGCTGCCCTGGATATCACAGGACTCAGTCTATGAAAATTTGCGTCGTACTAATAAATGGCTGTCTACGCTTTCTGCATTGACTGAACCGGGTTTTGGGCTGGGCATTTCTTGGGTGCTTTCTATGGAGACAGTTTGCGGGGTGCTTCCCAGCCTTGCCAACCTTTTGAATTATAGCGAACAGGTGCCGGTATATGTAAAAGGTATAAATGGGGGTGCGGCTTGGTTAGCTGGAGTCATTTGGGCTTATCATGCTTATCACTCTGCTCGTGAGATTTATCAAGGCGAGGTGAACAGTTCCATGACTATAGTCCCTGTAGTTGCTGAAGTCCGCAGCGGGGGGCGGGAGCTTGTTGAGAAACAAATCCATGCCAGGGATTTGGTTGAGTTATATAAGGGTGATCATGACTGGTTGCAAATCGTCTCTTTTTGCATAACCTATTCGCCTGTGTTTGAAACTGTGAAGTCTCTCAGTCGGCCTTATTCATCAGGAACCTTGGCCAATTGGATAGCCTTTACTTTCCCAAAGATTGGGGCAAGCGCCGCTAGCATTAATAAATGGGCCTTTCCTGCTTTTGGAGTTCTTGGGCTGGCTATGCAATTAACAAGGCTGGCTATGGCTTTCTCTGTACGCAAAGACCCTCGTCGAGAAGTACCTAAAAAGCCTTCAGACATTCCGGGTTACATGGGATTGAGTTGGGAAAACGTAAATAAGAGACGTTTATGGGTCAGTTTTGGCACGGCATTTTTTGATGCCCTTACTGAAAATTCATTTATGATGATGATTTTTTTGGATATATTTGGAGTAGTGAATGCTCAAACTGGCTTGTATTTTGGATTGATGTTTGGCATTAGTGCATTTATGGCCCTATTTAGTGGAATTGGCGGGGTTGCAGATGAGGGTTTACGCCAATTAAGATTGGATAAGGTTAAGCAACAATACTATGCTGCTTACAATGAAAGTGTTTTTCCAGGAAGAGAAAAATTCTTAGAGCCTTTGGATTTAAACACTGCTTCGGTGCCTTGGCAGCGCCCGCAAAACGCGCAGCAGTGGATGAACCTTGGCGGTGCTTTATTGCTATCAGCCTTTACCACCATGATTGTGAACAATTTGTTCAACTGCATTGATCTTGCTGCAGAAAATAGGCCGGGCGAGGTAAATAGTTATTTCCAAGAAAGATGGCGCCTTTTGGTTATTATGGTATTTTCTTTAATTTGGAAAGGCCTTGAACGCTCTAGGCTAGACACTCATGAGTATTTTGCTGATCGTTATGAAGATGAGCTTAAAGCTTTGCAAAAGGCTAAGGCTGAGTTGCATGCTAATCAGGCTTCTCAACAAGCGCCACAAGAAGCTGCGCAAAGAGCTGATGCACTAGAGGGTGAGGAATTTACAGTGACTGTAGCAGCAGGTCCAAATCCATCAGACACAAGGCAGCCACAAGATATCAATCCAATGGGGCCGCTGCATAGGCAATTTCTCCGTCCTAGCTTGCGGGTAACTGGAAGAGAGACGCAGCCTGCAAGCCCCTAGTCTGCTTGTGTTTGCTTATGGCTCAGCATAAGGATCTTTACTAAAAGCATCTCCATATACATTTTTTGCTGAGAAGGTTTTAAAGTATAAAGGAGCTTTCTGCGCCGGTTGGGTAGAAGGGTCCCTTAGGCTTTGCAACAGCTCATCAAACTGAGACAATGCGAGCAGTTCATTTTTCATCGCGCCGTTTTGAAATGCATGAACTGAGTTTTCA
>JAQSYQ010000015.1 GCA_029256015.1 Gammaproteobacteria bacterium | reverse complement strand
CGTACTTTACGTTCGAGTGCACGCCTTTCGGATTCATCTTGTGCTCTGGCTGCTTTTAATGCTTCTAATTCTTTACGAAGCATTGTAAGTTCTTCACTAGTGGCGGGAGGGCTACTTGTGCCGCTACCTCCCTTCGCGCCAGAGGTTGGAGGATTCATATGAGGCTGTTCTAATTCGATTACATGGACTTTATCTTCCTGCATCTTTTCATCAGCAACATGTTTTAATCTACCTATTGCTTCAACAAGATTAAATTCTGGTTTAACAAGCAGGATAAGATCTAGTGAGACTAGAGCTTCTGGATTAAGTTTTCCAGCCATTCCTAAAATAATAATGGCCGTGGCATGTTCTAAACCTTTTGCTTTATAAGGCGTATCTATATCATCAAGGATAAATTTACCTTTTAATTTTTTAGCCCAATCCATAAAAGATTTTTTCAATGAAGCTGTTTGCTCAGTAAAGGCTTTAATGTCCGTTTCAAGACCTATAGTCAATTGTCTCGCTGCGATACCCACCACAATCCCCAATTGTTCCGGATCAGGTAAAAGTGCTATAAGCCGAGTGACTTTATTGGATTGATCCACGCTGATCAACTGATTTGCAATCGCTCCTACTCCTTTAGTGAATTGACTGAGAATAGGAATCCCTTCTACTACATGCTCAAGTGCCGACGTCGCATAACTAACATAGGCTTGTTGATTCGTTATTTTCGCATTTTCAACCATGCCGCTTTTAATGGTAAGTGTTGCCAGAAAAGTTTCATAAAGAAAGTTTTTTAAAGTTCGATAATACTCCAGCAAATGAGGGTCTTTGTGAATATATGCTTCCTGGAGACGTCTGAGTCTGTCAGCCGGATTACGCAACACTGCTTCAGACACAGCCTCTCTGGGTACCAAGGTTCGGACATATTCTTGAAATTCTTCTCGGCTGATGCTAGGAGTGACAGCGGCAGCGGCCATGCTTGCAGCTGCAGTAGTTGCTAAGTTAGAAGCTAAGGGGGCCGTTGGTACGGGCTGTATATAATGAGCAGCAGGGCCTACAGCTGGGCTTGGAAGGCCCATATTTGCAATAGATTGTGGAGGTGGCACTAATGCAGAATCTTTGCTGTTCACAAGTTTTGAGTCTGGTGCTGATGAAAAGGCAGTGCTTACGGTAGGTTGTGGTGCCTGCTTTGATCCAGCGCCCCCATTGGCCACAAGCTTTAAGTCCGGTGCTGATGGAAGGGCTATGCTTGCGGGAGGTTGCGGTGCCTGCTTTGATCCGGCGCCCCCATTCGCCACAAGTTTTAAGTCCGGTGCTGATGGAAGGGCTATGCTTGCGGTAGGTTGTGGTGCCTGCTTTGATCCAGCACCCCCATTGGCCACAAGTTTTAAGTCCGGTGCTGATGGAAGGACTACGCTTGCGGCAGGTTGTGGTGCTTGCTTTGATCCAGCGCCCCCATTGGCCGCAAGTTTTGAGTCTGGTGCTGCTGGAAGGGCTGCGCTTGCAGAGGGTCGTGGTGCTGGCATGGAAGCAGCACCGCCACTCCCTCCAGGTTGAAAAGCTATCGATACAGATACCGCAGCGCTTGCTTCTTTGGCAGAAATAGCCGCGGGAGGCACGGTAGGGGGCTGTATTAACCTTGCCTCTGGCTTAGGACTTCCCCATAGTTTGATGGTTGTATCCGCTGATCCGCTTACCAATCGTCCATCCTTTAAAACGGCTAAGGAATATACTACAGAAGTATGTCCGCTTAAAGTGCTTACACATTTCCCCGATGTTATGTCCCATAGCTTGATATCCCTAGAATATTTTGACCCGCTCGCCAGTCGACCATTCTCTAAGAAGACCAGGGAAGATATTTCCTCATCCACGTTTAAGCTTGTTACACATCTCCCTGTTTTTATGTCCCATATCTTGATAGTTTTATCCTCAGATCCGCTAGCCAGTCGCCCATCTGCTAATAAGGCTAGGGCGCTTATGCCAAGAGTATGCCCGGTTAGAGTCGAGACACACTTCCCTGTACTTACATCCCATAGCTTGATGGTATTATCGGCTGACCCACTCACCAATCGCCCATCTCCTAAAACGGCTAAACACAATACTTTACCAGCATGGCTAGATGAGGTTGTGCTCCATCCCTTCGTTTTAAGGTTCCATAGCTGAATAAGCTCTCTTGACGCACTCGCCAGACGCCCATCTTTTAATACGGCCAGAGGCCCGGTATCCGTGCATGATAGGGTCATGAGACAATTTCTCGTTTCAAGGTCCCATATTTTGATGGCCCTGGATCCTTCGAATGACACACTACTTGCCAGTCGTCCATCTCCTAAGTCGGCTATAGCACTAATATAATTCCCGGTTGGGATTGTGACACGTTTCCCCGTTTTTAGGTCCCATAGTTTGATGGTTTTATCACTTGAGCCACTCACCAATCGTCCATCCCCTAGGACTGCAAGAGAATCTATAACATGACTATGCCCAGACAAGTATGCGGTAGTCTCACCGGCAGCAGTTAAAGCTCCTGACATAAGGTTTGCTTCTAACAAATCTTTTTTACGTTTTACCTCATCAATGAAGCTCGTTAAGTAATATTTGATTTGGTCTTTATTTAAATGCTTTTTAAATTCAGTTTCATAAAGAGAAGTTGAACTAAATCGCGAAAAATAGCCCATTTCATGCTTAATCTCTTGCTCAAACTCCTTCCATCCATCCCCCCAATTGCTAATTGACCTGTGATCAAACCGATGGGGTAATATACTTCCAAGTAACATTAGAGCAGTCCAAATATATTTTGCTTTAATAGTATGATCGTGATCTTGGCCATTGATGATTAGCTGATTAGTCGGGGTAGGCGTAACACCTGCTATCCCTATAATTGCATATCCCATGAAATAATTAACTCGGTCTGCAGGAGTATTAGGTATCTCACTCTGATAAGTCTGATAATGCTTAGCCAAAAGCTCATAAGGTTGAGGGTTTATGGGGCTGTGGTCTGTGAATAATGCTATCTTAGCCAACTCATTTGCATTCAGCCGTCTAAATTTTGCATCAGGCCTTATCTCCTTATCAAAGATCTTTATTGCATCTGATGTGATATCAATACGAGTACACTCCGATCTACTTTTACATACATAATAAAGTTGATCGGCGCTTCTAATATAAGCTGAGTCAGTAGCTATAGGTAAACTATCAAGATAACTGACACTTGGGGGACTTCCTGTTACAATGAGGCCGCAGCCATTTGTTTGATATTTAAGTTTTTCTTGTGAAACAAATTCTATCAAATAATTGAACATATTTCTCTCTCCACGAGCCATTGTTTTAAATGTGTTTTTATCCAGCCACAAATTTTGTCCCATAAAATATTAGATCACTTGAAAAGCTGCTTGATTGTATCATTAAAGCGGATGCGTAACTAAGTTTTGGCGTATTTACGGATCATATCTCGGCCTGCACGTGCGATATTACAATTTAGCCTCTAAGCGCTGAGGGCCGAGCTGGCTTTCGTCCGTTATGGGGAAACTTATGGTAATTGCGGACAGCTTGCTCCAGAGGGCTTGCTGCATAGTGTTAGGCCGAGGGCAAAAAATCGAATCGGGTGAGTATTTAGCATTTGATGGAAAGCGTTCTGATGGAAACTACTATACCATGCCACATGCTGAACCCTTCCTGTTGAACTTTGATCTATCTGTAGATCCTGTAGCCGGCTTGTGACAAATTCACTGAATTGCTAGTCTTGGATATTTTCTTATTGTCAGAGATAGGCTGATACAATTGTCAGTTAATGTTGGATCTTGGTGTAAAACTTGCCCAATTTCTTGCAATCGCTTTATCAGTGTGCTATCCCTCAATATACGGCTGATTATATTAAGAGAAACAAGTGAATAAGAATTCTATTCCAGATTTAATTTTCATTGATGACAGTGAGTCATTGGCTCAGGCTTGGGAAATGGCAGGGGCAGCCTTTAGTAAAGAAGTGAAAATCTATCATTCAGCTACAAAATTATTGGCGGAAATCGACGCTTTCCCTAAACACATTCCTTTATATATCGACTCTCAATTAGATGGCGGAATGGCGGGTGAGGACTTGGCTAAAATCCTTTATGATAAAGGTTATCGTGAACTTTATCTTGCAACGGGTTATCCTCCAGAGCATTTCAGTCATTGTACCTGGCTTAAAGGGGTGGTAGGTAAAAATCCTCCATTTTTCTCTTAGAAAATCTTATTAAATTAGAGATAATTTTTTTAAATTTCTGCTAAATTATTAACAAGAGTATAAAGAGGGCTTGGCATGCTTAAGAAATTATCACTATTAATTGGCGCATCAGCATTACTGTTCAGCGGTTCGATAGCCTGGGCGGCTGGAGCCAGTTGGAGCTATTCAGGAAGTACGGGCCCCAAAAATTGGGCTAATTTGGATCCCAATTATGCAGAGTGCGGCTGGGGCAAAGAGCAATCTCCTATTAATATCACCTCAGCTCAATCCTCATCAATGGGAGCGCTACAGTTTCAGTTTCAAAATATTGCGCCTAATCTCATCGACTATGGACATAGTTCACAAAGTGATTCTGCGATGGTTGAAGATACTCATTCTTTAGAAGATAACCTGACTGCTTCAGAGGTATCAGCCAATACCTTAACAATTAACGGGGATACTTATCAGTTAACCCAGTTTCATTTTCATATGCCGGCAGAGCATCATATACTTGGGGTGACTTATCCCATGGAAATCCATTTGGTCTATCGAGATGCTCAAGCCCATTTGGCTGTGGTGGCCATATTGGTTAAAAAGACCCGGCTTAAAACAGCTAATAGCTTATTGCATCAGATCGCCCTCAATTTATCCGGGCAGTCTGCAGCTTGGCAAGATCAAAGCACTACAATTAATTTGAGTGCCTTGATTCCTCAAGACCCGCATTATTATCATTATGAAGGATCGCTTACTACCCCGCCCTGTATTGAAGGGGTGCAATGGTATGTTATGCGCCAGCCAATTATGATCACGGCTTCTGATCTTAACGTTTTTAAAAACAAGATTCCTGGCAATACAGCAAGGCCCATTCAATCTTTAAATGGACGGGTCGTTCAAAAGTGGTAGGGTTGCCTCCAGAGATTACAGTCATTGAGCTTGAGGCCATGCTTCAAGAACAGGCGGACGTTTTTATCTTAGATGTCAGGGAGCCGGTTGAATATGAGCAGCATCATCTTAATGGATATTTGATTCCATTGAACCAGCTTCCTGCCAGATTAAACGAGCTAAGACAGCATCAGGAAAAAACCATAGTAGTCCATTGTGAGCATGGAATTCGAAGCTTGCATGCCGCTCATTTTTTAATTCAATCAGGCTTTTTGAATGTTTACTCATTGCGGGGCGGGATGGCCGCCTGGCTCGAACGAGTTTAATGCAGACCCCGATCTTGCTCGCACATTAGGGTTTAGCGCTTGAGCATGAATCTGAGCTTTCTCTTCAATTACTTTGAGCAATCCAAGATCAGTATCATTATAGAGCCCTCCGTCTGCACCGATAGGTCTGGCCGGACTTTGCTCATAAATCTCATCTTCTGTTATATGGTAAGACCTTTTCAAGACTTTACCAATATCACTAAGCAAACTACTACTTCTACTGCTAGGCATATCATCATAATAGAAGTCTACATAGGCCTGAGCGAGCCTTTTGCGTAAGGCATAAAAATTTCCTTGAGGTGATGTGGTAGTGATTTCTCGAAAGAGAAGGAAGCGTTCATAACCTTCTTTACCATGGCCTTTCGCGCGCGCGACAAGATTTTGAAAAAAGGGGCGTTGAGGGTCATAACCATGATAGTGATCGAAAATTTTGGTCATTTCATTTCTTAGAGTTTCGTAAGAATCCATTGGTATTTCCCCTTTTTTTCAATAAAATCATAGATTTATGTAAAGGATTAGACAGGCCTGCTTTTTAAAGCTCGCTTATATCATATCGGAGCTAATAAGTTTCATAAAGCCGTGCACAGAGGAAGTTAAAGCTTAGATTAAATGCACGAAAAAAATGGTTTCCTTATAAAAATTAGTATGAATACGGCGAAAATTATTGTAATATTTTTGATCAGGAATTGAGAAGGAAACTTGATCATGCAAGCATTTGATATAAGCAATCGTGAAGAAAAGGCTTATAAGGAGTTAATAGGCATTTCTGAAGTGACCCAATTAATTGATCAATCTTCAGCCAGTCCGCCCCTTTCTGATCAAGATAAACAAACTATTTTAGATAGAATGGTTACGCTAATTTTGAAGCAGCGGCGAGAAAATGCCAAGTTGGACATCCATAGATTTTTAATAAAACAAAGCCAACCTTTTGTCCAATTTAACGCTGAGATTTATAAGCTAATCTGCTCATATGAAGAAAAATCAAATCCTACTGAGCAAGAAACAATGGGGTTTATTGAAGGATTGTGCTCCCAAATAAGCGCTCAAGAAGTAAGCAATGCTGAAAAGTGTTATGCTGCAGTGGCCGGAGAAATTCGAAGGCTTGAGAAAGAAGATTTGGAGAAATTTAGGCTGCGTCTTAGACTGATGCTCCCACAAGACCAAGAATTTGGCGATTTTGCAGACTCAATAACAGAAATTCCCGATTCCCCTGAAAAAAAGGATGCTTTGGTCCAAGCTTTGCCGCTTTCTTTGCCGCAAGAATATCGAATAAAGACTAAAGAGTATCTTGAGTCTGATAGAGATTTAGATAGTTTTCTAAATGAGCTCAGAGAGCTATTACCTGCTGAAGTCTTTAAAGAAGTTAAAGCATTGGGGCTTCCTATCACACAAAGAGAAAAAGAGGAGTTTTTATATAAAGTGAGACCTCTTTTAACTCAGTATTTCAGTAAACCTGAAACGATTGCGGAGTTTGCGCAAGATATCGTTTATGCTGTTAAACAGCTTCCTAAGCTCAAGCAGGTATGGGCTGAATTTGAAGGAGAGGTTATCTCCCAAAAGCTTCAATCCGCTGAAGATGCTAGTCATTTAGCTAAAAACATTTCAAAATTCCTTGAGGAAGTTAGAAGACAAGCCTCTGATGTCAAGCTTAGATATTATGAGAGGATGCAGCAAACTCTCAACGAGCCGCCTCTTACAGAAAATCAGAGAACCAGTATTAGAAACTCCATCTTTGGAGCAGATAGTTATGGGAGTTTGCTTCCTTATTTGGTTAGCGCGGATTTATCCCAGGTGAACAAGTTGTATGAGAGAATTATAAGGGCTCAAACATTGCTACCGTCCGATGCAAGTGAAGCATTTGCAAACATCTTTTTAATCAATGAGGCGCTGAAGGTTTATTTGCCGGAATTAGTTATTCAAAGAGTGTATCAAGCACGTATCATAGATCTTGATGATCAAGTCATAAGAGCTTTGGCTGCAGTTAACATTCAAGAATCAGAGATAGCAATAGATGAATATCTTTTTTTAATTAATAAGGTAAAACCAAGGCATTCAACTAGATTAGAATATTTATCGCTTCTTAGAGACCGTATTGAAAAATCGCCTGCTGCTGATCAAAATGAAAATTATTCAAAGTTGTGCAAATCAAAAGATTTGCAGCAGTTTTATACTTCAAAAGAGTATTATGCTTTCTTGCTTTCTATTACTGTTCATCCAAAGAGTTTTGATAAGAAAATTCAATTGTTAGGGGCTTTTTCCAAAGAAAAAGGATTAGATCCTTCATCCCGTGAATTTTGGCAATCTGAAACGAGTGAGACTGAGGGCGCGCAGCTCCAAAGACTAAAGGTTTTGCAAAAAATGATGGGCCAGCTAAACCCACCAGCGCCTTTGTTGAGCCTAATTGACAATATTTGTTCAATTAAGTCATACAGCCAGAATGTTCAAGCTGTACAGCGCCATTTGATTCGAAATATTATCAAAGACTCTAAAGAATTAAATGATAGAGCAAAGTCTTTATTTGATCAGGGCCTAAAAGAAAGAAGAGCTAAGCCTGGAAATTATTTAGCCACTATAATGCCTATAGCTAAAATCCCCCGAGCTTACAAATTAGGTGCTGCACTTGGGTTTAGTCTAGCTGTTATAGTAATTGCAGGCATAGCCATAGCCGCTAGCTTCTCTCCTGCAATAATAGCGCTCGCAGCCTTGGGCGGGCCGTCTGCAATATTTGCAGGCGCATTCGTAGGCCTGAAAATAGTCGCTGCGATCGAAGAGAAGCTTAAAAGCCGAAGGGATGCAAAAATTGCAGAGGTTAATGAGCTAAAAGCCGTTCCTAGCAAAATAGCAGATGAACACAAAATATCTGCCGAGAAAAAAGAAAAAGCTTATAGATTTAGTATTGGATTTGCTGTTGGCACCGTGCTAGTCGCAGCAGCTTTGGGAGTGGGGGTAGTATTCTTCCCGCCTTTATTGGTAGCTCTGCCGTTTGCTAAAGCAATTGCAGTTTTAGCAGGTTCTGCTGTAGGCGCTCTTGCAGTTTCGATAACAGCGGGTATTGGACTTGGGAAATTTGCCGAAAAAATGTTTGGTCATAAAGCTCGACCTTCAAGGCCTTCAACACCTGCAAGAACCTCATCTGCAAGCTCTCTTACCCAGCCGTTGCTTGAAGGCCAGAGCTCTAGCCCTGCTGCACAAGGCAGCATCAATAATGTGGCGGCAACTCCAGCTAGACCAATGCCAGGAAGACCCAGTGTAGCAAGTGTTTTTGCTAGAGTTATGATGCCTAGAACTCCAGCGGGAAGTTTCTTGGTTTTGTCGCCGGAACGAAATCAAGCTCCTACGGGAAATAGAGGCGGCTCTATGAGCGGGGGCATTGCCTTAAGTCGAGCGCGTTATCCTTCTGCGAGAGCTTCCGCCGCTGGAACAGGCCTTTCTTCAACACCATTGGCTGGCGCCTCAACCGGCGCAGCAGGTGGAGCCTTAGCTGCTGCCGGAACAGGTTTGGCTTCTACGGCATCCAATGCCAGAGTATCTGCTTCTGCTGGAGCCAGAGAGCATAAAGCCCCTGACTTGCCAGAAGGCCCATAAATAACGGTCAGTTTTTCCAGTGGGCAATTAGCTTATCCCTTTAAGCTTATATGCGGGCTATTGCCCAAGGTTAAGCAGGAATTAACTGCAAGAGGCAAGGGAAGATTTTCGGTGGAGTGGCCGACTTTAATGCTCAGAGCCGGCACAGCCAATCTGTTCACCCAGCTAGTTAATACAGACTGCATTTCGCTGTCATTGCGCTTTTTATCGGGCTGAGTAAAGTCGCCGAGTAGCAGCGCTTTAATGCCTTTAAGCAAGCCTGCTTGGTCCAATTGGTTAAGCATTCTGTCAATGCGGTAAGGCTCTTCATTGACATCTTCAAGCATTAAAATTTTATTCTGAGTATCGATCTGCCAGTTTGTGGCAAGGCTGGTCATTAGCACACATAAATTTCCACCTGTTACAGTTGAGATAATCTCGCCAGAAGTTTTGGCTAATTCATTTAAGGCTTCAAGTTCAATGGTATAGGGATGATATTGCCCAAGCAGCAGTTTTTGGGTGGACTTAATAGAATCTTCGCTTACTAAATGTCCTGCTATCTGATTCGCTGAGGGGCAGTGTAAAGTAGGCCACTGCCATTTTTGGTTGAAATAAAGGTGCAAGGCCGTAATGTCACTAAAGCCCATCATCCATTTGAAACGAGAAGGCTTTTTTAATTGGTCTAAATGAGGAATCAATCTCGCGCAGCCATAGCCTCCTCTTACAGCCCAAATGGCTTTTGAATCAGGATTTTCTAAAGCTTTCTTTAATCCTGCAAAACGCTTGGCATCGGTATTAGCAAAAAGTAGGTCCTCGCCCATTAGCTCATCAGCAAAGCGAGCTTGGAGCCCCCATTGATTTAGAAAAGCTTGAATTTTATCCAAAACCAACGGGTCGAATTTGGAGGCGGGGGCGATAATTTCAACAATATCGCCAGTTTGTAAAAAGGCAGGTTTCATGGAGTCGCTCAATGGCTACAATGTTAATTGGACTCTAGCATGAGAAGCCAAGCTTGACAAATCTGTCCGCAAATAACCATAAGCTTCTTAACAAGTTTATCCACAGAATCTGTGGATAAGTAGGAACATTATTGATGTGCTGCTATATTTGTCGCAAAACACCAAGCATTACCGTCTAAATCTGTTGCAGTAAAAGTCCTGTCTCCCCAAAAGCTGTCTTCTGGTTCTGAAATGATTTTGGCTTCAGATTGTTTGATCTGTTCAAACTTGGCATTAACATCTTCGCAGTATACATACAAGGTGATAGGAGCAGTAAAAGCTTGGCCTGATGCTTGAGGAGGGGTATAACCTGGCATCCTGCCACACATAATGACAATATCTTTGTAGCGGAGCTCAGCATGCATAATCTGGCCTTTATCATCTTTGGCTTCACTTAAAATTTCAAAGCCAAACACTTTATGATAAAAGTTTGCAGCTTTACCGGCATCTTTAACCATCAGATAAGGAATGAGCCAGGACATGCCTTCAGGGCGTGGTGAGTAATTTTTCATAAAAAAGGCCTCCATAAAGAAGACCATCATATAGAAGGTAGAGACTATATTAAAGCTGTTATTTCAATTGGATATCTGCTTCTTTTGAGAATTTCAAATAGAAAAACACAAAGAATAGTTCGGTTACATACATTAAAGCGCTTTGCTGCAGCCCTGAAATGCCACCATTGCTGCTCGTCCATGCTAGGAACCAATCCCCAGCTCCTTCAAAAAAGCCCAAGCCCCAAACAAGCGTGCCCCATATACAGGCAAGATAAACCCAGTGCTTGCTGCGCTCAAAATCTAAGGCTGTTTTAAATAAATTACGACACATACCTAGTACGCCGATAAGAGCCAACATGCCAACTAAAAACTCGCTGAAGAACATAATGATATATACATAAGGTGCCCATGAAGCAGGTAAGCTTCGCCAGGCCATAGCCTTATCACTTTGCATAGTAATAAGAGGTTGAATGGTGTCTTGTACAGTGGACTTAAATGAGCCTGCATCGTTTAATAGAGCAAGCACTCCTATTGCAACGGGAATTAGCGCCAAGCCGATTTGTAATAATCTAAATACTAAACGAAACCGAGAGTTTGTCATAATTTTACCTTTGGGTTTGATAAGTGATTAAATTATAGGACAGGTTTTGAGTCTTCACCGTGCTAGGCTGCACCCTGGATGATTTAAGCAGTATTTGTTATGTTTAAGCTATGAAAATCTGGGACTGTGTCATTGTTGGCGGTGGGCCTGCGGGCTTAACCGCTGCGATCTATCTGAGCCGCTTTCGCCGGCGGGTTTTGGTGTTGCATTCAAACAAAAGCCGAGCCAGGCTCATTCCTACTTCCCATAACTATCCGGGCTTTCCTGAAGGCATTAGTGGAATTAAGCTGCTGGATAAATTAGGAGAGCAAGCAAAACTTTATGGCGCTGAGATAATAGAAGCTGTGGTGAGTAAAATTCAGAAATCTGAATTTTTTGAAATTCAAGCTGAGTCAAAAAACTATCATGCCCATTGTGTTATTTTAGCAACAGGGCTTGAGGACATTGAGCCGCCATTGCCAAATTGTGAAGCGGCAATAGCCAAAGGTTTGGTTAGGCATTGTCCGGTTTGCGATGGATTTGAAGTGCAGGGCCAAAAAATTGCAGTAATTGGACAGGGTGAGAAAGTTTTAAAAGAAGCTTTATTTATGAAAACTTATAGCGATGATGTTACGGTGCTAAGCCTGGGGAAGAGACTAAATTTAAACGCCAAACAGTTAAAAAAGGCCCAAGAAAATAATATAAGAATTGTAGAAGCCCCCATCCAAAAAGCTCTTGTAAAAGACAATAAAATATCTGCTTTTTGCTTCGGTAAATGGCAATTGGAATTTGACACGGTTTATTCTGCGCTTGGGGCCAAGCTTAGCCTTGATATTGTAAAAGATTTTAAGCTCTCATGTAATGATCAAGGCTGTTTATTTGTGGATGAGCATCAGCAAACTTCTGTAGAAGGGCTGTATGCAGCCGGGGATATTGTTTCTTCTCTCAATCAAATATGTGTGGCCACCGGGCAAGCTGCAATTGCCTCTTCAGCCATTCATAAAAAACTTTCTAGCTAGATCTGCGCAGCCTATCTTCAATTATCAAAAGTTTGGTTAAAGCGACATTGTCATTTGGATCGTCTTCTAAAATATGCTTATATTCTCTTAAGGCTTCGCAGGGTTTGCCTTGTCTATAAAGATTTCTGGCAAGGGCATGATGCTTTTTATACCAGGCTTTGCTGTGGTGAAGTTTGCAGACTTTTAATAAAGTACCAATTAATTTGCTCATTCGTATACCTCCTTACTACAGCAGACTAAATTCTGGAGATAGCTTTGATACTAACATGAAAGATTCTTTTTATAAAAGAGGAGATTAGCCTATTTACTGAACCAAATTGATATGAAAGAAACCATGCAAATTATTATTGTAATTCCAGAAATGAATAGCAGGGGATTATGAGAGTTTAGCCAAGTCAGGACCGCTACAGTCGAGCCAAAAGAGGCGCCCACCCATCTTGTTGAAAAAACTATCCCACTGGCTACTCCGCCGATATTTTTAGGAATATTACTTAAAGCAAACGCAGTGGCTGGAACATTAATTAAAGCATTTGCCATTCCAATGAGTCCAAAGATAATCATAGCGATAGCTAAGCCAGTTTTTACGCCTAATATTGCCCATAGCATAAAAGTCACGATGTTCAGTGTTAAACCGGTAAGTAATAGAGATTTGCTGGAACAATGTTTTGCCAGTTTGCTTAGGCCAAGTGGAATTAAAACAAACATAATGGAGTAAGGAATTAAGCTATTACCTACTTGTTGAGGATTAAAATGCCAGTCATTCATCAACCATAAAGGGGTGAAAACAAGCCAAGCGTACATGGCAAAATAGCTACAGAAACCTGCAAAAGTGCCTGATATAAAGATCCTTTGCATAAATGGGCTTTGATTTGATTTGCGCAGAATAAAGCAATAGCCGATTAAACTTAAAATAATAAAGCTCGCCAATACACCATAAAATTTGTAGCTAAAGGGACTGCTGGTAAGTTCAGTTAATACTAAAAGGCCGCTTAATACCCAAGCTCCGGCTAATAAGGGTTTGATAATATCAGTAAGTTTCAAAGCTGCATGCTTACTTTCAGTTTTGGGAAAGTGATAATAGCCATATACAATAAAAATTAAGAAAAAAGGCAGGTTAAACAGGAATATCCCACGCCATTGCCAATAGTGTAAAACCCATCCGCCAAATACAGGGCCGATAATTGTACCAAGCCCAACAAATAAAGCCCACTTTGCAAGAAACTGAGTACGTTCCACCCCTTCAAATTGATGCTGGATAACCCCGATGCTGCTCGACATCAGACAAGCTGCACTAATACCATCCATCGCCCTAAAGGCAATCAACCAGCCAATGTTTTTAGCAAAGGCACATGAGAATAGGAAAACGGCATAAGACAACATGGAGTACATAAAAACTGCTTTATAGCCGTAGTGATCACAAAGTTTGCCAGCCGGGATAATAGTCGATGCAGTTGCTAGTACATAAGCACTGACTATCCACTGAGTGAGGGATATGCTTGAACTTAGCTCTTGGCTGATGGGAGCCACGGCCATTCCCACAGCCATAATATTAATGCAGGCTAGAAAAATAGGTAGGCTGACTATGAGTAGAAAATGTAATTTTGAGTGTTTTGACATAGGGGTCATATTTTTTGCAAGAAAGTGCCAACATTAGGACATTTTATATGCGATGTCCAGACTGGCCTATATTTAGTTATTTTTCTGCTATTAGCAGCCAGTAATAAGGGTGAGGTTTTATAGTCTGCTCATGCTTGAATCCGGCTTGACCTAGCATAGCGTATAGCTCAGTTTGACTAAATTGCTGAGAGCCATGGTTAATATACATAAGTAAATTAAAACCAGCTGGAACAAGTGGGCCATTTTTTTCCTCATTTAGCAGCATTTCATGAATAAAAACTTTACCGCCTGTAGGAAGAGCCTCATGGGCTTTTTTCAATAATGTTAAGCCTTGTTCCGGCTTCCAGTCATGCAAAATATTGCTAAACAAGATGCCATCAACATTGCTAGGAAAGGGGTCTTTAAAAAAATTTCCGAGATAGCAGAAAACCTGTCCTGAACTATTAAATTGCATAAGGTATTGCTCAGCAACTTCACATACTTCTGGCAATTCATAGATAGTGGCTTTTGACTTAGGGCAATGTTTGGCAAATAAGCTGGCATAACAGCCGGAGCCCCCTCCCACATCTAATAAATGTTGGATTTTATCGAAGGCTCCAGATTGCACAGCGCTCAAAGCCGAAGAGTAGATGCTGCAGTTCATAATACTGGTAAACTGCTCAGCAGCTTTTTTGTCTATTCTTCCTTGTTCCCACATCGAGCTTAATTCTTTGTCATTTTCCTGAAGTTTTGCTGCTTGAGCTTTTAAGAAAGTGTCAACAATCCTTTGATATTCTTGAGATTCACGGGCTCGGCCTAGAGCAGGTCCCCAATAAGAAAGAGAATCCTTCAGCAGATAGTTTTTACTGCTTGGGCTAAGCGCAATTCCTTCGTGCTGCTTTTCTATAAAACCTAAGCTTGCAAGCAGGCAACATAAGGCTTCTATTCCTCGAGCATCAAGATCAAGTTGTTTGGCAAGTCTGCCAGTACTTCCTGCACCTTGCTCAATGCATTGAAAAATATCCAATGTATCAGCGGCTGCGACTGCAGAAAGATGATAGCGACCTAACCATAAGTCCCACATGAGCTTGTCATTTTCAATAAGATGAGCGTGCATACTTAACCTTGCCAGTAATAGAGCTGTAGTATAAGGTTTAGTCAATATAGGGTAAATAGCGCAATAGGGAAACATGAATGAAGTTTATTGAGTTTTGCGGCTTAGGCTTAATCTTGCTAGCTTGCTCTAGCTTTGCTGATAGCAGACAATCTATTCAGAATTTCATCAATACCTGGCGGGTACAAAACCATATTCCTGCTGTGAGCCTGAGCATCAGTCTACCCAATCAGACAGTGCAAGTTTATGTAAGCGGCACGACAACACTTACTGGTAGCATTCCAGTCAATCAAAACTCGCTATTTGGAGTGGGCAGCATTACCAAAACCTTTGTAGCAGTATGCTTGCTGCAATTACAGGAGCAGCATGAACTTAATTTAGATGAGAAGATTGGAAAGTGGTTTCCTCAATATCCAAGATGGCAAAATATCAGTATTCGCCAGCTTCTTAATATGACAAGCGGTATCAACAATTATTCAGAAGATTCGGGATATCAGCAGTTATTGAGCACAAATCCTCAGCAAGCCATAAAGCCTGATGTTTTTATCAATATGGCTTATGCACAACCCGATTACTTTTCCCCAGGTAAGGGCTGGTACTATAGCAATACTAACTACCTAATATTGGGAGAAATTATTGAAAAAGTGACGGGCCGCTCTTTGAATGAGAATTTTCAGTCTCGGTTTTTTAAACCGCTTCATCTGAATCACACATACTATAGTGATTCAGGATATCCAGCTTCTGTGATCGCACAGATGGCAAGGGGCTATAGTAATGGGCAGGATGTCACTTTAATTAATCCTAGTTATACTGGCGCGAGCGGTTCGATGGTAATGGGTGTTAATGATCTTTTGATATGGACTCAAGCCTTATTTACTCCAGGTAAATTGCTTAGCCAAGCTTCATTGAAACAGTTTATGACTACTGTGCCCGTGCCCAACCAAAATCCAAGGCCATTTGGCTCTGGCTATGGGTTGGGGGTATTTAGTTCAAACATTAAAGGTCTTGGTACCGTGTGGTGGTATTCAGGAGCAGTAGAGGGTTACAGTAGCGTATATTATTGGATACCGAGCAAACAGATTACAATAGCGGCTCAAATTAGTGGGTGGAGTGGGGGCCAATTTGCTTTATTGATGGCTGGGCAGCCTTTCTTTCAAAAAATTATAGCGCTTTCATTACCTGGGGTTTAAAAATGCTGAAAGGCAGAACAACAGAAGCGGCTTGCCGCAAAAAGGGCTTTGAATTGAGTGAGTGATTTAATTAAGGATGCAATATGATTAATAGGATTCTTATTACAGGCTGTACCCAAGGCTTAGGCCGTGCTTTGGCATTGCGCTTTGCACAGGCAGGTCTTTATGTGTATGCAGTAGGGCGTAATCAAGAATTGCTGGAGGAATTAGCAAAAAATTCTCCCCTTATTCATCCTATAAAAGCAGATATTGCAACGGAGTCCGGCAGACAGGCAATAGTCGAGCAAATTGATCAAAAGCCAATTTCTATTATTCATAACGCAGCAGTTGCTAAGCCTTGTCCGTTTAATTCCCTTTCGGAACCTTTATTAAGAGAGCATGTCGAAACCAATTTTATTGCGCCTATTTTAATCACCCAGCAGTTTTTAACTTTACTTAAAGGCCAAAGGGTTTTGCATATTTCCTCAGGAGCCGCCAGTGTCTCGCTTCCAAGTCTTATGCAATATTGCACGACTAAAGCAGCGATGGAGCATGCTGCTAATTGTTTAAATGCGGAGCTTAAGCAGCAAGGCATTTATTTTGCTAATCTAAGACCAGGCATGATGAGCACTTCAATGCAGGCAAATTTAAGAAATACAGATTCCACTTTATTGCCAAATCAAGCTTACTATATTCAGGTGAATGAAAAACATAAGCTCCTAGACCCAGAAGTGACTGCAGAGTTTGCATCTTGGGTTATGCTTAAAACAGACAATACTGAATTTAGTCAAACTCTTTGGAGTGTGTATGATGAAGCCTATCAAGCTAAATGGTTGCCACAGGGCTGGTCAAAACCTACCTTGCCTTAAAATTTAAATACATCGGTGAGAAGGCAATAAGCCAATGTGCCCACCTAGAGAAAGGCGTTGATGTTGGCTTTCAAATACTTCGTTAAAATTGCGCCAGTTAAAAATTAACAGCGTATCAGGCTTGAGTTTGCCAGGTCTGATAATTCATTTGCTAAATCCTTCTTTAATAGCAGCCTCGCTTTGCACGGCAGCTTCTCGAGTAAATTTCTTAATCAGCTCTTTATGTTGTGGGAATTGAGCGAGAAGCTTTTCTCTGCTAGGTAAGTAAAAGTCTTTAAAGTCAAAACCAGGGCAAACAGTGCAGCCCACAATGGTATAATCCCCTAGCGTTTCCGCTGAAAAAATATGTTGAGCAGGAACGTTATATTGTAAGATATCTTTGCCGCCAAGAATAATTTCTTGCAGCTCTCCTGTATGAGGATGAATAATTCTAAGCAATAAGGGGGCGCCTTTATGAAAGTGCCAGGTTTCATCAGATTGCACAGTATGCCAAGCTGAAAAGTCTCCCTCTGTCAGCATATAAATAATAGAGGTTCCGGCTGTCCTGGCTTCACCCTGATATCTTGCGCTTGCTTCGCCTTCTACCCGCACTAGGTCATTAGAGCGATAGGTTTGTTTATAAAAACCGCCTTCAGGATGGGCTTCTAAGTGATATCTTTGTGCCAGCGCTTGATATAGCTTTTGTTTTCTTGTACGTAGGGTTTTTAAGAAGCCACAGAACTTATAAGATGTTAATATTTTCATTTTAACAGTTTTCATGTCCAAAAATTGTGCATAGTATGAGATTATAATACAGCAAGAGTTTTGGAGACACTATGTCAAATGACACAAAATACACCTATGTAGCTAGCGAGGCTGAAGAAAAGCGTCTCGAAATTTTAAATCGAATTTGTAATCCCTATACAGAAAGATTTCGGCAAGTTTATCTTCCTGATTTGACAGGAAAAACGATTCTAGAGCTGGGTTGTGGCACTGGCGTGATGACTTGTTATTGGGCTAAGCAAGTAGGACCTAGCGGCAAAGTTATTGGTGTGGATATGAGCGAGAAGCAGCTGCAGCTTGCAGAATCCTATGCTAAGCAAGAAGGCCTTGATAATGTTGAGTTTCTAGCATGTGATGTTCGGGATTTGGATCAGTTCAAAGAACAATATGATCTTGTTTATTGCCGATTTTTACTAGCGCATTTGCATGAGGCAGATAGCGTGTTAAAAAAGATGGCTAAGCGAGTTAAACCACAAGGTTTTTTGTATTGTGAAGAAATATCCAGCCTTGAGGGCGGAGTTTTTTCAGACCCCGATTCCAAAGCTTTCTGGGACCGTAAAAAATTGCAGCTTAAGCGCTTTAAAATTCATAATAATCCCAATGCAGAAATCGGCTCTAGATTGTATTCGGCTTTTAATAAGCTGGGCTTAAAGAATATTCAGGTTGAGCTTTGCCAGCCGCTGATTACTAAAGAAGAAGACAAGCCATTTTTATTTTTAAGCTTAACGCCGGATGTTAAAAAGCAGTTGGTAGAAAATGGGCTAAGCAGTGCTGAAGAGTTTGACCTAGTGCTTGAGCAAATTAAGCAGGAAATTTTAGGGAAGCCTTGGATAGGGTCCTTGTCTCAACATATTAAAATTCTGGGCTATAAGTCACTGGAAGAAGCTTTTTAAGGTTTCGGCAAGTTTAATAGGTTGCTCTGTATAGCAGGCGTGCGCGCCAGGTATTAATGTTAATCGGGCTCCAGTAATTTTAGAGGCTAATTCTTCAGATTCTTGAGGGGTTGCTGTAATGTCCTCTTCTGAGCCTATTACCAGAGAAGGTAAGCGTATGCTGCTAACCCACTTTCCTGAGTCGAATTCATTTAAAGCTTTAAGCTGGCGCTGGTAGTCAGTTGAAGATTGAGGATAAGGATTCTCATTGCTTAATTTGTGAATCATAGCTCGAACTTCTGGAGTAACAAATGATTTTGAAAATACCCAGGGGATAAGAGAATCAACTATTTCAGACTGGCTGGCGCCACTTTGATGTATAGCTAGTGTATTTTCAAAGGCGTGCATGGCTTCTTTATTGATTTTAATAAAAGTATTACATAAAGCTATTTTTTGAATTTTATCAGAGTATTTGTAAGCTATGGTTTGGGCAATAGCGCCTCCCAAGGAGTGCCCAACTATATAAGGCTTCTGTAGTTGTAAAGCTTCAATAAGAGCAATAGTATCATCGGCCATTGTTTCTACAGTAAAAGCTTTACCAGCATCTTTTGTTTGACCCACCCCTCTATTGTCAAAAACTAAGACACAATATTCTTCTATAAGAAATGGGAGTATGCGTTTCCAGGCTGTATGGTCACGAGTCAGACCATTAATTAGAACCAGTGTTTTATTTTTCTGATTGCCGTGTAGTTCGTAATGACTGCTGATATTTTGCTTATCTAACTGTATAAGGGGCATCTTTTTTCTCCGAGCGTTGGTCAAATTATAAAATTCCTGTAAGTATTTGCAACAAGCCTGTCTTGACAGGCTTAGTTTAAAATGACTCAATGGGAAATTTGGGGAATATGGAGGTTGTATGCAAGGTGGCAGAAGTTTATATGAAGTAGTTATGGCAGATGATCTTGAGGGAGTGGAAGGTTTATTAAGAACGGGTACTAAGCCCAATGCTCGATACCCAGAACATAAGAATGAAACTGCTCTGCATGCTGCGGTTAGAGCAAGCAACGTTAAAATAGCCAGAGTATTACTCGAAGCCGAAGCGGGAATTGACAAAGCTAAGGCTAGTATTAATAAGAAAAACTATAATGCTCAAACTCCGCCAGAATTAGCAGCAGTATCAAATGAAATAGACTTATTAAAACTGTTTTATGAATATGGCGTTAATATAAGAGATTTATATGGCAATATACTCCAACATCATGGTGATGATGTGCCTGCATTGGCGCAGCATAGTATAGGCAGTATAGAGGGTAAGGAAGTAGCAAGGGAACAAAGTATTGCTGAATTAGAAGCTTGGTTAAAGAAAAAAGAAGGAAGTGCTGTAGGCCAAGCTAGTAATGCGGCAGGTCAATCTCCAGTAGAACCTAGCGCCAGCTTAGTCGCTGCCTCACGCAGGTCCTCTCCAGCACCTTCTGATGTCTTGCCGTCATTGCCAACCGATGCCCCTTTATTCAGTCAAGCTTCTCAACCTGCTGCTCCAAATCCCTATATTGTTAGCATTGTAAGCACTGCTGTGCCTATGGCTTCAGGTATTCTTGCATCAGCTCTGCCAGCAGCCAGCCCTGAGCCTGCTCCTGCTGAAAGATTGGCTAGGCAACCATCGCCGGCAGAGAGCTATTTTCCGTTAGCACAAGAAACTCCTGGCGGTGCTTCAGCAGCTACCATGGCTGTAAGTATTACGGTTAATCCAGGAGCTGCCGCAGGTCTGCCAGTTCCGCAGTTTGATATTGCAAGCCCTGTGGCAAATGCTGCTCCTGTACAAGTTGAGTCGATGCCGCGTATGACTGGTAGAAAGCGCAATAAACCAGAAAGTGATAGTGAAGGGGCTATATCTGCGCCTGCTGATATAGAGTCAACAGCGATACGGCGGTTGAGAGAAAGAGGAACTAAGAAGGTTCGTCTTGAAGGGGCTGGCCCTAAGCCCTAATAAAATATGCAATATAACTGTCAAGCCTGGAATCTTGTGGTTGCTTCATACAATCCTGGGGGTGTAGTAATATTGATTTTATTAACAAATCATTTTAATTTTAGTAAGAGCGTATTTTGCTTTTTCTTAAGACCCAAGAAGTTACTTCCTTACCAAGAGTTTAGATATTAAAAAAACTATTTGTCTGGAGTTCTGTATGTACATCGATAGCCAAGGACACTTTATCACCACTTCTAATAAAGAAACTATAAAGTTCATTGATGAATTTAATAATAAAATATTAAGTTATGGAAAGACCCCGGAAACTGTTCTAGAAGGCTTAAAACTTGACCCAGATTGTGTGATATTAAATACCAGTGTAGCCATACTTTACTTGTTTACAGAGAGGCCTGATTTTAAGCCTATAGCCGCCACTTATCTTGCTTCGGCTAGAACACAGCTACACAGAGTGACGGAGCGTGAGCGCTTATATTTTTTTGCTATAGATGCTTGGGCGCGCGAAGAAACTAGCCTGTCGGCAAAGATTCTTATGGAACTCCTTGAGAAATACCCAACAGATATAGTCTCAGCAAAAATTTGCCAATATCATCATTTCAATCTTAATAATGGATTGGCTATAGTAGATATGGCAAAACTTATTGAAAAAGCTAATAAAAATCAGGCATATTTTTATGGGATTTTAGGATTTGGCTATGAGAGATCGAAAAATTACTTAGAAGCATTAAGGTATGGGAAGCATGCTATAAGTCTGTGTCGCAATGATCCGTGGGCGCAACATGTGGTTGCTCATGCATTAGAAGCTTTAGGAAAGGTGGAGGAGTCAATTGAATGGATGTTGAATTATTGTGATACTTGGACTTCTTTTAACTACTTTATGTATTCACACAATTGGTGGCATATTGCATACAATTACATCAAAATAGGGCGGACAGATGCTGCTTTTAAAATATATCAAGATTATATAGCTGAGGATTGGGAGGAATATAGCAAGTTAATAAACGGTCCAGTCTCATTATTATGGTATTGTCCAAAAGGAGACTATGAATGGCCTGGAGCAAAGAGGTATTCAAAAAAGGCGCTTTATGTGGGCTAGAAGAAAGAACCGGTTTTTGCTTTAGGTTTAACTAGAGATTATTGCATAAGGATGGGCCCCTACTTCAATGCTATTAATAATCCTTTGACTAGGAACATGGATTACATGAACCAAATTATGTTTTCCATCTGCTAGATAAAGTAAGTTTGTATTAGCAGTGATTGTTTCCATCCCTAATAAAAGACCATCAATACTAATCAACTCACTTATCTCGCCAGTTGCTACCTTTATTAATGAAATGCTTGAAGTTTTTGCATTTTTCACATACACATGCTTGTTGTCTTTTGAGGCTTTGATAGCGAGCGGGTGCTTCTCCACAGTAATTTCTTGTACTTGTTTGTTAAGTAGTAGATCGATTATTAAAATTGAATTTTCATGGCCAGTGGAGGCATAGCAATATTGTTGATTTGGTAGTAAGGTGATCCCATAAGTTGGTCTTGATATTTCAATATTTCCTATATGTTTTTTGTTAATGCTATCAATTATTGAAATAAAAGCATGTTGAGGTACGGTGCCATATAATTTATTTTCATTAGAGTTGAATATTAAGCTATAAATTGGTGCATTCGTTTCGATATGGCTAATATATTTACCGTTCAAGCTGTCTATTACTACTAAGCAATTTTCATCTTCACTAGAGATAAAAAGTTCATTGCGGTCAGGGCAAACAAAAATATCTTTTGGCGTTATGTCTAATGGGATCTGAGACTTTACACTAAGATTTGCAGTATTAACTATTGATATTGTTCTATCGCCTACATTTGCTGTGTAAAGATATTGATTATTTATTGATAATGCAAGACGTCTAGGCTCCCGCCCAACGCTAATTGTATCTATTAATGTATTTTTGTTGGTATCAATAACAGAGATGGAATCATCACCAGCATTACTAACATACATTCGTTGAGATGTGCTCATGACCGCTCTCCGAAAAGATTGATAGTTAGATAAAGTTTACTGTAAGTCGCTTAGGTAATTCAAAAATATATTCTTGATATTTTTTAAGCTCTGGTGAAAATTGCATAAAATTATTGTCACCCATACATAAGTCATTTCTCAGTTGAGTAGCAGCTTGTATAAGGATGGCTGCTATTTCTTTTTCTGTTTTGTTAGCTGCAAAACTTTCCATCTGATAAATGTCATTTAGCAAGTTTATTAATACGGCTTCTGTTTTAACTGTATCAATATCAATTTTTTCATTTGAAAAGCTAATACAAGTATTTTTGGCTAAGGCCGATAGCCATAGCATGCCATTTTCACTATCAGAGGAATAACTGTCTACAATTCGTTTGGCTGGGTCAAAATTGGAGCTGGGGGACCTAATAAGACGTTCTGCTAAGATGATATGCTGAGCTATAGCTGCAAGCTCTCCAAATAGTTCACGGCATTTGCTTAAAGCCAGCCAAACTGTCATGTCAACTCGCATTTCTTCGATGCCGGAGTATTTGCGGCCTAATTTCAGTTTCGGGACTGAGCTATCAAATAGAGGTAAGGGGCCGCTGCCATGAAATAGCTCATGTAAAGTAAGCCATAAAATGATGGCCTGTTCTATCTGCTCTCTGGTGCAAGTCAAAAAAAGCGGCAATTTCCCGTTAATTCTCAAACCTTTCTCAGCACACGACATACTGAGTATTTCAAACCGGGCTTGAATAAGGTTATGAAAAATAATACTTCTTCTTAATGGCAGCCACTCTGCAGTAAGCTTAATATTGCCGATATAAAAGGGAGTAAATAAGGCAATGTACTCTCCGTTGGCATTAATAAAAGGCCCTGCTCCAGAGATAATATTATAATATTCCACATGTCTATTATGAAATGAACATGGCTGGCCGAAAATGCACTCGCCTATTTCCTCAACATGGTCTTCTACCTTTTTCACAATATCTGGATAGAGTGGATGTTTTTCAAGAAATAGAAAACCTAACTGCAAAGGCTTGCCTTCCATTGCCCGCATAGGCCCTAAGAACAAATTGAAATTTAGGCCTTTGCTTTTGCTGAAAACATTAACTGCCTTTTCCCAACCATTTCCAGAAAGCCCTTCCATAATGCTTTCTATTTGAAATTTATCTATTCCATGATCTATAAAATTTTCGGCAATATTGGCAAGAGCCTTAGAAATATCCTGCTCTTGGAGTTTGTTTGTGTTGAATTGCTTTACAAGCTGATTACAATATTTGGCTTTATTTGGTAAGTTAGCTGCTACAAATTCAGTACGGTTCATAAACTCACCTATTTTTGGTTAGCTACCCTTAGTGACCATCACAGAATCTTCTATAGTTTCAGATAAGCTCTTTTTCATATCATAATTGGAGCGGCCTGTAATTTGATTGTATACAGGCAAGCTGCCGCTATACCCATTACGTTGATAAAAGCCGCGCGCAGTTTTTGTACTGCTTAAATTCATTTCTACAATACCTGCGTCTTTGGCTTTATTTTCTATATTTTTTAATAGGGTCTTACCTAGACCCTGGCCATGTGCTTGTGGCAAGACATAGCATAAGCGCAATCTCTGAGCTTCTTTATCTAATAAAGCCACCCCGGTAATGAGATTGTCATTATTTGTTGCAATAATGGTAATGTTTCTTGGATTGGTGATCCAAATTAACACGTTATCTTTTGTTTTACTAACACACCATTTCTCAATAAGATCTTGCTGGTTTTCATGATCAGCCTCGCAGCTTTGTATTGCTTTGACTATTACGTGGCAAATGCCTTCTGCATCTGATGCAGTAGCTTCTCTAATGCTAAACATAAGTTCTCCTTCTTAAATATCTAATTCATAAGATTTCAAACATTCATCAGTAAGAGCTTTTTCATTTGGGAAGCAGAGTGAATCTGCTTCTGTTAAATGTAAATTTAGGTGCTGGCTTGCTAAATTTAACATTTCGGTAATATGGCCTAAATCAAGGTAAATATCTTTGTAAGCCCAACTATGTCGATAGCGCCATTGATATCTCTCATAATTTACAACAATAAAAAGCTGTAATAGAGAGTTAGGTTTATCTTTGCCAGTTTTTGATGAAATGTTACGAATGAGCTCTAAACAGTGTTTATCAGGTCGATAATAATAAAATCCAGGCGAAAAAATCTTACCATTATTATCGATAAGATACAAGTCATAGGGATGACGGGCTCCTTTAGACGGCACCATTTTTAACATGGCGGGTAATAAGTCTAAAAATGTAGCTTCCCGCAATTGGCCAAAAGCATAAAATAGTAAGGTTGATATTTTTTGCTGTTTTGTTAAGGGGGCGCCATGAGCAGGGTGAAAAAGTTGAATATCGGCCAAAACATCATAGTTTTTAAATAATTTTGGTATTTCAGAGCTGGTAAGATAAGTTTTCATTTCATCTTTATCCTCATTAAACACAGTGCTGCTTGAGTAATCAGCATGCTTAATGCCTTCCCTAAAATGTAAAAAATTAACAAATTCATTCTCGCTATGTTCTTCCAGATGGTCGCATAAAGTAAGGACGCCGCAGTCACATAAGTTTTCTATTAAACCAATGGCTTCATCAGAATGGCATTGCGAGTTGCATAACCAAGTATGTAACTCATCATCGCTTTTAGAACCAGTGGCGCAAAAAGAAAGTAATTCAATCAGCCTATTATTTAAATTACTGACTTGTGCAACGATGTCTTTACATGGATTGGTAATATAGCATTTGTTGTCGTAGTAAATTAAATTCGCGAATTTACTCAGCTTATATTTGCGCATGATTAAAAAGGGCTTACAGGTTTGTTTGGCATTGCTTTCTCCTGACGGTGCTGCGGTGGCAAGTCTGGTAAAAAGGCCTGTATGGCAAAAATTTTCAAATAATCAGTTAATGCATTTCCTCTGTCTACATAAAAAACGCGTTTCAAATTTTTCAGAATATCATCAAATGATTTTTCGAGTTTTTGAAATTTGAATAATTTGTCCCTTACAGGGGCTATATAAGAAAGTGCTTTTTTTGCTTGAGCGCTTTGCAGGTAAAGTAAAAAGGTATCATAGTGCTGGTTTTTCCCATCCGGGTCTTTAGGCCAGATTTCAATAGCATGCATAAGTTGAGCATAAGCTTCAAGAAGGGCATGTCTTACGGCTATTGAGGAGTTGTTGGAAGCCCCTGCGCCACAAACTAGCGCGGGTCCTTCATTGCTTTCTTCTGCGATAAGTAAAACAGCATAAACGTATAAAGGATAGGTTCCTGAAATATCAAGTACAATCAATTCATAGCCAGATGCCATAATGCTATTGATCATGCTCTTTGACTCATTCTCTAACGAATCAATATTAATTCTTTTAGCATCAAGTGTTTCCCAAAAATTTTGAGTGGCAGCTCTTTCAATGATTTCAGCTATACCATTAAATAAGGCATTTTCAAACTTAGAGTGAACTGCAATTCCTGTGGAGTCAGCACATATGAGAGGGGAGGTAACTGTACAGCGACTACCCAATTGTGAAAATTCAAGAGGAAGAAAATATGAGCAATTTTTTATTGACTTAGATGTAGAAGGATAATACTGACTGGGCTTCATCCACCATCGGGCTTGATTAGGATTTATTGTATGGAAGTTGATTAAAGAATGACTTATTTCCTTTTGGCTTGCCCACTGTAACTCGGCACGTGCTGGTAAATAAGTGCAAATTCGCTCAATAGCCTCCATTTTTGCTTTAAGCTTTGCTTTTTTCAGATCAAAATCTATTCCTCTTCCAACAATCAATTGATTATCGATAAATCCCTGTAGGACATTGCTAGTTGAAATAGAAATATAAGGTAAGCCAGGGAGTGAGGCTTTAGTATAAAAACTATCAAGAGGGCTAAATAAATGAACCTGTATATCGGGCTCTTCTGTAGCAATATGATTATGTGAAAAATAGTGTAGGCATAAGGGGTGTGGATAATATTCCATATTTTTTGAGCATTCAATGTTAAGGCTTGCAAATTCAGGGTTGCCTTGGCTATATAAATCATAACAATGTGAACAAGGATGCTTTATTTTCATGAATCTCAACCTATTGCGATGCTATATAAAGCTGCTTCACCTCTATTGCTTAAGCCTAGCGCCATATTGACTTTGTCATCATCAAAACCTCCTACACAGATTGAATTCAAGCCTTTTTCAATGGCTGCTAGGGTGATATTTTGAGCTATATGCCCAGCTTCAAATAATAAATACCGATAGCCACGCTCACCATATTTACTTAATGTGCTGTGAGGAAAAGCAGCAATAAATATAATGGCTTTTGCCGTGTTGTATTTTATATGTTTCGTTCTAAACCAATCATTAATATCACAGGGCAAGTCATGCATTATGCTCTCAATAAATGCATTACACTGAGGGCAATAATAATAGATTCCTTTTTTTAAACCCCTGATGTTTAAGTTAGCAAAATACAGGCGAAGAGGATAAATCCCTCCTGCCGATGGAACAGCTCTGCCGCTACGATCTTTTGTGGGTTTTTGCATTAAGCCATAACCTGTCCACAATAAATACTTAAGAGTGCGGGGAGTGAGTGCTCGGCCAGAAAAATCCCTTGATGAGTATCGATTGCTTAGTAATTCATTTAAATTCGATTTGCTGCTTTTTTGGAAAGGGAGCTTTTTATAAATACAGCGATTGCTGTGGGCATATTCCTGATTGAATAATAAGCTATGTGTTTCATTCAAATTATTCAAAAGTATTTGATCAAACGCTATCTCTTGAAAATGGCCGAAACTTGAGGTTTTATGAAATTTTAGCGCTTCGCTTCCTCTCATGTACCAATAAAGTATCCCTAGTTCGAATAAGCTTAAGATAAACTCTTCCAAAAGTTTTTTATGTTTGATTGTATTAAGGTGCTTTTCAACTGTGGCAAGCTTAATGGGGCCCTTGCTTATAAGCTTAATAATAGCAATAAAATCATCAGTATTTTGCTGATACTCTATATCCAGTTCGCCACAAAAAATGTGAAGCTTTCCTAGCTTATCAATTTGATAAGTTGTTGGTTGAGTGAATGCTACAACACAATCTTTAGCCAAATGCGACAGCATAAAGAGGGGCTTCCTCATAGCTATTTACGTCTAGAAATTCTTCTGCATAGTTATCATTAAATGCTGGAGTGAGGAAGGTACTTAAATTGTATGCAGTTGCCAATGTAATGTACTTCTGAGCTAATTCAGCAGTATTAATTAATAAGGTTCTATATGCGCGTGAGTGTTGGTATCGGTACATATATCTTTGGATTACTGCGGTCATAACTATTGCACAGCTTGCTTGCCCAGGTCTTTGTTGTCCTATGCAAATCCGGCTAATATCTTTTCGGAAAATACCCGCCTTTAATAAGGTCAATGAATGATGGTTTGGCATATAGTGATAAAGACCTGGCTGAATTCCATCAGCCTCGAATACAAAAAGGTAGGTTTCAAGGGCGCTAAATGCAGAGTTCATCAGAACCTCTGGCTTTGTTTGATATAACTGTTCTGCTTGTTTGCGTAGCTTGCAGGTTTCAATATTTGCATAATGCAGTATGTTTGATAATTCTTGTTGTCTTAACCCTGTCGCCCGCCAAGGTGTGTGTGAACGACGTTGTAATATAATTTCTTGAAAGGTCTTATCAGTGGGCATTTCAGATGCCTCGATTAGTTTGGTAACTGTTTTATTTTTATATTCTTTCCATAACTCTGGTAAGCCATGTTTTTCAATTTTTGCTTTTAGCTGTTGTCTGGCGAAGTTATCTGCATTATCGGCTTTATTATCAGAAAAGCTTAAGTTTTTAGTTTTCATATGTAGCATTAAAGCATCTAACCATCCCCGTTTAATCCAGTGTTCAACGGCGGGAAGCTCAGGATAGGTTTTTGCTTCATCAATGATAGCGTTATGCTGAATTAAATCTTCAACAATGCTGGCAGCATCTTGGTCATTCACATTGAAAATTTCCCTGGCTGCATCATCTAGCCATGCCCGATTGACGGTGCCTTGATCCGCAATTTTTGCTATTAACTTCAAGTATTCATGGCTAGGAAAAGCAATTTCAGTTTTATCTAAAAATAAATCGCAAGTGATGGGTGGGCTTAATTTAATTCGAAAAAAAGGATTTAATTTCCAGTTGTTTTCAATATCTCTTCTTTCTGCATACATATAGTTTCCCCTTAGCCTAGTAACATATAAGACATTGCGGATTCGTTTAGCCCATCAATTTCAATAAGATTTTCAATTTCATTTTCATGTAATGAATAACCACGATAAGTGCTATATTGAATAGAACTGGCAAGATAGGCAGCATTCTGCATAAGGTGACCTAAATCATAATGCATAACCCTATAACTTCTAGCCTCTCTATAGCGAAACATGCTGCGCTCGAAAATACAGGTAAAAATAAAAGCGATTTTTGGTAAGAACTTGACTCTTTTTGAAAGAGTAATGATATGCCTTTCAAGCGCCTCACTAAAATTGCCTGCTTTAAGCTGTTCTAAGGCGTGATTACGTACATTATAGTGATAAACTCCTGGCTCAATGCCGTCTACTGAAAAAATAATAGGATAGACTTCTATAGGGTGTCTGCTTCCACCAGATGGCACTGTTTTTGCAATATGTTCACCTGTAATAGGCAGTTTTCTAGTGCGCGTTTGGCCGAAAGCTAAATTTAAATACCAAGATAACTCATCAAATCCAATGGGGCCTTGTACTGGGTTGCAGGTGACATGATCTTCAAAAATTTGTGTTATATTTTTTTGCTGCTGAGTAATTTCGTCATATGGCACAAGTTTAATTATTGGAACATCTTGGTAATCTTTGTAGGCACAAGGAATTTTTTCTTCGCTAACGTAACCGACCATCATTCCTTTATCAATATAACCATGAGGATCTAATGAGTAATCCATTTTTTGAATAAAGTTGGTATGAAGATGGTAGGATTGAGCCTCTTGCCAACCATTAACTTGCCAATTACTGAGTGCATTCTCATATTTTGATATGGGTGAGCTCTTTTTCTCTTCTAATAATCCGTTATTAATCATTTCTTGGACAGTAGCTTCCGCTTGTTCTTTAGGAATTTTCCCATCGTCAAGAGAACTAATATACTGGGCAAGTTCATCAGGATTGATCCAGTCATTAGCTTTATAAAGGATATCAAGTAGATAGGGTTGCAGTAAGGTATAAGTGGGATAAGCTATATTTGTAATAGGGTTTACTAACTGTGTTTCTGAAATACAATTTTGAATATATAAATTAGCGGCTGTTCTGATTTCCATTCCCAATTCCTTAAACTCTACTAGAAGTTGAATAATTGCGGAACTATAGAAACTCTCTATAGCATCTGTAAGTGCTTTTAGATGCCTAGTGCTTTCCTGGTTTTAATGCCAACATCATAAAAAAAACAGCTCTGCTAGGCAGAGCTGCCTACAGTTTTATTAGCGGATGCAGCATTGCTCTAATAAGACGCCACGGTTAGCTTTAACAGCAGCAATTTTGAACAATGGTTTTTCAGCCTTTTTAACATTTTTTTGCTGATTTGCTTTAGATATATTACGATTAGCTTGTACTTTCATAATATTCTCCTAGTTTGATTAACTTCATTTTTGCCTAATAAAAAAGTAATTAGGCGCTAGCTTTGAGCTATCAAGGTCAATAGCTCGGAATATACTTGGTACAGCACCTGAGTGCCTGCCAAATATGAAAGTTATTCCTTAGGTTACTAAGAAATAACTTTCAACTTCAATTTACTTAAAATTTAAAATGGAGTCAATCAAGCACTGTAGGGCGCTAGTCTGATTTCTATGATAAGAAGCTAGATTTGATTGTAGACAGGATTTTTGCAATCCAACTATCTTAGCTTTGCTTCTTGTAACTTGCTTCCATTGATTTGATAAATTTTATCATAATTAACAAGGTTATGTATCCGATGAGCAATGGTGATCACAGTAGAGTTCTTAAATTCTTTATCAATTAAAAATTGTATCAGAGCATCTGTCTGATTATCCAAAGATGCGGTAGCTTCATCTAGCAAAATAATTTTTGATTGATCAAGTAGAGCCCTGGCCAAACATAGTAGCTGCTTTTGCCCAACACTGAATGCCTCACGGTTGCTCAGATCAAAATCTAGCTTGTTAGGAAGCCTGGCTACTATGGCATCTAACTTAACCATCTCAAGTACTTTTTGCAAAGCCAAGTCTGAAAATCTATTGTTTGGATCCAGGTTAAACCTTATGGTGCCTGGAAGTATGCTAGGCTCTTGGGTAATATATGTGATATTGCTTCTTAAAGTATCAAGGCTTAATTCGGCTATGTTGGTATTATCAATAAAAATTTCGCCTTTCTGATAGCTTGTTAATCGCATCAATGCAGCCAATAAGGTGCTTTTGCCTGCACCTGTTCTGCCAATGATGCCTATTTTTTGCCCGCCGCTAATCTTTAAGCTGATATTGTTTAAGACAGGGCTTGAAGCGTTTGGATAGTAAATAGTTAAAGAGTCAATCTGAATAGAGCCTTCTTTTATCCAGCCTTTTGGGAGCTGCTTTCCTTCAGATTCTTCATGGGGTATCTGCTTAGCGTATGCATTTATGCGATGTATGGATTGCATGCTATTTTCAAGTTGCGCGGCTAATCTGACAGAAAGTCTTAAAGAATTCGCAACAAGCAGAGAGTATGTTAATGCAAGGCCAAAAAGCTGAGAGTTAATTTTGCCATAGAATAGGATGCCAAATGAAATAATTATTCCTAAGACAAAAACAGATAAGAGTTCAAGCCTCAGAGCGAGCCAACGGTTTAGAGACAGCCAGGTGTAAACTGAGGATAAGTAATAATATAATTTTTTAGATGCTCTTTTACTGAAGTAACTATGCAGCTTCAAGTTTTGTATGATTGTAGCGCCTTCTTGAATTTCTAAGGTGCAACTCAATAAAGAAGATTGTAGCTGAGGTTCTATTTTGCGTATTTCCTTAGAGCTGGCTAGATAGCTTTTTTGAACTCTATAATAAAACCAAGAGATAGCTAAGATCAGGAAAGCAGTTAAGTAATTGGCTAATAGCAAGGTTATTACAACAGAAGCCAAGATAAATAAATTAAAGATGGTATCAAGTAATAGCTTTGGGATATTAATATCAATATTGTTGATGTCTTTGGAAATGCGCTGATAGATTTTGCCATGGCCAATAAATTTGAAAAATGCGAGCTTGCTTTTCATAAGTGAAGATATAAGGCGCTCATGTAGTGATCTAGATACGACTAGGCCATGTTGGTATGTAAATAAAGAGCATAAATATAATGCAATAACTGCCAGGCATGAAAAAATAAAATAAATCAGTAAAAATGTATTTCCTGGAAGTGCCATTTTTGACCAGCTTATAAGCCAATAATCTGAACCCACCCTAAATATTTCTCGAAGCATAAATAAAGTAAAAAATATAAGAGTCGAATAATGGGCGTTTATATTCAAATAAAATAAAACTTCTTTAAAAAATGACTGATTTTCTACTGATTCACTAACTTTTTCGTTATAGATAGTATTTTTAGGCGTGATGCTTACCTGTTCAGTTGAGCTTTCAGTTCTTGGGACTTCAGCTTGAATTTCATGATCAGAGATGAAGTTTTTGTATTGAGGGTCCTTTTCTAATAGCTCCTTGTGCTTGCCTTGAAGTAAAATTTGGCCTTCTTTTATAAAAAGAACCTTGTCGGCTTTTTCAATAATGTCTTTGTCAGAGCATACTATAATTCTAGCTTTATCATTAATTGAGCCAAAAATACAAGCTTCTTTAATAAGCTGGGCGGTGTTTTTATCAACTGCGCTTAAGAAATCATCCAAAATATAAATGTCAGCATTTTGATAAAGCGTTCTAGCTAAGCATATGCGTTGCTTTTGCCCACCCGATAAAGCTGAGCCATATTCACCAGCTTGGCTTAATTCCCCATTAGCTAAGTCAAAGTCATGCTCTAATTGGCAAATAGCTAAAATTCTATTAAACAGAAAGTCATTATCAGTCCTACCTAAGAGGATGTTTTCTTTTATAGAAGCATTAATGAGCCAAGTTTTTTGAGGCATATAAGCTAGATCGCCACATATTTTTATTTCCCCGCTAGTTTTATTCATACCCCCTTGTATTGCATTGAGTAAACAAGACTTGCCTGAGCCAGTTTCTCCAACAATAACAACAAGTTCTCCCTGCTTAACTTGCAAATCAATCGGCCCAATTTTAAAAGTACAGGCTGATGTGGATTCATGATTTATAAAACTTGCATTTATAACCTCTATGGCCGGCAATTCTTTAATGAATGGGATTTGTTCTATTTCTGTACTTTTTTTATTACTGAGAGTAAAAGCTTGGAGCCTGTTACAGGAAACAATACTATCTGCAATTCCACGCATAACGGTTGGCAGAGAATTAGCTGCAGAGGATAGCATCCCAAATAAGGTAATGGCTCCCAATATATCGGCCAAATCGAGTTTGCTGTGGAATGTTAAGTAAGCAGCAAAGCTTATAAAGCTGGCAATAATTATTACACTGTTATTTAGCATAAACCACAGGCTGAAAACCTTAGCCATTTCTTTAAGTTTTTGAAGCTCTCGCTCTCTGCATGCTGCAAGTTTTGAGCAATAGGTTTTCTCTAATGCTAGGATTTTTATTTCTTTGATTACATTGATTATTCCACGGGTTAGCTTGATTCGGCCGTCACTAATATTCTGTAGTTCTCCACGTTGTAGAGAAAGTTTTTTGGCATAGTAATTTGATAATGGCATCAATGCCGCTATGACGGTGGCTCCAAGCAAGGATGAAATGCCAATGTAATAATAAAGTAGGCCCAGAAAAACGATAATTTTAAGAGGCAATGACCATACAAAATTTATGTTTATAATTCCGCCATTAACAAAGTTGTCTATATCTGTTGTAAGCAAATTAACAATATTGCCACTATTAACTTTATTGACATCAGTTTTGAATGACATTAATTTTTTAATAAGGGAATAACTTAAGATACCTTGAGTTTTCCTAGCTATTTTGAACAGGAAATGGATAGATTGCTGTGAAGTAATGGCCCCAATTAAAGAGATAAAAAACAGGCTTGCACAAAGGCTTATGATTGTACCTCGGCCAGTTGCGGGGCCTTCAAAATACGCGATAGTATTTCGTAGCAAAATTGGTTGGCCGATAGAGATGGCAAAGCTAATTACACCAAGCAAAAGGGCGAGTATTAAATTATTTTTGTTGAGATATAGGAAGGCTTTAAGAAACAAAAAGGGCGAGCCTGTATCTTTTTTAAGGAAGTTATCAAATGAATCAGAAAACCTTTCAAAGTGCTCATCAGAAGGCAGCGGACAGATATCTTCTTCTTTTAAATTGGTTTTTAAGCCTTTTTTGATTAAGGGATTTATCCAAAAAATAAACAGGCGTGAAAGAAAGCCAGGATCTTTTATTGTCTTGGTTGTCGGTTTGACAAGCTCTGCATTAACGTTATCCAATAGTTTCTCGCCTATATACCGTCGTGTAATAGTTGATGTTAAATATTCTATGAATAAGAATTGTCGTAGACTTATCTAAAATTATCTGAAATTGCTGGTCAATGCAACGCGGCTATTTTTCAATCAAGAGAATCTTGGTGTATGAGAAAATGGCGCGCCCGGAGAGCGGGATGAATATTAGTTTGTAGGGCAAAGCCCTACAAACTGTATAATTACAACTTAGCGATCAATGGGGTAGTTTCTAACTCACTAACACCGGCGCCACTGCTTGCTGAGCCTTCAGCTGTAGCAGCTTTACCATGGGTATTAACAAAGAAAACAACTCGTTCAATTGTGCTGGGATCACGTAAAGATCTGTTATGTCCTAATTTACTGGTTGTATATACTTCAACTTGTCTAGGATAGGCTTCACGGACAAGCTCAGCTTGCGTAGCCCTAACAACTGTATCGTGTTCATCAGAAACCACCAGTATAGGCGCGGTTATTTTATGAGGTTCATAATGAGCAGAAAAGCTTTCCCAAATATTTGTGTGTGGCAAAAATAACGCTTCTGTTCTAGCTTTTAAGTAATCGCGTATTCTTTGGTTCAGATCTAGTTCTGCACAGAATTGGTCAGCTAGATATTGGAAGCTAGCTACGCCATTTAGTGAAACCAGGCACTTTGTAGTTACGCCTTGTCGGACAGCATGGAATGAACAGAGCGCCCCAAATGAGTGGCCAATGATTGCATCAAAAGCCCCGTGTACTCTATAAAGATGCATAATAATGTCAGTATACTGAAGTATGTTGGTGGTTTTTCCTTGTGATAAACCATGGCCTTGAGCATCAAACGCTATAACGCTATATCCTCGCTGTAATAATGGACCAACTAACTTGGCGCATCTTGCAGCACCTGAATTCCAGCCATGAGCAAATAGTACAGGGTGTTTGCCATCTCCCCAGGTATAAACTGAAACATCAGTTCCGCCAATTTTTATTGTGCTTTGCCTACTTTCTGCCAAAACTTTAGCTTCTACAGTCGAAGGCTTGGATCGACCTATTGGAGTGCTAAATAGATAAAACGCTGTTTTACCAGCTAGGCTTTGTGATGCATAACTTATGGTATTTAAAATAAGTGAAACAAATTTTCGGATTGTCATAGTAAGTCAACAAATTCTAATGTAATTCATGTATAATTGGCCTTGTTCTTTATTTGAATATTTCTTACTCACCTGATCTGCTTTAATTATCAACGCTTATTCGATAATTTTTGATTTGTTGCCCGCCTTAGGGTCCTATTTTCATTGATGATCTCTTGTTGGCTTTTCAGCTTTAGAGTAAATGCATTAATGTTAAAGTATTTTTCTAACTGATTTAGTAGAGCAGCCTTCTGTTCTTTAGGAATTATCACGTGGCGTAATAAGCCTTCGCCTGATAAATCACTAGGATAAAGCCCTAGTGTTCTAATAATAACTTTATTTTTGAGAATTTTACCTGTGCAAATACTGAAAGCGCCATGTTGTGCAATCACACGCTCATTCAATTGAGGTGCATATAGAAAGTGTAATATGCCTAGTCCGTTCATAAAATTGCCAAAATGGATTAGTTGATTTATGTTTAGGTTCATAGCTCTTTTTTTGAAAGCTTGGTTCAATTTTGAGTCTACAATAAATCTATCAATTTCATTATGTGCTCGTTTTAAAAATCCATCATAATTTGGTTTTGCAGTAGGGTGTGTCAACCTGCGAGTCAAACGTTTAAGATATGATGACCAATAGGCTTTATAGTCTTCAAAATGCTTCATAAATATGGGTAAAATTTCTTGCTTATTGTTTACAGCAGCTATTTCAGCATGTAGCGCTAAGTAAATGGGGTGGTCGCTCATCTTTGCTGGAGCATGCATGCCAGCCTGATGCTGTATAAAAATAAGGCCATTTTTATCTGGGCTGCTACAACAACTAAAATATAAAGCTATTAGAGGATTGGTCGTCCAGTCAATTAATCTTGTCGGGATGCCATGATGTTGCATATCACAAAGTAAATTATAAGTAGGTTGAGTATAAAACTTATTGAATCCCTTTTTATACTCTTCAAGAAGCTTATACTCATCTTTTGCTTTTGTAGTATAAGTCTTATCAATTACCGAATTTCTAAAGATACTAGGCAGCAGACCGTAGTCTTCATCCGCATGGCCTCGGAAAAAACGAGTAACATTAGCTCCCATGCTCTTGTCAGTAATTAAGTTTAAAATATTTGCGATTTCTTTCATTAGCTAACCAAATATGGGTAAAGTGCTAAAAATCTACTCTTGCATTTTGATAACATCAAGCTATTTCTGTGCGAAATATTCGCTCTATGTGCCTCAGGGTATCTCAATGGGGTTCCCAGTAGACCCATGTAGTTCATTGTTTTATAAATAAATAACAAAATACACAAAGTTCATTTTTTGTACAAATATGTTAAAATTAAGATCGTGTGATTATGGGTAAATCGCACGTCAAACAAGGGGAAAATAATGCAACCAAGAGTAATCAGGTTCAAGGACGCACCTGCTTATTTAGGTATGAACAGGCATCTATTCAATAAAATGGTGAGGCCTTATATCCAAGCAATACATTTAGGTAAGCGAGGCATTGGGTTTGATGTTGTTGACTTAGATGCATGGTTCGAGCTATATAAGAGTGGTGATGTGCGTCCCAATGATCAAAGGAGTTTGATATGGGACGAAAAAGATTGCCAGGTCTCTATAAGCGAGGCGGAGTCTGGCATATTGATAAGAAAATCCTCGGCAGAAGAATTTGCGAAGCTACTGGCGCAAGTTCGATTGAAGAGGCGGAAAAGTACCTAGCCAAGAGAATGGAACAAATTCGAGAGGCCCAAGTTTACGGTGTAAGGCCTTCAAGGACTTTTCGGGAAGCAGCAAGTAAATATGTTCTCGAAAACCAAGAAAAAGCGAGCATCGGTGATGATGAAGGCCATCTTGAGTGTTTGGATAAGTTCATTGGCGATTTATATTTGGAGCAGGTGCATAACGGAACATTACAGCCGTTTATTGAAGCAAGAAAGAAGGCAGGGCGAAAAGCTAAAACCATCAATCTTGCGTTAGGGGTTGTAAGGCACATCCTAAATTTAGCAGCGTCGGAATGGATAGATGAAAACGGCTTAACTTGGCTGTCTCATTCACCCAAAATCAAGATGCTGCCACTTATAGGAGCAAGAACGGCTTATCCTCTGTCTTGGGATGAGCAAGTTCAATTGTTTAATGCCTTGCCGTTACACTTGCGACAAATGGCACTTTTCAAAGTAAATACAGGATGCAGGGAGCAAGAAGTTTGTCAGCTTAAATGGGAGTGGGAAATTAAAATACCTGAGCTTAATACCAGTATTTTTATTATTCCAGCCTATATAAAAAGAAACAGTAAGCTGATAAGACTTGTAAAAAATGGTGAAGACAGATTAGTGGTATTAAATCAGGTGGCTGCAAAAGTCATTGAACAACAAAGAGGCCAACATCCTGAGTATGTCTTTACTTACCGAGGGCACCCATTAACTGCCATGAACAATTCAGCATGGCAGACTGCTAGAAAGAAAGTGGGGCTTAATGTTAAAGGAGTGAATACGGTACGAGTCCATGATTTAAAGCATACATTCGGTGCTCGCTTAAGAGCGGCTGGTGTGAGTGAAGAAGATCGTAAGGACTTGTTAGGCCATAAATCACGGAGTATGACCACGCATTATTCAGGAGCGCAATTAACTAACTTGATTGTGGCGGCAAATAAAGCATGTGATCGTACGATTCAAGGGCCTATTTTGACGCTATTAAAAAACCGTTCAAAACAGCTTCTGCCTAGTGATGGAATGGATAGCTCCCGCAAAAATCCCGCAAGCGATGAAACGTGGGAAAAAAGAAACTGGCGCGCCCGGAGAGAGTCGAACTCCCGACCGCATGGTTCGTAGCCATGTACTCTATCCAGCTGAGCTACGGGCGCGCTTCGGCGTCTTGCTTGGTGCCCAACGGAGAAGAAAGATAGCAGAGCAAGCAAAACGAGGCAAGATTGTATGGTGTTTTAAGCCTTCCTGTCAAGGACTATCGTTCGGACCCTATTAAAATATCTATTTTTTTAACAAACTATACACGTAATAAATTTCTGGTAGAATGCCCGCCTAATTTGCTGCTTAATTTTTAAGTTTATGGAGAGGGGGCAAATGGATGATCGCATAGGAAGTGCGAAAAGCAGGGACGCTGCTTTTTACGCAATAGCCTTAAGGTTTGCATAGGCCGCCACCAGCCATTTTATTCCAGAGCTGTTAAATTTGACCTGTACTCTGGCTTGCTCGCCTGAGCCTTCGTAGTTAATAATCATTCCTTCGCCGAATTTATCATGCCGCACTCTTTGGCCGACGTATTTATTTTTAAGCCAGGAGCGCTAGAGCTAAACCTTCTTTCGTTTCCACTTTGCAGAGAAACAGGGCTGCTTATGCTCATTTTCATGCGAACTTCTTCTAGACAGTTTTTAGGGATTTCCCTTAAAAAGCGGGAGGGCATATGCGTTTTGTTCTCGCCATAAAGTCGCCGGTATTCTGCATAACTTACAATCAGTTTTTGCATGGCTCGAGTCATGCCTACATAGCAAAGCCTGCGTTCTTCTTCCAGGCGGTCTGGGTTATCCATGCTGGCTCTGGCTGGGAAAAGTTCATCCTCCATGCCGCAGATAAATACGATGGGAAATTCTAGGCCTTTTGAGGAGTGCAGGGTCATTAACTGAACACTGGCTTCATAGCTTTCTGCCTGGGCTTCGCCCGTTTCTAAAATGGCATGGGCTAAAAAGGCTGCCAAAGGAGTCATATTGTCTAAAGGATCGGGCTCAAACTGGCTGGCTGCGGTGACAAGTTCGGCTAAGTTTTCAAGCCTTCCCTCACTTTTTTCATCTTTTTCTTTTTCGTAGAAATCAATCAGGCCGCTTTTTTCCAATACCTGTTCAAATTGCTCTTTTAAATTTAAGTCTTTGCTTTCAAAGGCCATTGATTCTATCAATGCTATAAATTGAGATAAAGCATTGGCAGCTCGCCCTGGCAATAGGTTTTGAGACAGCATATGTCTTGATGCTTGCCAAAGTGAAAACTGGTTTTGTTTGGCCATATCTCGGATGCTGTCTACCGTTTTATCACCAATGCCGCGAGTCGGTAAATTCACCACTCTTTCAAAAGCTGTATCGTCATCTGGAGTTAGAATCAGCCTTAGGTAGGCGAGGGCAGATTTAATTTCAGCCCGCTCGAAGAAGCGCAAGCCTCCATAGATTCGATAGGGGATTCCGGCGTGAATTAAAGCT